>NZ_LOYN01000015.1:0-659600 GCF_001526325.1 Burkholderia sp. MSMB1826
CAGGGCAAATGCGATCTGCTCTTCCGTAAATTTGCTCGTCTTCATGGCATGGCCTTCGTGTCCGCTTGGACACATCATGCCGAATTTCTCTACTTTTGCACCGGACTATTTCTTGGGTCAGGGTCAAAAAAATCATACCCGAAATTGAATCTCGATATATTTTCCCGACGAAGCCAGCGGTACCAATTTTCACGGAAAAATGGATGGAGCGGATAAACGAAGACTGATCTCCGACAGCATCATGCCATGATGCAGTGGTACGCTGATCACTTCGACAGGCGGCAAACCGGCGCGAACGTGATGAAATAGCGCTCTGAAGCATCGGCCTCCGCGCATAGATCTCCAGAAAGCAAAGCGCGGACTGGTTGTACGCGGACCTACGCAACCACACCGTCGGGCACAGCGCGGCCATACGATACGCGTTGCGGAATCGCCGGATCAAACGTACGCATCGCCCGTTAGGACGATAGACGAGACGTCGGGCCTCGAAGCGCGTACGGTCGCCGCAGAAACTACGTACCGTTTTGGTTCTGCATATGGAATCGCGACTCCATATCTCTCTTTGGCGCTATTCAATTTCATCTCAAAACATGCAAGCGCCGCCCCGACGGTGATGAGCTTGCTGGCGAGAGGCGTAACAACCAGCCTACAGCCACCCAGAACGCTGAAGCTTTGCTGGTATCGCTTCATCGCGCCTAGCAATTGACGGTACGCTTCGAAGGGATTCGCCTCATGTGCATAGAGAACATTCGTCAGTGGCGTCTCTCGAGCGTCAAACAACGGTTCCTTATATTCGATTAGTAACCGATCACCACGCCGCGGCTCTCTCGACGGATGGGGAAGCACTGGGCATATCTCTGCCGAATTCGGTATCGCCGCAGACATCACCTTCTGCATCTGCGCTGTACGATTCTCCCCAAGAATGGGAAACCACACCAGCGGCCAGTCTTGCGTGCTCTCGGTTTGCAGCGCACTTGCGTAACCCGGTATCAGGACGAGTTCATTGGCGGGATCTTCAGAACGAATCTGGCCATCGAGCGCCGCGTCCTCTCCCACCAGCACTTGAAATGTGACGCCTGAGGCAGCTAGAGATGCAGGCGAGTCAGAACCCGCGATCAATCGCTGCAACAGGCCCAACATTATAGAAAGGTAGACGATTCGAGGGAGAGAGCTAACATCCAGTACTATGTCGGTCTGGCCGTCGACCATCTGCACAATCTGTTCGGTACCTCGACGCAATGCACTGCTTGCGCTAATGTCATCTTCACCGTCGATGCCTTCCCCGATCGTCACTGTCCGCGTCGTCTCAGTCGTCCCAATCGTCGAGAACACCTCTTGCAGCGCAGAGGCGTTCTCCTCAGTTTGGGCTTGCAGTTCTTCACTCAATTGATAGCTGCTGAATCCAACGAGAACAAGTTCCGCTCGTTTAACCTCAGCGCGCGACCGTACTAAGCTACCCACGAACTGCTCCATGACCATCCGCGCTCTAGAGTCAAACCCGCGACCACCAATATAAAGCAACGACACCGGCTTTGTATCAGCACGTCGGACGGCGAACATGCTGTCCCACATATCCTGTGCTTCAGTTCCTCGTCGAAATACGTAGCGGTTCCAAAGTGTCATCGCAGCACCTCCAACGATCGACGTTTCGCCGCAGTCGGTCCGCGGTCTAACCACCCTACCAGGACATCCACGGTAACGTCTTGCCAGCCGCCGTATTGCAGCGGGAGTTCATAGTAAGCACATAAAGTGCGATTCAGATAGAAGACCGTTCCGCCTTCACGGTTCGTGCTTGCCGCGCTGTCGCGAGTTGTCAATAGGTTTTCTGCTACGCACTCGGACAGGACGCGTCCGAGCAATGCATAGAGATCGGAAACATTTCCCGCCCCTGGCCGTATCTTATTCAGCTCCCACTGGCTAAGTCGCACGCCGGTAACGCCGGGCGCGTAAGGGGCGTTTAGTTGGAACGTTTTCTCATAGCAGTATTGCCCAATCGCGTCGAGCAAATTTTGCGCTCGTGTACCTTCGGTATGGTTTTTCGGAATGAAATCGTGCTTACGTTTCGCCACTTCCTTAATACGCCGCTCCTGCTCTGCAGGCGACAATCTCGGATCAAGTTGCTTGCGGAGCACCTGTTTCGCTCTCATGCCCTCGTACAAGTTTGCAGCAATTCCAAGTAATTCCTCCACGTTGCCAGTAGCTAGCGAACAAAGACGATCAATCCCGTAGTAAAGCGGCACATCAAGTTCTTCGTGGCAGAAGACCTCCGCTGCGCCAAGCACCTTGCTGTCACTGTCCTCAACTTCTACAGCCGGCAATGGAGCGAGATCGAGCGTCAACTGCCGGCGCGCCTCCACTCTCGCGATCATGATTCTGGTCACATAGAGATCCAAAAGCGCGTCGTACGTTTCGCCTTTCTGACTTAGCTCGGCGTGCGAAAGCCATTCTGCATATCGAATGTCGTTCTTGATCGGGTTAACGCTTTTGCTAAAGTTCTCCCGTGCGACGGCAAATGCGCCCTTTATTTCATCTGCAGCCAGTTGATCTTCAAGATATTGTGAAAAGGCACCTGCAGGGATGACCCGCTGCACGTCGAGTCTTCGATCGAGAATGCTTTGCGCAAAAGTCGCAAACTGATGCCCTCCTCTATTGCCAGCCCACATCTCCTCCAGCGGATAATGTCTGACATCGCGACCTTCGCGGGCTCCCTGAGATAGCAGTTCGTCCCCTAGTGCAATGCTTCTTTCTGCTAGCCAGATCGGGACCGCTGTACGCAGTTCGACGAACTCTTCAAGCAACAACTTTCGCTGCCTTCTCCGTAGGCTCTGAAGATCATCAATCATCAACAGACGTTTTGGTGCGACCGGTCTTCCTTCGTGTACGAAACGGACGCACTGCAACCACAGTACACTTTCGAAGCGGACATGGGCAGGAAAATCGGACGCCATGTCTCCAAGTGAATCTAGCTTCTCATATACATACCTTTCCCGTTCTTCCGCCCATTTGACAACCTCAAGCGCCGATGGATCCGTTGGGATCCAGGTCAAATCGCGCCCTGCCTCGTCGTACTCCAGCCGTAGTTCCGCCAATTGATCAGTTGAGGTGTAGCCAAGAAGCGATGCCAGGCTGCGCAATGTACGAAGGACTACTCGGCAATCAAGCAACGCTCTAAACAGGCCCGCCTGTGCCATCGAAGCACCGGCAGGTAAGTCTGCGTATCCGGATGCACATGACAGAAGAACTCCGAGAAGTTGAGGGCCATCCGTCTCGTGAAGTACCTGTCTAGCCATCAAGCGCTGATAGGACTCACTTGTCTCCTGAACGGCCCGTGCATTCCAAAAGGCGCGCAACGCCATAGGCGTAAAGGCACGCAGCAGTGTGGTCTTCCCACCGCCAGGGGGGCTGGTAAAGAGATGCACCGCCCCCTCGAACGCGTCCTCGTGCAACCGCTCGAGTATTCTGGGCGAAAAGAGTCTGACGAATTCCTGATCGGAAGTCCTCTCCGACATGCGCTCAAGAAATGGATTTGCTCGGTAAGCCACTTAAAACTCCTTGTGGCGGCTGATCCGCGGGAACAGACCCGGGAAACGACCCGACTCCGTGCCCCACAGCAGATAAACTGAATTGTTCGGTGTATTGTGAGATAATACGATAGGCAATGCGCAACCTGCAAAACCCATTTGAGCCGTATTGGTTCCTCCTACTTCGATGTGCTCGTCAAACGCAGCAGGATCGTAGTAGCGCTGTTCTGACAGAATCCGCCGAAACTCAGTCGAATTGTCTTTTGCCAAACTCACGTCTTGCTCGATAGTGCAAAGTACGCGCACCTGCAGCGGTTTATAACCATTTTCTAGAGCAAACCGTTCTGACCAGTACTCGATGTGGTCAATAGCCTGCCTTGTTGCAACATATAGCAACAGGAACACCTCATAGTGGGAGGTATCAACTAGATCACCTTGATGCAAGCGTTCGTAGATTTTTTTTATTTTGCCCTTAAATCGGCCCGACGCTCCGTCAAACCGAATGTACGTATTTCCGCTCCCGGAAAAATCATCCATCAGCCAAACAATCGTGAATTTGGCATCTCTCGACCGTTGATGCTCCGAATTGGACGGTCGCAGCAGATCGATCAGACCATTCGCTTGCGCAACGCCTCCCGCCTCGAACGCACGCCAAATTTCCTCATTTGTCTTTGGTGGTTCGGGCTCGCCTTTCGACAGGGTCTTGCGCAGAGCATCCAACATGTCTTCTGCCTTTGCGTCCCCGAGTTCGTATGCTTGCCAAATCTGTTCGTTGCTGATCTCGCCCCCGCTAAAGCGCCGCAACTCGTTAGTGCGAGCACCGTCGCTCAGCCCGAGGTATAGCGATTTGTTCTGCAACTCTTCAAACCGGGGATCGCGACAGATCTCACCTACCCTGTATGTTGGCAGGCTCCGCTCTTCGGCGACTAACCGGATGCGCTCCTGCACGATCACATCGGGATATGCATGCTGCACAAGATGAGAAATCTCCGGGTCGGAGATATATACAAGCCGCTTCAGAACAAGGTCCAACGCAGACTGCCTGTCCGATGAGTCGAACTGATTCAACCAAAGCGCGAGACTTTCAATAAAACGCTTTCCGGGCCCAAAGCGCTGATATCCATCATATTTGTAGTCCGCGAGCAGACGCAATACTGGTACATATTCCAGAACTGCTTCCTGGTCTTGCCAGTTCATTACCTTGGCGAGCAGATGCTGTGCGTTTTCGTCTTTCATACCTTCCCCGAGGCATTGTCATTATTCGAAGGTAAAGCGAAATGCTTCCGCATCCTCGGCGATTACAGTTCGCTCAAGGTACCAAAGGGTCGCGTCGACATCTCGCTTGTGATGCGGCGCTAGCTTCCATCCCCTGTCTATGCGTCGCGTGGGCTGATCGACGCTGAGCGAAAAGCGATGTTCCAGCAGCGACGAATCATTCCCCGGCCACGCTCCTTGGTCGCCCATAGTCACGATCTCATATGGATCAACTTTGCATGCCTGCGCCATATGTGCAACCAAGTGCGACTTGTCCACGCCGGAGGCCAGCACGTCCACCGAATGTTTGCTTCGAACTACGGTCGATGAATCCAACCCAGCGTGCTTTAGCGCATCAGCCACAACGAACCACATGTTTTCCGCGTTCACTCCATCTTCCAGTCGGATGCTGACTTGGTAGGGATACGTTTCGCGTATGTGCTTGATTGGGACACCGAGGGCCTGCAGTTGCCCGACGATACGTCGCACATGAATGAGAAATTCATTGGTTTTCTCTGATTTTTCGAGCTCTTCGCCGAGTGTGCCTATCCATCCCCCGTTATAGAGCCCGAGATAGATGTTCTTCCACAGATGAGACGGCAACGCATTCCGAAGGTGTCCTTGGATGGAATCACCTCGACCAGATGCGATCCCCACGCTGACCCCAGCCGCGAGAAGACGTTCGATTTGCGACACTACTTTAGGCGACGGGGGAGCATCTCGGCTTTGCGAACTGGATATCGTACCGTCGTAGTCAAAAACAATCGCTCGGAATGTCTGCTGCGACAGTGCCCTCTCGAAGGATTCGAGCGAACGCCCAAGCGCACCGCTGTGGCCCGTCGAGGGCCATCGTGCCCCGAGCACTTCGTATTTCGATTGCTCTCCGCGTGGGACAGTATCTTCGGGAGCTGAAATGAACTTAGGCAGGTCAAGATAATAAAGTTGACGTCCAAATGTCTGCACGTCGGGCCTTGCCGGGTCCCTATTAATCCTCTGAGCTATGAGTGAGACGATGTGCATCTGTGCGACAAGCCCGGCAAGGAGGTCCCGTGGCCTTGCACCCGCAAGTTTCATCGAAAGCACAGGAACTTCCGGCGGCATCAACTCCGCCATTTGTTGCCAGAGCGACTCGAGCCCCGGCTCAATCACGGCGAGAATTGCGCAGTCTTCTGGACGTTCGGAGAGCCATAGGTGGCGCCCATGTGCAAATGATCGTATGTCCGCAACCTGGCAGTAAAGTAGCGCCGATTCCGCTAGTTTAGACTCAAGATCTGCAGCAACTGGTCGCAACAGTGGTGAGAAGACGACAATCAGTCCTTTGCGACGTACTATTTCGTCGACAAACCCGGAGGCCCACTGTACCCATTGCGCAATCGGTTGATCACTTACACGAAGGTCGTCAAATGATCGGGGAAGCTTCTGCGCATTTTCATCAAGTTCCCCGTAGGCGCGCGCGACGATGGTTGCATCCAGCAATAAACTGTTTGTCGCCAGATAGCCATCCTTCTTGGTCAGCTCGAACACATATGTCCGAACCTCCGGTAGCTCGCGAACATGCTTCATTAGGACGCTGTCTGACCTGTTGGTGAGAACGTGCACAGTCCTAGATGTGTGACGACGGGCTCGCTCAAGAGCTTCAACTATGTCCGGATTCTTTCCCTCGGCGGAGATGAGAAACACCGGACTGGAGGAAGCTAACGTCGGGTTGCATACTATTTCCAGCGGTGTAGAAGGGCGGGAAACCCGACCGGTGTAGGCTTCATGCAGATTGCACAGAAGTGATGCAACCGTGTATGAGCCGCCTGAACCAACGGCAATAACGCTGGAGTCCGCGACGCTGGCAACTGCAGCCTTCAGGTCATCTATGTCGGCACTTAACGCACGCGAAAACGTTTCAGCAAGTTGATCAAGCTCACCATCGTATTGACTATTACCCATGTACACATCCGACGAAGTTGTTTAAACCGAACTGTCGACGGTTTTCGAAGCAATTCGCTTTTTGGGGGCGGTGGATTTGGAGGACGCTGCCTTCACACCGCCTCGACGTGCCTGACCGGCTTTTGATTGCGGCTTCCTTTCCTCCCCGTCCATGATCCGTTGACTTGCGGTCGGCGTCCGCTGCGCGTACTGCATGGAGAGCTCTTCCCGCAATTCCATCAGCATCACGCCGAGCATGTTTTCGCCCTTTCCGTCCACTTCACCCCAAAGCCGGTTCACCGCATTGTTCACGGTTCCCGCTTCAACCAGTCGCATCGTTCCGGTGGAGAGAAGTAGATCGCGCAAGTCGTCATGTTGACTGAACTTCGCTCGCAACACTGCGCGCATTCGATCGAATTTGATTTGAGCCCAGTTTGGAACAACATCCCATGTATAGAGGCCATGCGCAGCCATTGCTGCTAGAGCTGGCGTCGGTGCGCTTAGAATCCACTCCCGGACGGCCGGCTTGCTTGCCTTGCCGGCCTGATAAGCGTGTTCCGTTGTCGGGTAGATACGACCATCGAACTCAATCGGCCTTGGATATAGGTTACTGAAAGCCCCGTACGGCTTCTCATTTGAGCGATAGAACCGGATTTCTCCAGCGCTCTTTTGCGAGGAACCCTCGGGCCGCGCCGATTTGATGCTTTTCTTCATGACTTCCCGTCCTTCTCTTTCGATCGTTGCGTCAGTCCCAATGCGTCGCAGTGCCTAATCACCAAGACCTCAATCAGGCTGGTGATGCTGCGTCTCTCGTATTTGGCAGCGGCCTCTGCTGCCGCCTTGATTTCGGGGGCAATTCTTATAGATAGGGTTGCAGTTTTGGTCTTCGATCGCGCATGAGACATGAGAGCTACCCCTCAGGGTGATGTACTGCGGTTTGCGATGCATTATACGGGTCTCGGCGCCCTGTCGGCCAATATTCCGGCGCCTCCACCGGGTAACCGCGGCGCACATTGCTTTCGATTGCCAAGCCGGGAAAATGCGTTACAGGTCTACTGGCAGGCTGCTGCACTTGCGTCCGCGTGGGGCCAACCGCAAACGTCAGCAGAAGTTGCAACTGCCGATCGACAGGCCGGAGAGATCAAATAGAGGTTGCGCCACCGGACGACGAACTTCACCCTCGCGTTGCCAGATCGTACACGCCCGAGCAGCGATGCACCGAGTACCTCGCGCCTCTACGCCCTGGGTACCTCCGGCAGGATGATCGCGTTCGCGTTGCCGGTTTCATCCTCCATCTGATGAAGATCACACCGTTCGCTGTTGCAGGCTCCTGTCGTACCGTCACAATCCCGCATCCCCGTGCAAGTTGCCCATTGCGGTACCCGCGAAGCACGCAAGCGGGCATCAGTCCCTGTTTCGCCAGCCGCCCACGAAGCAGTTCGAGTGGATGGCGTCGGAGCGTCAGCCCGATTGAACGGTAGCCCCCAGGATGCCCTCGGCTTCAGATGCCCGACGCAGCCACAACGGGCGCGAGCAGCGCAGCCGGCCTGCGCCTGACTGCTGAAGCAGCAGGTCCGTCAAGGCCCCAACGGGCCGCCCACGTACGTGGACGAGCCGCGACGACGCACGCCAGAGCCACGGGTGGAGTTCTTCAGGAAAGATGCCAACAGAGATCACCGGTTTGCGAAAATACCTGTATGAATGTACAGTATCGTACACGGACATTCATCGCTGCAAGCTGGCACTTTTATTCTCTTGGTAGTGCGACATGGACATATGCGTATGCAGGACGCAGCCGATGCCCGATCGCCAGCCTGCGCGACGCGCCAGGCGATGCGGTAATCGACGAAGCAATCCAACATAGCAAGGCCGGCGAATCAGCCTTCTTCGTCCGAGAAAACGGCCGAACGGCCGACGCGCCGATGCCCGCGCCAACGAACGCCTCGCTGGTGGATCGCGCTATCATCGATCGCCACTTCTACCGTGGCTGCGATGGATCCTGTGTCGGCACCGGACAGCGTTGCCCGACGCGCCAAGATGGTCGCTGTCCGAAGGAGAATGCCTTGCACCATCTTGCCTTGCTGCTTCTGCCGCCTGTTGCGTTTCCTGTACTGGCCGGAACGGCGGAAGTGCGCACGAGCCGCTACGTGGAGGTCTGGAATCCGCCTGAAGCACAGCAGAAGCTTCTCCATGGTCGTAGCGTTACGCACCTCGTCCATCGTCCACCGTCTGCGCAGACCGATGCCCGCACGCGCCGCCTGGCTGAAATGGCGCCGATGCCGTCCGGTAGCATGACGAGCACACCCGGCCAGAAACCCGCCAACAGGGCACCAACCATTCCGCCGATGCTAGGTCCGGACGGAGGGCCTTTTGTGGTGTGAAACAACGGAACTGCGACTGCATCGGATCAGGAGGCGGCGATGAACATCCTGTGTGGCACGGCTGGCTGGACGGACAAAACCCTCATCGCCTGCAAGCGGTTCTATCCGCGGGGCTGCAGCAGCGCGGAGGCGCGTCTGCGCTACTACGCGTCATGCTTTCCGCTGGTCGAGGTGGACTCCAGCTTCTACGGCATGCCGTCCGCCTCGAACTCCCGGTTATGGGCCGAACGTACGCCCGAGGGCTTCACATTCAACTTCAAGGCGTTCCGTCTGCTGACGGGTCACCAGACGCCACGCGAGGCGCTGTCGGCCGACATAGCCGCAGCAATTCCGGACAGCGACAAGAAGAACCTGTACTACCGTGATTTACCCGCCGATGTACTCGACGAACTCTGGCGACGGTATCGCGAGGCGCTCGACCCACTTCGCAGAACCGGCCGGCTGGGCGCGGTGCTGTTCCAGTTCGCGCCGTGGCTGACAAGCGCACCTGAAGGCGTCGCCCATGTCGAGGAATGCGCCCGCCGTATGCATGGCGATCTCGTTGCGGTCGAGTTCCGCAACAGCTCGTGGCTGGACGATCGGCATCTCAACTCAACACTCGCCATGCTCAAGATCCATGGCCTCGTTCACGTTGTCATGGACGCACCGGCCGACGTCAAGAACCGCGCACAAACTGTCTGGGTGGTGACTAACCCAGCACTGACGTTGGTGAGACTCCACGGTAGAAACGCAACTACGTGGAATGCAACGGGAGCAACGTCTGCATCCGTTCGCTTCGACTACGATTACGGCAACGACGAGCTCACCACACTCGCCGGCTCTATCCGCAACATCGCATCGCATGTCGACAGAACGCACGTGATTTTCAACAACTGCTTCGAGGATCAGGGACAGCGTAATGCTACGACGTTGATCGAAATACTCGCTGGTGGTCGGTGAAACTGGATCGCGACGGGTCTACGTGCCGAACAAATCGGTGACAGTCAAAGACCGCGGAACAGAGTCGGCAGCGTAACCACGCCGACGCCACTGTATGCCAGCCTTCCAGATCTCAATAGCATGTTTTTTCGAGTAACCCCGAATCGTTCTGGAGCGGAAACGCAATGATTTTTGGTAACGACATTGATCGGACGCGGCTCGATGGTAAGCGCGAGGACGAAGGTGATTTCGACTATCTCAACGTATCGAGTCGCGCGGAAGCTGCAAGGGTTCGCGACTTCCTTGAGTGCTGCCTGCAGGAGTATCCGAACGAGCATCGGGCTGAAATCATCCAACGCCTCCGGCAGTCAGACATCCAGTTTGCCTCGGCCGCGTTCGAACTGTTCCTTTACGCGTGTTTCCTGAGAATGGGCTGGACGGTTGACGTACACCCGGAGGTGCCGAATGGCAATGGCAGGCGACCGGACTTCCGGGTGCGTACCGGCACTGCGGAGGCATTCTACATTGAAGCTACCCTCGCGCGTCAGTTCAGCGATGCCGAACTGGCAGCGGAACGGCGAAAAGCCGAAGTACTGCGTGCGATTGATGACATGCCGTGTCCGGATTTCGTCCTCGACCTGGACGTTGAAGGGAGCCCACGAACCAACGTGCCTCGCAAGAATCTGCGCCATCGCATTAGACGATGGCTTGCATCGCTGGATGCCAATGCTGTTGAAGCACAGATCAGGGAAGGGCGTCCCCGCGAGGAACTGCGGTACGAACACGACGGCTGGACGATCATCGTCAGAGCGATCCCGCGTCGTCCGGGACGTGCGTCGGGAGGTCGGACGATAGGGATACGCGGCCTCGGCATCCGATCGGTGAACATCGTCCAGGCGGTTAAGTCTGCGGCAAAATCCAAAGCTTCGCGCTATGGAAATCTGGATCTGCCGCTCGTCGTAGCAATCAACGTCGAAGAGGAATTCGCGGATGTAACGCAGGAGCGAGACGCCCTCTTCGGCCAGTTGCAGTTCTGGATTCCACGTGACGGGTCGCACGGTGAGAGACAAGTCGTCCGCTTGCCCGACGGCGTATGGCACGGGCCACAAGGACCTCAGCATACGAGGTTAAGCGGCACTTGGCTCTTCCGTCGGTTCGATCCCTGGCATTTCGTCGCGCGTGGATCGAATTTACTCTACGTCAATCCGTGGGCCGCATTACCCGTTCCACCCAGCGCCTTGCGCTTCCCATATGCCTCCGTGGAGAATGGCCGGCTTGTCGAACACGAAGGAATAACGTTTCGAGACGTCTTCTGCCTTGATGCCAACTGGCCGAATGAACCCAATGCAGCTATTAGAGCACCACAGATTGGCGCTATGTGACGTTAGTCAGAGACCGCCACGCCCCGAAAGCCACCTTCCCCATCCCCACCTCTCATCATGCCAAATGCAATCGCATTTTTCCCCTGGGTGAGCGTCGAGGAAGTCATCGACGCAGGCACCGTGCGACTGTCGCCGTACCGACGCGGACAACGTCCCGGAAGCCGTCCTGAAATTAGCCAGACCGACATGGATGGTGTCCTCGCCGCCTATGCCGATCACCCTCACATGCCGATCGCGCGAGCCACAGTTCTCGAACTGGAAGACTGGGTGGCAGGCTCGGAAGTGACCGGCAATCTTGACGCACTTTTTCGCGCGAGAAACGCAGTTGCCTTTTCCGCGCTGAGCCAGCGCAAGCTCTTTTCGGGCTCCTTCCACTATTGCAACTACGATGCGTACACGCTCGTCGTCCAGGCTTTACGACCTGGTCAGACGGGATCATTTGCATTTACTACTCGCCGTCGCGATGGGGGCACAACCCATCACTGGTCGTCCGACGAGTTCGCATTTCATCGTCCAAATCACGTCGAATCGCGGGCAATAGTCAGCATCGACAAGCAACTGCTCGAGGCCACATTGCGCATTGATCCGACGAAGTCACCCGGCCTGTACGAGGCGCTGGTCGAATTCTGCTGCGCGAACACCGACTCCCCGGACATTCCGGAGCATGTGGAATTGGTCATGATGAAGTCGGCATTCGAATGGCTGCTGGGTATCGACCAGAAGGCGGATAGTTTCACCAAGGCGATCGAAAGCGCGATCGGCGATATGCTGCCAGCTTCGGAGCAGCATGGTCCACTCGAAAATGAATGGAAAAAGCGTCGCCCTCACGCGACACGCCTTCTCGACGCGTGGGCCAGAGAATTTTGTGCCGTCCGTGGAATGTCGGCTCACGGGAAACAGCGGGATGCGGATCGGTTCGTTTGGTCAGCACGTGCACACCTTGCTTTCACTTCGATGCTCTTTCCCCTCCTTTTCAAGAAAAGGCTCGCTAGCGAGCGACTCTTCGAGATCGATTCCTATGACGTCGAGCGACTTCGATGCATTGAGGACTATCTACTTCATGATCCGTTCTCGTTTGACTGGAAAGGTGACCAGACTCATCCAT
Organism: Burkholderia sp. MSMB1826; assembly: GCF_001526325.1. NCBI lineage: Bacteria > Pseudomonadati > Pseudomonadota > Betaproteobacteria > Burkholderiales > Burkholderiaceae > Burkholderia > Burkholderia sp. MSMB1826. The sequence goes on from NZ_LOYN01000015.1 coordinate 12,479, forward strand.
GGATTGAAATAGATAACACATCCCTTATCAGCGCCAAGGCTCACCTGTTCTATCCCGCATCGCAATGATCGAATCGCGACGTATCGCCCATCTCGACATGGATGCATTCTATGCATCCGTCGAGCTGCTGCGTTACCCGGAGTTGCGTGGTCAGCCAGTCGTGATTGGCGGCGGCCGCAACGCGATACCCAAAATATTGCCTGACGGCACCCGACGCTTCCGGCGGCTTCGCGAATACGCGGGCCGCGGAGTCGTGACTACGTCCACTTACGAGGCACGCGCGCTCGGCGTATTCTCTGCAATGGGGATGATGAAGGCGGCGCAACTCGCACCCGATGCAATCCTACTGCCAACCGACTTCGACTCGTACCGGCACTACTCACGGCTCTTCAAGACGGCCGTGGCGACATTCACGACGCAGATCCAGGACCGCGGGATCGACGAGATTTACATCGACCTGACCGACGTGCATGGCGACTCTCCAGAGATTGGCGCGGCGATCAAACAGGCGGTGCGCGATGCGACCGGGCTTACGTGCTCGATCTGTATCGCACCGAACAAGCTGCTCGCGAAGATCGGCTCGGAGCTCGACAAACCTGACGGACTGACAATCCTGACGCCAGCCGACGTTTCGTCGCGTATCTGACCGCTACCCGCTCGAAAGGTGAACGGCATCGGGCCGAAGGCCAGCGAGAAGCTCGCGTCGCTCGGCATCCATACCGTCGGTGACCTCGCAAACGCGGCGCCGGAATTTCTACAGACTCACTTCGGGCTGCGCTACGCCACGTGGCTGACGGAAGTGGCACAGGGCATCGACGAGCGACCGGTCGTCGTGTCGTCGGAACCGAAGTCGATAAGCCGCGAAACCACTTTCGAGCGGGACCTGCACCCGCACCGCGATCGCCCCTTGCTCTCAGAGACGTTCACACGACTCTGCGTCCGGGTTGCAGAGGACTTGCAACGCAAGGGATATACCGGACGCACCGTCGGGATCAAGTTGCGCTTCGACACGTTCGAAACGGTCACACGCGATCTGAGTATCTCGGTAGCAACAGCCGACGCAACCACAATCCGTCGTGCGGCCACGGAATGTCTGAAACGCATCCCCCTGAAGCGCCCCCTGCGCCTACTCGGCGTGCGAGTCAGCGCACTGGAAGGTGCCGCAGCTCTTCCTGTCGGTCAGCCGCATCAGCCGGATCTATTCGAGACGTCTCTGTTGGCCATAGATCCGAGCCCGTGGCTCGCCCAACAAAGCGGTAACAAAGTGTAAATCTGAACTGTCACACAGTACAGTTGGTACGACTGGCAAGCTCATCATTCCACTTGTTCCATCACGATGTCGATTCATCGTGTCCATTGCGGTGAGACGGGCACTATGGATAATCGAACATGACCAGGGCATCCCGGAGTTGTGCAAAATGGATCAGGTAATGCGCATGAAGGATGTTGTGAAAAAGATCGGCCTGTGCCGCGCAACCATCTATGCAATGATCAGCCGCGGAGAGTTCCCGCGCCCCATTCGCATCGGAGAACGTGCAACAGGCTGGCGCGAATCGGAACTGGAAGCCTGGCTCGCGAACCGCACCTCGGCCCGAGAGCGGTCGGCGCCGACGCTACCGTCGGGCCGCTAACTACCCGCCGGCAACATCACGACACGCCCACAGCCAGCATCGTGCCGCGGCAACTCAACGCGCCGCACCGACAGACGTAGCTCAGTCTGGTTTCTTCGTCCGTCGGATCGTCTACGGCCAACTGGTAATCGAGAAAAAGCTCCTCGCCGGGTGCAATCGCGGCCGACGCGTGAATGAATACACGGTCTCCGATCTCCAGTGCCTCGCAATTGGAATCGCATGAGTGATTCAGCCATCGCGCGCTGTTTCCCCGGCGCCCGCCGTCGATTACCCGTCCGTCCGACAAGCCGAAGAAATACGTGTGGCCGGCTGCGCCAGAGCTTCCGTGCTGCCTGACGGCCGCCGACCACTCGATCGTCTCACCCTTGTATTCGAAAATCCGCTCGCCGGCTTCGAGCGCCCGTAACGCGAACACGCCGCGCCCATGCACAGGCGAGCGTCGAACCACCACACGTCGCTGCACGACCTGTCTCTTCAGCTTTTTCATGGGCGAAGTATAGGGCGACAAATTGAAACCTACGTGTACTTCTTGAAGTACTTCGCCATGTTCCATACGGCGATCACGATCATTATCGACACTGGCCAGAAAAGCAACCAGATCGGCAACTGTACCGGCGCGACCAGCCAGATGATTGAAGTCAACGGGATGACGCCGAACATCAGCAGATGCTTTGCATGGTGGTAACGGGTAGCGGATTCATGTCCGCCCTGCGCTCGTCTCGCGTCTCGCGCTATCAGCCCGTCAACCAGAGCGACGGCGATCGCGAGCGCGAACTGCGGAATCGTCATCGCGAGCATGGCGATGCGAACGCCGAAGAGCTTCAATCCGACCATCGCAACCATGAGCGCCTCGCGTGTCGCCCCGGAAAACGCCGGTCGCAGGTACGAGCCCAGACCATGCGAAGGCAGTACGCCTGCCTCCCATGCCCGCGCCGACGCATCGATACCGGTCCAGCCAAACCAGCTCCAGTAAGCGCCGTCGGCCGCCCGCGCAGCCATGTCAGGATCGGTCGTCTCGTTCAGGTAATAGCGCAGGAGCGCCTGGACCGCGCCCACCGGATCGTCGCGCCAAAGGAGATGCGCGGCCACGAGATCCGCTATCACTGCGAGAATGCTGGCCAGCAGCAGCCAGAGAGCAACGTGGATCGCCAGATCGACGATCCAGAAAAACGACTTCACGCTATCGGCATTTCCGTCACGCGTCTTCGCAGCCACGCTCGCTCCCGTCGCGTCAGAATCCCGCGCCCTTGCCTTCCACAGCCCACGGTTCGGTTGATTGCGAAGCACCGACGTGCGCCCGAACCGGCATAAAACTACCCACCGCGCCGCCGATGGTATCGGGCGCCACACCGCCTGCGTCATCGAACGGCGACACCGCCTGGACATAGGACACATAGCGCGACCGCATGTCCGCCACCACATCGTCCAGTCCAGGGAGCATGATGGGGTCATGCGCCTCGAGCAGCGGCAACCGGATCTTCACAAGCTGGCCGCCCTCGATGAGCGCGAACGCCTGGCCTTTCGGCAACTGCGTCAGATCGGCCGCCTGCAGCGTCGGCACCTGCCGCACTGAAATCTGGTCGTGCGTCTGCGCGGTAAAATGCACGCCCTCGCCGCGCCGCACGGCGTCGGTTGCCGACGACGCAAGCGTGAACGTCTTCACGTCGACCATCGGGAGCTGGTCGGTCAGGATCTTCGCCGTCGTCACGTACTTCACCCGCAGCATCACGAGCGTGTTGAAGTTGCCGAAGATCTGCTCGGCCTTCGCGCGTGAGCCGATCTTTGCCTCCAGGTCGGCGCTCGTCTGTGTGTAAGCTGTGACCTGAAAACCCGCGCCGCCCGCCTTGTTGACCAGCGGTACGAACTCATCTCCGACCAGTTCGTTAAATTCGTCGGCGTGGATCGACACGCGCCGCCTTCCCGCCGCCATGCTCTGCCCGTAGCCGTGCCCGTACTTGTAGATGCGGCCCACGGTCGACGTCAGATCGGCGAACATTGCGTTGCCGACGACGCCGGCGACCTCAAAGTCGGACAAGGCATCCAGTCCAACGTACACGATGCCGCCGCGGTCCATCACCCGGTTCCAGTCGAACACTGGACGCGGATCATGAGCGTCGTCATAGTCGGGCGACAACAGCTCAGATGTCCTCCCGGTGGTGAGCTTTTCCAGGAGCGGATAGAGCGACGAAACAAGCTTGTCGAAATACGAGCGCTCGTTGCTGATCACCGATAGCAAGCCGTTGGCGATCGGATCAGTCCAGCCCTTCTGCCGGATCAGGTTCGCCACCTGCAGCACTTCCTGATTGCGTTGCAGACGCATTGCCTGCTTTGCCTCTTCCTTGTCCAGCGGTTCCAGCCCCGCCTCCCAGCCGGCGTGATCGCGATCCAGCCAGAAACGAAAATATCGCAGCGCCAGCCCGTCGATGTTCACCGCGTTCTGGTAAATCATCTCGTAGGTCGGGCGGATGCCCAGCGCACTCATCGCCCGCGCCATTACGTTCACGAAACGCCAAACAAAGTCGCGAAACGCGGCCGACTGGCCCTCCTTCGGCAGGTTGCCGGCGATACGTGTTGCCACCTCCGTGATCCGCGAGTAGGTGCCAATCGGGCTATAGCGTGCCGACCTGTCGGGATAGCCGAGGTGGAAGAACGTGAACTCGCCTTCCCGCCCGCAACGCTTTGCCTCGGCATACATGCGCAGCAGCAGGTCAACGTCGCCCTTCGGATCGAACACGATCACGATGTCGCCGCGACGGATATCCTGGGCCACGAGCACTTCGCACAGCCGGGTCTTGCCCACACGCGTCGTGCCCAACACCGCCATGTGCCCCACACGCTCGCCGATGTCGAACCAGATGTCCTGCTCGTCCGGCTCGACGCCATGCAGTGCGGGGTCGCCACCGACCGGCGGCAACGGCGCGACGGGATTCCACCATGCCTCGCGCTGCGTCACACGCGCGACCCGGCTCCCGGGATGCTGCCGCTCATGATGCCGCGCGCGGTCGTACAGATCATTGCGGGCAAGCAGCCGACGGTTTTCCGGAAGACGAGCCTGGACGTCGGGCGCGGCGACACGGGAGATCGAAACCTACGTCACGGTAACCGATCCGGTCGCCCAGCGCGTCGTGCAGACACCAGGTCTTACGCGCGAGTTCATCGAAAACTCGACATCGTTCTCGCCCGACGGGCAACTCGCCTATCTGATCTTCACGCTGATCGAAAGCGTGAACGGCAAGCCGTCGCGACCGAAACAGATGCTGCTCACAATCAGCTTTCTGCTTGCGCCCGAGACCCTGAAACCAGACGAGGAAAAGGACAACCCGATCGGCCTGCGCATCACTCACTTCAGCATCACGCCCTGCCGCTTGGAATGAAAGTTGGTTTACCGGCGTCAAGACAGGGATGCCGTCGGGAAACGCATTTTTTTGCGTATGTTAAGACCTTGGAGTGCCCAATTTGGCGGACTTCGGTGGTCGGCGTCTTGTGCGGCATCCGGATGTCGTCGACATCCTCACGCCGTCGTAACGCTGTGATGGCCCGCTTCAGGTAGGTGCTCTACGGCGGAACCCCAGAATGTTCCGCCGCTTCAATTTGGAGACTCCGTGCCCTACTTCCGATATCGTCGTCCGACGCCCATGGTTGCAGTGCTGGTAGCGTCATTGTTTCCGTGTTCCAGTATGGCCACCGCCGCGACAGGTCAGGCGCCCGACTCCGAATCGAGTGTTGCGTCGCCCCCCAATCCAGCCCCGGCGGCTGTGGCAGAGTCTTCAGATTTGGTGCCCGACACGCCATCCAGCGCGGCGACTCCTCCCGCGCCTGCGGTTGCCGCAGAGTCTGTTTCGGACAAAATGACACGCTTGGCTGCGTATAGCCCGAAGGGTTGGAATATTCGCATGCCCGAGCCGGCAGGCACTATTGATCCAGATCCGTTCAATTTTCGGTCGAAACTTGCAGACAATGGATTCGGATGGTTTGGCTGGACCAACAATTCGGTTTCCTACGATTTTCACAACCATGGGCGTTCTCCATTGCCGCAGGTCTATAACGGTCAGAAGGCGACTTGGTATAGCGTGAATTTCTTCTATCTCACCTATGACCTGTCGCGCGTGGGTCTCAACGGTGGTCAGTTGGTCGCATCCACTTCGTTCATCAGGGTCAATTGGGAACCCATCGGACCGTCTCAGCGGTTTCGCGTTGGTGTGCTCGAGTGGTACCAGCCGCTGTTTGACGGGCGGGTCGAACTAAACATTGGGTATCTGTCGAACAGCTTCAACTACACAGGTACGAATGTGGGCGGAAACATTGCCGGCGGGACGTTCGGGGTAAGCGCGAGCATTCCAACGCAGACAGGGATGAGCAGCACGCTGGCGACACGGCCTGGCGTCAATGTGAAAACCTATCTGGGTGGCGGCTTCTACAACCAGGTCGGCGTACAGAGGTCCCTCGATCCTGCTGGCCTTGTGACGGAAGTCACTCAGACGAATACTGGTGCTGGTCTGGGATGGGGCGGCGCCGACACTGGGCTCCTCTATCTTGAAGAGTTCGGCCTGCGTCGAAACGGCGGGCCGGGGCAGCGCGATATCTGGCTTCGTGCGGGCTACACCTATAACACTAGCGACTTCGAAAGCCTTAGCGCTCCCGGGACACGGGCTCACAACTATATGTTCACCCTGCTAGGGGACTATCAGGTTTACCAAGTCGGTGATTCCGCCCGAGGTATCTACGCCGGCTTTTCGATCATGCATTCCCCCGCGTCTGTCAATAGATTCACGGACTACTACGAAGCTCGCTTATATGCGAAAGGCCTCTTCTCGTCACGGCCCGCGGACATGATTTCCTTCATCGTCAACCAGAATCGCTTTAGCAAGTATGCGATTCAAGACGCCGTACTGGCAGGACGCACGTTGACAGTTGATAAAACCACTACGGTATCGCTTGGCTATACAGCCAAGGTTTATTCGGGAGTCTATGTGACGGCTGGAGTGTCGTATGTGGACCATCCTCGACCGATTTCAACGATTCCGAGCCAGAAATCCGCGATCACTGGAAGTACGTCTTTGCTTGTATACTTTTGATAGATAAGACGTTCCGGCGTCCTGCCGCGGTCGAACAATGCAGCAGGACACTGGACTCTGAATATGTCATCAGCGCTTGTGCGAATGGGCGATGCCTGCCCGGAGACAAGCCTCGCAAAGCCCTCATGGCTGGTGGCCTGGCACATTCGCCACGAAACCTACCAGAAACAATTGGCTGACAGCCGGCGACGTGCGGCGGCATGCTGTGTTCTCCAAGACTGTCTAAGCCGCTGCGCTTACCGACGAGAGCTGCGTCAGATAGGCCGCCACGGTAAGCGCCGTTCCAGGATTGCGTTTGCGAGGCCCCTCCGACTTCAACTTTGCGATGTAGATGTTGCGAGGCCGAGTTCGGCGAGGACGGTCTGGGTGTCGGCGCCGACAGGACCGTAGGCTCTGGGTGTCGCGTTGGGGGTCCGCGAGTAACGCGGCGCCGGCGCCGGCTGGACCTGCCCATCGATCTCAATGAAGGTTCCCCGCGCAACGTTGTGGCGGTGCTTCGGCGCCTCGGCCATGGACAGCACCGGCGCGAAGCAGGCATCGGTGGCCTCCAGCAGCGCGCACCATTGATCCCGCGTCTTAGTGCGGAACAACGCCCGGACCTTGTCCTTCAGCGCCGGCCAGGCGGCCGGGTCCATCTGCCGGTTGAAGTCAGTATCGCTGTCCAGCCCCGTCAGCTGACGCATAGTGGCGTAGAACTGCGGCTCGACCGAGGCGATGGAGATGTAGCCTCCATCGGCGGTCTGATAGACGTCGTAGAAGTGCGAGCCGCCGTCGCCCTGATTGGAGCCACGCATGTCCTTCCAGGTCCCTTGCGCGAACATGCTGTAGAACACGGTCATCAGGCTGGCCGCACCATCGACGATGGCGCAATCAATCACCTGGCCCTTGCCGGTCTTCTGCACATTCCAGATCGTCGCCAGCAGGCCGAAGGCCAGATACATGCCGCCGCCGCCGTAGTCGCCCACCAGATTTAGGGGCACCGCCGGCGGCTCGCCACGGCGACCGATGTTATGCAAGGCGCCCGTGATGGCAATGTAGTTGAGATCGTGGCCTGCGGCCTGGGCGTATGGCCCATCTTGGCCCCAGCCCGTCATGCGGCCATAGGCCAGGCGAGGATTGTCCGCGAGCAGCGTCTCGGGTCCCAGTCCCAGACGCTCCATCACCCCCGGCCGATAGCCCTCGATGAGGCCATCGGCGGTCTTGCAAAGGGCGCGCAGGGCCGCACTACCCTCGGGAGTCTTGAGGTCCAGCACCACGGAGCGGCGCGAGCGCATGGTGGCGTCCACCGGGGCGACGCCGCCCGGGCGCTCCACCCGGATCACCTCTGCTCCATTGTCCGCCAGCATCATGGCCGCAAACGGGCCCGGACCAATGCCAGCCAACTCCACAATCCGAATACCCGACAGCGGACCCGCCATGCCAATCTCCTCAATAGTTTGACTTACCTGACGCGCAGAGGACTACCGCGAAGCCGTAAGTGCCGCCAAGCCCGATTAGCGCTCATTGGGCGCCCCTCCCTTCGAGAAAAATCTAAATGCGACGGTAGCCATAACGCGGGTATTGGATCGACAGTATGCTCATTGCCGCCAGTACGGCAGCCGATCTATTCCGGAGGCTCGGCGCTACTGCGGCATTCCACGAGAAGTTCTGCGCGCTCCGAGCGTCACGCAACAGTGCGGCCAGTTCGGCGCGGTCGATGTCGACCGTCGTCAGGCCCTTCGTTCCTGCGTAGCGCGTCGATCGGCAGCGTTTGCCGGCCCGAAAGCCGCTCGCAGCCCGACTCGCAGCGCATGACATGGGCGCTGCGAGTCCATGTCCCGGACGAACTGGACTGCCGTGCCAATCCGACTGCTGCGTGGGCCGATACAGCGTGTCGCTCTGTGTCGCTCTATTTGACACCCTGCCACGCTGCCCGTTCGCTCGCCGCGCGGCGCGGCGGCAGTGTGCGCGGCACCAGCCTCGTCACCAGCACCGAGCCGACCACCAGCAGCCCCGCGACCACCGTGAGACCGGCATAGGGCGCGCCGGTCCGCGCAAACAGGGCGCCGACCAGCCACGAACCGAACGCGCCGCCGAGCGAACCCAGCATGCTGATGACCGCGATGCCCGCTGCCGCCGCCCGGCCGGTCAGCTGGGCAGCCGGAATCGTCCAGAACACGATCGGCACGGTGAACGCGCACAGCTGCGCGATCGCAAGCAAGGTCACGGTGAGCCAGACATGGCCGACGGCGAAGCGCAGGAACAGCAGAGCGCACGCGGTGACGAGCATGCAGGCCACCGTATGCCACCGGCGCTCACCGTAGCGATCGGAGCTCCATGCGATCGCCACGTTGCCGATCATCGTGAACACGGAAATCAGTCCGGACAACCAACCGATTCCGGCGACGCCCGTCACCCCGGCCGCCTTCAGCACCGTCGGAGACCAGAACGTCACCGTGCCCATCCCGACGTAGACGCAGAAATAGATCGCCGCAAGCCCCAGCACGCGCGCGCTGCGGACAATGTCGAGAACGCCAACCGGGCCATGGCCGATTACGGCCGAGGCCCGCTCCGCGTCAAGGTCGCGCAGGAGCGCCTGGCGGTCCGACGGCGATAGCCATGCCGCCTGTTCCGGCCGGTCGCTCAGCATCAGCGGCGCAACCAGCCCGAGCGCGATGGCCGGCACCCCCTCGATCAGAAACAGCCACTGCCATCCGCGCAACGTCATCGCGTCCTGCATGTGCGCCATGATCCAGCCGGACAGCGGCCCGCCGATCATCCCCGCGACCGGAACGGCGAGCAGCAGCACGCTGTTGACACGGGCGCGCACCGTATCCGGAAACCAGTACGACAGGTACAGGATCAGGCCCGGAAAGAAGCCGGCCTCGGCGGCGCCGAGCAGAAAACGCACCACGTACAGCGACGCGCTGCCGGTCACGAACATCTGCGCGACCGTGCAGAGGCCCCACAGCACCATGATTCGCATGAGCGTGCGGCTCGCGCCGATACGCGCCAGCAGCAGATTGCTCGGCACCTCGAATGCGGCGTAACTGATGAAGAAGATGGCCGCCGCGGAGCCGAATGCGGCTTCGCTCAAGCCGAGATCCTGCAGGAACTGCAGCTTGGCGAATCCGATGTTGACGCGATCGACGAAGTTGACGACGTAGCAGAGGAACAGAAACGGAATCACGCGCAGCGCGATCCGACGATACAAGAAGGCAGGGGGTGACTCGGACATGGACCGCTCCCGGTATGTGGAAATGGGTCGGCCGTCGCTTGCGTTGCCGAGGGGCGGCGCAATCGATGCCGCTGGAACACGTTGCGCGCGCGCGAGCAAGCGAAGCGCTGCCGGATAATTATATAAATCCCGCCATTCGGAATTTATCGGTAGTTAACACGAGAGAAGCCGCGGGGCGCAGGGCGCGCGATGCCGCCATGATACGAATCCGTCAGTTTCGTAAGAAACGCCGAAAATATTTGATCACCCGAACCTCTTTCCCTCGTGCAAGGCATCGCACGACACCCTATGTAAACCCCATCACAAAAATAAATATAATTCCTTATAATGAGATTTACAAAAAAATAGACTCCCGAGGATCGCGAGCGCCTCCCGCCGTGCTTTTTTCTGGATATGATCGTCGGGGGGACTGGCTGCGTTGCACGGCACCTTCGGAAGCCATCCAGGCGAACCGCGCGCATGGCGCGAGCCCGCTGCCCGCGCCTGGCAGCATGAGCCGGCCTCGGCCGGCGTCGAACTTGAGACGGGATGCATTAGCCACGCCATGAACCTGCACGCTGAAACACTGTGCTTCTCTGATGTGTTCCTCCATTCCCAGGCAATCGTGAACTGGTCGCAGCACTACGACCAGATCAGTCCGGGCACGGCCACGACCACGTTGCGCCAGGTCGCCGGCCAGCGCTTTCACGTCTTTCGCGAACGCATCAACCAGCGCGTGATGCAGCACGGACTCGCGCCGCGCGGCCGGCTCTGCTTCGCATTGCCGATCGCCAGCGCGGTTGCGCCGGTGGTCCAGGGCCGCACCGTCGAGCGTCCGAGCCTGCTGACCCTGCGCGGCGGCGAGGAGTTCGTCGCGCACCTTCCGAGCGACACCGAAGTGCTCGCCTTCACGATCGATCGCACCCTCACCGCCGATCGCGAGGTCGACGAACTCGCGCACCTGCCGGCGCGCATCCTGCAACAGCCGGTACTCCCCATCGCGCCCGCGCGTTACCGCGATGCGCTGGACGGCCTCGAGCAGGTGCTCTGCCAGGCGCTCGACCGCGATTCGCTCACGGCGCGCGATGCGTTCGACGAACGCGTGCTCGCGCACAGCGTCGTCGGTATCCTGCTCGACCTCGTGCAGACCGACTCGTCGGATGCCGGTGCGCTGCCGTCGGCATCGACGCAAAGCTACATCGTGCGCCGCAGCCAGGAGATCGCGCTCGACAGCGACGACGTGCCGACCGTCATCGATCTCTGCCACCACCTGCGCATCAGCCGCCGCACCCTGCAATACAGCTTCCAGAACGTCGTCGGCACGACGCCGACGGCCTACCTCCGCTCGATCCGGCTGAACGCGGTGCGCCGCTTCCTGATGACGACGCCCGAGACGATGCGCATCGGCGACGCGGCGGCGCAATTCGGCTTCTGCCACTTCGGGCGCTTCTCCGCGTACTACCAGCAACATTTCCACGAGCTGCCGTCGCATACGCCGCGCCTGAGCTGAGTCCGCGCGCACCCGCCGTGACGCCGCATCCGGGTAATCCCCTGCCACTCGACGCGCGCGGATTGCCGATAGCGGACAACGCCCGGTTTTTCGGCACCGTAAATTGGGTCGTCGGCCTGCTTCGCGGTGCGTTGCACCGGGCGGCCGTCCAAGCGCACACCGGTGGCGCCGGCGGACGTCAGCCTCCAGGGCCGGTTCGTCAGGATCGGCCCGCGGCACCGGGAAATTGATCAGACATGCCGGTGTCGATTCCTGATGGACGATCCGGTCAGCGGGACTACTCATGAACGAATCGTCATCCCGGTCCGACGCGGGGCTCAGCAGGAACGCGGTCGGACTCTCCCACATCGTCTTCTTCGTCGTCGCCGCGGCCGCGCCGCTCACCGCGATGGTCGGCGCGACGCCCGCGGCATTCTCGCTCGGCAACGGCCCGGGCGTGCCCGGCGTATTCGTGCTGGCCGGCATCATGTACCTGATCTTCAGCATCGGTTATGCCGCGATGAGCCGCCACATCTCCAATGCCGGCGCCTTCTACGCGTACATCGCGAACGGGCTCGGACGTCCGGCCGGCGTGGGCGGCGCGTTCGTCGCGATCGTCGCGTACAACGCGGTGCAGATCGCGATCTACTGCATGTTCGGCTTCTTCCTGAACGACAGCATCCAGCGGCATTACGGCGTCGACGTGCCGTGGTGGGCGTTCGCGCTTGCGTGCGTCGTCGCCGTGCACGTCTGCGGCGCGCGGCGCATCGAGTTCAGCGGCCGGCTGCTCGGCATGCTGATGATCGGCGAGATCGCGATCGTCATGCTGCTCGATCTCGCGATCGTCGTGCACGGCGCGAGCGCCGGCGGCTTCAGCGCGAAACCGTTCAGCCCCGCGATGGTGTTCGCGCCTGGGCTCGGCACCGCGCTCGTGTTCGTGCTCGGCTCGTACATGGGTTTCGAGGCGACGGCGATCTTCTCCGAGGAGGCGCGCGACCCGAAGCGCACGATTCCGCGCGCCACCTATCTGGCGGTGATCCTCATCATGGCGTTCTACGCGCTGTCGTCGTGGGCGATCGTCGAAGCCTGGGGCGAGAGCGGGATCGCCGCGCAGGCCGCGCGCGATCCGGCCAATCTCTGGTTTGCCGTCAGCGGCCGGCTGCTCGGCGGCATCGCGACGGACGCGATGAACGTCCTGCTCGTCACGAGCCTCTTCGCGGCCATCCTGTCGTTCCACAATACGATCACGCGCTATTTCTACGCGATGGGCCGCGAACGCGTGCTGTGGCGCAAGCTCGGCCATACGTGCCCCGTGCATCGCTGCCCGGACGTCGCCGGCAAGGTGCAGACGCTGATCGCGCTCGCGGCCATCGCAGGCTCGGCGGCCTTTCGCCTCGACCCGTTCGCGGTCGTGTTCTCGTGGATGAGTGCGCTGGCCACGATCGGCATCATCGCGGTGCAGATCCTGGTGGCGGCCTCGGTGATCGCGTTCTTCGCGCGCGACCATCGGGACGCCGGCGTCGTGCACCGCCTGATCGCGCCGCTCGTCAGCGTGATCGCGCTCGGCGCCTGCCTCGTGCTGGTCGTGCGCAACCTGTCCGTGCTGAGCGGATCGGATTCGACCTTCGTCGCGATGTTTCCGTATTTCCTGGTCGCCGTCGGCGCGCTCGGCATCCGTGCCGCGCTGCGGCTGAAGCGCAGCGATCCCGACCTGTACCGCGCACTCGGACGCGCCGTCCAGTAGCCGCCGCCCGGACGGTGCCGCGCCGCACCGTCGTCTCGTTACGCGTTCCCCGAGGATGTCCCGCCGCCGACGCGATCTGCGATGCGTCGCGCCGGCGCGGGTATTCCCTATTCCGGGCGCGCGGCAACGATTGCCGATAGCGGACAAGACGCACGCTTTCGTCGACATACAGTGAATGCGACGTCGAAACCGGACCGTGGCGGCTGCCATCGCTCATCCGTTCGGTCCGACGATTCGCCCCTGGGAAACACGGACACCATGATGAAAATTCAGAATCTGATCGCCGGCAGGCATTGCGACGCAGCGGCCGGCCGCACCTTCGACAAGCTGGCGCCCGCGACCGGCGACCGCATCGCCGCCGTGCCCGCGTCCACTGCCGAGGACGTCGATCGCGCGGTGCGTGCCGCGCACGCCGCACTGCACGACGACGCGTGGGCACGCGCGGGCGGCCCGGCCCGAGCCCGCTGGCTGCTTCGGCTGGCCGACCTGGTCGAGCGCAACGGCGATGCGCTGACGGAACTGCTCGCCGTCGAACAGGGACGTCCGCTTGCCGAGATGCGCATGATGGACCTGCCGATGTGCGTCGACACGCTGCGCTACTTCGCCGGCTGGGCCGACAAGCTCGAGGGCCGCACGATTCCGACCGACGGCTTCATGGGCCGCCCGACGCTCAGCTACACGCGGCGTGCGCCGGTGGGCGTCGCCGGTCAGATCATCCCGTGGAACGCGCCGTTAATGATCGCCGCGTGGAAGCTCGCGCCGGCGCTCGCGGCCGGCTGTCCGGTGGTGATCAAGCCGTCGGAGGACGCACCGCTGGCCGTCGCCCGGCTCGGCGAGCTCGTCTGCGAAGCCGGCATGCCGGCCGGGGTCGTGAACATCGTCCACGGCGTGGGCGCGGAAGTCGGCGCTGCGCTGGTCGCGCACCCGCTCGTGAGCAAGGTCAGCTTTACCGGCAGCACCGAAGTCGGCCGCGCGATCGCCGGCGTCGCGGCGAAGACCTTCAAGCGCGTCACGCTCGAACTCGGCGGAAAAGCCGCGCAGATCGTCTTCGCGGATGCCGATCTCGACCGCGCGATTCCGTCGCTGATGGCCGGCATGTTCGCGAACCAGGGGCAGACGTGCGCGGCCGGCTCGCGCGTGCTCGCGCACCGCTCGATCGCGCACGCGCTCGAAGAGCGGCTCGCCGACGCGGCCCGCGCGATCCGGGTCGGTCCGCCTTCGGAGCCCGGCGTGCAGATGGGCGCGCTCATCAACCCGCGTCACCTCGCGCGCGTCCGCGCGCTGGTCGACGGCGCACTCGCCGAAGGGGCCGTCCTGCTGGCCGGCGACGAACAGGTGCCGCCGCGCGGCTGCTTCATGCGTCCGACGATCCTGGGCGGCGTCCAGCCGGGCATGCGGATCGCCCGCGACGAAGTGTTCGGCCCGGTCGGCATGGTCATGCCGTTCGAGACCGAGGACGACGCCGTTCGCATCGCCAACGACACGCCGTTCGGCCTGTCCGCTTCGATCTGGACGCAGGACGTCGGCACCGCGCACCGCGTCGCCGAGCGGCTCGACGTCGGCGCCGTCGCGATCAATGCGTGGAGCCCGATCGACGCACGCCTGCCGTGGGGCGGCACCAAGCAAAGCGGGATCGGACGCGACCTGTCGAAGGCCGCGCTCGATTCGTACCTCGAGGAAAAGATCGTCACCGCCGCCCTGTGACCCCGCGACGCACACCGCGCCGCCTCCTGTTCAAGCACTTCGTAAGAGAGACGAGACACACCATGGACTATCAAAAGCGTCAAAAACGATTCTGGCATCCGATGAGCTCGGCGGCCGCTGGCCATACGACCCCCACCGTCGTCATCGCGCGCGGCGACGGCAACTACGTGTACGACGTCGACGGCCACCGCATGCTCGACGGCGTAGGCGGACTGTGGAACGTCAACGTCGGCCACAACCGGCCGGAAGTGAAAAGCGCGATCGCCCGACAGATGGACGAGCTGTCGTACTACCAGACCTTCGACGGCGTCGCCCATCCGCGCGTCTACGATCTGGCCGACCGCCTGTGCGCGATGTTCGCGCAGGAAGACATGCAACGGGTGATGTTCGGCAGCGGCGGATCCGACGCGATCGAGACCGCGCTCAAGATGGCGCGCCAGTACTGGGTCGCCGCGGGTGAACCGTCGCGCACGAAATTCCTGTCGCTGCGCAACGGCTATCACGGCGTGCACATGGGCGGCACGTCGATCGGCGGCAACGGCGTCTACCATTACAATCACGGCCCGCTGCTGCCCGGCTGCGTGCTGCTCGACACGCCGTGGCTCTATCGCAACCCGTGGAATTGCGACGATCCGCGGCAACTCGTCGAGCACTGCATCCGGCAGCTCGAGGAAACGATCGCGTTCCACGGTCCGCAGACCATTGCCGCGTTCGTCGCCGAACCGGTGCAGGGCGCCGGCGGCCTGATCGTCCCGCCGGCCGACTACTGGGCGCGCGTGCGCGCCGTCTGCGACCGCAACGGCATCCTGCTGATCGCGGACGAAGTCGTCACCGGTTTCGGCCGCACCGGCAACCTGCTCGGCAGCCGCGGCTGGGGCGTCGCCGCCGACATCCTGTGCGTCGCCAAAGGCATTTCCGCCGGGTACGTCCCACTCGGCGCGACGCTGTACAACGGGCGTATCGCCGACGCGATCGAACACGGCGCAGGCTTCTCGCACGTGGTCATGCACGGCTATACGTACAGCGGGCATCCGCTCGCGTGCGCCGCGTCGCTCGCCGTGCTCGACATCGTCGAGGCCGAGGATCTGCCGGGCAATGCGGCGCGGGTCGGCCAGCGCCTGCTCGAGCAATTGCTGCCGCTGAAGGCCGACTTCGAGACCGTCGGCGACGTACGCGGCAAGGGGCTGATGCTGGCGCTCGACCTGGTGACCGACAAGGCCAGCCGCACGCCGCTCGATCCCGGCAAAGGATTTGCTGCCCGCGTGGCCGATGCCGCGCGCCGGCGCGGTGTGCTGGTGCGGGCGATCGCGAACAAGATCGTGATGTCGCCGCCGTTGACGCTGCGGCAGGACGAAGCCGACTTCATCGCTGTGACCCTGCGCGAAGCGCTGCAGGAGTGCTGCGCGGATTCGCTCGCGATCGCCTGACCGCCCGAAACAGCCCGGCGCACGGACTTTTCGTCGAAGGTTCGTGCGCATCGCCATCCGGCCTCGGTTCGACGAAGACCGGTGCGGAACGTCGAAATGAATGACCGGCGTCCCGCCTGTCGCAGTGTCGTTTCACAGGAAGACAAATCAAATGGAACACCCGGCCATTGCATTCACGGTAGAGAAATATCCGCTCGCGCTTCGGCTGCTGCACTGGGTCAGGGCTATCCTGATCGGCGCGCAGCTCTGGACCGGCTGGACGATGGTCCGGCTCGACGACAACCTGCCGGCCAAGTTCGACTGGTACTACCCGACGCACAAGGAATTCGGCGTGCTCACGCTGCTGGTGGTCGTCACGCAACTGGCGATTCGCTCGATGAAGCCGCTCCCGCCGCTGCCTTCCACGCTGCCGACGCTCGACCGCAAGCTCGCCAAGGTCGGTCATTACCTACTGTACGCGCTGGCGATCGTCGTGCCGCTGATGGGCTATTCGATGTCCAGCACGTATACGCAGAGCGACGGCGTGCCGTTCTTCTTTTTCCGCGTACCCGAGCTGCTGCCCAAGAACGACCACTGGTTCGAAGCGTTTCAGTGGCTGCATCGGACGCTCGCTTACACGTTGCTCGCGCTCATCGTGCTGCATGTACTTGGCGCGCTGAAGCACCGCTTCTTCGACCGCAACCCGGAAAACGACGTGCTGCGGCGGATGCTGTAACGCCGACGCCACGCGGAACCTCGTTCCCGGCGAGGCTCCGCATTCGGTCCGCTCGATCGCAGCGGACCGATTTTCTTCCCGATTCATATTTCGTTTTACTAATGATAAACGGACACGCGGCGCGCGTCCGGTGCCACCGCGCACTGTCGGAAACCGCGTCGTTTCGCGTGGGCCGCCCACACCTGGAGATCGACGATGAAGAAAATGATGGCGGCCGTATTGGCCGCGAGCGCCATGGGTTTCGGCCTGACGGCCCATGCGCAAAGCACCGTGACGCTGTACGGCCTGATCGACGAAGGCATCAATTTCACGAGCAACGCGGGCGGCAGCAAGGCTTACCAGATGGTCAGCGGCGATACCGTCGGCAGCAACTGGGGGCTGAAAGGAACTGAGGACCTCGGCGGCGGCCTGAGAGCGCTGTTCCAGCTCGAGAACGGCTTCAACGCGAGCACCGGCGCGCTCGGCGTGGCGTCGCGGATGTTCGGCAGGCAGGCCTACGTCGGGCTCGATTCCGACCGGTTCGGCACGCTCACGTTCGGCCGCCAGTACGATCCCACGCTCGACATGTGGAGCCCTTTCACGGCCACCGGCAACTGGCTCGGCGACTTCGGCGCGCACCCGTACGACAACGACAACGCCGACTGGGACTACCGCATCCAGAACAGCGTCAAGTACGTTTCGCCCGCGTACGCGGGCTTCAAGGGCGAAGTGCTCTACGGGCTCGCGAACCAGGCGGGCGGCTTTGCGCGAAACCGTGTCTACAGCGCGGCCGTGCAGTACCAGATGGGCGCGTTCTCCGCCGCCGTCGCCTACCTGAAGGCAACAAACGGCGGCGCGACCGCGGGCGGCGCGCTGTCGAGCGACGACACGGTATTCAGCGGCCGCTCGCAGCAGAACACCGAGGCCGGCGCTTCGTACAAGTTCAGCGACAAGCTGACGGTGTCCGCCGCGTATTCGCACGTGGACGTGACCAACCCCGAATCGAATCTCTACTTCGCGAATCAGCCGGCGGCAGGCTCGCAGAACGCGTGGAAATTCGACAACTTCGAGGTCAACGGCCAGTATTTCTTCCGGCCGGACCTCTGGCTCGGCGCCGCCTATACCTACACGCACGCGCATGTCGCGACGGCGGCGGCCGATGCGTCGCCGAGCTGGCACCAGGTGTCGATGATGTTCGACTACGATTTCAGCAAGCGGACCTCGACGTACATCCAGGGCGCGTACCAGCATGCAACCGGCAATACCGGCACCGATTTCGACTACGCGCACGTGCTCGGCACGGCCGGGCAGTCGTCGGGCCGCAACCAGCTGGCGTTGCGCGTCGGGATGATGCACCGCTTCTGAACCCGGCGAAAAAACACGGGCTCGCACGGCGTACGCGGCAGCCCGTGTCTTCCCGTACCGTCAGAACTGATGCCGCACCCCGAGCCGAACCGCCGTCTGCGTCGAGCCGGACGCCGCCCCGCCGAGCGCCGCTTCGACCTGCGCGCCGTACGCACTGTCGTGCCCGCGTGCGAATACCGCGTAGAGGCCGGTACGTTTCGACAGCGAATAGTCGGCGCTCAACGTGATCTGGTTGGCCGAACCGATGTCGCCGCCGCGCTGCTGATACTGAAAACCGCCGCCGAGCTGCAACGACGGCGTGACGGCATAGATCAATCCGGCGTCGTAAGTCGTGGCCCGCCGCGACGCGGCGGCACTGATTCGTACGTCCGACACCATGCCGAAGACGCGGAACGGCCCGACGTTGTAGCCTGCCCCGCCCGAGAAATTGCGCAGATTGCCGCCGGCAGCCACGTCGTGCTGGCCGAAATAGGCGAGCGCGGCGCTGAACGCCCCTTGCGTGTACGACAGCATCGCGCTTTGCACGCTGCTGCGCGCAACCGTGCCGGGCACGTTGCCGAACCCCCACATGCCGCCGAACGCCACCCCGCCGAATGTCGGGCTCACGTACTTCACCGCATTGTTTACCTGGACACCCCACACGCGGTTGTCGAGCGCGCCGCCGGCCGACGCATTCGTCGGCAAGCCCCACGCGAGCAGGCCGGCCGGCGTATTCGCGCCGACCGCGAAGGCCGGCATGAGATCGCCGACGAAATCGAACTGCCGCCCGAGCGTCACGGTCCCCCAGTCGCCGCCGAGCCCGACGTACGCTTGCGAACTGAACGCGGAGCCCGGCACGGTCAGCGCACCGTCGGAGGTCTGGAACTGGCTCTCCAGTCGAAAGACCGCGAAGTTGGCGCCGCCGAGATCCTCCCTGCCCGTCAGGCCCCACACGTCGTTGCGCGACACGCCGGCCTGCAAGGCGAGCTGACGCCCGCCGCGCGGGGCAGACGCCACGTCGCTCGTATAGGTCAGCCCCGTGTCCAGCGACCCGTAAAGCGTCACGCTCGATTGCGCAAACGCGGGCGCAACGGCACCGCAGCCGCACCATGCCACCATCCTGAACCACGCTTTCATCGTCTTCTCCTCATCGAATCGTCCCGGCCGATGCGCCCGTGAACCGACCGGCACGGCAGCAACATCGATCCGGCAAAATTTCACCCATTAGAATAGGAATCCATATCAATTTCGCCGGGGCGATCCACCCCGACGCGGTTCCGGTTGCCCCCTGCACGACTTACGTTAGACTACGGCCTGTCGCCCGCGGCGCCGCATCCCGTGCCGCAGGTCGGCAGCCCGAACCGCATTCGTCCGTCCGTTCCATTGCCGCAAGCCGTCTGAATCCCGGATCACGTCATGTCGAGCCTCACCAAAATGCTGTCCATCCTCGACGTCTTCTCTTCGTCCGCGACGTCGATGACCGCCGAGGAAATCGCCGAACACATGGGCTTTTCGCGCACCACGTGCTATCGCTACGTGAAGGAACTGGCTTCCGTCGGCCTGCTCGTCGGCAGCAACGGCCGCTATACGCTGGGCCCGCGCATCATCCATCTCGACTACAACATGCGGCAGTCGGACCCGACGCTCACCGCCGCGAAGCCCGTCATCCAGAAACTGGTTCAGGTCACCGGCGGCGATGCGCTCGTCTCGACGCTGTTCGACGAGCAGATCATCAACGTGATGCACGAAACCGGCGCCGAGAACCTGCAGTTGGGCTTCGGCCGCGGCCGCATCATGCCGCTGTTCCAGGGTGCCTCGTCGAAAGTGATCGTGGCCGCGATGTCGCGCGCGCGGCTCAAGCGCCTGCACGAACGGCACAACGCCGAGCTCGGCGAGTTCGCCGCCGACTGGACGCAGTTCTGGCGCACCTGCCAGCAGATCGTCGACGCGGGATACTGGATCTCGCGGGGCGAACTCGATGAAGGATTCGTCGGCATCGCCGCGCCGATTCGCACCGCCAGCAGCGGCGATGTCAACAGCAGCCTGTCGCTGATCTTCCGCGCCGAACATTTCGCACTGTTCGACGAACACGTCCTCGGTAAGCTCCTGATCGACGCCACCGCCCAGATCGGCGGCGCCACCTGAGCATTCGCTCGGCATCGCGAGCGAAGCCGCGCCCGATCGCCGACGCATACGCGGTCAGTTCATCTGCGTGATGAACTTGGTGACCAGATAGCCGTCGAACGTCTCCGTTCCGCCCTCGCTGCCGAAGCCGCTGTCCTTGACGCCGCCGAACGGGATCTCCGCCGGCCCCATGCCGAAGTGATTGATGTTGACCATGCCGGCCTCGAGCGCACGGCCTATTCGGTGCGCATCGCGCGCCGACGTCGTGAACGCGTACGACGCGAGGCCGAACGGCAAGCGATTGGCTTCGTCGAGCGCATCGTCGAGCGCATCGAACGGCACGATCCCGACGATCGGGCCGAACGGCTCTTCGTTCATCAGCCGCGTGTCGCGTGCCGGACCCAGCACGACCGTCGGCGCGAAGTAGTGCCCCGGTCCCGGCAAGCGCGTCCCGCCCGCGGCAATCTCCGCCCCTTTTGCCTTCGCGTCGGCGACGAAGGCGTCGATCGCGGATACGCGTCGCGCATGCGCGAGCGGTCCCATCGTGGTCGCCTCGTCCAGCCCATGGCCGACGCGAATCTTGCCGACCGCCTCGAGATACGCGACGACGAACCGTTCGAACACCGGGCGCTGCACGAAAAAACGCGTCGGCGATACGCACACCTGTCCGGCATTGCGAAACTTGTATGTGGCCAGCATCGTCGCGGCGCGCTCGATTTCGGCGTCCGCACAGACCAGCACCGGCGCATGCCCGCCCAGCTCCATGGTCATGCGCTTCATGTGCGACGCGGCGAGCGCCGCCAGTTGCTTGCCGACCGGTACCGATCCCGTAAACGAGATCTTGCGCACGAGCGGCGATTCGATCAGTTGCCGGGACACGTCGCCCGGCACGCCCCAGACGATGTTCAGGCAGCCCGCGGGCAATCCTGCATCGTGAAAGATGCGCGCGAGCGCGACGATCGCGCTCGGCGAATCCTCCGGCCCTTTCAGCACCAGCGTGCAGCCCGACCCAAGCGCGGCCGCGATCTTGTGCATCGCCTGGCTGAACGGAAAATTCCACGGCGAGAACGCCGCGCACACGCCGATCGGTTCCCGCAGCACCGTCTGCGCGACGTCCGGCGAGCGCGACGGCACGACGCGGCCGTACGTGCGACGCCCCTCCTCCGCATGCCATTCGAGTTGCTCGGCTGACGACACGACCTCGGCGATCGCCTCGCGCAGCGGCTTGCCCTGATCCATCGTGATGTGACGGCCGATTGCCTCGGCGCGCTCGCGCACCAGCGCGGCTGCCCGGCGCAGAATGTCCGAACGCGCGAGCGGCGACTCGCGGCGCCACGTCGCGAACGCACGATGCGCGGCGCGCACCGCGGCGTCGATATCATCCGGTGTCGCATGTGGCAGGTCGCCGAGCACGCTATCGGTTCCCGGATCGAGAACGGGTTGCGTGCGCCGGCCGTCGGCCTGAAGAAACCGGCCGTCGATGTACAGCCCGAGCGACGCGTAATCGCGGTGCATGTCAGGCGTCATGTGGGAAGTCAGGGGCGTAAACGGAATCAAGACGGATACCTCGGTAAAGACTGCACGATGGGCCGGACAGTGCGTCGATCGCATCACGCGGCCGGTGACGGTGCGCGCAGCAAGCCGCCGATTTCCTGTCGGAGGATCTGGTTGTCCTGCCGGACGAGCAGATGCCGGACCTTGCCGCGAAACGTCCTGAATTCGGGATCGGCCATCAGTACCGCGCGACGCCGAGCGCGATCGTCCAGCGACTCGAACGCCCACAGATAGACGAGCTGGTTCAGCGGTCCGATCTCCGTCGCGAAACAGCCGACCATCGTGCCGAGTGCGTGCTCCTGCGGCGCGCGACCGCATTCCGCATACAGCCGCAGATACTCGGCGACGCCGCCCGGCACCAGCGTGTAGGTGCGTTGCTCAACAAACATCCGCGGTCTCCCATTGTCGCGCTGCAAACGCCCGGAACGCGGCGGTCACGCCGGCCATGCCGACGGCGTCCGTCTGCGCTGCCACGTACCGGTCCGGACGGACGACGACGAGCGGTCCCGCGTGCCTGTCGAACCATTCGGCCATCGCGTTGTCGACGTCCTCGACGCACACGCTGCCGTGCGCGCTCGCGATGCGCTGCTCACGGCACGTTCCGCTGCGAGACCGTACGATCTGCACGAATTTCGCGCCCAGCGCGGTCCAGAACGCGCGATCGTCGTCGCTCAGGCACGCCTGTGGATCGCATCGCCAGCCGATGATCGAGAACCACGGGCCGAGCACGTCGTCGAGCTTGCGACGCGTGCCGTCGGCCGTTTCGACGTCGGGTTGGGCGATCATCCGCCCGACAGCGTCCGACGTACCCGCGACCACGATCCCGTGCGTATAGCTGGGCATCGGCTTGAAGCGCATCTGCAGCACGTAGTCCTTCAGACCCGGCGCATACCGTGCGAACGCGAGGAATCGGTCGCGCAGGAACGCGATCGGACGGCTGGTCGGCATCAGCATGGCGCCGAACGTGTCCGCGAGATCGATCATCGCCTTCGCGTGATCGCGGCGCTCCGACTCGTACGTCGCGATCACGCTCCGGTGCAACGTGCCGTTCACGACTCCCGCAAGCTTCCAGGCCAGATTGCCGACGTCACGCAGCCCCGCGTTCAGCCCCTGACCGATCCACGGCGGGCTCAGGTGCGCGGCGTCGCCGACGAGCGCCACCCGTCCGGTGACGAAACGTTCGGCCACACGAGAGTGATGCGTATAGGTGCGCGCCCGCACGATCTCGAGCCGCTCGACGTCGTCGACGTACGGTGCGATCAGCGCGCGAATCGACTCCGGTCGCGCGATCGCCTCTTCGTCCTCGTGCGGAAACACGAGAAATTCCCAGCGTCGATAGTTGAACGGCAGATAAATGCAGACGTTCGGGCGTCGCGGATCGCAGTTCAGTGCGGTACACGGCTGGTCGAGTTGCGCGTTCCTGACGTCGACCACCACCCACTTCATCGGATGCGTCGTCCCGGCCAGCTCGATGCCGAGCATCTCGCGCACAGGGCTACGCCCGCCGTCGGCTGCCACCACGTAGTCGGCGTCGAGTTCGTATTGCCGCCCGTCGGCCGCGCGCACCCGAAGCGTCACGCATTCTTCGTCCTGCGCCAGACCGACGACCTCTTCGCCCGTACGCAGCGACACATGGGAGTAGCGGGCCAGTGCATCGCGCAGCGTGCGTTCGGCCAGGTGCTGCATGAAGATGTTGCGGCGCCACCAGCCGAACTCGCGTATCGACGGACGGATGTCGGCGAAGCATTCGCCGTTCGCGTTGAACATTCGCAGCGGCACGTTCTGGATGATGTCGCGGCTCAGCTCGTCGGCCAGACCGGCCGTCTGAAACAGCCGCAGCGCCTCGTCGTCGATGCCGACCGCACGCGGAAATTCGACGATCTGCGGCGCCCGCTCGACGACGATCGTATCGACGCCGTACAGGCCGAGCAGGTTCGCCATCGCCACACCGTTCGGCCCCGCGCCGACGATCGCGACCGATGTCCGGTTCCGGTTGTTCGCTTTCATTCGCCCACGCCTCCCACGCGCCATGCAGCGTCGTCGAGACGATCGAGCCAGGTGCGCAGCGCGTGATTGAATGCATCCGGCTGATCGTCATGCACGTAATGCGTTGCCCCCGGAATGTCGATCCGCTCGATTTCCGCATTGGCGGCCGCCATTTCGGCCGCCACGTCCGCGGACAGGAAGTCCGAGTCGCCGCCGCGCAACAACAAGGTGGGCACGTGCAGATTGAGGATCGACGGCCACAGATGGACGAGCTGTTCAGGCGTCGCGGCCAGCCGTGCCGCGGCAATCCCTTGCGCATCGTGCCGCCATACGATCCGCCCCGGCTCGCTCTCTTTCAGCGAGTGCGCGACGCGCGAATCGAGCGCGGATTCCGCGATGTTCGGCCGCTGGCGTCGCCAGAACGCGCGCGCGTCGTCCCACGATGCGAACGCGTCCGGCGTGTCCTCCAACTCGCGCTTGATGCGCTCGGAACCCGGCGAGCCGGCCGACGCGCCGGGACCCATGTCCTCGATCACGAGACCCGCGAGCCGTTCCGGTTGCGCCGCGGCATAGACGAACGCATTGGCGCCGCCCATCGAGTGCCCGACCAGCACGAATCGTCGCAGGTCGAGCGCGCGCACCAGCGCGTCGAGATCGCGCACGTAGGCCGGCGCATAGTAGTCCCGCCGCGGATCCCAGTCGCTCAACCCGCGCCCGCGCTGATCGAGCGCGACGACCCGATAGCGGTCGGCCAGCGCGGCGGCGACGGGCGCCCAGGTATGCGCGTAACTGCGCAAGCCGTGCAGCATCACCACGGCCGGCGCATCGTCGTGCCCCCAGCTCACGTAGTGCAGCCTCAGTCCATCGTTGCCGACCCATCCATCCTTGGCGGATGCCGTGTTCATCATCTGCTCCTCGACCGGCATGCGCGATCAGACGAGACCGTCGCGACCGACGATCTCGCTCGCCTTCAGGCCGCCGAGACGTGCGTGCAACCGGCCGCGCGTCGCGAACGCGAAGATCACCAGCACTTCGTCGTCGTTGGGCGCATCGGGAAACAGGCACGTCACCGTGTCGTAGTGCGAGCGCACGTAGAGCGCATCCTTGTGCGCGAGCGGCACGTCGATCACCGTATTGATCGGGCCGCGCTTGCCGCTCGACGGCACCCACGATTTGCCGCCGCCCAACGCGGCCCGGATCGGCTCCGCGAAGATCGACGTGAGGAACGCGTTGCCGTGTTCGTATTCGCCGGCCGAACCGACCAGGCAGGCCTTGCCGTAGCTCTCGATCGCCCGCCCGGCGGCCAGCGACTCGATGCGCCGCGCGAACTCCTTGCCGAGCGCGGGCGACGGACGCACGAGGTCGTCGAGGTTTTCGCTGAATCGCCCCGCATACGGGTTGTGAACGGCCGCGGCGATCACGATCTTGCGCAGCGGCTCGCCATCCGCGAGCTGGCCGGTTTCGTTCGCGAGCGAATCCTCGATCTGCGTGTACCACTTGCGGATGTGAAAGCCTTCGAAATTGGCGGTCTTGCTCATTTGCATTCCTATATAAAACGTCGATGGTGCGGATTGAAAGGCGGCTCGTCAGTCGAACAATGGTTCGAGCTGGACGGGATCGCTCGGCGCGTTGTATCGATGCAGCACGCGCTTGCCCTCTTCGTCGTCCATGACGGTTTCGCAGAAGAATTCGAGCCGGTTGCCGTCCGGGTCCGTGAAATACACGCCGATCCCGACCTTGTGATCGGTGATCTTGACGATCGGCACGTCGCGGCGAATCAGCATGCCGTACAAGCGGCGCAGTTCGGTCAGGCCGCCTGCGATTTCGAGGCCGTAGTGCTGTAGGCCGATCGTGCCGAGTTCCGCATCGGACGCCGCCCGAATCAGCGCGATGTCGTGGTGCTTCTGGCCGAAGGACATGAACACCCACTGCTCGCCGCGCGCGGTTTCCGTCATGCCGAGCACGTCGGCGTACCAGGTGCTCGAACGGACAGGGTCCCGTACGAACAGCGACAGGTGCGTGCGCTGCACGCGCGGCGTCGGCAGCGGCAGGCCGCTCGCGTTCGCACGCTCGGCATGTTGCCGGATATCGGACGGTGTCATCGTTCGCTCCGCTCAGTGGGTCGATTGCGCGTGGGCGGCCAGCGGCGCCTCGAACGGGGTCCACGCAACCGCCGTGATCTCGCTGAAATCGCGCCATTCCTTGGTCCAGTTCCGGCCGCCGTCGCGCGAACGGAACAGGTGTCCGTACTTGGTGCCCGCATAGACGAGCGCCGGCTGGGCCGCATGCACCCCGAACGCCCAGAACGTGGAGTTCGGCGGCGTGTGCAGATCCGTCTCGCGCCACGCGTAGCCGCGATCGGTCGAGCGGTAGATGCGGCTGCGGGTGCCGGGCGTCCCGTCACCGATCGCCATCAGCAGGTCGCCTCCCGGCTGCGGCAGTTGCACGACGGTGCGCGTGTAGTACAGCCCGTCGAAGCGGTCGCGCGACAGCTTGCCGTCCCACGTCAGGCCGTCGTCCTCGCTCACGTACACCGCATTGACCGTCAGCAGCACCGTGGTCTTCGGCCGGCCTGGCCTCGCGGGCAGGATCGCGATCGCGTGAATGTCGCTGTTGCGGATCGCGGTGCCGGGACCGTCCACGCGCGTCCAGCTCGCACCGGCATCGCGGCTGCGCCACGCGCCGCCCTCCTCCACGCCGTACCAGACGTTGCGGGCGTCGTCCGGATCCACGCAGATCGTGAGCAGCCGCGGACGATTGACACCCGAGCAGAACTCCGGAAACTCGGGCGCCGTTCTCTCCCAGGTCACGCCCGCGTCGCTCGACTTGTAAAGCGCGGCGCGCGACGGCGCGCCGGTGCCCGCATAGAGCACCGCCGGATTCGCGGGGTCGATCGCGATGGACCAGACCGTCTGCCCGTTCAGCAGGTTCTCGGGCCGGAACCAGTGCGCGCCGCCATCGTCGCTGATGCACAACCCCGAATCGGCGCCGGCATAGACGCGCGACGGCGTCGCGGGATCCACCGCGAGCGCGCGCACGATGCCGTCGAACTCGATCGGTTCGGCGAGCCCGAGGCGATGCCAGGTGTTGCCGTCGTCGTTCGAGCGCAGGATGCCTTGCCCTGCGGTGGCGACCAGTACGGTTGCGGTCATGACATGCTCCTTGTGTCAGAGAAAAATGCCGCGCGTGAGCCCGCCGTCGCAGCCGATCGACTCGCCGGTGATCGAGCCGGACTTCGGCGACGCGAGAAACGCGACGATCCACCCCATCTCTTCCGGCTGCAGCACGCGGCGGATCGGCGTGACCTTCACGTAGTTGGCCTCGACTTCCGCGGCGGTGAGCCCCTGCTTCTGCGCTTCCTTCTCGTAGAGCTCGTGGATGTGCGGCGTCTCGACGACGCCCGGATGAATCGTGTTGACCGTGATGCCGAACGGGCCGAGCTGGTCGGACAGCGTCTTGGTCAGGTGCACGATCGCCACGTTGCGCATGCCGGACAGCTGCTTGCTGCCGCGCCCCGTCAGGCCGCCGACGTTGACGATCCGGCCGAAGCCGTTGCGCCGCATGTAGGGCGCGGCCGCCTTCGCGCAGCGCAGATAGCCGACCACCTTGATATCGATGTCCTGCAGCAGCCCCTGCGGATCGGCGTGTTCGAGCTCGGCCCGCACGAGGCCGCCCGGATGCGCGGCGCCGTTCAGCAGGATGTCGAGCCGGCCGAAGCGCTCGACGCTCGCGGCCATCGCCGCTTCGATCGACGCCATGTCGGTCGTGTCCACCGTGACGGGCAGGATTGCGCCGGCCGCGTTGCCCAGCGGCGCGAGCGCCGCGCGAATCTCGACGGCCGCCGCTTCGAGATGTTCCATGCGCCGCGCGGCGATTGCGACGTTGACGCCTTCGCGCGCCAGTTCGAGCGCGACCGCCTTGCCGATGCCCATGCTGCCGCCGGTGACGAATGCGGCTTTTCCGTGGAGTTGCAGATCCATAACGATGAAAGGTGAGAGTCTGAATTGGAGAAAGGGGCGGGTTGCGCGATCAGGACAACTGCATTTCGATGAGCGTCGGCCCGTCGACATGCGCGAGTGCGTCGTCGAGCGCCCGCACCAGCGCTTGCGTCGTGCTCGCGCGCTCGGCCGGCACGCCATAGCCGCGCGCCAGCGCGAGCCAGTCGATCGGCGGGTCGTCCAGTTGCGTCAGGCGGCTGGCGTGCGGCGTGTCGGCCGGCAAGCCGCTGCGTGCGAGCTCCGTCTGCAGGATGCCGTAGCGTCGGTTCGATGCGATCAGCATCACGATCGGCAAACGCTCGCGCGCCATCGTCCACAGCGACTGGATCGTGTACTGCGCGCTACCGTCCGACTGCAGCGCGAACACGCGGCGGTCGGGGCAGGCGACGGCGGCGCCGAGCGCCACCGGCAGGCCCTGGCCGATCGCACCGCCCGTGTTCGTCAAGATCGTGTGGCGACGGGCGCGCGCTGACGCGGTCACGAACGGATAGCCGCACGTACCGCCTTCGATCGATACGATCGCGTCGTCGGGCAACGCATTCGCGAGCACGCGGCCGACGGCCTGCGGCGTGAGCGGTCCGTCCTCCACGCGCCAGCGCTCGACGCGGACACCCTCGTCGTTCGTTGCCGCGCCGATACGATCGGCCAGCGCCTCCAGCGCGTCGTCGGCCGCATCGCCCGGCGCCGCCAGCGTCACGATGTCCTCGGGCCGCGCGAGTTCGCCCGGAATGCCTTCGTAGCCGAAGTAGGTGACGGGCGCGAGCGCGCCCGCCAGCACCACGCGCCGGCCAGCCAGCGCGGCCCGCGCCGGCTCGGGGAAATAAGGCAGCCGGTCGATGTCCGGCAAGCCGCCGCCGCGCTCCGCGCGCGCCGGAAAAGTCTCGCTGAAGCAGGTCGCGCCGGTGGCCGCCGCGATGCGTGCCGCCGCACGCTGCCCGCGTGCCGACAGTGCGCGGGCGCCCATCAGCAGGACGGTGTGCTGGTCGCCGAGCAGCAGATCGGCCACGCGCTCGACTCGAGCGGCGTCGAACGACACCGTGGCCGGGCGAACCACGGCGGGCAGCGCCGCGCCACGCACCACGGCCGACTGGAGATCGACGGGCAGCACGAGGGTCGCGACGCCCCGCTGCGCGCCCATCGAGGCCGAAATCGCAGCGGCCGTATCCGTCGCGAGATCGGTATCGCGCGCCACGCTGCGATACCACACCGACACCGGACGGGCGAGCGATTCGATGTCGGACGTCAGCGGCGCGTCGTACTTCAGATGCTCGCGCGTGTGATCGCCGACGATGTTCAGGATCGGCGTGCGGGCGCGGCGCGCATTGTGCAGGTTGGCAATGCCGTTCGCGTGGCCCGGCCCGAGGTGCAGCAGCGTCATCGCGGGCTTGCCGGCCATGCGGCCGTAGCCGTCCGCGGCGCCCGTGCACACGCCCTCGAACAGCCCGAGGATCGAGCGCATGCCCGCCACGGTGTCGAGCGCACCGACGAACGGCATCTCGGTCGTGCCGGGATTGGCAAAACAGACGTCGACACCGGCGTCTCGCGCTGTCGCGAGCACGACGCTCGCTCCGCTTCTTGCTTCGGTATCGCTGTCCGACTGGGGGATGTTCATGCGGCTGCTCGACGGGGTTGGCTGAAGTGTTTTTACTGTAATCCCGAATTACGGGATTTGTCAACAAACCTCTCAGCACCTCCAACCATGCAAAGATCCGCGTTTACCCGAAAATTTAGCGAATTTTCCTCATAGACCAGACCTCTCACATATTCCGTCCCCACTTATATTGCGAGAAAAATCCCGTATTTTGGCATTTTTCTATTCACACACCCTTTTATCTGCTCGCGCCGCTCGCCGTTTTGCCTCAGGCAGACCCAAATAAAGTCGCATCCCCCCACCTCGCGAAGATAAGCATCAACTCGTTCGGGACGAATTTGAACCGCCGGCGTTCCAGTCACGCGGAACCCGCGTTTGAACGGGCAATCGTGCCGTCGTGATAAGGTCCTTTTTGGGGCGGCAGAATCAATGTGGCCTAGAGACCGTAGCGCACCACAATTGTCGGTGTGTCACAAGCGCGCAGCGCCGCTGCACGCGTATTGGGCCTCTGTCATGCCCAATGCAGGTGCGGCATCGGTTGACCCCTCGCGGCGCGCGCGGCACAACTCGCGGTGGACGAGCGCTAGGCTCAGCAAAAAAATAGGTCAAGTCGCTCCGGCTAGAGCCATGCGCACGCCACACCATAGCCCCGTCCGCGACGCGGCACCCCATCAACGCCGTCGCACTGGCCAGCAAAATGCGCCAACACGGAACGTGTCGCGTGTGGGCGATCAACCCGACACCGTCCCCGAGAGATCGAAATTGCTCCGGACGGTGGTGCCAGCGATCCCGATGAAGCACCGCGGCGCATGTTCCAACGCAGGTGACTCGCAGGATTAGGGCGACAGCGGTCGCGGCGGCCGCAAAAATCCAGCCCCGTCGCAGCCAACGCGGCGTTTCGACCGCCTGCGGCGTCAGTGGTCAGTAGACGAAATAGAAGAGCTGCAGTAGAGCGGTACCGGCATACGCGTGCCCTACACCGCTGAGGGCATCAGCATCAGAATGATGAAACAATGCGCGCACGGCAGCCGTAGGCCAAAGGAAGTTGTCGCCGTTTGCAAAGCACTGATGTCACCTCTCCGGTTCGGGGCCACCCGAGCACCGCGGACCCTTGTGAATTCAAGGATTTGGTAGCCGCTCATTAAAGTTGTCACCGAGCGCGGCACCGCGAGGACCCGCGCCCACTCCGTCGCGACGTCGTTGCAGCACCGTCGGTCGCGGTCACGCGTTGTTCGAAACCTGAGCCATGATCGCCCCAGCTTCCCCCCACGTCGAACGCGTGGAGGTTCACCGTTATCGGGGCAATCGTCGCCTTTTCCTCGCATTTGCTTGGCACGAAGTGGCGCCTCGGCCATCAGCTTATGTTCATGCACAAATGTTCGGATAGGCTCAATACGAACCGTGCTTGATCACGTAATCGATTACGCGACGAGCTGAAATACCGACACAGCCTCCCGCAAGTTCTGCGCCTGATTGTCAAGTGACTGCGTAGCGGCGGCCGCTTGCTCGACCAGGGCCGCATTTTGTTGGGTCACCTCGTCCATTTGGGAGATGGCTTGATGAATCTGTTCGATGCCACGGCTCTGTTCATCGGACGCAGTAGAAATTTCTCCAACAATGTCAGATACCCGCTTAATAGCCTGCTTGACCTCGCTCATCGTCGTGCCAACGTCACCGGCTCTCTTCGCACCATCCTGAACCATCGCAACGGAAGACGCAATTAGCTCCTTGATTTCCTTCGCTGCAGAGGCTGAGCGTTGGGCAAGACCGCGGACTTCGCTTGCCACGACAGCAAAGCCTTTCCCTTGCTCGCCAGCGCGCGCGGCCTCGACGGCCGCATTGAGCGCCAGAATATTCGTCTGGAACGCGATACCTTCGATCATGTTCGTGATATCCGAGATCTTGCTGGAGCTATTGCTAATATCCATGATCGTGCACACCATCTCCTGCACTGCCTCGTCCCCTGTGTCGGCAAGGTCGGTTGCATGAAGGGCGAGCGAATTTGCTTGCCGAGCGTTATGGGCATTCTGCTTTACCGTTTCGGTCAGTTGCGTCATGCTGGCCGCGGTCTCTTCAAGTGAGGCGGCCTGCCTTTCGGTGCGCGCCGACAATTCGTTGTTGCCCTGCGCAATCTCGTGACTCGCTGTAGTAACGCGTTCGGCATGGTGACGAACTCGCTCGACTACATGGCGCAAGCCGATCTGCATCTCACTCATCGCGACGATAAGACTTTCAGGCGGTGCACCTTGAATTGGCAACGTACAAGATAGGTCGCCCCGTGCGACCAGACTGGCGATGTCACGCACCTCCGCTGGTTCTGCACCCAGTTCGCATCGCAAGCTATGCGCCAGAGCGATACCGGTTCCGACAACTGCAGCCATGCAGATCGTCAAGATTACTGTCAGAGCAATTCTCGAACGCTCGTAGTCGGTTTGACTATGCGACTTCAGCTCCGCATTACGTGCCGCCTGGAATTCGATATAACGTGTGATTGTATCCTGAAGTGCCTGCATGGATGGCGCCGTTCGGCCAACCAACCATTGCCCCGCCGCTTCGCGCTGCCCCTGCTTCACAAGTGCAATGAACTGGTCAAAGTCGGCAACCGCGCGTTTATCATTCGTCTCGAATATGGCATCGACGAGCGAAGTAGCCTCGACGGAACTTCGACTCAGCTTGCGAAGCATCTCGCGGTCACTCATGAATCGTTGTTTGGCCTCGTAGCCGCGCTTGGCCAGTGCCGCCACTACATTAGTGTCGGTCACCAGCAACATGGTTTTTACCGAGTCCACTCCGATAAAGACTTGACGCGAAAGGTCTTCCGCCAACGACAGCTTTACGTTTCCATCGTCCACGATTTCAGAGATGCGCATGCTCATCTCTCCGATCTGCCGCAGAGAGACTACTCCTCCGATCAGAAATAGCAGAAACAGCGCACCAAATCCGAGTGATAGGCGTGTGGACACTTTCAGACCGCGCTTCTTCATGTAGTCTTTCCGAAAATTGATTCGTTTTCTGGTATCCCGCTGCGAACGTCACGGTTCCGATTTCGCCACCTATTCCGTGTGCAGGAGAAGGCTGCGGAATCCAGGAATATGCGAACGACATCAAACAGTTCACGGCAAGGCCTATTATTTAACGGATCGACAGCCCAGTCTCTTCAGCCGATTCCTGCACCCGTCATCCGATTTCTGCAATCGATACAGGCCGTTCGAGATCTGACGAATTCGGAAATTCGATTGGGCAATCGCGCGCCTTCGTGCCAGAAGCCTTCCAAGCCGCCGGCAACCGCGACAAACAACACACTGTCGTCCAAATTGCGCCGTCGGTATCCAGTTTCGGCAGAAAGTTGGCGACGCGGGATCCACCTATCACTCGTTCCGGGTAACTTAACCCCAGAAATTCAAATCAACTTGGGACTCTTGCGATGAAGACGGATAGAATTCATAGCTATCGGCTCGCCGACGGCCACGGCTTGCCACATGACCCTATTCCGGCGATCCTCGGGCCACGCCCCATCGGCTGGATTTCCACCAGCGATGCGAACGACAATTTGAATCTCGCGCCTTACAGCTTTTTCAATATCTTCAACTATCGACCGCCGCTGGTGGCATTCTCCAGTGTCGGCAAGAAAGACAGCGTCAGGAACGCTCAAGCACTGGGTGAGTTTGTCTACAACCTTGCGACGCGAAAACTGGCGGACAAGGTCAACCGGACAAGCATCGAAGCGCCGCCGCACGTGGATGAGTTCGAGCTGGCCGGCCTGACGCCCGCGCCTTCCACGGTCGTGTCTGTCCCGCGCGTGGCAGAAAGCCCGGTCGCACTCGAATGCGTAGTTACGCACGTGCAACAACTTTCCTCCGTCGACGTCGCGCGTCTCGATACCTGGATGGTGATAGGCGAAGTCGTAGCCGTGCACATCGATCGCGCGTTGCTGCGCGACGGCATTTACGACACTGCGCTCGCGCAACCGATTCTGCGCGGAGGCGGCCCCGCCGACTACTTCGAAGTTCTGGCGGCGGGGAAATTCTCAATGTATCGCCCCAAATAGGTTCGCCGATAGGGGCGTCGATCGAGATCAGACCGGCGGTCGATGCCGGTCGATCAATTCGTGCAGTATTTCCTTGAGAGTCTCGATCTTCTGCGAGTTGAAGGGCTTCAGCAGCGCCCGTTCATGCGCTTCGGCTTGAGCAATCAGGCCGGTTACGAGGCGGCGCCCGTTGCGGGTCACCTTGACGAGCGTATAGCGCCGGTCGTCACGGCTTGTCGACCGCTCGACATGTCCTTGCGCCTCGAGGCGCAGTAATAATCGCGTCACCGTCGGCTGTTTGCTGACCGTCATTTGCGCCAACGCGGAAATGGTCATCGGGCCATTGCTTGCCAACGTCGACAGCACACGCCATTCCAGAATGGAAAGGCCGTGCTGCTCCACAACGGCATGAAATTCCGTCGAGACAAGATGCCACGCTTGGCCGAGCAGGGCCGGCAGGTAGTTGTCGACAAATGCCTTTGTTTTGGTCATTCCCCTCGCTGCCTCATCGTCTTCACGAAACAGCGAGGATTCTACCTCCCTCCCCGCATCCGGAGAGGAATCGCCAGCCCAACCCTGCATGATCAGAACTTCCCGGAAAGCAGGGACCCGAAGCCCGGTACGGACGTATTCAATCCGAGCCGCTTGAGCATCATGAACGTAGTCGCCACCGACGAGGAGACAACCGGCATGCCGACCCGATCCTCTATCAGCTGGATCGACGCCAGCGACGGCATCTGCACGCACGCGGACGCCACGACCGCGTCCACCCCGGTCGTTTTCAGTCGCTTGGTGATCTCGACGGGTGCCAGCGGATTCTGGCGCCCAACCTCGAGATTATCGGGAATTTCCAGGGAGATGCTGTCGACCACTTCGATACCCTCGTTTTCGATGTAGTCGATCACCAGTTGCGTCAGCGGCTTCATGTACGGCGCGAGAATCGACACTTTCTTCGCGCCGATCGCATGCAGACCGTCGACCAGCGCACCGGCGCTCGTCACGATCGGTGCCGGCGATCCGTTCTCCTGCGTGCGTTGGTGCAGACGCTTCTCGGATACCCGGTGATAGCCCTGCCCCATGCTCATGATCGCGACGAGACAGGCGTAGCCGAGGACGTCAACTTGCGCATCCGACAATTCCAGTGCGCAGCGATCGCTGTCGGCGTCCATCGCGGCCAGTTCCTCCTTCGTGACATGCTTCATGCGCATGCGGCTGGAATGGAACGTGAAGTGCTCTGGCTGATGGGCTTCACGGACGCGCAGAATCGCCGGAATCTCGGTCTCCATCGTCGTGTTCGACGACGGGACGATCTGGCCGATACGGTATGTACGATTGTTGCTCAAGACAGCGTCTCCTGGTTCAGTTCGCATGCTGGCTCGGATGGGGCCGCGAACGTGTCCGCTGCCGCGACGTCGTCGAAGCGTGCTGCCTGCAGCGAACGACGGTTGACATGCAGATCGAACACGTCGAAACGGTTGTAGTGACCGGTGATGTCGTGCATTTGGCGTGGCTGGATGCAGCGCGAAAGGTCGATGTCCGCATAGACGATGCCCTCTTCATCGATGAGCGGCTGGCCGATCACGCGACCGTCCGGCCCGAGAATGCCGGAGAAGGCGCTGTTTCGGCGCGACAGCAGCTCACGCGCGTTCGGATGTGATGCCGCCATCGCCTCGATGATCTCCTCCGAGACCGTCGAACACGAGACGATCGTGAAAAGCTTGCCCTCGAAGCAGTGCGCGGCCGCACGAACCTTGATCGCTTCCGCCATGTCGTAATCGGGCGGCGCAACCGGCAACGAGATATAGCTGGCGACGTGCACGAGTTCACCTTGCGTCAGCAATGCGAAGCGCGCGAGCGTATTGGTGTTCTCGCCGCAGGCAAGGACGCCCAGGGGCCCAACGCTGGTCTCGTGCACGCGCAGCCCGGCGCCGTCACCCGGCGCCCACGTAAGCTTCTCGGCCCACGTGGGAACCAGCTTGCGGTGGCGGCCGAGAATGCGGCCGTCGTCGGCTATGGTGACGACCGTGTTGTACAGCGTACCGATCCCGTGGCGGTTGCGCTCGTTCACGCCAATCACGACGTTGATACGATGACGCGCCGCTGCCTGCGCAATCTTCGCGATCTCCGGACCCGGCAACTCGATTGCCGAGCGCGCCAGCTTTTCGAACCACGGGCTGCCTTCGACCGGATTCATGATCCAGCTCCAGTACGGGTAGCCCGCCACGAAGACTTCCGGGAACGCAACCAAGCGCGCACCGTTGTCTGCCGCTTCCTCGATCAGCCGGCATGCCTTGTCGACCGTCGCATCCGTCTGCAGGAAGACCGGCGCCGACTGCACCGCGGCGGCCTTGAATTGGGGAAGTTCAAGCATCGTCTAATCCCTCCGATTTCGGTCGAGTCGTCGCTTCAATCGCCGCTGACGGCGGCGCGGGAGCGCGAGGCATCACCGACCGCGACGACCGGATGCCGAAGCTCGCCGATTTTCTCGAGTCGCGCCTCGATGATGTCGCCCGGCCAGACCCATTCCTGCGGATCGCGACCTGCGCCCACCCCCTCCGGCGTACCGGTTGCGATAATATCGCCGGGCTCCAGCGTGATGCCTGCACTGATGTCGGCGATCAACGCCGGAACCTTGAACAGCATGTGGCGCGTGTTGGAGTTCTGTTTGGTGACCCCATTGACGGTCAGGCTCAGATCCAGCACATGGGGGTCGGGAATCTCGTCCGCCGTGACGATGACCGGCCCGAACGGCGCGTAGGTATCCTGGCCCTTCGAGTAGATCCATTGGCCTGCACGTCGGCAGTCGCGAGCACTCATATCAATCAGCAGGCTGTAGCCGAACACGTAGTTCAGCGCGTCGGCCTCGTTGACGCGCTTGGCGCGCGTGCCGATGATCACCGCCAGCTCGACTTCCCAGTCGAGCTGTTTCGTGATGGCCTCGTTATGCTCGATCGCGTCGTCCGGCCCGATGACCGTGGTCGGCGGCTTGCTGAAGATGACAGGCTGCTTCGGCAATTCCTTCGACGTGTCCAGCGTCCGGCTCGATTCCGCGACGTGCTCGACGTAGTTGAGGCCGATCCCGAAGATGTTCTTGCGCGGACGCGGAATGGGCGCAAGAAGCTTCACGTTGGCGAGCGGCACGGCGGCAGCGAGCGGCCATTTTCCACTGTGATTGTCCAGCAGCGCGGTCGTCACGGTCACCGCGTGCGGCCCGAGATCGATGAAATCAAGCATATTGTCCGGCAATGCATAGCCGACGTGTGCGCCGAAATGCGCCAGATCGACCACGGTATCGTCCACGATCGCCCCGAGACGGGCCGCCGCATTCACATTTGCGCGATAGGTAACGAGTTTCATGAGCTGAATCCTGATTGGGTTGATGTCTGTGTAAATGGCAACTTGTGTATTTCCGGGTCAAGCCACTGGTTGATGGCCACCGTTCTCGGCCAGCTTTTCCTCCCGATACAGCGAGAGCTTCTCCATCACCGGCAGGTCGCTGAAGCAGAAGAGGCACGCATCGTCGGTCGCGCTGGTGTTGACGTGTTCGTGCCACGCCCACGACGGAACGCAAAAAATGTCGCGTTCGCTCCAGTCGAAGCGACGTCCATCGATGATCGAGTAGCCGCTGCCCTTGGCGACCTGATAGAGAAAGCTGCCCGTGTGGCGATGCGCCTTACCGACGAATCCAGGACGCAGCAGTTGCATGCTCGCGCCGATCGTCGACATCACATGCCCGCCCGTCACCGGATTGGTGTAATGCATCAGCAAGCCGTCGAACGGACTGCCTTCGCTGGCCTTCGCGTATCGCTGCAACGCCACATAAGTCGGCTCCCATTGGTACTTGAAGAGCGGCGAGTACGGCTTGCTCCAGCCTGCGTCTTGCGGACGCAGGCCGGGCGCACCCCACAGGGCGACCGAATCATCGACTGGATGGGCAACCGCCTGATGCAGGTCCGGATGCACGGCATAGAAGCCGGCCTCGAGCGCGTTGACGAGCGGGATGTCGAGACCGTCTTGCCAGATGCAGGGCAGTCCGTCCGCTTCCACGCCATGCTCGTGCCAGGTGCCGTTCGGCGTCAGCACGAAATCGTTGGCCCCGAGGGTCATCTTATGGCCGTCGACGATCGTGTAAGCGCCGCGTCCTTCCATGATGAAGCGAAGTGCCGACGAAGAATGCGCATGCGCGGATGCGACCTCGCCCGGGTGCATGACCTGCAGCCCCGAATACAGCCACCCGACCGCAGCCGACACGTCGCGCCTGCCGGGGTTGTCGAGATAAATGACGCGTCGTCCCGCCTTCTCCGGCGTCACGAGCTCAACCGAGCGCAGCACGTGATCGCGCAGATCGCGGTAGCGCCACAGCACCGGCACGGATTCGGACTTCGGCTGCCACGGCTCGATCTTGTTGGCCACCGTCCACAGCGCGCCGGTCTTCATGCTCGAAAGCTGTTCGTAATACGCAATCAGCTCCGGTGTGTCCTCGACGTCGGCGCGTCCGGCAGTCTGTTCCCGATACTGATCGTATGCTGCTGTTGTCATCGCGTGATCTCCTTGTATCGATCCTGTGGGGGAGCCTGACGTCAGGTCCGGTTACGTGCGTAGTTGCGTTCGAGCTGGTCCTTGCCGGTCGCATACGCCGCCGGCCATTCGACTTCGCTCCAGCCGTGTTTGGCGCACTCGTGCAGCAGCCAGGCTGGGTCCGCCAGATAAGGGCGCGACAACGCACAGAGATCCGCGCGCCCGGATGCAACGATTCCGTTGACCTGATCCGCTTCCGTAATCGCGCCGACCGCGATCGTCGGTACGCCCGCTTCGTTGCGGATACGGTCGGCCATCGGTGCCTGGTACATCCGCCCATACACGGGCTTTTGGTCGGGCGTGACTTCGCCGGACGACACGTCGATCACGTCCGCCCCGGCGAGATGCAGGCGCTTCGCGATCTCCACCGCCTCGTCGACCGTCGTTCCCCCCTCCGCCCAGTCCGTGCTCGAAATGCGCACGGAAATCGGCAAATGCGCGGGCCATGCTTCACGCACGGCTGCAAGCACGTCCAGCGGAAAGCGCAGACGGTTTTCGAGCGAACCGCCATATTCGTCGTCGCGCCGATTCGTCAGCGGCGAGATGAAACTGGACAGCAGGCAACCGTGGGCAGCCTGCAATTCGATCCAGTCGAAACCGGCGGCTGCCGCGCGGCGCGCCGCGTCCACGAACTGCGCCCGAATCTGCGCCAGATCTTCCCGGCTGGCTTCGCGCGGAACCTGGGAAACACCGGGGAGATAGGGAATTGCGCTCGCGGACACGAGCGGCCAGTTGCCCTCCGCCAGCGGATGGTCCGGTCGCTCCCAGCCGAGTTGTGTCGAACCGCGGCGGCCTGCGTGACTCAGCTGCACGCCGATACGCGCGTCGCTATTTGCGTGGATGAATTCGGTGACGCGCTTCCACGCGTGAACCTGCTCGTCGTTCCACAAACCCGGACATCCCCGCGTCATGCGGCCTTCGGCGGATACCGCGGTCGCCTCGGTCAGCAAAAGGCCTGCACCGCCGAGCGCCCGGCTGCCCAGGTGCACCAGATGGAACGGATCAGGCACGCCATCGCGGCTCGCATACAGCAGGGTCGGCGACACGACGACACGATTCTTCAGCGTCACGCCGCGCACGGTATAGGGAGTCAGCAGCGGTGGGCGCGGGCGGGCGTCGTCGGTGGTCGGCGCGCCTGCACGCCGCGCAAGCCAGCCCTCATAGTCGGCGAGCCATTGCGGGTCGCGCACCCGGAGGTTCTCGTGGGAAATTCGCTGCGAACGGGTCAGCAACGAATAGGCGAACTGTTCGGGCTCGAGCGCGGCATAGCGCGCTACGTTCTCGAACCACTCGGTCGAGTTGCGTGCGGCGTTCTGGATCTTCAGCACCTCGACACCACGCACGTCCTCGTAATGCGCCAGCCCTGCGCGGAGATCGCCCTGTTTCGCCTTCAACGTGTTGCACAGCTCGATGGCGTCTTCGAGCGCGAGCTTCGTTCCGGAGCCGATTGAAAAGTGTGCCGTATGCGCGGCGTCGCCCATCAGCACTACGGGCACGTCCCGGCCCGCTGCTCCGTCGGGTTTCGTCCAGTGAACCCACTTGCCGCAAATCACGCGCGGGAAGCGAATCCAGATCGCCGAGCCGCGCAGGTGCGACGCATTCGAAATGAGCCGCTCGCCCTGCAGCCACGGCGCGAAAATCCGCTCACAGAAGGCGATGCCCTCTTCCTGGGACATCTGGTCGATGCCGGCCGCGCGCCATGCTTCGTCGGTCGTTTCGACGATGAACGTCGACCGGCCTTCCTCGAACTGGTACGCATGGGCCTGGAACCATCCATGCTGGGTCGGAACAAAAATGAAGGTGAATGCATCGAAGATCTTGTTGGTTCCCAGCCAGACGAAGCGACAGTTCCGCTGGTCGATGTCCGGATGGTACGTATCCGCATATCGCGTTCTGACCGGGCTGTTGATGCCATCTGATGCGATGACGAGATCGGCCCCGTACTCTTTGGCCACGGCCTGGTCGTCCTTGATCTCAGTTTCGAAAACCAGCTGTACGCCAACTTCCTCGCAACGGGCTTGCAGGATATTGAGCAGCTTCTTGCGCCCGATCCCGATGAAACCGTGTCCTCCGCTACGGATCGTCCGATCCTTAAAATGGATATCGATGTCGTCCCATCGGCTGAATTCATCGGCGATCTGCTTCGCGGAGACCGGGTCCGCCTCGCGAAGATTGTCCAGCGTTGCGTCGGAAAAAACGACACCCCATCCGAACGTATCGTATGGCCGGTTCCGTTCGATCACGATCACCTCGTTATTCGGATCCTGCAACTTCATCAGTAATCCAAAGTAAAGGCCTGCGGGTCCCCCGCCAATACAGACGATTTTCACACTAGTCTCCTTATTCGTTGACCGATTCCAGGCTCAGTGCCTG
The DNA here is from genome assembly GCF_001526325.1 of Burkholderia sp. MSMB1826. Taxonomy (NCBI): domain Bacteria; kingdom Pseudomonadati; phylum Pseudomonadota; class Betaproteobacteria; order Burkholderiales; family Burkholderiaceae; genus Burkholderia; species Burkholderia sp. MSMB1826. The sequence goes on from NZ_LOYN01000015.1 coordinate 53,014, forward strand.
ACGAAGAATGACGGGAATGTCGATCGCCCGATGCGTCTCCAGCGACGTGGCGACCAGTACCTGGGTCACACTCATGCGAACGTCACCTTCGATGCCGGTGCACGTGAGTGACAACGTCAGCGACTTTCCGCCGAGACGGAGCACTTCGAGGCTCAGTTCCACGTCGTCCCCCATGCGGCTGATCGATCGGAAATCGGCCTCGAGGCGAACTGTGGGCAAACCGAAGCGGTGCTTGCCGATATATCCCGCAAAACCATCCGGCAGCAGGCCGTCGATCCACGACTCGAGCAGATTGTTGAACATCACGAAGTACTGCGGATAAAACACGATGCCGGCCGGATCGCATTCGGCGAAGCGGATCCGATGCTTTTGTGTCAATTTGCGCGGATTCATCACGCCTGCCCTCCGGTGGAAAGTGCATGCCGCTGGATGCAGGCACGCAGTGCGTTGCCGTGTTCGTCTGCCAGCGCGGCGTCGCGCAACTCGCGCAACGTGGCCGGCTTCAGCGACGTTGCATGGCGATCGACGACCGCCATCACGGTCTCATAATTCTTCAGCCCGCGTGCATGCGTATCGCCGTATCCCTTGACGAGCCGCTGACATTGCGCCGTCTCGAGCGCGAGCGCCGGATCGGTCGCTGCCAGCGCGCGCACGCGCGCGAGCCACGTTTCGATACGCTCGTTCTCGACCACATAGCGCAGCGTGACGCGACGCCAGCGACGCCAGCGGGCCAGCAGATACAACATCAGAAAACCGCCCAGCGAGCTCGTCTTGACGACACGCCCCTCTCGCGCAAAGCGCGCGACAAAACGGTGTACCGCATGCGGGCGTGCCAGCCATCGGCCCAATGCGGCCGGCAACGTCTCGGCAATCTCCTCGATGCGCGGGTGCATGAACTCGTTGATCTGCAGGAGTTGCTCCGGCTTCGCCCGCACTTCCCCGCGCACCCGGTCGAAGCGGCTTGCACGCGTCTTGAGATCGGCCACGCGAATCGTGTCCTCGTACGACATCCATAGCGCCAGATGCCGTGCCGTCTCGCCCAGCAGCTTGGCATCTTTGCCGCCCGGCGCCGACCGCAGCACATCCAGGCGATCCAGATACAGCCGGGCATAAGCGACATCCTGATAGTCGATCAGGCGACGGACGCCTTCAACGGCGAGAACCGACGCTTCCTGCGGAAAGCCACGCGCGCGCTCGACAAGCGCAGCGACAGCCGGGTGACGCGGAGATGAGGGTGCCGCCGCCGGTTCTGGCCTGGACGAGGCGGTCACGGTCTCCGTGTCGCCCTGTTGCGCACGCTTGTAGCCGGCGTCGAACGCCTTGAGGCTCGGCTTGACGCCCACACCGCCGCGCTCGATCGTCGCCTCGAACTGTTCACGTGAAAACGGCAATACCTCGGCCGCGCAAAGTGCCCCGAACAGCACGGCGCTGATGACACTACCGGTTCGCTCGGCGACTTCCGCCATATCGAAATGCACGAAACGCTTCGCCGCGCGCCGCGATTGACGCACGAGGGCATCGCTGTCGACACGGCCGTCCCCCATCGCCGCCTTCTCTCCGATCGAGTAGACACGATGACTCGATGCAACCAGCGTCGTCCGGTCCGACGTGACGATGCCGCGCTGTACCGCGCGCCCCGCTTCCATCAGTTCGGAAGCGAGCACTACGTCCACGTCGCCCGGCATGGGCATCAGCGCAAGAACGGGCGCGCGCGGGACGGCAGCGTCCGCGCCCGGAAACATCTCGACGTAGTAGATCGTCGCACCGGTGCGCTGCGCCACGCCGGGCACTGACGTGGTCTGGGCGAAATAGCCGTTCTCCTCACCCAGATTGACGATCCAGTCGGCAAGCACGCCGCCGCCCTCGCCGCCCATGGCGAGAATGGCGATCTTGATCGGCTCAGCATTCATTCCTTGGTTCCTCATGAAGCGATGACGGGTAACGAAACCCGCCTGACTCGTTTTGCGGCGCCGCGCACGGGAGCGCGACGCCGGGTGCGACAGGTATCAGAACGCAAACCGGGCACGACGCCGCGCATCGCCGCGCTGCAGCCAGCCGATCACCGCATCGCGCACGCGCTGGCGCAGGCGATCCAGACGCGTCGGATTGCTGACGATTTGCGCGCGATAGAACGAAGGGCAAAGCACTGCGGCATGCGAAACCTCGCCGCACAACCCGCATCCGACACAACTGTCCATCACCGTGGCGACGGGGTCGCGGCGCAACGGATCGGGATTCTCGCGGATCGAAAGAGACGGGCAGCCGGACAAACGGATACACGAATGGTCCCCGGTGCAGGTGTCCGGGTCGACGCCGAAACGTTCCCGCACCACGCGCTCGCCCGCGGCGATGGCCTTGCGCATCTTGGGCTTCTCTCGCCGCTGCTTGTTGAGCATGCATTCGCTCTGCGCGATCAGCACCTTCGGCCCCTTGGCCGTCGTGGTGAGCGCTTCCCGCAACGTCGCCGTCATGGCCTTCAGGTCGTAGGTGCGTTTGATGGTGCGAACCCATTCGACACCCACACCCTTGACTGCCTTCTCGATCTCGTGCCCCGTGCTGCGGGTCGGATTGGTCGCGGTCGACGACAGGATGTCCTGCCCGCCGGTCGCGGATGTGTAACTGTTGTCGATGACGATGGTCAGGTTGTCGCTACGGTTGAAGACCGAATTCGCGACGCCGCTCGTCAGGCCGTTGTGCCAGAACCCGCCGTCGCCCATCACCGAAATCGCGCGCTTCCCGGACGGCGCGTTCAGCGCCGCAGCGCCCGCGCCGCCGAGACCGTATCCCATCGTCGTATTGCCGAGGTTGAACGGCGGCAGAATCGAGAAGAGATGGCAGCCGATATCCGCGCTGATGTGGTGCGGGCCCAGCTCGCGTTCGACGAGCTTCATTGCGGTGAAGATCGGCCGCTCAGGGCAGCCGGTACAGAAGCCCGGCGGGCGCGCGTGAACCGCGCGATCCAGTTCGGCCGTTTCCTCGACCTCGCCGCCGTCGGCCTGGGCCGCGAGTACAGGCGCTTTCGCAGCAGACATCGAATCCGCCGGCGCCTGCACGAGCGGGATGACTCGACGCACCGGTGCCTGAACCGGCTTCGGCTCGACGATGCCATATCGTTCGAGGAACGCACGCACACCCGCAAGAACGGTCGCGGTGTTGTATTCGCCGGCCATCGGCAACAGGTCCTTGCCGTGCAGCACGGTGTCGACGCCCAGTTGACGAAGGATGTTCGCGACGTTCTGCTCGACGAAGTTCGGCTGCCCCTCCTCGAGAACCAGAATGGCGCGTTTGCCCTGGCAGAAGCGCTCGAATTCCGCGTCGACCAGTGGATACGCGACGTTCATTACGTAGAGCGGGATCTTCGACTCGCCGTAGACGTCCGCAAGGCCCAGCTTCTCGAGTGCCCGGATCAGTGTGTTGTAGTTCCCGCCCTGCAGCGCGATCCCGACGTCGGCCGCACCGTCCGCAAAGAATTCGTTGAGCTGGCGCTCCTGGATGAAGCGGATCGCTGCCGGCCAGCGCTCCTGCACCTTTTCCTTTTCATGCCAAAAGCTGGCCGGCGGCAAGACAATGCGGCTCAGGTCCCGCGTCGGATTCTCCAGTGCATCCTTGACCGTAAATTTGGGATGGCGATTTTGCGACGTCACGAACTGACCGTGCACATGGCACGAACGGATGCGCATCTGCAGCATGACGGGCGTGCTGCTCGCTTCAGACAGCTCGAACCCGTCCTTGACCGCCTGCACGATGCACGGCAGGTTCGGCCGCGGGTCGAGCAGCCACATTTGCGACTTCATCGCGAACGCGTGACTGCGTTCCTGCATGATCGACGAGCCTTCGCCATAGTCTTCGCCGACGATGATGAGCGCGCCGCCCACGACGCCGCCGGATGCCAGGTTGGCGAGCGCGTCGGATGCCACGTTGGTTCCGACCGTCGCCTTGAAGGTGACTGCGCCCCGCAGCGGGTAGTTGACGGACGCGGCCAACGTCGCGGCGGCCGTGGCTTCGCTCGCGCTGTTCTCGAAGCGGATGCCGTACTCGCCGAGAATGTCCTGTGCGTCGGCCAGCACGTCCATCAGATGCGAAATCGGTGCGCCCTGGTAGCCGGCGACGTACGCAACCCCGGATTCCAGCAGCGCCTTCGTTACGGCAAGAATACCCTCGCCACTGAACAACTCGCCCGCCCCCAGGCGCAGTTTCTTTACCTCTTCGACAAAAGATCGCTCGGCCATCGTGGTCCTCTAAGTGATTCGTCCGGCACGTCGTGCCCATGTGCTTCACTTTCGGTCGCCACATCCCCTCCGTCAATACATGAATAATCATGTACTTTTACTTTTCGCAGGACGTGGATATCCATTGCAGGAACGGGATATTGCCGGCGTCCCAAGGACGGGTTTTCCTGCGTTTCTGGGTGCCGACGGGTCAAAGTACTATTCTTTTAACAACCTCATTGCCGAAAAGCCACCGCAATTGGTTGCTGCGCCGCACAACGCACACGCGCGACGCCTCGACGGTCGGCATCGGCCATCTCCGATTACATGAAAATTCATGTGTATTGGCACGAAGGTTGCATCGGAATTCAGTCAGCGTCGACGCTTTCACGAACAAGCGGCGGCCGGCTAGCAGACGTACCGTCCGACTCTCGAAAAGGTATCAGTCATGTTGCACGTCATGTCTTCCACGCCCTCGTCCCAGCAGCCCGGGGCACCATTGGACCGGGGCCTGGGCGATCCCGGCCAACTGTTGTTCGCATCAGCGGACGTCGACGAAGTCCGGTCGATGGTGGGACGCGTAATGAAACCGCACAGCCTCAAAATCATTGGCGGCGGGGAGCGTCTGGATGCGCGCATGCATTTCATGCCACTGGGCGACGTGTCGGTCAGCCGGCTGCGGTACGGTTCCGCCGTGGAAATCAGCCCTGGACCGCTCGAAGACTTCTTTTTGGTGCAGATGCCCCTCATTGGGAGCGCGGCAATCGACAGTGGTGCGCAACACATCGACTCGTATCCGGAACTGGCATCCGTCCTCAGCCCCGACGACGACACCTGCATGCGCTGGGCTGCCGGGAACGACCAGCTCATGGTGCGAATCTCCCGGTCATTGCTGGAACGCACGCTGGTTGGTCAACTCAATCATCCGTTGGAGCAGCCGCTGCATTTCGAACTGGGCTTCCGCTGGCGGGACAACCCGCTCTGGCAATGCCTGCTGAATTACCTGATGAATTGCTCGGCACAATGTCCCGGCCTGAAAGACCATAAGCTCGTCGTCGACCAGATCGAGCAGTTGGTCGCGTCGACGCTGCTTGCGACGCAAAGACACAACTACAGCGATACGCCGCCCGCGCGCCGCGGTACGATTCTGCCCCGCCACATCAGGCGCGCGAAGGATTATGTGAAAGCCCATGCGCACGAACCCATTTCGGCGGAACAGCTCGCGCAGGTTGCAGGCGTCAGCGTGCGCAGCCTTTATGCCGGATTCAAGGAATATCTGGGTGTGAGCCCGATGCAGTATCTGCGCGACCTGCGCATGGAATGCGCGCGTACAGAGTTGACGAGCGGTGAGGCCAGCAATGTGGCTGGCGTCGCGCTGCGCTGGGGCTTCGCACACATGGGACGTTTCAGCAACGACTACAAACAGCGTTACGGCGAGACACCGAGCCAGACGCTGCGCCAGCGCTAACTGGCAATCACATCACGATAGGGCCGAGCAGCGATCGGGACCCTACGACGGCGATATCCGGCCGGGCTGCCGGCGCCGTAAAGTCATGACCGGGCGACCGGATGGACAGCCGGCAAGCACACACGTGCAAGCGGGCGTTCTGCCGCAACCCGTCGTCTCTGCGCGAAACGCCGGCCGAAGCACCCGAGCTTCGAGGCCGGCGATTCCCCGATCGATTCTCGATCCGAGCCTTGCAATCAGATCACTCCACCAGAGCCAGCACGCGCAGCGGGCTACCCGAGCCGCCCTCGATTTTCAGAGGTGCAGACAGGATCAGCGCGCCCTGTGGCGGCAATTGATCGAGATTCTTCAAACATTGCAGCCCGTAGCGATTTGCGCCGTGCATCAGCGTATGGCACGGATAAGCGAGCGGCCACGCATAGGATTGCCCAGCATCGGTGTTGATCGTCTCAACACCGAATCCATGCACGTCGCGTTGATGGATCAGCCACTCGACGGCTTCCTGTGTCGGACCGGGCGTGTGGGCGCCGTCGTCCCGCAAATTAAGGAAGGCGGTGGCATCGTTGACTCGCAGCGACCAGTCGGTGCGAAACAAGACCCATGCTCCCGCTGGGATGCGACCGTGCCGTTGCTCCCATGCCTCCAGAAAATCCACGGTCAGCAGCCAGTCGTCGTCACCCCCGACCTCGGCGCTGGCGTCGATCACCACGGCCGGAGCGACAAAGCTTTTCGGCTCGATGGTGTCGACGCTATTGTGTGGATGGTCGCGACCCGTGATCCAGTGCGCCGGCGCATCGAAATGCGTACCAGTGTGCTCGCCGCACGTGAAGTTGTTCCAGTACCAGGCGGGCCCCGCCTCGTCATAGTGGGAAATGCGCTCGATCGTGAACGGCTTGACCTGACCGAACTGCGGGGGCAGTTGCAGCGCCGGGAACGACGGCGACAACGTCTGCGTGAGATCGACGACGCGAATGGTACCGCGCGCCAGCCGCTCCGCCAAATCGGGCAAGACAGGATGATTCGTGTGCGCCATGAAAGGAAACCTCCAGCGATTTGATTGGGGTCAGCAGCCTACGAAGCCGCGTGCACCGATGTGAACCGTCCCGCGTGAAACACCAGCGGCGTACCCTGCTGACTGGCGGTTCGAACGACACGCCCGATCAGCAGCAGATGGTCGCCGGCGTGTCGGCAATGGTCATGCGCGCAGATCAGCGTGGTCATCGCCCCATCGATTGCAGGCACGCCTTCGGGCGATTCGTGCCACGCCACGTCGGCAAACTTGTCAGGCATCCCGGCAGTCGCAAAACGCCGGGCCAGCGCTTCCTGTTGACTGGCCAGAATATGGATCGCGAAGTGGGTGCTGTCGCGGAACGCGGCCAGATTCGGCGAGTGCTCCACGAGGCTCCACAACACCAGCGGCGGATCGAGCGACAGCGACGCGAAGGAATTGATCGTCAGTCCGACGGGTCGCCCGTCGGGCGTGCGCGTGGTGACGATGGCAACGCCCGTCGGATAACTTCCGAGCAGATTGCGCAGCGTTCTGGGCTCCAGATCGACACTACCCCACGCAGCAGCATCGGCCAGTGTGGCGTCCGGGGACGCAATGCATTGCGACATGTCGTTCTCCTTACGCGATTGCCGAGATGGCTTCATGACGCGCCAGGAAGCTCTCGCACTCATGCTCGTCCGCCCACCACGGGAAATAGCTCGGCGGATAGTTGAATCCGTCGGCGATGACGCTCGCCAGCGACGGCAGGTTCCCGGCCGCGCCGAGCAGCTTCAGCACGTGCGGCGGCGGCGGCGTGAGCAACGAATTGGTCCATTGCACCACCCAGCGCGCGTAATCCCAGAACTGCTCGAAGGTCTGCTCCATCCAGTCGCGCGTATAAGGCTGCTCACCGCGGGCGAGAATCGCATCGAGATAGACCTTGCAGGCCTTCGTCGCATTGTTGGCGCCTTGCCCCGTGATCGGATCGTTGGTGACCACGGCATCGCCCAGCCCGAACACGAGCCGCCCGGATGGCAGCGTCATGACCGGCTTGCGGATGGTGGGCGCGAACGCTCCGGCCAGAATGCCGTTGTCGTCGGTCAGCTCGACGTGACGAGCGCGATCGGCCTCCCACGGCAGGTACGTTTCCAGGAAGCGCTTGCTTGCGGCAAGGTGCTCGGCCGGTGTGTGAATGTCCCGCCAGAAATCCAGCGGGCCGCCGGGCACGCCCTCGAACACCATGATGTCGCAAGGACCGGACAGCGTCAGCGCAGGGAACGCGAAGTATTCGCCGACGCCGGGAATCAGATTGAACGACACGCGCGAGTAGTCCGGCGCCTTCTCCAGGCCATGCACGTAGGTCAGTGCGAGTGCGCGCTGCGGTTTGTCGAACGGCGAGCGCGCGGCATCGCGCTCGAACAGGCGGACAACTTCGCCCTTGCCCGCGGCCAGGACAACGAGATCGTGGTTGTCGGCAAGTGCTTCCAGTTCGGCAATGCCGGCATCCTGAATCAGCACTCGACCGCCGCGCGACTCGACCAGTTCGAGCCATACGGGCATCTTCACACGCTGATCCACCGATTGCGCCGGGCGATCGAGTCGCGCGCTCCAGTCGATGATCTTCGCCCCCACCGATTCCGGATGGGGAACCGCGAAACCGATACCCTCGACGGGCGGACACGCGTCTTCCCACTGGTTGAGGCCGAGGTCTCGCTCGATTTTCAGCGCAGGGGCGAACATGCACTGACTCGACATCACTTTGCCGCGACGAATATCGTCCGGCGCGCGGTTGGTGACGACGGTCACCTCATAGCCCTGGTCCAGCAGCCCGATCGCCAACGGCAAACCGGCCTGGCCTCCACCCACGATTGCGATTCGACGCATCGATGTTCTCCTTGATGAATATTTGAATGGTTCTGGAATGCCGATTATTCGGCGAGCCGCGGAATGGCGGGCCGCGCCTGCTCCGGACCCATCGTGGAATAGCCGCCATCGACCGCATAGTCGGCGCCGGTGACGAACGACGCATGCCCCGACAACAGGAAAGCGACGACGTCCGCCACTTCCGACGGGTCGGCGACACGCCCGAGCAAGTGATAATCGGCGGCCACCCGATCCGTCTTGGCGCGATCGCCGTGGGTCATTTCGTCCATGACCCGCGACCAGGTCCAACCCGGCGAGAGGGAATTCACGCGAATGCCGTCGGCTGCGAAATCCATGGCCATATTGCGCGTGAGCTGGACGAGCGCGGCCTTCGAAACCGGGTAAAGCCATCGTCCGGTCTGCGCGACCTTGGACGAAATGCTCGTGAAATTGACGATCGAACCGCCGCCGGCCTTCACCATGTACGGGTGGACGGCGCGCGCGGCCATGACCGCGCTGACCACGTTGATGTCGAGCGCCGTCAACCAGTCCCGGCGGCCCGACTGCACGCCGTTGTCGAGGTAGGTTGCCGCGAGATTGACGAGGAAATCCACGCGGCCGAAGTGCTCGGCGACGGCAGCAATGCCCTCTTCGAGCTGCTCGTCGTTGACGATGTCGACGTGCCAGAAGCGCGTTTGCGCCGGATCGGCCGCCGTCACGCGCGCACCGCCCGCCGCATCGATGTCGAACACAGCTACCTTGACGCCGTAGCGCCGGAGTGCGTCGACAACGGCCGCGCCGATGATCGTCGCGCCGCCAGTGACGATCGCCACCTTGCCTTCAAGATCTTTCATGCGAATCCACCTTGCTCGAGGAAATGACACGATTTATGTATGCAACGGACGCAAGCGCCACTCGACGGCTCGGCCAGTCAACGAGTCGGAACACCGTACCCATGCACCACCAGCCCGACTGGAGAGCGCTCGCTCATGCATGCCCGTCTGCTTGATTTGATAATGGATCGCCAAATCCCCTTGCATGTATCCGCATCGCGCAATGACTATCCGTCGTCTGCCGGTATTGAAAGGACATCCATCGTCATGCCATCAGGCATGATCTGGAACCAGAAAGACGGCAAGCGCGGCGAGCAGGCCCGCAGCCGCGAAGATATAGAAGCAGGACGCCAGGCTCACTTGACTGCTGACCAGGATGCCGCCAAGCAGAGGGCCGGCGATGGCACCCAGCCTGCCGAATCCCAACGCGAGCCCAAGCGCTGTCGCACGCACGTCGACGGGAAAGTATTTCGATACGTACGCGTTCAGTACCAGCGTGGTAGAAATCGAGCCGATGCCGGCCACGCCGACAAGGCCATAAGTCAGCAAGGTACCGGGACGGGTACTGAGAAGCGCAATGCTGAACGCCGCAATCAGGTACGAAATCACGATGACGCACCGTGATCCCCAGCGATCCGCAGCCGCGCCTGCGACCAGCGAGCCGACCGCGGCGGCCAGGTTCAGAGCAAGAAGCAGCGCCAGGCTCGAAGCGAGCGGATAGCCGGCGCTTCGCATCATCTGCGGCAACCAGGTGTTCAGCCCGTAAATCAATAGCAGGCCCATGAAGAACGCTACCCAGAACAGCAGCGTCGCCCGGATACTTGATGGCCCGAACAGGCGGCCGATCGTCGTGCGGGCAGGGTGCGCGCCCATCGATTGCGAATCCGCTTCGCCGCCATGCGGTTCGATGCCAAGACGCAACGCGAGCCTGTCAGCCTCCCGAAAACGCCGCCGACTTCGAAGAAAAGCAATTGACTCGGGCATGCCCCACACAATGAGGGGAACCGCGAGCAGCGGAAACGCCCCGATCCGGAAGAGCGCACGCCAACCGCTGTCCTTCAGAAACCAGAGCGATAGCAACGCAATGGAAACGCCGCCCAGTGCATAGCCCGAGTACATCAACGCGTAATTGAAGGAGCGCCGACGAACGGGCGAATATTCGATAGTCAGGGCCGACGCGGTCGGTATCACGCCTCCCAGACCCAATCCGCCCACGAATCGGCACCACCCGAACTCGGCGGGCGTCTGCGCCAGCGACGCCCAAGCCATCGTGACCGAAAAGATGCCGACGCATGCAACGAGCGTTTTCTTTCGCCCAATCATGTCGGACAAGGCACCGACCAGTACGGCACCGACCAGCATTCCGACAAGCGCAAAACTTCCGAGCACACCGAACTGCGTTGGCGATAGCCCCCACGTTCTTTCTTCGATCAGCGCCGGCAATACCGCACCGTAGATGCCCACGTCATACCCTTCCGCAAGAATGACGAAGAGGCAGATTGCTGTTACGCGGGTCGTAACCGAACGCGGTATTTCCGGTGCATCAACCCGCGAATGGCTGCACTCGGTCGAAAACACCACTCCTCGAATTTCACTCATGGAAACGTCGACCTCACTGCGTGACGGTGGAAGCAAGCTTCGGGACAATCTGGTCAATCGAGCCACCTGACTCAGCGGCCCGTCCCCTCATGCCGCGTCGGCTACGCGAGACGCGCTTCTCAAACCGCGGGCCTCCAGCAGCGGCAGCACTTCGTCGCGGAAATACGGAAATTCCTGCACGTAATCCACAAACGACAAAGTCGTTCCCTTGAAGCCCGCTTCGGCCAACGCCTGGATGCCATCGGCCACCTGCTGCGGCGTGCCGACTAGCGGAAATCCGCCGTGTCCCGCCGCCATTCGGTCGCGGATCAGCGCGAGCAGGTCGTGCGGAAACGATTGGGCATTCGCGAATTGCAACGCGACGAGGTTGTCGACGGCGCCCCAGTCGGCGTGCGTCTGCGCGAAATGCCGCAGGTAGTCGCGCGCCTCGCGCTCCGTCGGGCGACAGACGACATGCGAGAACGTCAGCACCTTCACGTCCCGCCCGCTCGCCTGACCGCGTGCTTTCAGCTCCGTCACCTCGGTGCGGGAGCGCTCCAGGTCGATCGCGGGCGTAAACAGAAAATCGGCGTTGCGCACGGCGAATTCGCGACCTTCGCCCGACCCCGCCGCATTGAGAATCGGCGGGCGCTCGGTGCCCCACGGGGTCGGCAGCCCATAGGCCCCTTTCAGCGAGAATGCATCGCCGCGCCAATCGAATGCGCCGTCGCCCTCCCACAGTTTGCTGACGATGTCGAACCATTCCTGCGCGTACGCATAACGGGTGTCGTGACGATCGGACAGCGCAAGACCGAGCGCCTCGTACTCCGGCCGATTCCATCCCGCGACGATATTCAACCCGGCTCGGCCGCGGCCGATCTGATCGAGCGTCGCGATCTGCTTCGCGACGACGACCGGATGATTCGCTGCCGTGTGCACCGTAGCGAAGACGGTCAGACGCCGCGTCTTGGCCAGGATGCCAGCCGCCCAGGTCGTCGTTTCGAGCACGGAGCCGTGGAAGTCCGTCTCGCCGCCATAGCCGATCCATCGTGCGATCGGCAACATGAAGTCGATGCCCGCTTCGTCAAGCATGACGGCGAGTTTTTCGTTGTTCTCCCACGAATTGTTCCAACGCTCCGGAATTTTCGTGACCGACATGCCACTCGAGCAGTTCGTCGCGAATGTGCCGAGAATGAAGTCGTTTGAAGACAGAATCCTTCTCATCGTTTCACCTTCAGTTATTCAGTTAACGCGTTGTATGCAGGACCGTTTGCGCACGGTTCAAAAGAGATGCCGGATGCCGGCGCGCAATACCGTCTGGTTCCTGCCGTCCGACGGGCCGAACAAGATGACTTGCGCCTGCGCGCCGTTGCCGCTCGCTCGCTGGTAGGTGACGCTCGTGTAAACGTCCGTCCGCTTCGACAGCGAATAGTCGAGCGTCAGGTTGACCTGATGTGCCTTGTTTCCGTTGAGGGCCGCATTGCCGTCCATGAACTGATAGGCGGCAGCGGCCCGGAACGCGGGACTGAATCGATACATGCCGCCCACCTCGTAGACGTCGACACGGCCCCCGGTGTAGGTATTTCTCGTGGACGTGTAGAGTGCGTCGAGATAGGCTGGGCCGAGGAACACACCCGCACCGACGCCAAAGTTGCGGATCCCGGCATTGCCGCTATTGATGCTCGGGTAACGCACGTAGGTATATGCGGCGTCGATATTGAAGAGATGATTGCCGTAATCGATCGCGAAACTTTGCGCGCTGTTTTGCGAGATGGCGCCCGCCACGCCGCCGAATCCGTACATGGCGCCGAAACTCAGGCCATTGAAATTGGGGCTCTCGTATTTGACGGAGTTTGAAATGCGCTCACCCGCCACACGGTCGAAATCGAACGCACCGCTCGGTTGGTTCGGGATACCCAACCCATTGAACGGGCCCTGCCGCAGATTCTGCAGAGAGATGAACGGGAACTCCGGACCGTAACGTTTGACGGCCAGCGACGTAAACATGAAATCGTACTGATTGCCGGCGGTCAGGCTGCCCCACTTGTTGTCCGTCAATCCCACATAGGCCTGACGGCCGAAGAGCGTCCCGATCGAGGCGCCGTTGCCCGCATTGAATTGGCCTTCGAGCACGAACGTCGCCGCGAGCCCGCCGCCGAGGTCTTCCTTGCCGCGAAATCCGAACAGATTCGGCGCCAGGACGCCGGTCCCGAGTGAAACCTGGCTCTTGCCGCCCACGTTCGTCGCATAGTCGATCCCGGAATCGATCACGCCGTAAATCGTAACGTTGCTTTGCGCATGCGCGGAAATCGGTTGACACGCGCACGCTGCCGCTACCAAAACGCCTACGGCTGCCGACCGGCGCTTTACATTCTCCCCTTTCATCCCTGCTCTCCTCATGCTGAATTGGATTGTTGGCCTTTGCGCCCGACATCACCCTGGATGTCAGCGAGCACGTCTGGATCATCGAAGTCCAAAAGTCGTCTCGCTATCCGATTCCCGCAGCGTTCGTCCGACTGACGAAGAGGAGTGCGTTCTACTTCAACGACTGGTATGAGGTCGCTTCCATCAATCGCGCAATGCGTTCAGCGTGTCCTGCGGACGCACGCCGAACCGTCGACGGTAATGGGATGCGAAATGGCCGTAATGCGCGAATCCCCAGCGCATCGCGACATCCGTCAGGCGCATCGTCGCCGGATCGCCGGACTTGAGCTCAGCATGTACCGCTTTGAGACGAAGCTCCCGCAGAAACGACATCGGCGTCTGGTCGTAGGTCTGCCGGAACGCATAGAACAGTGCGCGCGGACTCACGCCGACCGTACGCGCGATCTCCTCGACCGACGCGACATCGGCAAGGTGTGCGCGCATGTAGTCTTCGGCGCGCTTCACGTAGGCGGGTCTTACTGCCCTGCGCGTCGGCATCGCAGCGAGATATTCGGAGCAGTTGTTTGCGTGGGCAAAAAGCAGGGTATCGATCAACATGCGCTCGCAGCGCTCCGCGTAGGCAGTCGTGCGGAGCAATTCCGGAAACGCGATGCTTCCTTCAAGGATGTAGTTCAGCGCGCCGCACCATGCCCGTCCCGCCGGGCCGCCCATGTCCAGTTCGGGTTGAAAGCGCAAGCCTGTTTCAGGGAGCAGGTCGATGTGTTCGACGCAAGCCTTCTCCATGGCCGGCTGCTCAATACGGACGATGATTTGCCGGAGCTCCGCGGAGAACTTCATCTGCGTGGCCTCCTGCGGCGACAGCACCGCGGCTACGCCCCGGCCTCCCGACACCTGGTGCGCACCGAACGTGTAGTGCCCCGCGCCGTGAATGGGCATCTGGACAAGCGTGAAATCGCCCAGTTCACCTGGGTCGACACCGACTTCTGCGCCATACTGCAGGTAAAAGATCTGCAGGTTTCCTATCTTCAGCGAACGGAACACTGCGTCGAGCGCATGCGCGGGCCCGGCGACCGACATCCTGTGTGGCTTGAATGCGCGCCCCACCCCGTCAATGACCTGATCGGGATCCACCCTGCCTTGAAATTCGACATTGAAATGACGGAACGCGTCCGGCGTGCCGTCGAAGAACTGGGGATGAGTGTTCATAGCTTCACGCGACGCAGGGCTGATGGCACGATGCAGTGTAATGAAACCGGAGCGATTCTCCGAATCGATCAATATCCGGCGGCCGAATAAAATAGCTTATCGTGACGCGCAGCGTCCCGATGGCCAACCTCCCGCCGACGTCACATCCGACCATATGGCTTGCCATGGATACTGCTCGCATCGATCTGAACCTGCTACGCGTCTTCCACGCCATTCTGGAAGAGCGAAACCTGACGCTCGCCGCCAGCCGGCTCGGCCTGTCCCAGCCCGCGGTCAGCTACACGCTCGGCCGACTGCGCGCGCTCCTCGACGATCCCTTGTTCGTCCGCGCCGGCAACGAAATGCAGCCGACCTCGGCCGCTCTGGAGCTGCGCGAGCCACTGAGGCAAGCCATGTCGGCGGCCGAACATGCATTTCAGTTGATGACACCGTTCGATCCGGCGACGAGCACGCGCGCGTTCCTGGTTTCCATGTCGGACATCGGGGAACTCGCGTTCCTTCCGCCGCTGTGCGCAGCACTGGAGCAGTACGCGCCGCGCATTCGCCTGGACATCCAGTCGGTACCGAGCGGGCAGATAGAAGAATCGCTCCGGGTTGGAAAACTGGATCTGGCGATCGGCAACCTGCCCATGTTGCTCGATCGGACCCCCATCATCGCTTGTTCCATGAAGACTACGTCTGCATGACCCGGCATCGCGACGCATTGCCGGAAGCCGCGCTGACGCTCGAGCAATACCTTACGCTGCCGCACGTCCTCGTCGGCTCGGTCGAAAGCGCGCATCATCAGATCGAGGTGCAGTTCCGCGAGAAGCACATCCATCGCCAGATCGCGTTGCGCGTTCCGCATTTCACGGTCGTGCCGCACATCCTCGCCAGGACGGACTGGATCGTGACGCTGCCCCGACGCACCGTCCGCTGGCTCAATCCCGACGGCAGATTTGCCGTCTATGACTTGCCGATCGACATCCCCGAGGTCACCGTCACCGTGCACTGGCACGCCAATTCGGACGGCCATGCGGCGAACCGCTGGCTGCGCAACCTCGTCATCCGCACGCTCAGCGACGAGTCAGCCTGAACACGCCGCCGCGCACGGGCCAACTCGTCCGACGGCCGCTCAGCTCAGTCGATTTGCCATCATCCAGCCCGACGCGCCGCCTAGCCCTGGCCCCGGATGAGTCGATGCTCCGATCTGGTACAGGTTGCGAAATGGCGTGCCGTGCCCGCGACGGCCTTTGTCGCCCGCGAACGGGCGCAGCCAGAAGAACTGGTCGGGCGAACAGACGCCAGAATATGGATCGCCGCCGACGAGGTTGCAATTGAGCGCTTCCAGGTCAGTCGGCGAAAAGGCCCGGCGCCCGACAATTTTCTCGGACAGGCCCGGCATCACGGTTTCCAGGCGGCGCTGCACGCGATCGGCGACCTGTTCGCGTACCGCGTCGGTCCAGCGGCCGTCGGCCGGCACCTCGATTTCCCCCGCCGCGTCGCCACGCAACCTCGACGGCATCTCCTGCATCTGGATCCAGAGTATCGCGCCGCCAGCCGGTGCCCGGCTCGGATCAACGGCGGTCGGTTGACCGATCGCGATGGTCGGATGCGCCGGAATCAGGCCATTGTTGGCTTGCGTCACCGACAGGCAGACCGTCTCCAGGCTCTCCGTCAGATGAACGAGCGGCACACGGCCGAGCTCGGCATCGCACCACTGCGGCGGCGACGAGAGCGCGAAGTGAATCTGCATGTCGCCGCGCCCGAAGTAATAGGCGTCGGCGCGCTCGCGCCACGGGCCCGGCACATCAGGCAACAGACGGCCATAGAGCTGCTTCGGGGTGACGTTGCACACCACGGCTTCGCGGGCGCGCCACGTTCGGCCACCGGCGCTTACGCCGACGGCGCGCCCCCGCTCCACGATCACACGCTCGACGTCCGTCCCGGTCACGAATGCGCCGCCTCGGCGCTCGATGATCGTACGGAACGCCTTGACGATATTTCCGCTGCCCCCCTTGACGACCGGCATCCCGCCGGCGATCACGGCCGCGAACGTCAGCTTGCCGATCAGCGCGGAACACGCGTCGTCCGGCCCCAGCCCCGTGTGGAGCGCCCAAGGCGCGATGGCCGCGCGTGTGAGATCGGAACCAAGCGTGCGATTACCCCAGCGCCGAAAATTCTCGAGCGCGCCGCCGACGAAAGCGGCAAGCCCATCCGTCCCGCGGCGTCGCCATTCGCGCCACATCAGCTTGACCATGTTCCAGCCGTACGGATTCTCCCCCAGCAAGCCAAACGTCAGCCCGGCATCCTCGCCAAACAGGCGCTGCGCCATTGCGCCGAACGCCGCACCGTCGCCGGCACAGGCTGCGTCGAGACGGCGTACCGTATCGTCCAGGTCCTGACGAAACGCCATCGCGCGGCCGTCCGGCGTGACGATTCCCGTCGCATAATCGCATTGCGCGAACGCAAGCCCTGCGGCTTGAAGATCGTCCTTGAGCGCCGCATATGCCGGACTTCCGACAAAGAGCGGATACCACGACGAAAGCACGTCGTGGATATATCCCGGAAACAACTCCTGGCTGCGAATGCAGCCGCCCGGTTCGGCATTGCGCTCGATCACCGTGACCCGCTTGCCGCGCTTCGACAATATCCCCGCGCACACCAGCGAATTCATGCCGCTGCCCACGATGACAACGTCGCTCTCTTCTTGCATCTGATTGCTCTCTGTTTATTGTCCTATCCGCGACGTGCGTATAACGGCGCGTCGGTCCCATCCATGAACGGCAGATGTCCGTATTCGACCAGCTCAAGCTGATTGCCGAACGGATCGAGAAAATAGTTCACCCGAAGCCCGGCGCACGGCCCGCTGTCGATCGCGACCGGGCCCGCCATAACCCGCACGCCACGCTCGCGCAGAAACGCGAGTGCCGCGTCGAGGTTCTCCACCTTCAGCGCGATATGACTCGCCCCCACGTCGCAATTGCGAGGCGGTGTCGAACGCGCGTCATGCGGCCGCTCGTAGCGAAACAGCTCCAGCATCAGGTTGCGGCCGAGCGCCATCATCACGAAATTCAATCGCGCGCCGGCAATGTTCAAATGCGCGTGGGTCCAGTCAGTGCCGTTCGGCATCGACGGCAATTCGTCGGCATCGAATGGACCCATCCGGTAAAGCTCGATCGCGCCCAGCACATCGCGGTAGAATCGGACCGCTTCGTCGAGATCCGGCACGGTCAACGCAACGTGGTCGACGTGCATCACGCCGGGCAGGCATTCATGCGTCATGTTGTGTCTCCGGTCTTACCGAACGCACCGAAGGGCCGAACGGCATTCAATCGACCATTCGGGAAAGTGATGCGGCATGGTGCTCAAAACCTGGCGAAAGCCGGCTGGCCGGCGTGAGCGGGCCGAAACACCGTCAGACGCAGCACCGGATACAGCACCACGCAGATGCCGACCGTAGCGATTGCCTCCACGGGTACGAAGCGGCCGAGGTAGTAGTGAGAGGCGACGACTGCCACGACCAACGTCACGACACCGGCCCAGTTGACGATCTCCGCGGGGCGGTCCAGATCGGTATCGAGATCGCGCGACACACGCCGGACAATAAAGAAATCGGCGACGATGATGCCGGCAAATGCCGTCGTCAACACCCCGAGAATCGTGATCCATGAATTGACCAGTGCGAGGATCTTCCCGTAGAGCATCAGCAGGCCGATGACGTTGGCGGCGATCACGAAGGCCAGCCGCCCCGGCCGGACATTGAGTGCATCGAAGAGATTGGAGAGAGACAGCGAGGCACTGTAAGTGTTGATGACCTGCGCCTTGCTTTGCGCCAGCACCATCAGCAGCGCCCCCAGCGCGCCGCCGAACACGACGAACGCGGCCGTGACGCTGTCGGGGCTCTGCAAGGATGCGTGAAGCGCCGCCTCGTGCGTCATGCCCGCCGTGCGCATGTAGAAATCTACCAGCGCCGGAATCCCCGCATACATGATGATGCCGCCCATACCGAGCATCAACACGTCCATCATAAGGTTGCCGATCAGTGCCGCATATCCGATATCCCGCGACCGGCGCGCGTATCGGCCGAGATCGGCGTCGACGAGGGCGAGCGCACCTGCCGATCCGATGAGGACATTGACGGCAAAGACGAATTTGTTCAGATCGCTTTCGACGCCCATCGACTTGAGGACATCGACCGGAAACTGGGAACCGAACGAGAAGATGTTGGAAACGACGACGCCCGTACCCGACACGACATCGTGAGCGATATAGGCGAGTACCGTCAGAAACAGGACCAGCGTGACAGAGGAGACTCGCGCGACCAATGCGAACCCATAGGCGGTCAACAGCACCCAGGCAACGGTCAGCAAGCCATAAATGACGATCCGCGAAACCACCGTGTCCGCGATGCCGAAATAGAAGACGAAGCCGCGATACAGCAATGCGTTCTCGAGCGCGAGAAAGCCGATGATCATGAACGCGAAGATCAGCGACGAGATGATGGAGCCCTTCTGCCCAAATCCGAAGTGGCGAGACATTACCGTGCTGGATAGCCCTGATCGATAGGCAACGTGACCGCACGCCCAACCGAGCAGCGCGCCGAAGACCGTCACGGTCACGCCCGCGAGAATGGCGATCTTGAAGCCCGCTACAAACGTCACCAACGCGCCGAGGAACAGCTGAACCAGCGTCGTTACAATTCCCGCAGTGTTCCATGACAGCGCAAGCCAGCCCTTCCGTTCATTATCGGGCACGCGCTCCAGCGCATGATCCTCCATTGCCGCACTCAGACGCTCGTCCTTCATATTGCACTCCTAATCGACACTGCTTTTGCATGCGGCACCGCTCAGCCTGCCTTCAGTCGACCACGACTCGCGACCCGCCCCCTTGTTTGAACGTATCGTCGCGGCCCACAATTTCGTTGGATATCCGGATCGGGCAATCGACATCCCGGAAATGCAAAAACGCGATGCCACTGGTCACGCTCTTCCGACGATCGGCATCTCGCACGCAGCAGCCATCCGATATGCCGACCCGTCCCGGCGCATCTCGGCGAACAGCGCGTCGGCAAATCGTTCGAGTGCCTCCACGGATCCGTGCACGCTCCGATATTCCTCGTGCCCAATCCTGGCATCCAGCGTCACCTGCATTCCGCAACGACGAGCAAGACTCAAAACGTCCATGGCGTTACTCCAAGTCTTTCACCCGCTCATGCAGCGAAGAAGCGGGATGACATCGCAAGTCCTTGCTCTTCCTGCGGGAAGACGTCCCAGGTTCCGTCATCGTGGAGAAAGAAGTACAGTGCAGCACCATCGCTCCGGCAAGGCACTTCGACGCGAACGTACTGCCTGCGTTTTCCAGACATCCCAACAGCCTCGCTGACTCGCAGATCCGCGGGAAAATCCGTGCCGAGCCATTTCTCCACAATCAGCCGTAGCCCGTGAGCGACCGCATCGACATTACGCGCCATCCCTTCTACCGCATTCATGACCGGCTCCATTGCGAGCTGACAATTACGTTTGCGCCCGCTGCAATCCCCGATGCCTTCGAGGTAAGTCAAAGATAGGCGACTGAAGAAATCGGCGTTATCCGACCGTAGCAGCAACTATCCGTAGACTGCACAAAGCGCGGTCATCGAAAGACTTTGTTCAGACGATTTGAAGGTGCGCCGTCGGCGATGTATCAGCAGGAGGACCCCGGCGCATTTGCTCGGTGCCGCTGCGCCCGAACTTGCAATGCCGCGCTTGGTCACTAATGGGCAGCGTACAGTCAGTGTGCAGTTTCGTCTCGGGCGCGGGGCGCCGATACGCGACTCAATCCAACTGCTCTCTCGAGCCCGGCCCGCGTGAGCAGCACCTCAAGCGGCACCGAACAGGCGGGCCGTACCTTGGGGCGACCGACGGGGCATTCTTCGCTTGTTTGCCATCGCGACAACCGCAAATTCCCGCTCAACCCCACATTGTCCTTTTGGCTCACACACAAAATCGTGTATGAACCTTTCCTGACGCTCAGAATCGAGATACCATGGAGGACGATTGAATTCGCCTGCTGGATCGTGTCCAGCGCCCTTTTTCAGTGCCATCGCGCACGCGGTACTTTTCGCGGTTGTGCTTCGTCTCTTTGTCTGGACCACCGCGGGTCTCTTGACCAGAAGCTTCCTTTGCTGCTTGTCCCCGTGGCAACGCTATCCCTGACCAGACCTTGCGATTCCGTTTTTATTTGGGGAATCGTTGTCCACTAGACGGTCTGTCCAATCGTCCATATGTTCGACTTCACCAAGGTGGCTCGGGTATCGGACGCGCCTGCGTAATGTAATCGCCCGCAAAACTGACAAATACACGACCGTGCCGTTCGCCGCGTGGGGTCTCGGCCTTCCATTGCTATCGGAACGTGGAGAACGCCGTCGTCCATTGTCCAACCTCATTAATCGTGTCGCGCGAAATGAGTAGGTAAGCGGTCGTGCCGCAATGGAAGACGTCGGTGGTCGAACAATCGGCGCGTATTCAGGGCCTCGACGGACAGTAGCAGACGTGGCACGGAAAAGACAACAATGCGGACACCGGTCCAGGACGATCGGCAGAAGAGCATCAAGCAAGACGAGGGCTAATTGTCACGAGCCCCTATGAGACCCAAATCACAAAACCTCTTTATTGGTTCAGCGCGATCGTGAGACGAGAGGATCACAGCATGCCCGCAACGACCAACATGAAACCGCTTTACCTGGATCTGCCGACTGTCGCGGCCACGGTGTCGCTATCTGAGGCGAGCGTCCAGAAACTGGTCCGCGAAAACCGATTCCCAAGGCCTCGAATGCTGTCCGGCCGGCGCGTTGCCTGGCTCATGCGTGAAGTCGAAGCATGGGCTGAGGAGCGGCCCGTGTCGGACCTGCTCCCTCCTCCGAACACCGGCCATAGCAACCGGCGACGCAAAGCTACTTCTTCGAATACCGAAGCGCCAGTTCCTCGAGAAATTTTGAAAGGCGCGTGAGCCATTCGCGACGCTCGCGGTCGTAGTGGTGTCGGTTGTAAACGCCTGCTACCCCGGGCTGTATGTGCCCGAGCACTGCTTCCGCTACGTCGTGCGGACAGCCGAGCGCAGCCAGGAAAGTTCTAGCAGTTCTACGCAGATCGTGCGCTGACCAGTGCGTGACAGGTAATCGCGGTCTATCGTGATCTGGCGCCTGCTTGCAATATGGCTGGTGGTAGTAAATGCCGTGCTGAATGACCGTCTGCTTCATCATCTGGCCGTTCGAAGTCGGGAAGAGATAGCCGTTGACGGCTTGCTCAAGGCGACGTCGCACGATCGCTTCTGCACGGCCCACGAGCGGCACGCGCAAGTCCCCCGCTTTCGAACGCCATGAGTTTTTTGTCTTCTCCTTTGGCACAGTCCACCAAAGCCCATCGGTCTCCTCGGTGATTTCATGTTTCTCCATGGAGATGATTTCGCCGCCCCGCGCGCCCGTCCAAAGGTATAGCGCAATAGCGTCAGCCACCGTGAGACTAATGTTCGGAAGCCACCGAAGCAGCGTGCCAGTTTCACTCTCGCTCAACACGCGCTTTTTGGTGCCCATCGCGACGCCGTCGATCGTACGACCTTTACTGCGCAGTTTGCCGCGAAGAATCATGCGCCACCAGTTTGGCGTTCCGTCGGGTAATCGGCCGGCATCCATCGCATAGTCCCACGCACCGCCAAGCTCCATCCGCAAGCGGGCTGCAAGCGCCGGTGTCGCACGGTATGAATCGAGAAATTCGAAGGCCTGGGCACGCGTGATGGAGGCCGCCGACAAACTGGCAATCGGGGTAAGCATTGACTTAAACATGCGCTGCACCTCGAGCACACCCTTCTGTTTGCGATTGGGTTCGAGATATCCACCCAAGTAATCCATGCAAACCTGCTTGACCGTATATGCGTTGAGCGCGCGAGATACCACAACGGACTGGCGCTTCCGTCGCCTTTCGGCTGCTGGATCCGACCCGTTGTCTCTCGCTGATCGCTTCAGTTCCCATTCGGCTATGGCCGCGGGAAATCCCATGGCGGGCCACTCCCCCAGTTTCACCTGGCGCATGCGTTCGTCAATGGGCGATTTGTAGCGATAGATCCACGAACGACGACTGCCGGTCGCCTTCAGGCGAAGCCCGGGAAAGCCGTCAAAGGTCAAGTGCTGGCCGGCGGCCAGCTTGCTTGCAGTGCGTGCGTCGAATCTCATCGGAAAGCAGCGTAACTTTTTGGCTGAGATCCGACGTTCGGCGTAACTTTTCCGCCAGACCTCAAAAAAGCTACGCCAGAATGCCAAGTTTCCCGATGTTTAGTCAAGTGTCGATACGATTTGCGACGAACCTGACTTTTGGCCGAGATCCTTTGCCAGTAAGCCTCTCCGGGACAAATCGCTTGCCAGACAAGCGTCTCGACGACTCCCGAATTTCCATCACTCGTTCTCTTCGAAGTAGTGTCCGAACTTCGCCTGCTTCGTGCGGATATAACGCTCGTTTTCCTCGCGCACGGGCACCGCGAGCGCCACGCGTTCGCAGACGGGAATACCGTGCTTCACGAGCGTATCGAACTTCTTCGGATTGTTGCTCATCAACCGCACCGACGTCACGCCGAGGATGCGCAGGATCGCAGCGGCCGAATCGTATTCGCGGGCGTCGTCGGGCAGGCCGAGATCGAGGTTCGCCTCGACGGTATCGCGCCCCTGCTCCTGCAGCGCGTACGCGCGGATCTTGTTGCTCAGGCCGATGCCGCGGCCTTCATGGCCGCGCAGATACAGCAGCACGCCGCGGTCTTCGGCCGCGATGTAACGCAACGCGAGATCGAGTTGCTCGCCGCAATCGCAGCGGTACGAACCGAACACGTCACCGGTCAGGCATTCGGAATGCAGCCGGGTCAGCACCGACTGCTCGCCGGCCACGTCGCCCATCACGAGCGCGAGATGTTCGGCATCGCTGCCCGAGACGCGAAATGCGTACGACGTGAACGTACCGTAGCGCGTGGGCAGCGACGCCGTGGCGACGAGCGTCACGCACTCGTCGGCCTGGCCATTGCCCGGCAGGGGCGATTGGGGACGCGAAGACATCATGAATTCAATCGAAACGTTCAGGAATGTAGGAGTTGTGTGGATGGCGCGTGACGGGAGTTTACCGCTAATCTGGAAACGTCACGCGACTGCCGCCGCCCGCCCGGCTATACTGGGCTCATCGGGTGACGCGCATCACGCCCCGCCTGCCCTGCATCGACCTGCACACGGAGAAAGCGAATGAGCACGACTGTCGCGCAGATTCTCAAGGCCAAGCCGGATTCGGGCCGTACCATCTACACCGTCACGAAGAGCGACCTCGTCTACGACGCCATCAAGCTGATGGCGGAAAAGGGTATCGGCGCGCTGCTCGTCCTGGACGGCGACGACATCGCAGGCATCGTCACCGAGCGCGACTACGCGCGCAAGGTCGTGCTGCAGGACCGCTCGTCGAAAGCCACCCGCGTCGAGGAAATCATGACGGCGAAGGTGCGCTACGTCGAACCGTCGCAATCCACCGACGAGTGCATGGCGCTGATGACCCAGCACCGGATGCGCCACCTGCCCGTGCTCGACGGCGGCAAGCTGGTCGGCCTCATCTCGATCGGCGACCTCGTGAAGAGCGTGATAGCCGATCAGCAGTTCACGATCAGCCAGCTCGAACACTATATCCACGGCACGCCCACCGTCACGTCCGCCTGATCCACCCAGCAAAAAAGGCCCAAACGCGTCAGCGTCTGGGCGGAAAGCCGCCGACATGCGGCGACGGAGGTTCTGCTCCTGCGGGCGAACGACGCGCGCGACTGGCGCGCGTCTCGTCGATTCGGCGGTGCGCCCGGGCAGACCCGCGGGATGCTCGATCAGTTACCGAAGTAGACCGAATTCACGGGATTCGGCGCTTCCCGCGTCACGCGGTGGCCGGTTTGCACGGCCCCCGTTGCCACGGCACCGTAACCGCTCGTGTCGGCGTGCGCGAGCATCGGCTGGTTCGGCTGAACCCGTTGTTCGGCCGCCTGGATGTCGCTCGGATATTGCGAATCGCTCGCCAGCGGCTTGTAGCCGTTCTGCTCGAGTTGCACGAGTTCGGCCTTGACCTCAGCGCGGGTCAACCCCTGTTCGGACTGCGCGAACGATGCAATCGGAGCGGCAAGGACGGATGCGGCGATGGCTGCGTAGATGATCGACTTCATGATTTACCTCCGGAATATGTTCTCTTTTGGCGTCGCCTCGGCAGGACTGTCTGAAGCGATTGAATTCAGTGTAGTGCGCGCGCCCCCAGGGGGAAACCCTTAGTTTGAACATACAGCGTTGCATTTCTGGAAAAAATCGCCCACTGTTTCCGGACAGGGTCGTTGCAACTTGCTTCATCTCCACAACAATCGCTGACGAAAGGCCGACAGCCGGATCACATGGCCGGAAGGTTGTGTTGTAGAATCGTAAGGTTTCCTTCGCCAGTCGATATTCCATCCACCATGTACGCGCTCACGCCCCTTTTGGTTTCGCCGTCCGGCTTGGCCGGCGTGCGCGTGCGCGCCGGCCAGCCGGCGCATCCCCTCGTTCGACGCACGGCCCAGGCACCGCTCGCCCCTGCCCGGCGCCTGATCTGACCGCTCGGTCTCCACCCGGAGCCAGGTTAGACAGGCTCCGGGCGATCCTCATAGGCACGCCACGCCTGCCCTCTGCCGATCATTTGGAGAACCACCATGAAACAACGCCTTTACCAGTTGACCGAACTCGACGTCGCTCGCCTCGAAAAGCATGCCGAGCACAATCCGCGCTTTCAGGCGATGCTCGACACGCTGCTGGAGCGCGCCGATATCGTCCGGCCCGACGCCATCAAGGCGAACGTCGTCACGATGAACTCGCAAATCACGCTGCTCGACGAAGCAACCCAGGAACAGGCCACCTGGACGATCGTTTATCCGGACGCCGCCAATCTCGAACTCGGTCGCCTGAACGTCTTCTCGCCCGTCGGCATGGCGCTGCTGGGCACGCAACGCGGCCAGATGGTCAAGGTGATGCAACCGAGCGGCGCCGAAAAGCTGATGAAGGTTGCCGCGATCGTGTTCCAGCCGGAAGCCAACGGCGAATACACGCGTTGAGCCCTCGGCGACCAGCGCCGCGCCACACGGGCGCAGCACGAAAAAAGCGAGGCACAGGCCTCGCTTTTTTGTATCCGGACGGTCCGGGTTGCCGTCATCGCGTTTCGCAGACGAAAAAAGGCGCCCGAAGGCGCCTTTTCGATGCTGCGAAGCGGGTTACCCCGCCCGTCACGCTTAGAAGCGGTGACGCAGACCAACCGTTGCTGCGGTTTGGTTGATCGACGAGCTCGGCAGGTTGTTGGCGAAGGTGTCGCCGTTGTAGATCGACGCGCCGATGCCGTTCTTCGCTGCACGCTGGTACACAGCTTGTGCGTAGACGTCCGTGCGCTTCGACAGTGCGTAGTCAGCTTGCAGACCGAACTGGTTCCAGTGCGTGCTGCCGTTGTTGATCTTCGCGTTCGTGTACGTGTAAGCAGCACCCAGGCCGAGAGCCGGCGTCAGGTTGTACTTTGCGTTGACTTCGTAGTTGTCGGTGCGCAGCGTGCCTGCAGCAACTGCGTTGTTGTCGAGACGCGCTTGCGTCCATGCAGCGCCGACTTGCGCCGGGCCGAATGCGTACGCAGCAGCAGCACCGTACGTACGGACGCGGCCTTGGCTAGCGATGCCACCGATTGCCGACGACGTCGCGCCGTTTGCGTTCGTACCGTCACCCAGGTTTGCTTGCGAGTATGCTGCACCCAGCTTCAGGCCTTGGAACTGGTACGACAGACCGCCGCTGTATGCACGGTTGTTGCCGAAGTTCGTGCTGTTCGAGAACGAGTACGTGCCGCCGAATTGCAGACCAGCGTAGTTAGCGCTCGTGTACTTGATCGTGTTGTTCTGCGCGACGTCGCCGTTCGTGCTCAGGCGGTCGAGGTTCAGCGGGTGCGCGAAGTACGTGCCGCCCCACGAGCCCGTTGCCGTCAGCGGCGCCAGGTAGTCTTGCGTTGCGTCATACTGCTTACCCAGCGTGACCGTGCCGTACTGGCTCGACAGGCCAACGAAAGCCTGGCGGTTGAACATGCCGCCGTTGCCGTTTGCGAAGCGGCCGTTACCGATGTTGAAGCCGCTTTCCAACGTGAAGATTGCCTTCAGGCCGCCACCCAGGTCTTCCGAGCCACGCAGGCCGAAACGGCTCTGGTCAATGCCCGAACCCATTGCCCAACGCGACTTGCCAGCTTGGCCGAGTGCCGGCTGGACGTTGCTCGTGTAGGTGATGCCTGCGTCCAGCACGCCGTACAGCGTGACGCTGCTTTGCGCGTGAGCGACGGTAGCGAACGATGCTGCAGCTGCTGCAACGATCAGAGTCTTGTTCATTCGTGGAGCTCCCTTCTAAAAAGAGGCAGGTCTCGCGACCTTGTTCATAAACGGTCTTCAACCGCCCGGGAGCGCCATCGATCCTGCTGGCGGCGCCCGGATAGTTGCCCGTTTGGGAACCGTGAGTTTAGGGGTGTACCCTAGGGGAGCGATCCGCAAATAAAGAAATAAGCTTTTCCAGAACTAGAAATAATGAAAGTGGGGCCGCGTCATAAGTATTTGTTTTAACGTTTGTTTTTGACCTCTTGACGCCGGCTTTTTGGACGCTTTCATCGCACCATTCTTTCATGTCATCGGCTTGACGGTTGCATAGAAACAACAAACGGATTCGGTTCGGCACATCAAAAACGGTAATTGTTACCTATTACAATCTCAAATATTGGTCTTTCCGCCTCTAAAACGTCCCCTCGGCACCCTAAACAGGGGTCGATACCTGTGCCACGGCGAGATTCTGTCAGCCGCTGGAAAGAAAACAGCGGCTCGACCTGCCGTGACACGCGGTAACAGCCTTAACCGGCCCCGTAACGCGGCGGGCAGGCCGGCAGGCTAATGTAAGGCAGCCCCGCATACAGAACAGGAACCGCCATGAATCGACGCTCGTTGCTGCGCGCCATCGGATTAACCGCCGCCTTCGTCGGCACCGGCTGGCTGCGCGCCGCCTCGGCCCAGCCTTCCCCGCCCGTGTATCGGCCCTCGGGCCCGAATCGTGTACCCGGCGGGCCGCCCTATGCAGACCGGCCGCGCTTCGCGCCGCCAGCGGCACGCCACGACCGTCGCCCGCCCCCGCCACGGCCGCATGGCTATATATGGACGGACGGCTATTGGCGCTGGCAGCGCGGCCGCTATATATGGGTACCCGGTCGCTGGGTCGCGCGACGCCCCGGGCGCCGCTGGGTACCCGGCTACTGGCGCCGTCAAGGGTCGGTGTGGGTCTACGTCGACGGCTCGTGGCGGTGAGCAGCGGCCCGGCTCCGGCCGACGAAGAGCCGGCGCCGAGCCGCGCGCGAGAACCGACGCGGTCCACGCCACGAAATCGTTCGTTACGGCAGCCGCGCTGCAGTCGACATATCGTCGGTCGCCATTCCGGCGGCATCGTTCCGATAACGAGGTCACAAGATGTGGCGATGCGAATGCGTCCGGGACGCTTCAACCCATCGAGATCGTCTACTGCACACCGCCGGTCAACGAACCGATGCGCGCATCGTCCGCAGCGCGGCCGACGGCGATCTCGTCTACCTGCACGTGCATGCGACCGAGCATCCGGGCGATCGCGGCGAAGCGGTGGTCGACATCTTCCGCGTGAAGGACGGCAAGATCGTCGAACACTGGGACGTGATTCAGCCGGTACCCGAAACGTCCGCGAACCGGAACACGATGTTCTGATGCACGAGGCCGGACGCGATCGGCCGCCCCCTATGCCGGCCGAATCGACGCTGCTTCGCGAGCTTCGATGGCAATCGGTTCGCCCGTTCGGTAGCGACGCTCGCGCCGCCCCGTGCGATCGAGACGTGCATTTGCATTTGCTTTCGCAGCGAAGCACGTCCGTCGCGCCGGGCCTCGGGCGATCGGCGCGCGAACTGGCGCCGTCACGCGACACCCAGCGCCAGCACCTGCTCGGTTGTCAGCACGTCGCCGAACGTGTCCGACAATGCGGCCAGCGTCGCACGATGGAGGTCGCGGTGCGCCACCGTGCCGCCGTCCGCGACGTCGAGATCGCGCGTCGCACAGGCATCGTCGACGACGATCACCGCATAGCCGAGCGGCACCGCATCGCGTGCCGCGCCGGCCACGCACGCATGCGTCATCAGGCCGGTGACGATCAGCGTGTCGATGCCGGCCGCCTTCAGCCGCGCATCGAGGTCCGTCGTCGGGAAGACGCTCACCGACGTTTTCTTCACGACCGTGTGAGCGGGCGCCGGCTGCAGGTCCGCATGAAAGCGGAAGCCGTCGCTGCCGTCGGCGAAGATCGGGCTGTCTGCCGACCCGACGTGCTGGACGTGGAACACCGGAATACCGGCGCGGTCGGCGAACGCGATCACGCGCCGTGCATTGCCCAGCGCACGCGGCCCGTCCGGAATCGGCAGACGGCCGCTGAAGTATTCGTTCTGGAAATCGATCACCAGCAGCGCGGTGCGCGCGGCGGCGATCGACGTCGGCGCGCTCGCGCCGGCCAGGGTACGGATGGTCGGATGTTGCATGGGATGTCCTCTCGGTCGACACATTGGCGGAACGGCGCGCCGGCCTTGCGGCGTCGCCGGACGCGGCCCGGAACCTCCCCGGCCGCGACGCGCCAGTGTCGGGCCGCGCGGCGTGTCGCGACAGCGGCGCGCGGGACAACGTCCGACAGAATCGGGCCAACGTGCGCGAGCGCCGCCTACGACAGCACGGCCGTTCGTGCGCCCGGCCGCGTACGGCCGTAAGCGACCATCATCGCGAAGCTGAGCAGGAAACCCGCGCCGCCGATCATCAGCAGGCCGATTTCGCCGAATACGGGCAGCAGGTTCGTCAGCGCGCCCGTCACGACCCACGCGACCGCCATCACCGAGCCCGCGACGCCGAGCGCCCAGCCCTGCCGATCGTCGCTGACGGCATCGGAAAACGCGGTATACATCGTTGTGTACGCAACCATGTCGAAACAGCCGACGACCATCGCGAGCACCCACAGCACCGGTTCGTGCGGAAACAACGCGGACAGGATCTGGCCAAGGCCGGCCACCAGCAGGCCCGTCTTCGCGATGTCGATCACGCCCCACACGCGCAGCATCAGCCGCACGACGCACACCAGGCCGAACACGAAGCAGATGCCGATCACGCCGCTGAACAGCCCGAGCCGCGCGCTCGTATAGCCGAATTTCGCCTGCAACAGCAGCATGATGGTCTGCAGATAAAGCCCGTAGCCGACCTGCATCAGGAAGAACACCACCGACAGGAACGCGACGTTGCGCTGGCACGCGGCCTCCCGAATGATCCGCAACGGCAGCAGCGGATCGATGCGCGTATCGCCGCGCGGCGCGGCGCAATCGCGATACGACGCCCAGGTCCAGCACGCGCAGATCAGCGACAGCGCCGCGACCAGCACGAACGGCGTGCCGTAGTCGAACAGCGGCGAGATCGTCCGGTCGGACGCGACGCCGCCGAGCACCGGGCCGACGATCACGCCCGCGCTGAACGCGAGCGACATGATGCTCATGTCGTACGCCTTCGTATCGGGCGTGCCGAGATCGGCGACGGCCGCCTGCGCGATGCCCTGGCACCCGGCCATCAGGCCGGTGAGCCCGCGGCCGGCGAGCAGCAGCGCGACGCTGCCCTGCCACGCACCGGCCGCCATCGTCGCGTAGCCGATCGCGAGGCCCAGCAAGCACAGCAGCAGGATCCGACGGCGGCCGTAGCGATCGGACAGCTCACCCATCAGCGACGAGCCGAAGAACATGCACAGCGGGTAGATCCCGTAGCCGAGACCGAGATAGAAATTGCGCGCGTGTGCACTGGCGCCGGCCGGCAGGATGCCCGCGTGCGGATCGCTGAAGATGGCGGACATCATCGGATAAACGAGCCCGAACCCCATCGCGTCGAGCGCGATGGCGAGCAGGCAGGGGCCGAGCAGTTTGTAATCGAACCGGGACATGCGACCTTCCGGACAGAGTGGACGATCGCCCAAGCGTAATGACAGGGCGGCGACCGCGGTAGGCCGCCACCGGCGATGCTAAGCATCGGTTCGCGCGATACCCCGCATGCGGCCCGCGCCGACGGGCATGCCGGTCCCGCCGCCGGCGCTCGCGGCCGACATCGATCCCGGCACGCCGGGCGACTCGACGCACGGCGGCCCGCCCTGAACCAAGTCGGCGCGCGACCATGCACGGCGCGCCGACGGGCACGAACACGTTGGATGGGAACCCGAACGATCTCGCGAACGGCACGTACCACGCGGGTACGACGGGCGACCCGCTCGCACACGTCAGCCACGTGACGACGAACGTCGCGACGCGGGTAGGCGACATCCTCTCGCCGACCAACCTCGTATCGGGCAGCGTCGGCTGCTCGCTGCTGCCCCGGCCGTGCGCGCGAGCTGTTCGCGCACCGCATCGCGCTCGTACCGCTCGCCGGAGCAACGACCCGTCAGACCGTCGGCCTGAGCTTCCCGCATCGCCGCGAGCAAGACCCGAACCCTGCCCGCGCTACTTCCCCGACCGAGCGAGCGGGCCTTGCACGCCCTGCCCCGTGCCCGACGGCCAGCCGCCCGCGAGCGCCTTGTACAGCGCGACCGTCGATGCCGCGCTGCGCATCCGTCCGTCGGCCGCCGCGTCCTGCGCCTGCAGCAGCGTGCGCTGCGCATCGAGCACTTCGTAGTAGTCGATCGCGCCGGCCGAGAAACGCGCCTGCGCAAGCTGCGCGGCGCGTGCGCTGTCGTCGGCCGCGCGCACGAGGTGCGCGGTCTCGTCACGCGTGCGGGCGACACGCAGCAGCGCATTCTCGGTTTCCTCCAGCGCGCCGAGGACGGTCTGCCGGTACTGCGCAAGCTGGCCGGCCGCTTCCGCGTCGCTCGCCGCGATCCGTGCACGCACGCGGCCGACGTCGAGGAACGACCAGTCGATGCCGAGCGCGATCAGGTTCGTGTCGCTGCCCGCGCGAAAGAATCCGTAGCTGCTCGTCGCGCTGCCGAGCAACCCGGACAGCGTAAAGCGCGGGAACAGGTCGGCGGTCGCGACGCCGACACGCGCGGTCGCCGCATGCAGCCGCGCCTCGGCGGCCGCGACATCGGGGCGGCGGCGCAGCAGGTCGCCCGGCGTGCCGGGATCGATGTCGGCCGCGAGCGCCGGCAGCGGGACCGGCGTGCCCGTCGGCGCGGCCGTCTTCGGCAGGTCGAACCGGCCGATCAGCGCATCCGGCGTCTGCCCGGTCAACACCGCGAGCCGATGCTCGTCGACGCCGATCGCGGCTTCGTACACGGCGATCCGCGCCGTCGTCGATTCGTACTGCGCGCGTGCGCGCGCCGCATCGAGGTCGGAGCCGCGTCCCGCGCCGACGCGCGCATTGATCAGCGCGAGCGTCTGCTTCTGGTTATCGGCGTTCTCGCGGGCGATCCGCAACCGCTCCTGCGAGCCGCGCAGATCGACGTACGTACTCGCGACCTCCGCCGTGATCGCGACCCGCACCGCGCGTACGTCGGCCGCGCTGGCCGCCGTTTCCGCGCGCTGCGACTCGATCGAGCGGCGTACGCGGCCGAACAGGTCGAGTTCCCACGCGGCATTGATGCCGACGCTCGACGTCGGCGTGTCGCGCTGGCTGCGCGGCGCGCCGAACGCCTGGTCCTTGCTCATCAATTGGTGGCCGATCTGGCCGCTCGCGGTGATCGTCGGATAGCGGTCGAAAGTCGCCTGCGACAGCAGCGCATTGGATGCGTCGTAGCGTGACACCGCGACCTGCAGGTCCTGGTTCGCCGCGAGCGCCGCATCGATCAACTGCGTCAGCACCGGATCGCCGAACCCGCGCCAGAACGTGGCATCGGCGTCGGCCGACGCGTCGGGCAGCATATCGGGCCGTGTCCGGGCCGTCGCCGCGTCGCGCTGCGTCGTCGGACGGGTGTCGCGCGCGAACCGCGCGGCGGTGGCCGTATCGGGCCGTTCGAAATCGGGGCCGACCGCGCACGCGGCGAGCGTCACCGACATCGCCAGCGCGGAAAGACGGAAAGCGGCGCTCATCGGCTTTCTCCTTCGAGGGTGCCGTGCTGTTCGCGCCAGACGGCCGGCGTGCCGCCCGCGAGCTTGCGGATCGCCACATAGAACACGGGCGTCAGGAACAGCCCGAACAGCGTGACACCGAGCATCCCGGCGAACACGGTGACGCCGGTGGCCGCCCGCACTTCGCTGCCTGCGCCGCTGCCGATCAGCAGCGGCACCGAGCCCGCGATGAACGCGACCGACGTCATCACGATCGGACGCAGCCGCAGCCTGCACGCTTCGAGCGCCGCTTCGACCGCGCCCTTGCCCTGGATCTCGAGCTCGCGCGCGAATTCGACGATCAGGATCGCGTTCTTGCACGCCAGCCCCATCAGCACGACCAGGCCGACCTGCACGAACACGTTGTTGTCGCCGCCGGACAGCCACACGCCGAACAGCGCCGCGCACATGCACACGGGCACGATCAGGATCACCGCGAGCGGCAGCGTCCAGCTCTCGTACAGCGACGCGAGCACCAGGAACACCAGCATCACGGCCAGCGGAAAGACGACGATCGCCGCGTTGCGCTGCGTGACCTGCTGGTAGCTGAGGTCGGTCCATTCGAGCGTGATGCCCGGCGGCAGCACGTCCTTCGCGATCTGCTGCAGCTTCGCGATCGCCTGCGACGACGACATCGTCTTCGGATCGGCGTCGCCGATCAGATCGGCGGCCGGATAACCGTTGTAGCGGACGACCGGGTCGGGGCCGTACGCGGGCCCGACCGTCACCATCGAGCCGATCGGCACCATCTCGCCCTTCGCGTTGCGCGTGCGCAGGTTCGCGATGTCGGCGGCCGTCTGCCGGTGACCGGCATCCGCTTGCGCCATCACGCGATACACGCGGCCGAACACGTTGAAGTCGTTCACGTACATCGAGCCGAGATAGACCTGCAACGTATTGAACAGATCGGTCAGCGCGACGCCCTGCGCCTTCGCCTTGAGCCGGTCGACCTTCACCTCGAGCTGCGGGATGTTCGCCTGGTACGAGCTGACGGGATAGCTCATCCCCGGCGTCTTCGCGACCGCGGCCTGAAACGCGCCGAGCGCCTTCTGCAATTCGCCGTAGCCGAGCCCGCCGCGATCCTCCAGGTACAGCGAGTAGCCGGAGCCGTTGCCGAGACCCTGGATCGGCGGCGGCATCAGCGCATAGGTAATGCCGCCGCCGATCGCCGCGAAGCGCGCGTTCAGGTCCGCGTTGATCTGCGCGGCGCTGCGATGACGCCGGTCGAACGGCTTCAGGATCACGTACGAGTTCGTGATGTTCGGCGTGTTCACGCCCTGCAGCGCATTCAGCCCCGCGAACGCCGGCACCATCTCGACGCCGTCGGTGCCGAGCGCGATCTTCGTCATCTGCTCGGTCACGGCGCTGGTGCGCGCGAGCGACGCGCCTTCCGGCAGCTTCGCGCCCGCGAACAGGTACAGCTTGTCCTGCACCGGGATGAAGCCGCCCGGCACCGCGTCGAACAGCAGCGCGGTCGCCGCGAGCAGCGCCGCATAGATGGCGAACACCCCGCCGCGCCGCTTCAGCATGCGCCCGACGACGCCGTGGTAACGATCGGAGCTGCGCTCGAAGAACCGGTTGAACGGATGGAACAGCCAGCCGAATGCGCGATCGAGCGCACGCGTCAGCGCGTCCTTCGGCGCGCCGTGCGGACGCAGCAGCTTCGCGGCGAGCGCGGGCGACAACGTCAACGAGTTGATCGCGGAGATCACCGTCGAGATCGCGATCGTCACCGCGAACTGCTTGTAGAACTGGCCGGTCACGCCCGACATGAAAGCCATCGGCACGAACACCGCGCACAGCACGAGCGCGATCGCGACGATCGGCCCCGACACCTCGCGCATCGCCTGGTGTGCGGCGTCGCGCGGGCTCAGCCCCTGCGCGATGTTGCGCTCGACGTTCTCGACGACGACGATCGCATCGTCGACGACGATCCCGATCGCGAGCACGAGCCCGAACAGCGTCAGCGTGTTGATCGAGTAGCCGAGCAGATAGAGCCATGCGAACGTGCCGACCACCGACACCGGCACCGCGACGAGCGGAATGATCGACGCGCGCCACGTTTGCAGGAACAGGATCACGACGAGCACGACCAGCACGACGGCCTCGATCAGCGTGTGCTGCACCGCGCGGATCGATTCGCGCACGAATACCGTCGGGTCCCACACGGGGCGGTATGCGACGCCGGGCGGGAAGCGCTTCGACAGCTCGTCGAGCTTCGCATACACGGCCTTCGCGACGTCGAGCGCGTTCGCGCCCGGCGACAGGAAGATGCCGACCACGGCCGAATGCTTGTCGTTGAAATACGAGCGCAGCGTGTAGTCGCCCGCGCCGAGCTCGATGCGGGCGACGTCGGACAGCTTCACGACCTGGCCGTCGTCGCCGTTGCGCAGCACGATGTCGCCGAATTCCTGCACCGTGCGCAGGCGGCCGCGCACGTTGATCGACACGAGGAAGTCGTTTTTCTTCGGCGACGGCTCCGCGCCGAGCTGACCGGCCGACACCTGCACGTTCTGCTCGCGCACGGCCGCGATCACGTCGCTCGCGGTCAAGCCGCGCGACGCGAGCCGGTTCGGGTCGAGCCACAGCCGCATCGCGTAATCGCCGGAGCCGTACACGCCGACGTCGCCGATGCCGGTGAGCCGCGACAGTTCGTCCTTCACGTGCAGCGTCAGGTAGTTGCGCAGGTACAGCGAATCGCGGCTGTTGTCCGGCGAATAGAGGCTCACGTACATCAGCGGCGTCGGCGACTGCTTCTGCGTGGTCACGCCGTACTGGCGCACCTCGTCGGGCAGGCGCGACAGCGCCTGGCTCACGCGGTTCTGCACGCGCACGGCGGCCGTGTCGGGGTCGACGCCCTGCAGGAACGTGACGACGACCTGCAGGCTGCCGTCCGAACCGGCGACCGACTTCATGTACATGATGCCTTCGACGCCGTTGATCGCCTCTTCCAGCGGCTCGGCCACCGACTCGGCGATCTCCTTCGGGTTCGCGCCCGGGTACGTCGCACGCACGACGACGCTCGGCGGCACGACTTCCGGATATTCGCCGGCCGGCAGCATCGGAATCGAGATCAGACCGATCGCGAAGATGACGATCGACAGCACGACCGCGAAGATCGGCCGGTCGATGAAGAATCGGGAGAAATCCATCGTATCGCTCCCGTCATTGCGCGGCAGGCGCGCCGGCATCGGCGACTGCCTGCGTCGCGCTGCCCGCATCGGCGCGCGCGGGCAGCGCCTTCGGCTTCACCTGCGCGCCCGGGTAGTAGATGCGCTGCACGCCGTCGACGACCACGCGGTCGCCCGCCTGCAGCCCCTTCTCGACGATCCGCTCGCCGTCGAGTTCGCGGCCGATCGTCACGTCGCGGCGCAGCGCCTTGTCGCCCGCGCCGATCACGTACACGTACTTGCGGTCCTGGTCGGTCAGCACGGCCTTGTCGTCGACCAGCAATGCGCTCTGGCCGCGGCCGCTGACGAGCTGCACGCGCGCATACAGGCCCGGCGTAAACGCATGGTCCGCATTCGGCAGCCGCACGCGTGCGCGGATCGTGCCGGTCTGCGGATCGAGCCGGTTGTCGAGGAAATCGACGGTGCCCGCATGCGGGAAGCCCGTCTCGTTCGCGAGGCCGATGCGCACCGGATCGGCGCCGATCGCGCGATGTTTCGGATCGGCGCGCCGCGCGTTGTAGCGCAGATAGCTCTGCTCGTCGCAATCGAAATACACGTAGACCGGATCCTGCGACACGACGGTCGTCAGCAGCGTGTCGTCCGCACGCGCGAGATTGCCGACGGTCGCGACCGCGCGGCCGACGCGGCCCGCGATCGGCGCGCGCACTTCGGTGAAACCGAGATTGAGCTTCGCGTCGGCAACGGCCGCATCGGCCGCCTGCAGATCGGCGCGTGCCTGCTCGGCAGTCGCGCGCGCGTTGTCGAGTTCTTCCTGCGACGTCGCATGCGCATCGATCAGCGTCTGCACGCGCTTGAGTTGCACGTTCGCGAGGCTCGCGGCCGCACGGGCGCGCTGTTGCTGCGCGTTCGCACGGTCGAGCGCGATCCGGTACGGGCGCGGATCGATCTCGAACAACAGCGCGCCCTGCGCGACCACGTCGCCCTCCTTGTACGCGACACGCTGCAGATAGCCGCTCACGCGCGGCCGCAGCTCGACCGCGTCGACCGCTTCGACGCGTCCGTTGAATTCGTCCGCGAGGCGAACGGTACGCGGCGCGACGGTGGCGACGCCGACTTCGGGAAGAGGATGGGCCGACGATGCGCCTTTGCCGTCGTGACAACCCGACAACACCAGCAACAGGGCACAGGCGGCGCCCAAAGGCGACGTCCTGCGTAGGGAAAAGGAGAACATGATGCCTCGCGACGGGTTAAACTGCCGCGTAGCATAAAAGTTCAAGTTAACTTCAAGTCAAGCTTTCCCGGAGGGTGTCATGGGTATCCAGGAAACCCCGCAGTGGCCGCTGATGTCGATCCGCGAAGTGGCCGCGCGCAGCGGCGTGCCGGCGTCGACGCTGCGCTTCTACGAGATGCGCGGGTTGATCAAGTCGCACCGCAACGGCTCGAGTCATCGCCACTATTCGCGTGCGGTGCTGCGGCTGATCGCGTTCATCGTGTTCGCGCAGAAGATCGGCTATTCGCTCGACGAAATCGCCGAACAGCTCGTCAGCCTGCCCGAGGACACCGCGCCGAGCAACAAGGACTGGCAGCGGCTGTCGCGCGGCTGGAAGCAGCGCGTCGCGAGCCGGATCGAGGAGCTGCAGCGGCTCTACATCAATCTCGACGAATGCATCGGCTGCGGCTGCCTGTCGCTGAAACGCTGCAAGCTGACCAACCCGGACGACCGCGCGGGCCGCAACGGGCCCGGCGCGCGACGCTGGCTCGGCGACAAGCCGCCGACCGACTCCGAATGACGCGCAGGCCGCGCGCGTCCTGCATCACCCGACACGCCAGCCGCCGTTCACCGCGATCGTCGCGCCCGTGACGAACGACGCGCGCGGCCCGGCGAGCCAGGCGACCGCATCGGCGATGTCGTCCGGCTGCCCGGCGCGGCCGATCGGCGTCTGCTCGCGGATCGTCGCCGCGACGGCCGGCGCGACCCCGCTGTCGCCGAAAAAACGCGTATCGGCGATATAGCCGGGCGCGACCGTATTGACCGTCGCCCCGCGCGGCCCGAGTTCGCGCGCCAGCGCGACGGTGAAGCCTTCGACGCCGGCCTTCGCGGCCGCATACGCGAGGCCGCCCGGCAGCAGGCTGCCGGCGCGCGCCGCGATCGAACCGATGTTGACGATGCGCGCGGCATGGTCGGCCAGGTGCGGCAGCACGGCCATCGTCGTCAGAAACAGGCCTTTCAGGTTCGCATGGAGCACCGCGTCCCATACGGCCTCGGCCTCCGCCGCTTCGGTATCCGCGCCGACGCGCCCGGTCAGCCCCGCGTTGTTGACCAGCACGTCGATGCGCGGCCATCGCGCGACGATCGCGGCGACGGCCGCTTGCGCGTCGCGCCGCACGCCGAGGTCGCCGGCCTGCCCGATCGCCGCGCCGCCCAGACGCTCGACGGCCGCCTTCAGCCGCGCCGCGTCGCGCCCGACGATCGCGACGCGATACCCGTCCTGCACCAGCCGGCGCGCGATCGCGAAGCCGATCCCGCTCGATCCGCCCGTGACGATCGCCGTGCGTTGTCGTTCGTTGCCCGTCATGACCTGCCCTCCTTTCCTCGGTGTTGACGATTGGTGACGTTTGCAGTGTGGGCAACGGAAGGCGATAGGTAAAATACGAATTCGATGACATATTGATACGCAGAAGGTATCGCCATGATCGATCTGCGCCAGTTCCGGCAATTCATCGCGGTCGCCGAAACGCTCAGCTTCCGGCGCGCTGCCGAGCGGCTGCACATGGCCCAGCCGCCGCTCAGCGCGGCGATCCGCAAGCTCGAGGACGAACTGGGCGTCGCCTTGCTCGACCGCGACACGCGCGGCTCGCGGCTCACGCCGGCCGGCGAAGCATTCCTGCTCGAAGCGCGGCGCGCGCTCGAACAGGCCGAGCGCGCGGTGGCCGCGGCGCGCCGCGCGGGCGCCGGCCTCGGCGGCACGCTGCGGCTGCGCTTCGTCGACAGCACGGTCAATGCGCTGTTGCCGCTGATCCTGCGCGCGTTCCAGGAACGGCATCCGGGCGTCGATTTCCAGCTCGAGGAAGGCACGACGGCCGAGCAGGTGCTGGCGCTGCGTCACGATCGCACGGACGTCGGCCTCGTCGTGCTGCCGGTGGCCGACGCCGGCGACGTGCGTGTCGAACCGCTGCTGCGCGACCGGATGGTGGCCGCGCTGCCCGACGGCCATCGGCTCGCGCGCCGCCGCCGCATCGCGCTGGCCGAACTGGCGGACGAACCGTGGGTCATGTTTGCCGCGCATCACGGGCCCGGCATGCATGCGCTGATCGTGACGGCATGCGCGCAGGCGGGCTTCGCGCCGCGCGTGGTCCAGCAACCGCGCCAGATGCAGACGACGGCCGGGCTCGTCGCGGGCGGCATCGGCATCGCGCTGATGCCGCGCCTGTTCGTGCCGATGCAGCCGCAAGGCATTACGTTCTGCGAACTGAAGGATGCGGGCAGCCCGCTCGCGTACGAACTGGCGCTCGCGTACCGTACACCGTCGCCGCTCGTCGATGCGCTGCGCGAGAGCGCGCGCGACGCGGTGCGCGAACTGGGGCTGGTTGCCGCGACGTGACCGCGCGCATCGCGCGCGCGGCGTTCAGTCGCCGAGGAAGTTGAGCGCGACGCCGAGCACGGCCTGCCGGAATGCTTCCGGCCGCGTCGGCAGCGACGTGAACTCCAGCATCATGTGGCTGTACGACACCGTCGTGCCCACGGCGCTCGCGATCATGAAGAACAGCACGTTCGGATCGACCGGACGGATCGCGCCGGCCTCGACCGCGTCCGCCAAGAGCGGCAACATCGCGTCGTGATACGGGCGCACGATCCGCTCCTGCAGCCGGTCGAGCCGCCCGCCCTCCTCGGTCGCCGCCGTCGAGAAGAACATGGCGATATCCGGCTCCGCGAACTCGTGATCGACGCACAGCTCGAGCGCGCGCCGCACGCGATCGCGATGCGGCAGCGACGACGTGCGCAACGCGCGCAGCGCGTCGAACATCGGTTCGGCCAACTCGGCGATCTGCTCGACGACCGCCAGCCACAACGTTTCCTTCGTACCGAAGTGATGGGCGATCAGCGCCGCATCGATGCCCAGCTCGCGCGCGACTTCGCGCACGCTCGTCGCGTCGTAGCCGCGCTTCGCGAACGTGCGGCGCGCGGCCCGCAATATCACGTCCGGACCGACGGACGCGTCCGCCAGCGGCCGTCCGCGCGTACGCCGCTTCGACGGCGCGCGCTCAGTGACTTCTGCCACGTTTTTCCTGCTCCTTGAACGATTCGAATGCCCGTGCCCGGTACCCGGCTTCGCGTACCGGAAGCGGGCGGCCTGCCCCGCTGCGTTGACACGCCGAGCCGGGAAGCGCTAGGATCATACCTTATTCATCACGTGATGATTTATACATGACAACCCCTACACGCATCGTCATCGTCGGCGGCGGGATCGCCGGACTGCAGCTCGCGACCCGTCTGGGCGAGCGTCTCGGCCGATCCGGGCGGGCGCAGATCACGGTCGTCGACCGCAGTCCGACGCACATCTGGAAGCCGATGCTGCACACGATCGCGGCCGGCACGCGCGACGTCCAGCAGCAACAGGTGATCTTCCTCGCCCACGCCCGCGATCACGGCTACGCGTACCAGCCCGGCGAACTGAAGGGGCTCGATCGCGCACGCCGCCGCGTGCAGCTCGGCGAGATCCGCTCGCAGGATGGCGACGTAGTGATCGACGCACGCGAACTCGAATACGACGTGCTGATCCTCGCGCTCGGCAGCCAGGCCAACGATTTCGGCGTGCCCGGCGTACGCGAGCACTGCTACTTCATCGACAGCCAGCAGCAAGCGGAAACCTTCAACGAAGCGTTGCGGATGCGCGTGTTCCGCAGCATCGCGCGCGACGAGCCGTTTCGCGTCGCGATCGTCGGCGCGGGCGCGACGGGCGTGGAGCTCGCGGCGGAGTTGAGCCGGTTGCTGGAAGTGGCGCAGGCGTACGGTGACGAAACGGTGCGCGAGCGGCTGCAGCTCACGCTGCTCGAAAGCGGCCCGCGCATCCTCAACGCGTTTCCGGCGCGGATTTCCGCGTCGGCCCAGCGGCGGCTCGAACAGATCGGCTTTCGCGTGCTGACGTCGACGCGCGTCACGTCGGCCGACGCGAACGGCTTCCATTACGGCGACGGTTCGTTCGCCGAAGCGGACCTGATGGTCTGGGCGGCCGGCGTGAAGGCGCCCGATTTCATGCAGGCGCTGGGCGGGCTCGACACGAACCGCGCGAACCAGATCGTGGTCGGCCCCACGCTGCAGGCAACCGGCGACGAGCACGTGTTCGCGATCGGCGATTGCGGGAGCCTGCTACCCGACGGCCACGAACGGCCGCTGCCGCCGACCGCGCAGGTCGCGACGCAGCAGGCCGAGCATCTCGCGAAGCACCTTCCCGCATGGCTCGACGGCACGCCGATTCCGCCGTTCGCGTTCCGCGATTTCGGCGCGCTGGTGTCGATCAGCGATTACGACGCGTTCGGCACGCTCGGGCAGTTCGGGTTCTTCCGCGGCGGCTTCATCCAGGGGCGCTTCGCGCAGTTCAGCCACCTGATGCTCTA
Source organism: Burkholderia sp. MSMB1826 (assembly GCF_001526325.1). NCBI lineage: Bacteria > Pseudomonadati > Pseudomonadota > Betaproteobacteria > Burkholderiales > Burkholderiaceae > Burkholderia > Burkholderia sp. MSMB1826. The sequence continues at coordinate 94,400 of NZ_LOYN01000015.1, forward strand.
CCGGCGGCACCAGCAGGCGCTGCACGGTTTCCCCAAGGCCACCTTGCTGTGGATCGCCGAACGGATCAACGGCTGGGTGCAGCCGCGCATCCGCCTGTCGTGATGCCGCGCGTCGCGGCACCGCGTAACGTTTCGAGGAACAGAGACATGAACAACCGTGCAGCGCCCTGGCTCATGACCGTCGCCGCAATCGGCCGCTTCGACATGCCGTCCGTCTCGTGGGGCGGCCCGCGGCGGCGCAGCATCACGCGCGACCGGCTGCCGTCGTGGGACGCGACGAGCAAGCCGACCATCAGCGTGCTCGAACGGCCCACGGCCGACACCGTGATGATCTCGTGGTGCGACGCGTGCACCGGGCACTACGGCTACCAGAAGTGGCGCCTGTTCACGACGCGCAAGCGCGGCGTGTGCGCGCTGTCGGGGCGATCGATCGAGATCGGCGACAGCGTCTATGCGCCGCAACTGCTCGGCTCGACGCCGGGCAACGCCGCCGCGATGGTGCTCGCGGCGTGCATCGACGACGCCCTGGCGGCCTGACCGTCAGGTCGACGTGGTCTGACCGGCGCCATAGGCCGGCGCATCGTTCTGCCGTTCGAGCTCCGCGTCGAGATGCGCGGCATGCGCATTCGCTTCGGATTCCGACATCAACTCGCCTTCCCACTTCGCGACCACTGCGCTGGCGATCGAGTTGCCCACCGCATTGGTGGCCGAGCGGCCCATGTCGAGGAACGTGTCGACGCCGAGAATCAGCAGCAGCCCGGCCTCCGGGATGTTGAACTGGTGCAGCGTCGCCGCGATCACGACGAGCGATGCGCGCGGCACGCCGGCCATCCCCTTCGACGTCAGCATCAGGATCAGCAGCATCGTGACCTGCGTGCCGAACGACAGGTGGATGTCGTACGCCTGCGCGATGAACAGCGACGCGAACGTGCAGTACATCATCGACCCGTCGAGGTTGAACGAATAGCCCATCGGCATCACGAAGCTGGAGATCTTGCGGCGCACGCCGAAGCGGTCGAGTGCGTCGAGGATCTTCGGATACGCGGCTTCGGAGCTGGCCGTCGCGAACGACAGCATGAACGCTTCCTTGATCAGCACGAGCAGCTTGAACACACGGCGGCCGAGGAACAGCAGCCCGGCCGCGACGAGCGTGGCCCACAGCAGCACGAGGCTCACGTAGAAGTCGCCCATGAACACCGCGAACTTCAGCAGGATCGACAACCCGTTGACCGCGACGGTCGACGCCATCGCGGCCATCACCGCGAGCGGCGCGAGCTTCATCACGTAGCCGGTGATCTTCAGCATCACGTGCGCGAGCTGGTCGATCGCGGCGACGAGGATCTTGCCGCGTTCGCCGAGCGCGGCGAGCGCGACGCCGAAGAACATCGAGAACACGACGATCTGCAGGATCTCGTTGTTCGCCATCGCCTCGGCGATCGACTTCGGCACCATGTGCCCGACGAAATCCTTCAGCGTGAACTTGGACGTCGCGAGATGCGCGGACGCGCCGATGTCCGGCAGCGGCAGGCCGAGGTTCTCGCCGGGCCGCAGCAGGTTCGCCATCAGCAGGCCCAGCAGCAGCGAGACCAGCGACGCGGTGACGAACCAGCCGAGCGCCTTCACGAACACGCGCCCGACCGACGACGCATCGCCCATGTGCGCGATGCCGACCACCAGCGTCGAGAACACCAGCGGGCCGATGACCATCTTGATCAGCCGCAGGAACACGTCGGACACGAGCGAGATGTAGCCGGCGATTTCAGCGGCCGACTGCTTGTCCGGAAGCTGCGTGTAGATCAGGTAGCCGATCAGGATGCCGGCTGCCATCGCGAGCAGGATCCAGCCTGCCGCAGACATTCGTTTGTTCATGATGGAATTCGCCGCACGGCGATGGAGTTGACGGAAGAAGGAGGCGCGTGCCGTGCCAGGGGGCGCGCGGGGCGCGCCGCCCGGGCCGACACGGATGTCCGCAATCGGACGCGCTGCCGCCGCACCGGCATTCGCAGCAACGCGAACGCCGGCGGCAGCGGTCCGGCATGAAGCGACCGGGTCAATAGCCGATCGCGGAGCCCGCCGGACGGCGCGGGTCGTTGTAGCCGTAGATGAAGCCGACACGCACGTTGCCGGACACGGACGAATCGTTCCCGGAACTCTGGCGGCTCGCGGCTTCGGTGCCCGGCAGGCCGACCATGATCAGCTCGGCGGCGCCCCACGGCGTCTGCTCGACCATCTTGTAGCCCATGTTGCGAAGGATCGCGAGCGTGTCGGGCGACAGGCCGTAGGTTTCGTAATAGACCGCGTCGGGCAGCCACTGATGATGGATGCGCGGCGCGGCGACCGCGTCCTGCGGCGTCATCCCGTAGTCGATCACGTTCAGCACGGTCTGCAGCGTGATCGTGATGATGCGCGAGCCGCCCGGCGAACCGACCACCATGAACACCTTGCCGTCCTTCTTCACGATGGTCGGCGCCATCGACGACAGCGGACGCTTGCCCGGCGCGATCGAGTTGCGCGTGCCCTGCACGAGGCCGAACAGGTTCTGCGCGCCGACCTTCACTGTGAAGTCGTCCATCTCGTCGTTCAGGAAGAAGCCCGTGCCCGGCGCGATGACCACGGCGCCGAAGCGGCCGTTGACCGTATAGGTCGTCGACACCGCATTGCCGTCGTGGTCGACGATCGAGTAATGCGTCGTTTCCGGCTTTTCGTGCACGCCGACGCCGGGCTGCACGTCGACCGACGGCGTCGCCGTGTCGGCATGGATGCTCTTGCGGATCTGCGCCGCGTATTCCTTGCTCGTCAGCTTCGCGACCGGGTTGTCGATGAAGTCCGGATCGCCGAGCAGCGTGTTGCGGTCTTCGTACGCATGGCGCATCGCTTCGGTCATATAGTGGACCGCTGCGGCCGAGTGATAGCCGAGCTTGCGCAGGTCATACCCTTCGAGGATGTTCAGCGTCTCGCACATCGTCACGCCGCCCGAACTCGGCGGCGGCGCCGACACGAACTCGTAGCCGCGATACGTGCACGTCAGCGGCGCCATGTCCTGCGCGCGATAGGACGCGAAATCGGCCGCCGCGATCACGCCGCCGCCGCGCCTGGCCGCCGCTTCCACGATCTTCGGAATCTCGCCGTGATAGAACGCGTCCGGCCCCTGCTCCGCGATGCGCTCGAGCGTGCGCGCCAGATCCTTCTGCACCAGACGATCGCCCGGTTGCAATGGCGTGCCGTCCGGGCGCAAGAAGATGCGCGCGGCTTCCGGGTCCTTCCTGAAGCGCTCGACCGTCGTGTCGAGGATGTCGGTATCGCCGCGCGTCAGCACGAAGCCGTCGCGCGCGAGCCGGATCGCCGGCGCCATCACCTGTTTGCGCGTCAGTTTCCCGTACTTGCGCTGCGCGAGATCGAGCCCGGCCACCGTGCCCGGCACGCCGACCGCGCGATAGCCGTACAGGCTCTGGTCCGGGATGACGTTGCCGGCCGCATCGAGATACATGTTCGCGGACGCCGCGGCCGGCGCGGTCTCGCGGAAATTGATGAAGCGGTCGCGACCGTCGGCCAGGTGGAGGGTCATGAAGCCGCCGCCGCCGATGTTGCCGCAGCACGGGTTGGTCACGGCCTGCGCATAGCCGACGGCCACCGCCGCGTCCACCGCGTTGCCGCCTGCCTTCAGGATGTCGACGCCGATCTGCGACGCGAAGTGCTGCGACGACACGACCATGCCGTTCTTCGCTTCGACCGCCGGATCCGACGCCGCGAACGCGCACACGCTCATCGCGGACAACAGGGTGAGTACTACGAGCCGCCTCATGACGGAATCCTCCAGACGAATAAACCGGCGCATGCCGGGATGCGCGGCCGCACCGCCGCGTATCGACGCCGCCCGTTCGACGTGTAATAAACGGTACATTTCCACAAGGCCGCGATCATAACACCCGCTTTTTTGCGTCAAAAACTAGGATAATCACTGAATTAAAAGCGGGCATGCGGGACTATCTTTGTCGAAGCATGTTCGATTTATTACACATATGAACGTATCCGTGGGTCGAGCGATACGTCCCTCTAATTTCGAACCGTACGCGGCCTGCCGCACGTCGATCGGCTAACATGCGTGCAGTTACCGGCAGACGCACGTCTGCCGTTCGATCGTTCAATTCAGATAGAGAGCCGGAGTGCCGATGGGGACGAGCATCAGGGCGTTGCTGTTATCCCAGATGGATAGCTTCACGCCGTCGGAACAAAAGGTCGCGCAGGCGTTGCTGGATCGCTATCCGAGTCTCGGGCTGGGCCCCATCGCGCAGTTCGCGAAGCAGGCCGAAGTCAGCGACCCGACCGTGTTCCGCTTCGTCGTCCGGATCGGCTTTCCGAACTACTCGTCGTTCCAGCAGGCGCTGCACGACGAGATCGACACCGCGATGAATTCGCCGCTCGCGCGCATGGATGCCTTTCATTCGGAAACGGGCATGCGCGACAGCCACGCGGCGATTTTCCAGCGGCTGTCCGAATCGCTCGCGACCACGATCGAAGAGCTCGACGCGGCCGCGTTCGACGCAGCGGTGGCGGTGCTGGCCGATCCGGACGTACGCATCTTCTGCGGCGGCGGGCGCTATACGGCGCCGCTCGCGTCGTTGTTCTCGTTCACGCTGGCGTATGCGCGGCCGCACGTGCAGTACGTCGAGCCGAACGTGAATCTCGCGTCCGTCGCGCTGGCCGACATGGGGCGCAACGACCTGCTCGTGATCTTCGACTTTCGCCGCTACCAGAAGGACAGCATCCGCTTCGCGCAGGCCGCGCACCGGCTCGGCGCGCGGATCCTGCTGATCACCGACGAATGGCGCTCGCCGATCGGCGAATTCGCGGAGATCGTGCTGCGGATCCAGGGGCGCCCTTTCGCGATGCTGCAGACCAACGTGCCGGCGCTGGCGCTCGCCGAAGCGCTGGTGATCGGCGTGACGAACCGGCTGCCGGAACTGGCGCGGCAGCGGATGGAGAAGATCGAGCAGCTCAACGCGGGCGGGATCGAATGGGATACCACCCAGCGCGATTTGCCCGAATGACGCGCGCTCGCCATTCGGGCGCGGTGCTCAACTCTCGACATCCTCCAGACTGAACACTTCCGTCTTGTCGTTGTACGAGAAGACCTCGCCGTACCGTCCCCAGTCGATCACCGCGTCGAGCGTTTCCTCGGCCGCTTCGTCGGACAGAAAATCCTCCAGTTCCTGCTCGAAGCGCACGCGCGGCGCGCGGTGGCCCGGACGCTCGTTCAGCACCTTCCTGATCCGCGCGGCGAGCGGCACGTGCTTCAGCAGGTGATCCGCGAACATCAGCTTGCGCTCCTGCGTACCGAATTCCGCGAACACGCGCGCGGGCGGCGTCAGGAACACGTCGCCTTCGCGCACGTCCGCGAAGCCGAGGTACTGCAGCACTTCCGCGATCGGGAACAGATCGTCGACCTCCAGATGCAGCGTGCGCGCGATTTCCGGCATGTCGGCACGGCCGTGATACGGCGCCATCGCGAGCGTCTCGATCAGGCCGGCCATCAGGTTGGTCGACACCTGCGGCAACCAGCTGCCGAGCTCGAGCCCCTTCTTCGTCGCCTCGCCGGTCTGGCGCGCGGTCATCTTTGCGTAGATGTCGTCGACCAGCTTGCGGAAATCGGTATCGAGCCGATTGCGCGGATGCTTGAACGGCACCTTGATCTCGGCGATCACGCGGCCCGGGTTCGACGACAGCACGAGAATCCGGTCGCACATGAACACCGCTTCCTCGATGTTGTGCGTGACGATCAGCACCGACTTGATCGGCATGCGGCCCTGCGTCCACAGATCGAGCAGGTCGGTACGCAGCGTTTCGGCGGTCAGCACGTCGAGCGCGGAGAACGGCTCGTCCATCAGCAGGATGGTCGGATCGACGACGAGCGCGCGCGCAAACCCGACGCGCTGGCGCATCCCGCCCGACAGCTCGCGCGGATACGCGTTCTCGAAGCCGTCGAGGCCGATCAGGTCGATCGCGGCCAGCGCGCGTTCGCGCCGCTCGCGCGCGCCGACGCCGAGCGCCTCGAGCCCGGCCTCCACGTTCTGCAGCACGGTGAGCCACGGGAACAGCGCGAAGGTCTGGAACACCATCGCGACGCCTTCGGCCGGGCCGCGCAGCGGCTTGCCGAGATAGGTCACTTCGCCGCCGGTCGGCTCGATCAGGCCGGCGATGATGCGCAGCAGCGTCGACTTGCCCGAGCCCGATCGGCCGAGCAGGCCGACGATCTCGCCTTCTCGCAGCGACAGATTCGCGTCGTCGAGCACGAGCAGCTCGCCCTGCGTCTTGTTGAAGCCGCGGTTCACGTGCTCGACGCGCAGGATTTCCTCGCCGAGCCGGGGCGGCTGCAGCGGCTGGGACGTCTTGACGGGGGCGTTGATAACGGTCGGATTTTGCATCGCGCTTACTCTCAATCGAGACGGAGCCGGGATTCCGCATAGGCGTACATCGGACGCCACAGCAGGCGGTTGAACAAGGTAACGAACAGGGACATCACGGCGATGCCGAGGATGATCTTCGGGAAATCGCCGGCGGCGGTCGTTTGCGCGATATACGAGCCAAGACCGTGCGCGACGACCTTCGTGTCGCCCCACTGCACGAACTCGGACACGATGCTCGCGTTCCACGCGCCGCCCGATGCGGTGATCGCGCCCGTCACGTAGTACGGGAAAATGCCCGGCAGAATCGCCTGGCGCCACCACTGCCAGCCGCGGATGCGGAAATTCTTCGTCGCTTCCTTGTAGTCGTTCGGATAGGACATCGCGCCCGCGATCACGTTGAACAGGATGTACCACTGCGTGCCGAGCACGATCAGCGGCGACAGCCAGATATCCGCGTTCAGGTGAAAGCGGACGATCACGATCACGAACACCGGGAACAGCAGGTTCGCCGGAAACGCGGCGAGGAACTGCGCGAGCGGCTGGACCTTCTCGGCCAGCTTCGGGCGCAGCCCGATCAGCACGCCGAGCGGCACCCAGATCGCCGACGCGATCGCGATCAGCACCAGCACGCGCAGCAGCGTGACGAGCCCGAGCACGAGCACGTGGCCGACCTCGGCCATCGTCACGCCGGTCGCGACGAAACTGACGACGCGCCACACGACGTACACCGTCAGCACGATCACGAACGCGCCCCACACGATGTCGCCGATACGCGACGAACGGCGCGACGATGCGCCGCGCGCACGCGTGCCCTTCAGCGCCGGCAGTCGCAGCGGAATCCGGGCGGCCTGCGACAGCAGCCAGCCGGCCGGCACGAGCAACTGATGGATCAGGTGCGTGCGACGCATCATGTCGAGCAGCCACGATTGCGGCGCATCGCCCGACGCGGTGTTCTCCATTCGGAACTTGTCGGCCCACGCGACCAGCGGGCGGAACAGGAACTGGTCGTAGGCGAGGATCACGACCGACATCGCGACGATCACCCAGCCGACCGCGCCGAGATTTTTGTCCGCGATCGCCTGCGCGAGATACGCGCCGATGCCCGGCAGCGTGATCGTCTGGTTGCCGACCGTGATCGCCTCCGATGCGACGACGAAGAACCAGCCGCCCGACATCGACATCATCATGTTCCAGATCAGGCTCGGCATCGAGAACGGCACTTCGAGCTTCCAGAAGCGCTGCCACGCCGTCAGGTGAAAACCGCGCGACACTTCGCTCAAGTCGCGCGGCACCGTGCGCAGCGATTGGTAGAAGCTGAACGTCATGTTCCATGCCTGGCTCGTGAAGATCGCGAAGATCGCGGCCAGCTCCGCACCGAGCACGCGCCCCGGAAACAGCGCGAGGAAGAACGTGACCGTAAACGAGATGTAGCCGAGCACCGGCACCGACTGCAGGATGTCGAGGATCGGGATCAGCACCATGCCCGCGCGGCGGCTTTTCGCGGCGAGCGTGCCGTAGACGAGCGTAAACACGAGCGACGCGACCATCGCGGCGAGCATCCGCAGCGTGGTGCGCAATGCGTATTCGGGCAGGCTCGCCGGATCGAGCGAGATCTTCTGCGTCTGCAGCACGCCGATCGGCGCCATCGTCTGGTGAAAACCGACGATCGCCATCGCCAGTACGCAGATGATCAGCGGAAACGCGACGGCATCCCAGCGGTTGGGCAGCACGCGCCACGCCGAGGCGTTCGCGGTGCGGTTCGGATCGAAACTGATATCCATCGGTAGCGTCTTGTGTCGAATTGAAAATCGATGGGTCCGGCCGCGTGCCGCGCGGCCGGGCGGCGCACTCGCGGTGCGAATCAGGACAGTCCGTGCGGCGCCCGTTCCGGGATGGCCGGCCGCGCGAACGGCAGCACCGGGCCTGCCTTGACGAAGCGGAAATCGGCACCGGGATGAATGCCGGCATCGGCGATGCCGCAGGCAACGATCGGAAAAGACGGCGCGAGGCCGAAGGTGCGCATGCGGTGACCGCCCGCACCGACCGTGTCCGTTGCCGCGAGGTTCGGCATGAAGGGCTCCGGAGAGGTGATTCGGAGTGGGAGGCTATCGGGCGGTCGTGACGCAAATGTGACGTGTCACTTACAGGACATTGACAGGTCATCCGGCGGGTGTCGTGCCTCGTCCCGTCGGCCGCCGACACGGGGATTCGATCTCGCAACGGTCGGGAATAAATGCGCCGCCTCGCCGGTATCGCATGCGAAGGCGCCGGCTTATTCCAGGACGATCCGGCCGTCCGGTTTCGTCACACGAATGCGAGGCTCACATGTCTTCATCGACCCCCACCCGCCCGTCGCGCCGCAAGGCCCTGCAGTGCATGGCCTTCGGCGGGCTCGGCACGCTGTTCACGCTGTCGGGCGGCATCCTCACCCCGTTCGACCTCGCGCTCGCGCAGACCGGCGACGCGCGCCCGGCCGACGCGGGCCGGCCGCTGTTCGTGCAGATCAGCGATACGCACATCGGCTTCAACAAGGACGCGAATCCCGACGTGTCGGCCACGCTGAAGCAGACGATCGACCTCGTCAACGGGATGCCTGCGCTGCCTGCGCTGACGATCCATACCGGCGACATCACGCATCTCTCGAAGCCGGAAGAATTCGATCGCGCGTCGCAGTTGCTGTCCGCGCTGCGCGTGCCGGAACTGCATACGGTGCCCGGCGAACACGACGTCACCGACGGTTCGGGCGCCGAATATTTCGGCCGGTTCGGCAAGGCGTCGGACAACCGCGGCTATTACAGCTTCGACCATGCGGGCGTGCACTTCATCGGCCTCGTCAACGTGATGCACTTCAAGCCGAACGGACTCGGCAGCTTCGGCGACGAGCAGCTCGCATGGCTTGCACTGGATCTGAAAGGCCGTTCGTCGAGTACGCCGATCGTCGTGTTCTCGCACATGCCGATGTGGACCATCTACGAACCGTGGGGCTGGGGCACCGGCGACGCACCGCAGACGATGGCGCTGCTGCGCCGCTTCGGCTCGGTCACCGTCCTGAACGGGCACATCCATCAAATCGTGTCGAAGGTGGAGGGCAACGTGACGTTTCATACCGCCCGCTCGACCGCGTTCCCGCAGCCGACGGCCGGCAACGGCCCGGGCCCCGTCCCGCTCACGGTGCCGCACGACCGGCTGCCGTCGATGCTCGGCGTGACGACCGTCGAATTCGCCGGCCATCCGGTCGCGTCGTCGCTGCACGATGCGACGCTCGCCTGATCAAAACATAAGGAGAACGACATGATCCGCTTCCAACGCGCTCGAATCGTCGCGATGCTGATCCTGTGCGGCGCGGCCGCCGGCACGCCGCCCGCCGCATTCGCGCAGGGCCCGAGCGGCCCGCTCGTGACGATCCGCAACTTCATGTTTTCGCCGATGTCGACCACGATCAAGGCCGGCACGACGATCACGTGGAAGAATCTCGACGCGGAGCCGCATACCGTCGTCAACGACGCCGGCATCTTTCATTCGAAGGCGCTCGACCAGGATGAGACGTACGCGTTCCGCTTCGACAAGCCGGGCGTCTACAAGGTGTTCTGCGGGATTCATCCGTACATGAAGGAGACGATCACCGTCGAATGACGCGGCCCGCCACGACACGCGCGGGCGAACGACGGGCGGCTGCCGCCTACAATGAACGTCCCCCTCTTTGCCCGTGAGTCAGATGGAGTCGCTCATGCCAAAAATCGATCTCGATGCCGTGCCCCAACGCCGCGGCAGCGGCTATCCGCAGCCGTTCGACGCGCCGTGCGCGCGGCGTATCCGCCAGCGTCTCGGCGACGCCGGCGGCCTGCGCGATTTCGGCGTCAACCTGATGCGCGTGCCGCCGGGCGGCTGGTCGGCCCAGCGGCACTGGCATTCCGACGAGGACGAATTCGTCTACGTGCTCGAAGGCGAACTCGTGCTGATCGAGGACGGCGGCGAGACCGTGCTGCGCGCGGGCGACTGCGCGGCTTTTCCGAAAAATTCCGGTAACGGTCATCACCTGGTCAACCGATCGAGTGCGGTCGCCGTCTATCTCGAGGTCGGCTCGCGCTCGCCGGACGACGTGATCACCTGCCCGGACATCGACATGATGAGCCCCAGCCGCGACGGCCGGTTTCTGCACAAGGACGGCACGCCGTACCCGGACGCGTGACGCCTGCGCCGGCCACACCCGCCCGGCCCGCAGTCGCGCACGGCCGGCGTCGTCTCCATCGCCGCCCGGCGTATGGCGGCGGACCACGTAGCCGTGCGCAGGCTTCTCCTGACATTTTCCCGATCGATTTTCGTCACGGGCGAGCGTTGCATGCAGGCTCACTGCCCCGCTGCGCGCAGGTCCGGCGCCGTGCCGGCGACGACCGGACACGACGGCGGCAACGCCTGCCCGAACAACACGGCCAGCCCGCAAGCGGACGTGAACATGCCGAGGTCGTCATGCCCGACACCCGGCACTTCGACGACCTGCTGCGCGAGATCGGCCGGATGCCGCTTCTTCAGGTATTCGAAATAGGCGAGCCCGCGCGCCAACCGGTACGGCCCCTGCGCCATCGCCGCGCACGAGCGGTCGATGAAATGCGTGTAGGGATTCGTGTCGGCCTGCCCGAGCAGGTACACGACATGGCGCGCGACGTAGCGCGTCTCGAGATCGCGCACGTCCTGCGACGCAACGTAAGGCGGCGCCGATTTCAGCCCGTACTTCCATTCGGTCGCGCGCAGACAGACGCCGCCTGCAAGCGCGTCGGCATTCGGCCGCTCGTCGTCGAAATACAGGTAGCTCGACGGGTTCGCGACCACGTAGCGCACGGCAATGCCCGCGCGCGCGAGCGCGTCGCCTTCGCGCCCGGCCACCGCATAACGCTGCAGCAACTGTGCGCCGGCGGAGTGGCCGATCACGACGACCGTGGATAACGACGGGTACAGACTGCGGTCGGCGAAATGCGCGAGCAACGCGTCGAGCGCCGCGAAAGAGCTGAGCGGGCCCGGCTCGCGCGCCGGTTCGCCGCCCTTCCATCCTTCCTGCGTCCACGCGAGCGTCGGTGCGGGCAACGAAAACGCGCGCACGTCGGCGCGTGTCAGGAACTGCGGCGCGACCACCATCGTGCCCGCGCCGAGTGCACCGGCCTTTTCGACGACCTTACGCCCCGCTGCGTAGTACGCGTCGGCGTTACGCAGCGTGCCGTGAATCACGATGAACACGCGCGTGACGTCGGGCGCGGTCTGGTCGAGGGGACGATCGGCGTAGACGGGCAGCATCGCGCGGCCCTGCGGCGTGTCGACGGCCATCCGCTGGTCGGCGACGGCCTTGACCGGCGCTTCGAGACGTTCGCGCTGCGTGGGCGTGGCGGCGTCGGCCGGCTGCGCGCCGGCCAGCATGCCGGCCGCGGCGCAGGCGAGCGCAAGCGGAACGGCAGATGAAAGGGCTCGGGCGGCCCACAGCGCACGCGCGCGTCGGGTGCGGGCAAAGGCGACGGATATGACGGACATGGCGGAATTGGCGGCGGCTCGGGTGGCGGATATGGGTTGAACGGCGATGGTCGCAGAATCCGTCGCGCACTGCCGGCCCGTTGCGGAAAACGGGTCAGCCGGCCGGTTGCGCACCCGGTTCGACGTCGGCGCACGCGTCGCCCGAGCGGCGCTGCATCTGCTGCACGATGGCGGCCAGTTCACCGATATGCGTCGGCACCGCCTGCTTGCCGGCGCGCGCCCACGCATCGAACGACGTCATGCCGCTCACCGCGCCGACGAACGGCACGCCGGCGCGCTCGGCCGCCTGCGCGTCCACTGCGTGGTCGCCGACGTAGATCGCCGCCGCGGCAGGCAGGCCCAGCCGCGCGAGGGCCTGCACGAGCCCTTCGGGGTCCGGCTTGTGGCGCTGCACGTCTTCCCCGCCGATCAGCACGTCGATCAGCGATTGCAAGCCGTGACGTTCGAGAATCGCGTCGATCCGGTAGCGAAACTTGGACGACACGATCGCGACGGCGATCCCTTGCTCGCGCAACGCCGCAAGCAGCGGCGGCACTTCCGGATAGATGCGGGTGCCGGACACCATGATCTCGTCGGCGCGCGCCACGAAGTGCCGCGCGAACGCATCGGCCCGCGCCGCGCCGGTTTCTCCCGTCAACGACCGGAACATGTCCGGCAGCGGCAGCCCGATCACGGCGCCGATCTGCGCGGGCGTCGGGCCGGCGGCGCCGAGCCGGTCCAGCGCATGCTCGGTGCACGCGATGATCGCGGCGGACGAATCCGCCAGCGTCAGGTCGAAATCGAATATCACGGCCCGAACTGGCATGAAAGACTCCGTAAGCAAAGCACGATGCCACGTATGTTACGCGGGCGGCAATACGAGATCGTCGACGAGATGGCCAGACACCGGCGCCCAACGTCGAACGTGCCCTCGTCGTCGATCCGCCCCCGCGATCGACGCACACTATCAACCCCATTGCCGACAGTGCTTTCAAACATATCGCAAAAGAACGATATAAGATTCGTTCATCGACGATACCCGTTACCTGATCGACACGCTCAGCCTTTCCATGCCGACCGAACTCGACATCGACGCGATCCTGAAAGCGCTCTCGAACCCCGTGCGCCGGGAGATCCTCGTCTGGCTCAAAACGCCCGGCGAGCATTTTCCGCAGCAGACGCTGCCGTACGAACACGGCGTCTGCGCGGGCCAGATCGACGCGCGCTGCGGCTTGTCGCAGTCGACCGTGTCCGCCCACCTCGCCACGCTGCAGCGCGCGGGGCTCGTGACGTCGACGCGGATCGGCCAATGGGCGTTCTTCCAGCGCAACGAGGCCGTCATCGACGCATTTCTCGACGCTCTGCGCCGCGAACTCTAGCCAACGGCCGAACCGGCCATCCGGGGCGCCGCCGCACACGACGCGACGGCTTTCCCGCCTTTCGTAAGAGGTTATCTGCCATGCCCACGCTGTTCGATCCCGTTACCCTCGGCGAACTGACCCTGCCGAACCGCATCGTGATGGCGCCGCTCACCCGCTCCCGAGCGGGCGCGACGCGCGTGCCGAACGCGCTGATGGCGCGCTACTACGCCGAGCGCGCGTCGGCCGGCCTGATCATTACCGAAGCGACGTCGGTCACGCCGCAAGGCGTCGGCTATGCCGACACGCCCGGCATCTGGTCCGACGAGCAGGTCGAAGGCTGGAAGCAGATCACGCAGGCCGTGCACGCGGCCGGCGGGCGCATCGTGCTGCAGCTCTGGCACGTCGGCCGGATCTCCGATCCGATGTTCCTGAACGGCGACCTGCCGGTCGCGCCGAGCGCGATCGCCGCGGGCGGCCACGTGAGCCTCGTGCGTCCGCAGCGCCCGTACGTGACGCCGCGCGCGCTCGAGCTCGACGAGATTCCGGGCATCGTCGCCGCGTACCGCAAGGGCGCCGAGAATGCGAAGGCCGCCGGCTTCGACGGCGTGGAGATTCACGGCGCGAACGGTTACCTGCTCGATCAGTTCCTGCAGGACAGCACCAATCGCCGCACCGATGCGTACGGCGGCCCAATCGAGAATCGCGCCCGCCTGCTGCTCGAAGTGGTCGACGCGGCGATCGACGTGTGGGGCGCCGGCCGCGTCGGCGTGCACCTCGCACCGCGCGGCGACGCGCATACGATGGGCGACTCCGATCCGGCGGCAACGTTCGGTTACGTCGCGCGCGAACTCGGCCGCCGCAAGATCGCGTTCATCTTCACGCGCGAATCGTATTCGGGCGACCAGTTGAGCCCGCGTCTGAAGGAAGCGTTCGGCGGTCCGCTGATCGCGAACGAGCAGTTCACGCTCGATACCGCGCAGGCCGCGCTCGCGAACGGCAGCGCCGACGCGATCGCCTGGGGCAAGCTGTTCATCGCGAACCCGGACCTGCCGCGCCGCCTCGAAATCGGTGCGCCGCTCAACACGCCGGTGCCGGAGACGTTCTACGCGCAAGGCGAAACGGGCTACACCGACTACCCGGCGCTGAGCGACGCGGCCTGACGGCCGACGACACGCGCGGCGCACGGACCGTGCGCCGCGCCCTTCCCGTCGCCTGGGCACGCTGCTTCAGCGTGCCGTCTCCTCGCGAAACAATGCGAGGCCGACGAAACTGGCCACCCCGCCGCCGAGCACGTACCAGGCCGGCGCATAGAAGCTGCCCGTCGCACGCCACAGCGCGCTGACGATCAACTGCGCGAAACCGCCGAAGATCGTCACGCCCAGCGCATAGATCATCCCGAGCGACGTCGCACGGACTTCCGGTCGCAAGGCTTCGAGAATCATCACGAAGCCCGCAGGGCTCGACAGCGTCATCAGACCGATCAGCACGACCACGACCGCCAGCACGGTGAAGACCGACGGCCATGCGCGCATCGCATGAAACGCCGGCAGCACGAGTGCCGTCGAGATCGCGCACACCGTCTGCAGCATCGGCTTGCGGCGGCGCAGGCGGTCCGCGAACCGGCCGGCGAACGGTGAGCCGGCCAGCATCACCGCACCCGCCGTACAGCCGGACAGCAACGAGACGGAAGCCGGCATGCCGAGTGTCAGCGTCAGGAACGACGGCAGGAAGAACACGATCGTATACATCGTCGACGTGCCGCCGATCACCAGCAACGTGCCGGCCGCGACCTGCCGCCACGGAATGCGGCGGCTGACACGCGGCGCGCCCGCAGCCGGGTGCGGCAGCGTGTCGTCGAGATGGCGTCTCAGATAAAACCCGACCGGCCCGATCAGCAGGCCGAGCACGAACGGCACACGCCAACCCCAGCCTTGCAGCGCATCGGGCGGCAGCCAGCGCGACAGCGTCAACGCGACGAGCGCGCCGGCAAGCGCCGCGCCGCCCTGGCTGGCCATCTGCCAACTGACCAGTTCACCCCTGCGGCGGGCGCCGCCCGACTCCATCAGCAACGTCGTCGCGGCCCCGACCTCGCCTCCTGCCGAAAAACCCTGCAGCAGCCGGCCGATCACGATCAGCAGCGGCGCCGCGATGCCGATCTGCGCGTAGGTCGGCGCGAATCCGATGATGCCGGTGCCGAGCGCCATCAGCGCGACGGTCAGCACCAGCGCGGGCTTGCGCCCGACGCGATCCGCATACGCGCCGATCGCGACGCTGCCGAGCGGCCGTGCGACGAAACCGACGCCGAAGGTCGCCAGCGACAGCATCAACGCACCCGCGTCGCTGGATGCCGGAAAGAACAGCCGGCCAATCAGTACCGCGAAGAAGCTGTATACGGTGAAGTCGAAGAATTCGAGTCCGTTGCCGAGCGCAGCCGCGGCGACGGTTCGCCGCATCGCGCGTCGTTCGTCGATGGTCTGCGCGGCAGCCGCGCGATTCAGGGTGCTCATCCGAAGCCCTCGTTCAGAAGTTGTGATACATGCCGAGCGACATCGTCACGGGCGTCGTGCCGGTACGCGGCGTCGTGCCGCCGGGGTCGGTCGGCAACGGATTGCCGTTCAGCAGAACGGTCGACACGCCGTAGTTGCGGACGAACCCCGCCCGCGCGTAAAGACCGGTACGTTTCGACAACAGGTAGTCGTAGCCGAGCATGACGCCAAGCGCCGAATCCTTCACCGGCCGGCCGGCGACATCGCGTATGCCCGACGTATCGCGATAGACGACCGACGCGCGAACCGCATTCACGCCGAACGGCACGATCGTGCCGAGGGTGTACACGCGTGCGATCCCGTCGCCGGCCAGTTTCGGCGCATATTGATTGAACGACGCGGACAGCACGAGCCGCCCCGTGTCGTACACGGCGCCGAGCCCGTACAGGTCGTTGCGGACCGTGCTCGCGCCGTTGATGCCCCACACCTGGTTGTAGCTCGCCGCCAGATAGGTCGTGCCGTTGTACCACTGCAGCAGTGCGCCCTGCGCGGACGCCGCCGGTGCGCGCCCCGCGACGTTGCTGGGCGCGTACATCAGCATCAGCGTCGTGGTGCCGGCCACGATCGGCGTGCGATAGGTGATCGCATTGTCGACGCGTGCCGGCAGTTGTGTCGCGCCCGGTCCGAGGTCGCTGTTGTAGCCGACGCCGCGCGCGGTCTGCACGGCGGCCGCGCCGAGCCACGTGTAAACCGAATTGGTGCCCACGGTGCCGAACACGTCGATGAACAGCGGCAGCCCCGTGCCGATCTGCTTGCCGACTCGCAGCCGGCCATAGCGGTCGGACATCAGGCCGATCCACGACTGCCGGTTGAAGAACGACTGCGTATCCTGCTGCGCGCCGTTGTTCGCGAGAAAGCCGCTTTCGAGATTGAATTCGGCGCGCCACCCGCCGCCGAGATTCTCGCGCCCGAAGAAGCCGAATTTCGACGTCCACTCGCCGCCGCTCTGGGTCTGCCACGTCGACCGCCCACCCACCGACTGGTAGTTGATCCCCATGTCGACGGAGCCGTACAGCGCCACGCCCTCCTTCAATCCGCCGTTGAACTCCGGCACCGCCGCGAGCAGTACGTCCTGATACGGCACCGCGCAGGCACTTCCGGCACCCAGCGCCAGACACGCCGCACCCCATGCCAGCCTCTTCTTCATTCGTTTTCCTTATTTTTCAGCGAGAAAATTCCGAATTGCCGCGACTGGCCGACGCGCTCGTCAGACCGTGGCCAGGAAGCGTTCCGCGATGCCGACGAAATAGGCGGCGCCCCAGCCGAGCGCCTCGTCGTTGAAGTCGTAGCCCGGGTTGTGAACCGAGCAGCCGCCGTGCGAATCGATACCGTTGCCGAGCATCACGTAGCACCCGGGCACGCGTTCCGTCATCCATGAAAAATCCTCGCTGCCCATCACACCGTCGGGAAGCAGCGTGAGCGCGCCGGCGCCGGCCAGCGCCGTGATCGTCTCGACCGCGAGATCCGCGGCGGCGGCATCGTTGACGACGACGCGCGAGATGGCCTGATAATCGACCTGCGCAACGGCCCCGTAGGCCTGCGCCTGCGCGTCGGCGATCCTGCGAATCCGCGCCTCGACCTCGTCGCGCGTGGCCGCGTCGAGCGAGCGGACCGACAGTTGCAGCGTCGCCCTCTCGGGAATCACGTTCGGGGCCGTGCCGGCATGGAACGTACCGACCGTCACCACTGCCGCCTTGGCCGGATCGATGTTGCGGGCGACGATCGATTGCAGCGCGGTCACGATGTTCGCCGCCGCAACGATCGGATCGCACGCGTGCTGCGGCATCGCGCCGTGCCCGCCCTTGCCCGTCACAGTGATCGTCACCGAATCGGACGACGCCATCATCGCGCCGTAGCGCAACGCGAAATGACCGACCGGTACGCCAGGCGCGTTGTGCAGCGCATAGACGCGCTCGCACGGAAAGCGCTCGAACAAGCCCTCCTCGATCATGCGCCTTGCGCCGCCGAGCCCTTCCTCCGCAGGCTGAAAGATCACGTTCAACGTGCCGTCGAAGCGCCCCTGTGCGGCCAGATGATGGGCGGCCGCAAGCAGGATCGCGGTATGGCCGTCGTGACCGCATGCGTGCATCGTCCCGGCGACCGTGCTCGCATGAGGCAGGCCCGTTTCTTCCCGGATCGGCAACGCGTCCATGTCGGCGCGCAGGCCGAGCGTGCGCGACGACGTACCGCGCCGCAACCGGCCGACCACCCCGGTGCCGCCGATACCGGTCGTCACGTCGAAGCCCCACTCGGTCAATTGCGCGGCGACGATCCGCGCGGTGCGGGTTTCGGCAAAACCGAGTTCCGGGTGGGCATGGATGTCGCGTCGGATCGCGACGAAGCGGGGGGCGGTTTCACGGATCGCCGCGAGCGTCCGGGCAAAGTCCTGCGTCATGTCTGGCTCCATTGGATCGGCTGCATCGCAACCGCTGCGGCCAAGTATGGAGAGACGCGCCGGGTCAAAAAACACATCAATTTTGATACGGATAAGATTTGGTTATATCCTCCGCATCATGAAAACCCATCAATTGCGCGCGCTGGTCGCAGTGGCCACGGCAGGCAGCATCAAGGCTGCCGCGAAAACGATGCATGTCAGCCAGCCGGCCGTCAGCAAGGCGATTCAGGAACTGGAAAGCGAATTCGGCGTGGCGCTTCTGGAACGCAAGCCGTGGGGTGTCGTGCCGACGCCGGAAGGCGACGTCCTGCTCGGCCGCGCGCATGCGGTCGTGCGGGAGATCGAGCGCGCACGCGACGACATCGCGCACCTGAAAGGGCTGCGCGAAGGCAGGCTGGTGCTCGGTTTCACGCCGATCGTCGCGGTCACGGGGTTCGCCCACGCCTATGCCGAATTTCGACGCCACTGGCCCCATGTCGAGTGCGAACTGCGCGAACTGTCGTTCAGCCAGTTGACCGAGCAGTTGCACAGCCGGACCCTCGATCTCGCGTTCGCGGCCATCACCGGCGAGGTCGCCGAGTCCGCCGACGTGAAGCCGATCCGCACCTTCGACACGGCATTCGTCACCCGCGAGAACGGGCGTTTCGCCGGCGCGACATCCCTGGACGCGCTCCGCGATGCCGAGTGGATCCACACCGATCCGAGCGACAATTTTCCGGCGCACATTCGCGCGCTCCATGCGCACGCGGGCCTGCCGGCGCCGCGTTGCATCACGCGCTGCACGTCGTATGCGCTGTTCTACAGCCTGCTTCTCACGACGGACGCCATCTTCTCGTGGACCCGGCACTCGCTGTCGGAAACCGTGTTCGGCCAGGCGCTCACGCCGCTCGCGCTGCCGCTGTCGCCGCCACCGCTGCAGCTCTATCGGCTCACGCCGCCCGGATTGCAGTTGACGCGCCCCGCAACGGATTTTCTCGCGTACATCGAAGCTGCGTTCGCGTCGCATTCGTTCGGGAGCGACACGCGGCGCTGACGGAAGCGGTCCGTACCGAGCATCAGGCCGCCACGGCGCGCCGCATGAACACGCGCCGCGTTTCGTCGAGACCGAGCGCGACGTGGTGCGAGCGGATCGCGCACAGCGCGTCGTCGAGCGATGCGTCGTCGATGATGTGAAAACCGAGGCGCGCGTAATAAGGCGCGTTCCACGGCGCGTCGCGGAACGTCGACAGCACGACCTCAACGATGCCGTCTTGCGCGGCGTGCGTCATGATCTGCTCGATCAGGCGCGCGCCGATCCGCTGTCCCGCATGCGACGGCGCAACATCCAGTTCCTCCAGATACAGCCGCTGCGCATCGAGTAGCCGGTAGAACACGAATCCCACGCACGCGCCTTGCGGATCGACCGCCACATACGCGCGACCGCCGTCGATCCGCTCAAGCACGGCAGCCGCATCGGTCGGCTCGCCGTCGGCGATATCGGCCATGCCGATCGCGCGAAACCGCTGCGCGGCGGCGACTTCCACGGCGGCCATCGCGGCCGCGTCTTCCCGCGTGGCGGGGCGAATCAGGATCGATGCAGGCATGACGACAATTCAGGCAGGCAGTCTGGAACGGCCGTCACTATAATCGAAACCTCAGACGTTTCGAACGCCCCCCACGAGGCCTGCCATGACGTTGTCCGCCCTCGCCGTCTTCGCCTTCGCGTTGCTCGTCACCGCCGGCACGCCCGGCCCGAGCGTCGCCGCGCTCGTCGCCCGCGTGCTGACGAACGGCGTGCGCGACGTGCTGCCGTTTCTCGCCGCGATGTGGCTCGGCGAAGCGCTGTGGCTCACGCTCGCGGTCGCGGGGCTGTCCGCGTTCGTGCGCACGTTCGCGACCGGCCTGATCGTGCTCAAGCTGCTCGGCGTCGCGTATCTGCTGTTCCTTGCATGGAAGATGTGGACCGCGCCCACGTCGGCGGGCACGGACGCGCTGCCGACCGGCCAGTCGCCGTGGCGCATGTTCGTGGCCGGCATGCTGGTCACGCTCGGCAACCCGAAGATCATGCTGTTCTATCTTGCGCTGCTCCCGACGATCGTCGATCTGACGCATGTCGGCGTGATCGCCTGGGCCGAACTCGTCGGCACGATGCTCGTGGTCCTGATTCTTGCCGACTGCTTCTGGTCGCTGCTCGCTTCGCGTGCGCGTGCGTTGCTCACGTCGGCACGCGCGAAGCGGATCGCGAACCGCACGAGCGCGACCGCGATGGCCGGTGCGGCGGTGGCGATCGCGACGCGGTAAGCCGCCGCCCGGCGCGCATCGCGCGTCCCTTTCTCCGTCGCCTCGGGAATCGACATGAAAACCTGGCTATCGACTGTCCTGCTCTGCCTGTGCACAACGGTCGCGCACGCGGCCGGTGTCAAGTTCGTCCGGATCCCCGCCGATGCATCCGGCCCGGAGCTGCGTGCGATCGTGTGGACGCCGTGCGCGGAGGCGATGCAAACGCTCACGATCGGCCCTTACACGCTGAAAGGACGTCGCGACTGCCCGACCGCCGGCGACAAGCTGCCGCTCGTCGTGATCTCGCACGGTCATGGCGGCACGTTCGTCGGCCATCACGATCTCGCCGAAACGCTTGCCGATGCGGGGTACGTCGTCGCGGCGATCAACCATCCGGGCGACACGTTCTCCGACATGAGCCGCGCGGCCGACCTGCAGAACTTCGTCGAGCGTCCGGCAGATATCAAGCGACTGGTCGACTACATGCTCGCTCACGCGCCGGATGCCGCGCACATCGACCCGGCACGCATCGGCTTCTTCGGCTTTTCGCGCGGCGGCTATACCGGCCTCGTGCTGGCCGGCGGCAATCCGGATTTCGCTCATGCGCCGGTCGCCTGCCCTGATCCGACCTGGCCGATCTGCAAGCAGATCCGGGCCGGTGACCTGCCGAAGGCGCCGCTGATGCACGACTCGCGCATCAAGGCGTACGTGCTGGCCGATCCGCTCGATGAATTTCCGACCTCGGATACGGTGAAGAACATCCGTGCGCCGATCCAACTCTGGGCATCGGAGGAAGGCGGCGACGGCGTGACGCCGGATACGGCCCCCGCACTGGCCGCGCTACTACCGCAACGGCCTGAATTCCATGTCGTGCCGAATTCAGCGCACTTCGCGTTTCTCGCGCCATGCCCCGAACGGTTGGCCCACGACGCACCCGACATCTGCACCGACGCAAAGGGATTCGATCGCGCCGCGTTCCACGAAACGCTCGACGCCAAGGCACTCGCGTTCTTCGACGCGAATCTTCGCTGACTAGCAGCGAAACGCCTTGCGCCAACCGCCCTGCTCCGGCGCGCGATCGTTGCATTCGATCAGCGCACGCACCAGCGCCCAGTTGTCGTCGTCGCAGAAATCGAGCAGCACCGCGCCGTACGGGCCGCGCTGCTCGCGCAAGCGCTCGGCCAGTCGCGCATGAATTCCCTGCACCCGGCCATCGCCGAATGCGACCACCGACGGATTCGCCCCCATCCCCGTTCCGCTGCAGAAACTGAGCGCCCAGCGGCCGCTGTCCGGCAACGGCAGATGCGTCAGCAGCGCGTCGATCGCGCGCCACTTCCATGCGATCGACGCGGCCACCGGCACGCGATATTCATCCTGGATCACGAAGGCGCCGTCCGGATGGTCGATCGTAAACGTCGCGTTGTCGGGCCACGCGGTCAAGTCGATGCCGAGCGGCCGGCCGCTCCGAAAGCGCCGCAACAGCACGACCGCGCCGCGCACGTCGCCGAGCGTCGGCAGCGTGCCGCCGGCATGCCAGCGCAGCCGCGGATGCCGCGCGCGATGCACGTCGAACGTCGCATCGAAACCGCGCGTGCACGCATGCGCCGGCCACTCGTCCTTCACCGACATCACGATGCATTCGCGCGGATGCGCATCGAGAAAGCGCGTACAGGTCGCGAGCACGTCGTCGAACGTCATGCCGAGCGCGATGCCGCCGTGATGGATATCGAACGCATCGCGCACGTGCCGGCAGCGGATGTCGAGTAGCCGCACGCCATGCGCGAGCTGCGCATCGAGCGGCGCACGCTGCGTGCGCACCAGCCGATCGTCGACCGTATACGCACAGGTGTCATGGCTGCCCGGTAGGGTCAGCGTATGCAGCGGCCGCGCGTCGTCGAGCGCCGACATCCAGTCGGCAGGCGGCATGCACGTATCGTGGCGCGAAGGAATCATGAATCGATGAACGACAAGGAAAGAAAACCGTGGGTGACGGCGTCGGATGTCGCGGCGCGGGCCGGCGTGTCGCGCTCCGCAGTGTCGCGCGCGTTCTCGCCGACGGCAAGCATCGCACCGCAAACCCGCGAGCGCGTGATGGTCGCCGCGCGTGCGCTCGGCTACCAGGTCAACCTGATCGCGCGCGACATGATCACGCAGCGCAGCAGCATGATCGGCGTCGTGACGGCCGGGTTCGAGAACCCGTTCCGCGCGCGGCTGCTGTCGGACCTGATGGCCGCGCTCGGGCAGCGCGCGCTCACGCCGCTCGTGACCAATGCGGAAGATCCGCGCCAGGTCCGGCAATCGCTCGAACGACTGCTCAGCTACCGGATCGCGGGCCTCGTGATGACGTCCGCATCGCCGCCGCTGTCGGTCGCGCAGCAGTATCTCGAACACCGGATTCCGGTCGTGATGATCAACCGCGAAGCGAATCTGCCGGGCGCGGACGTGGTCGTCAGCGACAACGCGGTGGGCGCCGTGCATGCCGCGCAGCGGCTCGTGCGGGCCGGCGCGCGCCGGCTCGCGTTCGTCGGGCCGCGCAGCGCGAGCTACAGCGCGCGGTCGCGCGCCGCGGCGTTCGAGCACGCGATCGGGCAACGCGACGCGTTCGACGCGACGCTCGTACGCGTGCTCGACACGCCGTCCGACACCCATGCCAGCGGAATCGACGCCGCGCGGCAACTGTTCGCGACCGGCGAACGGCCCGACGGCGTGTTCTGCTCGTCCGACCTGCTCGCGCTCGGCGTGATCGACGTCGCGCGCCGCGAATTCGGCTTGCGCGTGCCGGACGACCTGCGCGTGATCGGCTTCGACGACATCCCCGCCGCCGAATACGACGCATATCGGCTGACGACGCTGCAACAGGACACGCGCGGCCTCGCGCACGCGGCGATCGACCTGCTCGCCGACCGGATGCAGACGTTCGACGGCCCGTCGCGCACGCGCGTCGTACCGGTCACACAGGTGGTGCGGGCCAGTTGCGCGTGACGGCGCGGAACCGCGCGCGGCCGCGCCGTGCGTCACTTCAACCCGCCCGCGAACCCGCGCAACAGGTAACGCTGCACATAGCCGGCCACGGCGAGCGTAGGCAGCGACGCCATCAGTCCCGCACTCATCAGGTCGCCCCAGTCGATGCCGTTCTCCGTCACGTAGCCGGCAATCGCGAGCGGCAGCGTGAAGCGGCTCGGCGTCGACACGAACAGCAGCGCGATCAGGAATTCGTTCCAGGCCGCGATGAACACGAAGATCGCGGTCGCGATCAGCCCCGGCGCGCACAGCGGCAGCACGATCTGCACGAGCCGCCGTGCGAGCCCCGCGCCATCGATGCACGCCGCTTCCTCGTATTCGATCGGCACGTCGCGCACGAACGCGAGGAGCATCCAGATCGCCATCGGCAACGCGTAGATCTGGTACGCGAGCATCAGGCCGAGCGTCGAATCGAGCAGGTGCAGCCGCTTCGCGAGCGCGAACAGCGGCACCGCGATCGTGATCGGTGGCATCAGCTTCAACGCCAGCACGAGCACCAAAAACAGCAGGTCGAGCCGCGCCGGAAATCGCAACCGCACGAGCGCATACGCGGCCGGAAACGCGAGCGCCAGCGCGAGCAGCGTCGTGCCGAAGCCGACCAGCAGCGAATTGGCGAGCGGCGCGCCGATGCCGTTGGACCATACCGATGAAAAATGCTCGACCGTCGGCGCGGCCGGCCAGATCCGCAGCGGATGATCGAGGCGTTCAAGCGTCGGCATGAAGGCGGCACCTGCCATCCACAGGCACGGCAGCAGCAACAGCGCGAGTGCGACGATGCGCAGCGCCCAGGGCACCGCGCAACCGAATGCGGTGCCCGTTCGCGCGCGAGATATGCCCGCCGATCGCGTCGTCATGCGCGCCGCTTGCGAACCGTCTGCCATACGTACCCCGAGACCAGCAGCGCGGACGCCGCGAGCATCAGCACCGACGCGGCACTCGCCGGCCCGACGTTGAAGAAGCGAAAGCCCGTGTCGTAGATATAGGTCGACAGCGTCTGCGTCGCGTTGCCGGGGCCGCCGCCCGTCAGTGCATAGACCTTGTCGAACAGCTTGAACGTGTCGATCGAGCGCAGCAGCAGCGCAAGGCCGATCTGCGGCGCCGCGAGCGGCAGCGTGATGTCGCGCAGGCACTGCCACTCGCTCGCGCCGTCGGTGCGTGCGGCTTCGTACAGTTCCTGCGGGATCGACTGAAGCCCGGCCAGCACGATCAGGAACGCCATCGGCGTCCACTGCCACACGTCGACGAGCGCGAGCGACCACAGCGCGAGGTGCGGATCGGACAGCCAGCGCACGCCGTCGACGCCGAACGCCGCGAGCAGCGCGTTGAGGAACCCGTCGAAGTTCAGCCAGTTGCGCCAGATCGCCGAGCACACGAGCGTGGACAACATCATCGGCAGGATCGCGAGCGGCAGCGCGATGCGCCGCCCCGGAAACGCGCGCACGAACAGCAGCGCGAGACCGAAGCCCAGCGCGACTTCGGCGAGCGACGCGACGAGCGTGAAGCGCAGCGTGTTGCCGAAGCCGGCCGCAAACGCATCGTCGCCGAGCACCGCGCGATAATTCGCGAGCCCCGCGAACGCGCGGCGGCCGGCCGCGTAATCGACCCGGCAGAACGAGTCGATCAGCACCTGCGCGACCGGATACAGCGCAAGCGCGGCGAGCACCAGCAGCGCCGGCCCGAGCAGCGCGACGAACGGCAGGCTGCGGCCGAACGCTCTCATGTGGAACACCCGGCCAACGGATCGACGGGCGCGCTCACTTGCCGGCCGCGGCCGTCGCCTGCGCGATCTTCTGCTGCGCCTGGCGCAGCGCGGCATCGGGCGCGGCCTGCCCCGTCAACGCGAGCTGCAACTGATCGCCGAGAATGCTCTCGACCTGCTGCCAGTCCTTCACGCGCGGCCGCGCGCGGCCCGCCTCGAGCGCCTTCAGTTGATCGGGATACCAGCGGTACTGACGCACCAGCGCCGGATCGTTGAAGACGCTGCGGCGAGTCGGCGGAATGCCGATGCCGGCGAGGCGCGTCTGCGTATCGCGCGCGCTCAGGTAAGCGAGGAAGTCCTGCGCCAGCTTCGCGTGCGGCGCGTCCTTCGGAATGCCCATCTGCCAGATCCCGAGCATCGGCGCCGGGCCTGCGGTCTGCCCCGGCGGCGGCTGCAGCGCGATCTGCCCGACCACGCGCGACTGCTTCGGATCGTCGAGCGCCGGCACCCACGCCGGCCATACCTCGATCGACTGCGCGGCCGTGCCGCGCTGCAATGCGTCGCGCACTTCGGCCGCCCCGTACACGTCGACGTCCTTCGGTGCGAACGCCTTCAGCGCGAGGAACGTCTTCAGTGCAGCCTGCGCTTCGCGCGAATCGATCGTCACGTTGCCGGCATGGTCGAACACGTCGCCGCCGTACGCCCACAGGATCGGCAGGAACCCCGTGACGACCGGATTGCCCTTCGTGCCGCGGAACACGACGCCCGAGACGCTCTTGTCCGCGCCGCCGACGGTCTGCGCGATCTTCAGCACGTCGTCCCAGTTGCGCGGCGGCTGCAGCTTGTACTTCGCGAGCAGATCCTTGCGGTACGCGAACATCTCGACGTTGCCGACGATCGGCAGCGCGTACAGCGCGCCGGCCGCATTGCGTCCGAGCGCGACGGCGGACGGCACGAGATCGGCGTCCGCGAGCGACGCGGGCAGCGGCTTCAGCCAGCCGTTGCCGATGAATTCGGGCGCCCACGTGTCGTCCATCATCACGAGATCGTAAGCGCCCGTGCCTTCGCGCATCGACAGCTTGAGCTTCTGGTACAGGTTCGCGTTCGGCAGCTTGAGCAGTTCGATCTCGGTACCCGGATGCAGCTTGTTGAAACCGGCGACGGCGTCGGTCAGCCCTTTGCCGTAGATGTCGTCGCGGCCCGCGATGACGAGATCGGCGGCCACGGCGTGCATGGCGGCGAAGGACAGCGCAAGGGCGACGGACAGCGCGCGCAGGCGGCTCGGCAAGGTCATGAGGTCTCTCTCGTTCGGCGTGGTGGCGGGACGGCCAGGCGTTGCACACGTGTGCAACGCGGGGGACGCGGCTGGCCGCCTGATGCGAACGCCATTGTTCACGCCGATCGTTAAGAATTTGTGGCATGCGGCGAATGCCGATGCGCGGCATGTGCCGTCGTACCGCTCGCGCCGGCCGTATCGATCACGCCGCGACGCGACGGAGGTCGGGGGGCGGCCCGGCGCGCCATGCTCGCCCAGCCGCCCGCCTCATGCCCGCGGCCGCAGCCGCGGCCGTCAGAAGTTCACGCGAATCCCGGCCAGCACCGCCAACTGCCGGCTCGAATTGCTGTTCGCGAGCACCGGAATCTGCGCATAGTTCGCCGCGTTGCCGTTCGCGTCGGTGCCGAGCCCCGTGCCGCTCGCGATCTGCCCGATCGCGACCGCATACAGCGCCGTGCGCTTCGACAGGCTGTAGTTCGTGCCGAGATTGATCTGATGGAACCGCGTCGTGCCGCGCCCGTCCGTATGCGCGGCGTTGAAGAGGTACGCGACGCCGCCTTGCAGCGCCGGCGTGAACATGTACGTGACGTTCAGCTCGCCGACGTCGAACGTGAACGCCTGCGTGCGCGGCTGCACGGCGCTCGAGAAATAGCGGCTGTCGCCCAGGCGCGTATGCGTGTAGGTCAGCGCGAGCGTCGCCGCGCCGAACGTGACCGACCCGCCCGCGCCGAATGCGCGCATCGAGCCGGCATCCTGCAGCAGGCAATACATCGCGCCCGCGTTGCTGCACGCGAAATCGCCGATATAGCCGCTCGCGCCGCCGAGCGCCGCGTCGAGCGGCTGATGCAGGTCGAGGTAGCCGACCGAGAACGCCACCGGCGCGCGCGTGTACGTCGCGGCCACCGCATAGCCGCGCTTCGCGGAAAAATCGCCGGCCTGCCCACCGAAGCTGAACGTACCGCCGAACGTGAGCCCGTTGAAATCGGCGCTGGTGAATTTCACCGCGTTGTTGAAGTTGAAGGCGGCATTCAGGTTGTCGACGTCGCCGAGATGCGAGCCGTACGGCGTCGCCCAGTTGTTGCTCGACACGTACGCGCCGAGCATGTCGGTGTACGAGTCGTATTGCCGGCCGAGGCCGAGCGTGCCGATCCCGTCCTGGCGCAGCCCGACCCATGCCTGCCGGCTGAATGCGGTGCCGCCCTGCAGCGCCTGCCCGCTCGCCGACAGGAACTGCTGCTCGAGCGTAAATACCGCGTCGAGGCCGCCGCCGAGCGGCTCGGCACCCTGGAAGCCGAAGCGGGACGGCACGAGATTGCCGCCGCCCATCTGCCACGCATGGCCGCCGCCCGTGCTGCCGTCGGCGCGCGTGAACTGCTGGTTGGTCGAATAGATGATGCCGGTGTCCACGGTGCCGTACAGCGTCACGCTCCCCGAAGTCTGCGCGTGCGCGTGCACGCAACCCAGCATGACCGCGGCCGCGGTCAGTCGTCGTCCGTTCTTCATGTCCCGCCCCTCCATGTTCATCAGTTCGCAGTGCAAATCGATGGCGTTGTCGATATGGGTGGCAGGACTTTATCCAGCGAAAATTCCGGACCCCTATCCCAAATCAGCAAACGGTGACGAGGACGGGCGACGCACGACGGCGCCGTCGCGGCAGGAGAACGTCATTCGGGGCGCAAGGTTTGCGACGGCAGCTCGCCGAACAGGTCGCGATACTCGCGCGCGAAATAGCCGAGATGCGTGAAGCCCCAGCTCGCGGCGGCTTCGCCGACGCCGAGCTGCTGCACCGGCGTCGTGCGCAGCAGGCGACGCACCGCGTTCAGCCGGATCGTGCGCAGGTAGCCGACCGGCGTGACGTCGGCCACGCGTTGAAAGCTCGTTTGCAGCGTGCGGCGGCTGCAGCGCAGCGCGCGGCACAGTTCGAGCACGGTGACGGGTTCTTCGGGCCGCTCGCGCAGATGCTTCTCGCAGCGGCTCACGATATCGCTGTAGGTGGCGTGCGTGATGTCGCGGCGCTCGACGCCGATGCCCTGTTCGAGCGCATCGAGGAACATGCCGAGCATCGCGTCGCGAAACATCTTGCGGGTGGCCGCGTATTCGAGGCAGCCCGGGTTGCGCTGGGCATCGTCGATCAGCGCCGACAACCGCATCCCGAGCGCGACGCCCTGCGCATCGGACAGCCGTGTCACGTGCCGCAGCCTGCGCGCGGCGGCCGCGCCGAATTCGGCTTCGCACAGCTCGTCGACCATGTCGGACGCGGCGCTGATCCCGACGAGCCCCATCCCTTCCGGCGTGTGGAATTCGAAATCCTCGCCGGCGCGCAGCGCGAGCAGCGCATAGCCGTCGACCGGCTGCCCCTGGAACGTACCCGCGAGCGGCACGGACAGCGGCACCGCGAGCGACGTGCGCCCGAGCGGCGCGAGCCCCGTTTGCGCGACCCGCCGGTTGGTCGTCTCGCGGAAGAAGTGGAAATCGTCGTACAGCACCTGCGTGACGGTGCCCTTGAAGCGGCCCGGCGTCATCTGACGATAGACCTGATGCCAGCCCGCGATCGCGAGCCCGTGATCGTGCACGTCTTCGTGCGAGCGTGACTGGAACAGCATCGGCGTCTCCGGTAAAACCCTCGGGTGCTGGACGCGGCCGCCGGGTTCGCGCGGCACGCGTCGCCACAGCTTACCCTCGCAAAATCCTGCGTAGTGCGGTTTCGAACGCGAGACAGGCCGCCGACAGCGCGGCGGCCTGCTCGTCGATCAGCCTGACATAGCGGCGAAACGACGGCATCCGGTTCACGACCTCGCTGCCGCCGAACGGCACGATCGCGAGCGTCCAGCGGCCGTCGCGCGCGTCGATCGCGCAGTCGGTCAGGTGCAGCGGCCGCAGCGCGTCGGCCAGCGCCGGCTCGGCGATCAATGCGGCCAGCGCGTCGACGAAGCGCGGGTCGCATCCGGGCGCGGGCGCCGCCTCGATGCCGGTGCGACGCAGCCAGCCGGTCTGTCGCACGCGCGCGCTGCCCCGCGCGGCCGGGCCGTCGGCGGCCGCCGTCACCTTCACGCCGACCGTATGCATCAGGAACTGGCGCTCGACGCACTCGTCGATGCTCACGCGCACGCCGTTCGACAGCCGCGCCGTGACACCACCGACGCCGCCGACGCCGCCGACGCCGCCGTCGGCATCGCGCACGGCCCGCAGATCGGCGAGCACGCGCGCGGCGATCGCGCCGGGACGGTTACCGGGCGGCGGCGCATCGGGCGCCGCGCGCCACCGGGCGAGCACGGCCTTCACGGCGCGACGTGCTCGTTGCGCAGCACGTCCTCGACCGGCACCGGCTTGAACGGATGCCGGCGCTGCACGACGAGCGTCCAGAACAGCGCGTACAGCGCGGTGAGCCCCAGCATCGCGCCGAACGGCACGTAGATGTCGCGCGGGTTCATGCCGGGCGGCGTGATGTACCAGATCGCGAGCACGATACCGACGCTCGACACGATCTGCGGCAGCGGGAACAGCGGCGAACGGTACGGCCGCGGCAGGTCCGGGCGGCGGATACGCAGCATCACGACCGACGCGGTGACGAGCAGGTACGCGGTGCCCCACGCGCAGGTCGCGGCGAGCACCAGATGCAGGATGCTGTCGAGATTGCCGTTGATCAGCCACGCATGGAAGATCGGCACGATCGCCGACGCGACGATGCCGACCACGGGCGTCTTGAAACGCGGATGCAGGTACGCGAAGCAGCGCGGCAGCGCGCCGTCGATCGCCATCCCGTACAGGATGCGCGGCAGCCCGGCCATCAGCGTGTTGATCGTCGCGGCGCCCGCGCACAGGAACGCGATGCCGAACCACACGCGGCCGAACGGCCCGAGCACCTGGAGCGCGAACGCGGGAATCGCACCCGGCGTGTCGAGCAGGTGCGTGAGGCCGTCGGGGCTCACCGGCACGTTCGCGACCTGGCGGCGGATCGCCGCGCCGTACAGGAACATGCAGATCGCGACGCCGACGAGGCCGAGCGCCATCGCGCGCGGGATCGTGCGGCCCGGCGCCTTCATTTCCGGCGCGAGCGGCGTGACGAACTCGCAGCCGACGAACATGAACATCGCCATCCCGACCAGCGACAGCACGGCCGGGATCGACGTGCCGACTTCCGAGCCGCCGAACCAGCCGTCGAGATGCACGGCCGGCGCGGCCGCGAGCCCGAGGATCCCGAAGATCATCAGCGACAGCCACATGCCGGCCGTCAGCACGATCTCGAGCTTGCTGAACACCTTGATGCCGACGATGTTGGTGATCGCGAACGTGATCACGAGGCCGACGCCGACGAGCCATGAACTGTTGTGCTTCTCGAACGCGGCGTTCAACGATTCGAAGTTTACGAGCGCCATGATGCCGCTCAGGATCGTCTCCGCCGTGCCGGCGAACACGTGCACGAGGAAATACGCGGAAATCGTGCCGGTGATCGCCCAGAAGCGGCCGAGCCCGCACGACAGGTAATCGTAAACCGAGCCGGCCGTCGGCAGCATCGCGGCGGCTTCGGAGAACGTGGTCGCCTGCGCCTGCATCATCACGAACGCGACGATCATCGCGACGGCGAACGCCCAGCCGCCCATCCCGAAGCCCGACGTCGCGGTGAGGATCACCGGGCTCGCCATGATGAGGCCGACGGCGCTCGCCAGCGCGGTCGGGAAACCGACCGCACCGGCCTTCAATGCGGCGCCGCCGCCCGCTTCAGCCGGCGAGCCGGCGGGCGTATCGCCTGCGGCGCCGGTCATTCCCGACCATCCCGACATCGTTGTCTCCTTCGTAGGTGGGCCCGAACCGGCGCTTCGTCGGCGGCCGGGGCCGGATGCTCTGCGGTTGGCCCCGGGCGGTGCTTCAGCACGACGAGACCCGGGCCCCTTGTCGATCACGGCGTGATCCGATGTCGAAAAAATACGCAGGCAAAATAATCCGGTCATAGCGCAAATCGGCAAACCCGCGATGACCTTTACCTTCCGCCGCGGGTTTGCCGTCATGCGGTCACGCCGTCATGCGAACGGTACGGCCTCGAAGCCGGCCGCGAGCGCATCGACGATCCGGTCGAGCTGTTCGCGCTGGATCACGAGCGGCGGCGACAGGATGATCTTCGTGCCGACCGGACGCACCAGCACGCCGTTTTCGCGCGCGACTTCCGCGACCGCGTTCGCATAGCCCGACAGCGGATCGATCGGCTCGCGCGTGTCCTTGTTCGCGACGAGATCGAGCGCGAGCATCAGCCCCTTGCCGCGCGCCTCGCCGACCGCCGCGAAGCGCTCCGCGAACGGCTGCAGCGCTTCGAGCAGATACGCGCCCTGCTTCGCCGCGTTCGCCGGCAGGTCTTCCTTCACGACGATGTCGAGGCTCGCGATCGCGGCCGCGCATGCGACCGGGTGGCCGGCGTACGTGTAGCCGTGCATGATCGCTCCCCCGAAATCGGCATTCGCGGCGAACGCGTCCTCGATCCGCGCGTTCACGACCGTCGCGCCGAGCGGCACGTAGCCCGACGAAATCCCCTTCGCGAGACACATGATGTCCGGGCGCACGCCCCAGCCGCGGCTGCCGAACAGGCTGCCGCTGCGGCCGAAGCCCGTCACGACTTCGTCGGCGATCAGCAGCACGCCGTAGCGGTCGCACACCTCGCGCACCAGCGGCCAGTAATTGGCCGGCGGCACGATCACGCCGCCCGCGCCCTGGATCGGCTCCGCGATGAACGCGGCGACGGTGTCCGGGCTCTGGAACTGGATCTCGCGCTCGAGCATTTCCGCGCAGATCCGGCCGAGTTCCTCAGGGTCCTGCGTGAACGGGTTGCGGTACGGCCACGGCGTCTCGACGTGGAAGCAGCCGGGCAGGTTCGGTTCGTAGTTGCGGCGGAACACCGTGTTGCCGTTCACCGACGCGCCGCCGAAATGCGTGCCGTGATAACCCTGCTTCAGCGAAATGAACTTCGTGCGATCGGCCTGGCCGCGCACCTTCCAGTACTGGCGGGCGATCTTCAGCGCGGTCTCGATCGAATCGGAGCCGCCCGAGCTGTACAGCACGCGGCGCATCCCTTCCGGTTCGAGCATGTCGATCAGCTTCTTCGACAGCTCCTCGGCCCGCGGATGCGAAATGCCGTCGAACAGCTGGAAGTATTCGAGCTCGTCGAGCTGACGCACGATCGCGTCCTTCACTTCCTGGCGATTGTGGCCGACGTTCACGTTCCACAGGCCCGCGACGCCGTCGACGAGCTTGCGCCCCTCCTCGTCGAACACGTAGCAGCCGTCGCCGCGCACGATACGGATCGGCTTGCGCTGTTTCATTTCGTTCGGGTGCAGCATCGGATGCCAGAACTTCGCTTCGTTGTAGCTCATTGCAGTCTCCATGGTCGGATCGGTTGAATCGGTTCGTTCGGGTTCGAGCGCCGCGCGTTCAGTGCGCGATGCAGACGGATTTGGTTTCGGTGAAGCCTTCGATCGCGTACTGGCCGAATTCGCGGCCGATGCCCGATTGCTTGTAGCCGCCGAACGGCATCGACGGATCGAGCGGGATATGGCAGTTCACCCACACGGTGCCGGCCTCGATCCGCGGCACCAGGTTCATCACGCGTGTCAGGTCGTTGCTCCAGATGCTCGCGGCGAGGCCGTACGGCGACGCGTTCGCGAGGCGCACCGCGTCGGCCGCGTCGTCGAACGGCACGACGACGATCACCGGGCCGAAGACCTCGTCGCGCACGATCGCGCTGTCCGGATGCGGATCGGCGATCACGGCCGGCTTCACGTAATAGCCGGGCAGATCGTCGGCCGGCGTGCCGCCCGCGAGGAACGTGAGACCCGCGCGGCGCGCGCCTTCGATGTGCTCGACGACCTTGTCGCGATGGCGCGCGGAGACCAGCGGGTTGATCTGCGCGGTGATGTCGAGGCCCGCGCCGAGCTTCATCGACCGCGCGACGCCCGCGAGGCCCTCCGCGAGCGGCGCGAACTTGCTGCGATGCACGTAGATGCGCGACGCGGCCGCGCATACCTGCCCCTGGTTGAAGAACGCGCCGGCGGCCACCCCGTCGAGCGCCTGCGCGACGTCGACGTCGTCGAGCATCACGATCGGGTTCTTGCCGCCGAGTTCGAGCGAGAAGCGCGTCATGTTCTGCACGGCCGCCGCGCCGACCAGCTTGCCGGTCGCGGTCGATCCGGTGAACGAGATCTTCGCGATCGACGGATGGCTCGCGAGCGCCGCGCCGCAGACGCGCCCGCCCGTGACCACGTTGAACACACCGGGCGGCACGCCGGCGTCGAGCGCGAGCTCGGCCAGGCGCAGCGCGGTGAGCGGCGTTTCCGGCGACGGCTTCAGCACGATCGTGCAGCCGGCCGCGAGCGCGGGAATCAGCTTCCACACCGCGATCATCAGCGGGAAATTCCACGGCACGATCGCGGCGACCACGCCCACGGGCTCCTTGCGCGTATAGGCCGTATAGCGCGCGCCGGGCGGGAACGGGATCGACACGTCGAGCGTCTGGCCGGTGATCTTGGTCGCCCAGCCGGCCATGTAGCGCACGTATTCGACGCTCGCGCCGACCTCGATCGCGCGCGACACGTGAATCGACTTGCCCTGGTTCAGCGTTTCGAGCTGCGCGAGCGTTTCGGCGTCGGCTTCGATCAGGTCCGCGAGCTTCAGCAGGATGCGTTCGCGGTCGGCCGGCCGCAGCCCGCTCCACACACGCGCGTCGAACGCGTGTTTCGCGCTCGCGACCGCGCGGTCGACGTCGTGCGCGTCCGCATCGGCGACGGTCGCGAGCCGCTCGCCCGTGGCCGGGTCGTACACGTCGAGCCGCGCGGCCGCGTGCGCGGGCTGCATTGCACCGTCGATGAAGAGGCCGAAATCGCGCGCGACGAAAGTGCGCACGGTGTCGCTGACGGCGACGAAGTTCGTGTTGCTCATGGGCGTCTCGTTGATGGTCGTGGCTGGACCGCGTGCCGGTGCGGCACGCGGGCGTCGGACCACTGTATCGACGGGGAATCGCGCCCGGTGAGCGCAAATTGGCAGCGCGTGGGACGCCGGGAAGGCGGGTTCGAACCCCGCGGTGACGCACGGGCGGAGCGAGGCGGTGACCCGGCTCGATATCGCCGCGGCAGGCCCTGCCGCGTGCGGAACGATTACAGGAACAACGCCCCGACCAGCTCCGTGCGGTTCGATACGCCGAGCTTGCGGTACATGCGCATCAGGTGCGTCTTGATCGTCGGTTGCCCGAGTGCGAGATCGCGCGCGATCTCCTTGTTCGAGCGGCCGTCGCGCACGAGCCGCGCGATCTGCTCCTCGCGGTAGGTCAGGCGTTCTTCGCAGCCGATCCGGTGGATGCCGCGCCGCGCGCGCAGCAGCGGGCTCAGCGCGGCTTCGGCGACCGGCTGCAGCCGCGCGAGCGCATCGATCTCGCCCGGTGCGAACCGGCCGGCGCTGCCGTTGCCGTTCGAGTCGCCGATGCCGAAGCGCAGCAACGAGAACGCACCGACCGTCCGGCCCGCGTCGCGCAGCCAGATCTCGACGACGTCGGCCACGTCGTGGCGCCGCAGAAAACGGGTCCAGTACGCGGACGCATCACGTCGCTCGTCGGGCAGTTGGGACGCGAGCGTGACGACCGCGCATTCGCCCGCCGCGCAGCGCGACGGATGGAGCGGATCGAGCATCCGGTAGCGGGCGACGTAGGTGCGATGCATCGATTCCGGCATCCCGAACAGCTCGAAATCGGCCGGCTCGCCGCTCTGGTCGAGCCGGTAGAACACGATCGCCGACGGGCTCGCGAACGCGTCGAACGCCTCCACGCACGCGCGCAGCGCGCGTTGCCAGTCGGCGGGAGCGTGGTCGGCGGGAACGGACAAGACGGGCATGGGGAATCGGCCGGCGGGCGGATGCATCGAATCTCGAAGTCCGGCCCAGCCTACCGGCGCCGAAAAGTGCCGGTGAGCACAAATCGGCAAATCGTCCCGGCCCCGGCCGCGGCGGCCGGTTCTACCGGGACGATATCGGCGCGCGACGGGGCACGCGCGTCGTTTCAGCGTGCGTTCGCGGCGAACGTGTCGCAGGCGCTCACCTCGCCCGACTCCATCCCGCGCCGCAGCCAGTACACGCGCTGCTCGCTGGTGCCGTGCGTGAAGCTTTCGGGCACGACGTAGCCCTGCCCTTGCTGCTGCAGCCGGTCGTCGCCGATCGCCGCGGCGGCCTTCAGCCCCTGCTCGAAATCGCCCGGCTCCATCAGCCGCCGGTTCGCGCGCTGCGCGTTGTTCGCCCACACGCCGGCAAAGCAGTCGGCCTGCAGCTCCATGCGCACCGACAGCGCATTCGCGCGCGCCTGGCTCGACCGCCGGCGCGCGGCGTCGACCTTGTCGGCGATGCCGAGCAGGTTCTGCACGTGATGACCGACTTCGTGCGCGATCACATAGGCCTGCGCGAAATCGCCGCCCGCGCCGAAACGCTTGCGCAGCTCGTCGTAGAAGCCGAGATCGATATACACGTTGCGGTCGCCGGGGCAATAGAACGGCCCCATCGCGGTCTGGCCGGTGCCGCACGCGGTCGGCGTCGAGTTCGTGAACATCACGAGCTTCGGCGGTTCGTACTGCGCGTGCAGCTGCGTGTTGAACACATCCGTCCACGTGCGCTCGATATTGCCGAGCACCTTGCGCGTGAACACCGCGCCGGGATCGTTGGCCGGCGCGCCCTGGCGCTGGGTCGGCGCGGGCTGCGCCTGCTGCTGGCGGCCCTGCAGCGCCGACGCGCCTTCGAGTACGACGCGCGGGTCGATGCCGAAGAAATACGATGCGGCGAGCGCGACCACGATCGTGCCGATGCCGATCGTCGCGCGTCCGCCGCCGAATCCGCCGGCGCCGCGTCGATCCTCGACGTTGACGCTTTCTCTTTCGTCGTCCAGCCTCATTGCCGGCCCCTCCCTGTTCTTTTGTCGATGGTCCGGCCGCGCGAACGCGCAACCGGGCGATACGCCGTGGCGACACGAGCCGTCGGCGGACGCGATACCTGTGCCGCGGACGCCCGCTCGCGCCGATCCCGCCTGCCGCCCGATTCGTACGACGGAATCGGCAGGCCGACGCGCCGCGCGCCGTTGCGTGCATCCGCCCGCGCTATTTTGCCGGGCTTTCGCGACTTATCTCAAAAATGTGGAGGATAGAACGATTCGACGGCAAACATCGTCAGCCTTTGCAAAATGCGCGACGGCCGCCGCGCCCAGCCAGACGGACGACCGGACGGCCGGCATTCATCCTTTCGGCGGATACCGGTGTGCGCCCGCGCCGCATAAAGTGGCCGGAACGCCCCCTTTTCCGGAGAACGACATGACGCACCCGCCCCCCCGCACGATCGCGATCACCGGCGCAGGCACCGGCATCGGCGCCGCGTGCGCGCGCCGCTTCGCCCGTCGCGGCGACCGCGTCGTGCTGATCGGGCGCCGCCACGCGCCGCTCGACGCGCTGGCGGCCGAAACAGGCGGCCTCGCGCTCGCGGGCGACGCCGCCGGCACCGCCGACTGGGCCGGCTTCCTGCCGCGCATCGCGGAACGCTTCGGCCGCGTCGATGCGCTCGTCGCATGCGCGGGCGGCCACGGCATCGGCCGCGCGGACGAAACCGACGACGCGCAGTGGCGCGACGCGATGCGCGCGAACCTCGACACAGCATTCGTCAGCGCGCGCGCGTGCCTGCCCGACCTGATCGCGCAGCGCGGCAATATCGTGCTGGTCGCGTCGATCGCGGCGCTCGCGGCCGGGCCCGGCGTATGCGGCTACACGGTCGGCAAGCACGCGCTGCTCGGGCTGGCGCGATCGCTCGCACGCGACTACGGCCCGCACGGCGTGCGGGCGAACGCCGTCTGCCCCGGCTGGGTCCGCACGCCGATGGCCGATGCGGAAATGGCGCCGCTGATGGCCGCGCACGGCGATTCGCTCGACGCTGCGTACGCCCGCGTCAGTGCCGACGTGCCGTTGCGGCGCGCGGCCGACGCCGACGAGATCGCGGCCGTCTGCGCCTTCCTGGCGTCGCCGGACGCATCGTTCGTGACCGGCGCGACGCTCGTCGCGGACGGCGGCGCGACGAGCGTCGACGTGCCGACGCTCGCGTTCGACCGGCTTTGACGCCACCGGAAGGCGCCGCACGCGCCGGCCCGTGCCCGAATCCATTAACATCGTCCCGATCCGCCGCTTGGCGCGGCACCGCCTCACCGTTCGGAATGCGATGAACATCCGGTTTCTGGAAACCTTCGTCTGGCTCGCAAAGCTGGAAAACTTCCGGCTCACGGCCGAGAAACTGCACACGACGCAGGCCGCCGTGTCGAGCCGCATCGCATCGCTCGAGGAGGCGTTCGACGTGCGCCTGTTCGACCGCAACACGCGCTCGGCCACGCTCACGCCCGCGGGCCGGCGCATGCTGGCCTACGCGGAGCGGATCGTGCGGCTCGACGGCGAAATGCGGCGCGACATCGACGCGGCGAGCGATGCGGGCCTGATCCGGATCGGCGTGATCGAATCGATCGTGCACAGCTGGTTCCCCGCGCTGATGGCGCAGTTGCGCGAGCGCTATCCGCGCCTCGACGTCGAGATCACGAGCGACACGACGCTGCACCTGGTCCGCCTGCTCAGCACCGACGGCGTCGACCTGATTCTGCAGACCGACCCGGTGCCGGGGCCGGACTTCACGAACCTGCCGCTGTGCGAATTCCCGGTGCGCTGGGCCGCGAGCCCGCGCCTCGGGCTCGGCGGCCAGCCGCTCGACGTCGCGCGTCTGGCCGGGTTTCCGATCATCAGCTTCTCGCGCCACTCGGGGCCGCACGCGACGATCGAGCGGCTGTTCGCAGCCGTCGAACGGCCGGCCAGCATCAACTGCATCACGTCGGTCGCCGCGATGATCCGCCTCGTCGCGGACGGCTTCGGCGTGGCCGCGCTGCCGCCCGCGATCGTCGGGCGCGAACTGCACGAAGGCACGCTCGAACTGCTCGACGTCGAGCCCGAGTTCCCGGCGCTACCGCTCGTCGCGACGTACCGCAGCCAGGGGCTGCCGGTCGCCGCGCGCATCGCGGAACTCGCGAGCGAAGTCGCGCGCCCGACGGCGGCCGCCGCGAACCTCGCGAAGCCGGCCGCCTCCGATCGCGTCGACGCAACGCCCACGCGCAACGCAACCGGGACGACGACGAGCACGTCGGCGAAAACGAAGCGCACGGCGAAGGCCGCCTCGCCTGCCATACCTGCCGCGAAACGCCGCCCGCGCCGCTCATAAGAAAACCTGTTCACCGCGAATTTGTTTTCTTGTTGGACGGGCGCGGCCCGTCTTCGGGACACTGGGGTTCCCGACACCCCCGTCACGAGGCACCCCGCGATGACCCGCCTTTCCCTTCCGCACGGCCAGCTTTGCGTCTGGACGGATATCGACCCCGCGCACGAAGCCGATTTCAACGCGTGGTACGACCGCGAGCACATGCAGGAGCGTGTCGCGATTCCCGGCTTCACGCATGCGCGACGGTTTCGCGCGACCGACGGCGGCCCGCGCCGATACCTCGCGCTGTACGTGACCGACGCGCTCGACGTGTTCCGCGGCGACGCATACCGGCGCGCGTTCACGCAGCAGACCGCGTGGTCGCTGGCGAACTTCGAGCGCATGACGGGCACGCAGCGGCGCGTCGGCGAGCTGACGATCGAGGCCGGCGACGGCGAAGGCGCGCATCTCGCGCTGTTCGTGCTCCCGCCGGACCGCATCGACGTGCCGCACCTGCGCGCCCGCTTCGACGCCGCGCTGCGCGAACCGGGTATCCACGCCGCGCGGCTGTTCCGCACGTCGCCGGACCTGTCCGCGCCGATCGGCGCCGCGGCGGCTGCCCGCCCGGCCGCCGATGCGCTCGTGCTGATCGAAGGCAGCGACGCGGCGGCCACGCGTCGCGTGGCTGCGACGCTCGCCGGGCACGACGACGTGCGTACCTTCGACCTGCTGTGGCGCGCCGCCGCGCCGCTGCCTGCGCGGCGACGCGACACCGAAGCCGACCCGGCCGCCGCTGCCGCCCTGCCTGCCTGAACGCTCGACGCCGACGCCCACGCCGGCCCCGCGCTTCATCCCGTCATCCGTCACGACCTGCCCGATACCATGAGCACTCTCGTCCAGCCCGCCGCCCACGCGCCCCGCCGTGTCCGCAACAGCCGACTCGCGACCGCGAGCATGATCGGCACGTCGCTCGAGTGGTACGACTTCACGATCTACAACACGCTCGCCGCGCTCGTTTTCAACCATCTGTTCTTTCCGTCGGTCGATCCGCTGGCCGGCACGATCCTCGCGTTCTCGACCTATGCGGTCGGCTACGTGTCGCGCCCGCTCGGCGGCTTCGTGTTCGGCAACCTCGGCGACCGCATCGGCCGCCGCGCGGTGCTGATGCTCACGCTCGTGCTGATGGGCGTGACGACCGCGCTGATGGGCGCGCTGCCGACCTATGCGCAGGCCGGCATCCTGAGCCCGATCCTGCTCGTCGCGCTGCGTTTCGTGCAGGGCGTCGCGCTCGGCGGCGAATGGGCCGGCGCGGTGCTGCTGTCGGT
Organism: Burkholderia sp. MSMB1826; assembly: GCF_001526325.1. NCBI lineage: Bacteria > Pseudomonadati > Pseudomonadota > Betaproteobacteria > Burkholderiales > Burkholderiaceae > Burkholderia > Burkholderia sp. MSMB1826. The sequence goes on from NZ_LOYN01000015.1 coordinate 134,407, forward strand.
CGAGCACGGCGACCAGAAACGGCGCGGACTGTCCGCCTCGTGGACGCAGATCGGCCCGTCGTTCGGCACGCTGCTCGGCACCGGCTGCATCGCGCTGGTCACGCTGTCCACCACGTCCGACACGTTCCTGTCGTGGGGCTGGCGCCTGCCGTTCGCGGCCAGCGCGCTGCTCGTCGTGTTCGGCTTCTGGCTGCGGCGCGGCGTCGACGAAACGCCGCAGTTCGAGCAGCTCGCCGAATCGCACGCGACCGCCGACGTGCCCGTCGCCGACGTGCTGAAGTACCACTGGAAGCGCCTGCTGATCGCGGGCGGCTCGCGGATCGGCTCGGACGTGCTGTATGCGCTGATCGTCGTGTTCACGCTGACCTACGTGACGACCGTGCTGCACCTGTCGCGCCCCGTGGCGCTGACGGCCGTGATGATCGGCACGGCCTGCAACGCGCTCTCGGTGCCGTTCTTCGGCGCATTGTCGGACCGTTTCGGCCGTCGGCCCGTGTATCTCGCCGGCGCGCTTGCCGGCATCGTCTGGGCGTTCGCGTTCTTCGCGCTGCTCGATTCGGCGCGCCCCGCGGCGATCGTCGCGGCCGTCGCGATCGGCCTCGTGATCCATGCGGTGATGTACGGCCCGCAAGGCGCGTTCGTGACCGAACAGTTCCCGACGCGCGTGCGCTATGCGGGCGCGTCGCTCGCGTACACGCTCGCCGGCATCGTCGGCGGCGGCTTCGCGCCGCTCGTGATCGCCGCGCTGTTCCGGCAGACGGGCACGACGACGGCCGTGTCGCTGTACGTCACCGCCGCGCTCGTCGTCACGTCGATCGCACTCGTCGCCGCGCGCGAGACCGCGCACCGGCCGCTCGAGGATTGAACGCAGCCGCTCCCCGATTCACTCCTTCGCACTTCAAACGGATAGCCGCATGCCAACCCTGTCGTTCAACGTGATTTCCCCGCAACGCACGCCGGCCGCCGTCGCCGCCGAGGTCGAACGCGTCGTGATCGCCGGCTGGGCCGGCCGCGACCCGGCCGCGATCCGCGCGCACATCGACGAACTCGCGGCGCTCGGCGTCGCACCGCCGTCGACCACGCCGTGCTTCTATCGCGTGTCGTCCGCGCTGCTCACGCAGGCGCCGTCGATCGGCGTGCTCGGCGCGCGCTCGGGCGGCGAAATCGAATGCGTGCTGGTCGACAGCCCGGCCGGCACGCTGGTCACGGTCGGCTCCGATCACACGGATCGCGAAGTCGAAGCGTACGGCGTCGCCGTGTCGAAGCAGGTGTGCGCGAAGCCGCTCGGCCGCGACGCGTGGCGTTATGCGGATGTCGCCGATCACTGGGATACGCTCGAGATGCGTTCGTGGCTGATTGCGCGCGATGGCGAACGGGTGGCGTACCAGCACGGCGCGGTCAGCGGCCTGCTCGCGCCCGACGCGCTGTGGCAGCGGTTCGACGATCGCCGCACGATGCCCGCACGCTGCGCGATGTACGGGGGCACGGTCGCCGTGCACGGCGCGATCGCGGCGATGGACGACGGCGATGCATTCGAGATGGAGTTGCACGATCCGGTGCTCCGACGCAGCTTGCGGCACCGGTATGCGGTCGAGGTGTTGCCGGTCGTCGCGTAACGGCGAGCGGAAAAGCGCATGGAACACGGGCACGACGGCTTTCAGCCGTCGCGCCCGCTTCTACCTGTACGACTCGAAGCAGTGGTAGTCCGGGAAGTTGAACTGCGAGTTGTCGCAATACAGCACACCGGCCAGGTTCGTACACCCGCTCAGTGTGAACACGATTGCCCCCGCAACCGACATTTTCCATCCGAAATACCGCATCGCGCCCCCGTTTCCGCCTGATCTGTGTCGATCGACATGATGCGCATCGGACGCACGCGGGTATGTGGAGAATTGTGGTCCCGGGCGTTCTCGGGTTCGCCGTGACGCGTTGCCGTGCACGGGCGCAGCCCGGGCTGCCCGCCCGTGCTCACCCGAGACACCCGAGCCCCGCCAGCGTCGCCTCCACCGCGGTATCGAGCGGCGTCACCGGCTCGCGGCCGAGCACCGCGGTCACGTGCGCGTTGTCCATCCGGACCGGCTCACGCCACAGGTAACGCATCTCGAGCAATTCGCGCAGCGTCGTGACGAACGGCGCGGCTGCCCACACGAGCCACCACGGGAAATCGCGCAGCGCCGGCCGCATGCCGTGCCGCTGCGCGACGCGTTGCACGGCCAGCGCCATCTGCATGCCGTCTCCGTCCCAATGCCCGCCCAGATGAAATCGCGCGAACGGCTCCAGCGTCTCGCGCCGCTCGATCAGCTCGACCATCACGCGGGCCACGTCGGGCACATACGCCCACTGATGGCCGACGCCGCGGCTCGGCACGCGGACGGTCGCGACGGGTCGCCCCGGCTTGACCAACCCCTGGGAAAACCAGCTGTTGCCGAGCTGCGGCCCGAAGAAATCGCCGGCGCGCACGACGATTGCCCGCACGCCGTGCGCGCTGGCGTCCTGCAGCCGCCGCTCCAGCTGGACGCGGATCGCGCCCTTGCGGGTCGCCGGATGCTGCGGCGCATCTTCCCGCAGCACCGGAAACGCATCGGCGCCGAAGTTGTAGACCGTGCCCGGCAGCACGACGGTTGCCTGCGCGGCCCGGGCCGCCGCGATCGTGTTGTCGACCATCGGCAACACCTGCGTAGCCCAGTTCCGGTATCCGGGCGGGTTCACCGCATGCACGATCACGCTGCAGCCGCGTGCGGCGCGCACCACCGCATCGCGATCCAGCGCGTCGCCGCGCACCCACGCGATGCCGTCGCGCGCCACGACCTCGGCATCGAGCCCGCGCTTGAGCGCACGCACCTGCCAGCCCGCATCGCGCAACTGCCGCGCGACTTCCCCGCCGATTCCGCCGCTCGCGCCGAGCACGAGTGCCAGCCGTTGCGTCCCGCCTGTGTTCTTCGCCATTGCCGCTCCCCTTGAATGGAACCATCACGACACGCATTCTGGCGCGTCGGCGACTATCAAGGAATTGCCTAACCCAAACGATCGGCTATACATTTATGCATGACCACCGACCTGAACTGGGAACGCTACCGCACCTTCCTCGCGGTACTGACGGAAGGCTCGCTGTCCGGCGCGGCGCGCGCGCTCGGCATCACGCAGCCGACGGCCGGCCGCCACGTCGCGGCGCTCGAAGCGGCGTTCGGCCAGACGTTGTTCACGCGCTCGCCGTCGGGCCTGCTGCCGACCGAGGCCGCGCTCGCGCTGCGCGGCCATGCGGAGGCGCTGCGCAGCGCGGCGGCCGCGTTCGAGCGTGCGGCCGCGAGCCACGGCGCCGGCGTGCGCGGCATCGTGCGGCTCTCGGCCAGCGACGTGATCGCCGTCGAGGTGCTGCCGCCGATGCTCGCGCAATTGCGGCGCGACCATCCGGGGCTCGTGATCGAGCTGGTGCCGACCGACCGCATCCAGGACGTGCTGAAGCGCGAGGCCGATATCGCGGTCCGGATGGCGCCGCCCGCGCAGGACGCGCTCGTCGCACGGCGCGTCGGCGAAATCGAGGTCGGGCTGTACGCGCGCGACGATTACCTGGCGCACCACGGCGCGCCGGCGACGATCGATGCGCTCGCGCATCACGCGCTGATCGGCTTCGATACGGTCACGCCGTTCATTCGTTCCGCGGGGCGCGCAATGCCGATGTGGAAGCGCGATGCGTTCGCGATGCGCACCGACAGCAATCTCGCGCAACTCGCGATGATCCGTGCCGGCTACGGGATCGGCTTCTGCCAGACGGCGCTCGCGAAACGCGACGCGCGGCTCGTGCGCGTGCTGCCGGACGGCCCGGCGATGCGGCTGGAAACATGGGTCGTGATGCACGAAGACCTGCGGACGAGCCCGCGCTGCCGGGCCGTGTTCGATGCACTGGCCAACGGGTTGCGTGCGTATGCGTCCGCGGACGATGAAGTCGCCGAGTAGAAAGCGGCGTGCGTGAATCGCGCGAGCCGCGTCATTCGTGGGTTTTCCCGGCGAACAGGATGTCGGCGATGCGCCGCCACGGGTTGTCGGGCATGTCGTAGCAGCCCAAGCCCTCCTCCGACGCCTCGGCCCAGTCGATCATCGCTTCCAGGTATTCGCCGATCGAACGGTTTTCCCAGCCGAGCGCCGCATGGGCATACGGCGACAGCGGCGCATCGGCCTCGAGCTGCCGCTCCGTGCGCCAGTCATGGCCGAGCACCCGCAGGAAGTGGACCAGCGAGCGCTCGTCGACCACGCGCTCCAGCGCATGCTGCAGCTTCGCGGCCATCTGGTTCTTCAGTTCGTCGTCGTTCATGCCCGTAGCCCCCTGGCGCGCCCGTCGGTGACGCGCCGCCGCGCGATGCGCGGCATGGTGTTACATCAGCAGCTGACGCGACAGCACCTCGCGCGCCTGGGTGACGGTCTCGCGCTCGCCCGGCAACGGCGGCGTCAGCGAAAACACCGCGTCGGGCAAAGGCGGCAGCCGGTATTTCGTGCCGAGCCGCATCAGGCCGTCGCCGATCGCCGACGCGCACAGGCAGCCGACCCCGAGCCCCGCCGCGAGCATCGACTGCAAGCCCGCGACACCCGACGCGCTGTGCACGAGCACGTACGGCGTGTGTCGTTCGTCGAGCGAACGCACGGCGACCTGATGCATCATGCAGTCGTCCGGCAGCAGCACCAGCGGCAGCGGTTCGGGCAACTGTTCGGCGAGCGCGGGCGATGCGACCCACGACAGCGGTTCGCGCCGCAGCACCCAACGCGTGTCGGCCGACGCCGGCCGGAACGGCCCGCTCGACATGTTCATCACGACGCCGAGGTCGATCTGCCCGCGCGCGTGCGCCGCTTCGATATCGACGCTCTTCATCGCGCTCACGTGCAGGCTCAACTGCGGGTAGCACTCGCGCAGCCGCGCCAGCATGCCCGCCACTTCATTCGTGCGGTAATAGTCGGTGATCGCGACACGCAGTTCGCCCTTGATCGCCTGCCCGCGCAACTCGTCGAACGCGGCCTCGTTCAACGCGACGATGCGTCGCGCGTGCTGCAGCAGCCGCGAGCCGGCCGGCGTCGGCTCGACGCCGCGCTTGCTGCGCACGAACAACGGCACGCCGGCGCGCGATTCGAGCTTGCGCACCTGCTCGCTGACCGTCGATTGCGACAGGTGCAGCAGCGGCGCGGCGGCGGTCAGGCTGCCGGCATCCGCGACCGCCGCGAAAGTGCGCAACTGATCCAGATCGAAACCGCGCATCGTCATTCCTTATCCATCGATTAACCCGATGGATGCTACCACTCTTTCCCACTTTTCCGAACCATGACCGATGCTCAGAATAATGGGGCAATGGCCTGCCTGGGTCCCTCATCCATCGGGCCCTCATTTTTTCGGATTCTGCTTCCATGACCAACAACACCCTTGCCCCCTGCGCGCCGGCCGGCGCGGCTGCCGCGACGCCGCGCAGCCACCACGGCTGGGCGCTCGTGGTCCTGCTGGTCGGCGCCATTCTGCCGCCGCTCGACTACTTCATCGTGAACCTCGCGCTCCCGGCCATTCGCGACGGCATCGGCGCACGTCAGGCCGAGTTGCAACTCGTCGTGTCGGCCTATGCGTGCGCGAACGCGGTCGTCCAGATCACCGGCGGGCGCCTCGGCGACCTTTACGGACGCAAACGCATGTTCATGATCGGCATGGCCGGCTTCGTGCTCGCGTCGACGCTGTGCGGGCTCGCCGGCAACGGCACGGTGCTCGTCGGCGGCCGCGTGCTGCAGGGCCTGTTCGCCGCGATCCTCGCGCCGCAGGTGCTCGCGACGATCCGCAGCGTGTTCAGCCCGCAGGAGCAGGTGCGCGTGATGGGCTTCTACGGGTTCGCGTTCGGCCTCGCGGCCGTGATCGGCCAGCTCGGCGGCGGTGCACTGATCAGCCTGCATCCGTTCGGGCTCGGCTGGCGTGCGATCTTCCTCGTCAATCTGCCGATCGGCATCCTGGCGCTGATCGGCAGTTGGCGCTTCATTCCGGAAAACCGCGCGCCGCGCGGCCAGCGCATCGACGTGCCGGGCACGGTGCTGATGTCGCTGTTCCTGCTGATGCTCGTGTACCCGCTCACGCACGGCCGCGAAGCCGGCTGGCCGCTGTGGATGATCGCGTGCGGCGTCGGCGCGCTGCCGATGCTCGGCGCGCTGCTGACGGTCGAAGCGCGCCGGCTCGCGCGCGGCCACGATCCGCTGCTCGACGTGCGCCTGTTCCGCAACCCGGTCGTCGCGCTCGGGCTGCTGCTCGCGTTCCTGTTCTACATGCTGAGCGCGTTCTTCCTGAGCTACGGTATCTATCTGCAGGGCTGCCTGAACTGGTCGCCGCTCGCGTCCGGGTTCGCGATCCTGCCGCTCGGGCTCGGCTTCCTCGCGAGCCCGCTGCTGATGCCGCGCCTCGTCGCCCGCTTCGGCGGCTATCGTGTGCTCACGCTCGGCTTCGCGATGCTCGCGGCCGGCGTCGCGAGCGCCGCCACGCTCGCCCGCGACGGCGCGCCGGGCCCCGGCTTCTATGCGGGCATCGCGGCGATCGGCATCGGGCAAGGGCTCGTGCTGCCGTCGGTCGTGCGGATCGTGCTCGCGGAAGTCGATGCGGCCCGCGCGGGTGTCGCGTCGGGGATGGTCAGCGCGATGCTGCAGATCGGCGCGGCGGTCGGCGCCGCGACGATCGGCGGCGTGTTCTTCGCGCGGCTCGGCGTGCATCCGGCCGCGCTCGATTACGTGCAGGGGTTCAGGACGTCGATGTTCACGCTGACGGTCGTGTTGCTGGGCTGCATTGCATTGTCGATGGCGCTCGGGCCGCTGCATCGGCGGCTGCATGCGGATGCGTGACCGCTGACACGCGACGGAATCCGTACCATCGATCGAGGCGCGTAAAACGAACGCGGCGGATGCGCGGCGCGGCGATGCGCCGGCCTCCGGCTCATCGGTGAGGCTCGCGCTGCGCCTGCCGCGCCTCCCATTCGGCCAGCTCGACGCGATAGCGCGCGAGCGCCTCGTCGTACAGGTCGAAGACGCATGGCGAGCAGCCGCTGTTGCAGCAGTCTTCCAGTTCGGGTTGGATAGGCGGGGTCGGACGGGGATCGTCGACGGACGAATCTCCGGAAGCTTGGTTCGGCACGGCGTGGTCCGGTAATGTGGAGTAGTCAGTATAGGGCGATCCGGGCTGCCGCCGCGTTCGGCAGGCCGGACGGGCGACGACGAACGCGTCCGTCATGGTGCGTTCGTCGGGCACCGCGCGCCGCTGCGTTCGCCCCATTTTCCGTTCCACAGGAGCTGCGCGATGGCCGAAGCCGTAAATCCACCGGAAGTCTGGGCGCCGTTCGGCGCGTTCTCGATGGCCGTGATCCAGGGCGATGGCCGGATCGTGCATCTGAAGGGACAGGTCGCGCTCGACCGCGACGGGCAGGTAGTCGGTGCCGGCGACATGCGCGCCCAGGTTCGGCAAACGCTCGACAACATCCGCGACGTGCTGGCCGCACTGGGCGGGCAGATGCGCGACGTGATCTCGCTCGTCCATTACGCCACCGACATCGATGCGTTCATGCAGACCGGCGACATCCGCAACACGTACTTCGCCGCCCCCTATCCGGTGACGACGACCGTCCAGGTCGAGCGTCTCTACCATCCTGACCTGCTGATCGAGATCGCGGCCATCGCCGAGATTCCGCTCGCGCGGTTTCGTCGTCCCGAGACGGCCGCGTGAAAGACGCCGGCCCCACATGAAGTCGCGCGCCGGTCGCGGCATTTCCAACCGGCGCGCGCTTGCGCGGAACCCGCTCGCTTATTTCGCCGGCGCGCCCGGCTTCACCGCCCCAGGCTTGTCGGCCAGCGGCTGCCACGCGGCGCCGAGCGAATACCAGTCGACGCGGCGCGTGAGCGTCATGATGCCGGCGAGAATCGCGAACAGCAGCAGCGAACCGAGTATCAGCGCATTGTCCTCCGACAGCAGCAGCCCGTAGAGCGCCGCGTACAACATCGCGAGCAGCGCGGCGAACGTCGCGCCGCGCCTCACGCTGTGCAGCACGAACGACAGGTAGAAGCCGAGCAGCCCGATGCATGCGCCGCTCGCCGCGAGATACGCATAGCCGAACGCAATGTGCTCGGACAAGCTCAGCAGCAGCAGGAAGAACAGCGCGAGCGACAGGCCGACCAGCGTGTACTGGATCGGGTGAATGCGCAGCCGCTTCACGAGCTCGTACATGAAGAAGCTCGCGAACGTGAGCATCACGAACAGCGCGCCGTACTTCGTCGCGCGCTCCGCCTGCAGATAGACGTTCACGGGTTCGATCACCGATACCGACGCCATCTCGATCCCGCCGTCGCCGTTGCCGGACGCCACCTGCTCGCGCGCCTTCGTGTTGAACGACGTCACGTGCCAGTTACTGACGAAGCCGCGCGCATCGATCGTGCGCTCCGCCGGCAGGAATTCGCCGCCGAAGCTCGGATGCGGCCACGTCGATTTCAGCGAAAAGTCGTTCTGGTCGCCCACCGGCGCGAACGCGACCGATTCGGCGCCCGCGAGCGGCAGGCCGATGCTGAACGGCACGACCGGCGCCCCGGCGTTTGCGTCCGCCAGCGCCGCGAGATCGACGTTCGCATGCACGCCCTGGCGCAGGCCGTCGAGCCGCGTGCCCTGCTCCACGTCGATCCGCTTGCCGCCGACGCGCAGATCGGGCTGCGCCTTCAGCCCGCGAAGGTCGCCAATGCCGAGCGCGACATAGGCGTCGTCGACCTTGAAGCTCACGTGGCCGTCGGTTTGCGGCAGCTTCTTCAGGTCCGGCAGCGGCAGCGTGCCCGTCATCCGGCTGTCGAGCCCGTACACGAGCGCCTTGTGAATGCCGCGATAGCGCACGCTGACCGACAGCGTGCCGTCGACGTTCAGCGTCTTCGGGAACACGAGCAGCCGTTTCTCCTCGCTTTTCAGGGTGGTTTTCGCCTTACCGCCGGCGCGCACGTCTTCGCTCACGCGCGTGACTTCCGTGTAATGGACGACGAGCACCGGCCCCGTCACCGTCTGCGGCCCCGCATAGCTCGCCCAGATACTCTGCAGCGCGCTTTGCCGATAGTCGGCGCGTTCCCGCACGATGCTCTGGACCATCTGCAGCGGGATCAGGATCGCCAGCGCGAGAAGCGCGGTAATCATGGACTTGAACAACAGGACTCGATTCATTGCTGGCAGGTACCGGAGTGGAAGGTACGGCCAGCATGAGCGGCCCCGGTGAAGCGCGATTGAAGCCGGCGTGAAGCGAATGTGTGGCGGGTGTGAAGCGCGCGGTCAGCCCGCCGACGGCAACGTGAGCGTCGCGCACGCGCCGCCTTCCGCGCGGTTCGCGAGCGCGACCTGGCCACGGTGCAGCATCGCGACTTCGCGGACGAAGCACAGCCCCAGGCCCGTGCTGCGATCCTGCCCGTCCGGGCGCGGCAGCGAATAGAAACGTTCGAACACGCGCGACAGCGCATAGTCGGGCACGCCCGGACCGTCGTCCGCGACGCGCACGACCGCGACGTGCGCCCGACCCGCCGGATGCCGCTCGAGCGCGATCCGGATCGTGCTGCCTTGCGGCGCGAAATCCAGCGCGTTGTCGAGCAGGTTGCCGAGCGCCTGCCGCAGCAGGAACGGATCGCCGTCGACGACCGCCGCACCGCCCCCGTCGGCCGTATCGTTCGCATCGATGCGCAGGCTCACGCCGCGCTGCCGCGCGCGCGGCTCGATATCGTCGACGAGCTGCTCGAGCACCGGTTGCAGCGCGACCGGCTCGTGCACCGACAGGCGCTGCTTCTGCTCGACCTCGGCCAGCGCGAGCAGCTTGCGGATCATCTGTTCGAGGCGGCCGGCCTGACGGCGGATGTTCTCGGTGAAACGCCTGCGGTTCGCGACCGGCATGTCCTCCTGCAACAGCTCGGCCGCGCCGCTGATCGCGGCCAGCGGGCTTTTCATCTCGTGCGTGAGCGTGTGGATGTAGGTTTCGACGTACTGCCGGTCTTCCAGCCGCTGATGCATGCTTTCCACCGCGCGTCCGAGCTCGGCCAGCTCGTTCGCGCCCTGCAGCGGCATCGACGCGCGCTCGCCGGCCGCGATCGCCCGCGCATAGCGCTGCAGGCGCCGCAACCCGAGCACCAGCCACCACGTGCACGCGGCGCCGATCAGGATCGCGCCGCCCATCAGCAACGCGCCGTACAGCATGATCTTGCGCTGGCTGCGCGCGATGAACGGCGCGACCGTCTGGTTCGGCTTCGCGATCGTCAGCACGCCGATGATCTCGTTGCCGCGCCGGATCGGCGCCGCCACGTGCATCACGGTGCTGCTGTCGTCGTTCGGATCGCTGCGCGTGCTGCGCGCGCCGTATTCGCCGCGCAGCGTCCGGTACACGTCGTTCCAGCGCGAATAGTCCTGCCCGACCGCGCGGCCGGCCGAGTCGTAGCGCACGATGCCGTGTGCGTCGGTAATGTAGAGACGGTAGCCGATCGCGTTCTTCTGGATGCCCCACACGTTCGCGCTGACCGGGCGCTCGTGCAGTTTCCCGAGCTGCCGTGCGAACGCACCGTCGGCGATATGGCCGTTCGCCATGTCGTCGGCGGCCAGTGTCGCCAGCACCTGCGCGGTATCGACGAGCGTGTCCTCCATCGCTTCGCGCACGCCGGGCTTCACCTCCTGCACGAACACGCGCAGCGTGATCAGCGCGGCCAGGCCGACGATCAGGAAAAAGCCGAAGAAGATGCGCAGGCCGATATGCATGGGCGGTGCCGGTCGTTACGGTTGCAGCGAATAACCCATCCCGCGATGCGTGCGGATCGGGTCGCGCTCGGGATCGATCGCACGCAGCTTCGCGCGCAGCGTCTTGACGTGCGTGTCGACCGTGCGGTCGGTCGAATCGAGCGCCTCGTGCCACACGAGATCCATCAATTGTTCGCGCGAATAGATGCGCCCCGGATGCCGGACCAGCAGCGCCAGCAGCCCGAATTCGTAGCGCGTGAGGTCCAGCGCGTGGCCAAGCCACGACACGCGCGCACCGTCGGCGTCGAGCGCGAAGCCGGTGGCGACCGGTGCAGACACATGCGCCGATGCGGATACGGATGCAGATGCGGGCGCCGGTTCCGGCGTGGCCGCCCGGTGGAAGCGGCGCAGGATCACGCGCACCCGCGCGGCCAGCTCGCGCGGCGAAAACGGCTTGACGACGTAATCGTCGGCACCGATCTCGAGCCCGACGATCCGGTCGATCTCGTCGTGCCGCGCGGTCAGGAAAATCACCGGAATATCGGTGAACGTGCGCAGCCGCCGGCATACCTCGAAGCCGCTGAGGTCCGGCAGACCGACGTCGAGCACCACGAGATCGACACGCGTGTCGCGCAGGCGGTCGAGCGCCGCCTGCCCGAGCGTGCAGTGAACGGTCTGCATGCCGTCGGTGCCGAGGGCGTAGACGATCGTGTCCGCGATCGCCTGTTCGTCTTCGACGATCAGAATGGTGGGCTGAGTCATGGTCTCGGGGTCGGGTCGCGCAATCCGGTGCGACATTGTACGCACGGCCGGCGTTGGCGAGCCCCCTCCCCCGCGCGCTACGCGACGCGCCCACTCACCGGAATCGACGCACCGGTGATCGCCTGCGCATCGTCCGACAGCAGGAATCCGATCGTCGCCGCGAGCTGTTCGGGTCGCACCCAGCGCGAGAAGTCGGCGTCGGGCATGTCCTTGCGGTTCGGCGGCGTGTCGATGATGCTCGGCAGCAGCGCGTTCACGGTCACGCCGCGATCGAGCAGTTCCGCCGCCAGCGCCTCGGTGAGCCGCGCGACACCCGCCTTCGCGGCCGCATACGCGCCCATCCCCACGCCGGCCTTGAATGCCGCGCCCGCGCCGATGTTGACGATGCGGCCGGCCCGGCTCGCCGCCAGGTACGGCAGCGCGGCCTTCGACGCGTTCAGCGCCGTCTTCACGTTCAGTTCGTACATGCGGTCCCACGTGGCGGCGTCGCCGTCGGCGATCGTCTGCCACGTGAATGCACCGGCGATGTTCAGCAGCGCGTCGACGCGGCCGAATTCGCGGTTGACCGTTTCGAGCGCCTGCACGGCGGCCTGCGGATCGACGAGATCGATGCCGCCGATGCGCAGCGCATCGGCCGGCACGCCGGGCAGCGCCTGCGCCGCCGGGGCCGCGCCGCGGCCGATCAGCGCGACGCGTGCGCCGCGCTCGCCGAGCCACGCGGCCGTCGCGATGCCCAGATGACCGAAGCCGCCGGTGATCGCGACTGCCTTGCCTTTCAGGTCGTGTTCCATCGATGTGTTCTCCCGGATCGAGGGTGATTGGATCAAATGCCGACAGCGTAGCGCCGTTCACGCGTTCGTGCGCCCGGCGACGAGGGTGCAGCGATACGGTTGGGCCGTCGTTTCGCCGTGATTATCGGGCACCGGCCGGCTGCGGCATCGCGAGACGGATCGCAAGCCCGTGCATCGCCGGCGAAACCCGACAAGCGCGCAGTCGGACGGCCGGGCATAATGCGCGATGCCCGCCACGCGCGGCGCGCGGCACGACAGCCGGGCCGGCCTGCCCGACGGCCCGTGTCGCCGCCGGCTCTCGCATCCCGAACCTCAACCCGTCAATCCCATGCAAGTACTCGTCATCGGAACCGGCAAGCTCGCCCACGAGCTGCTCGGCTCGCACCAGCTCGACCCGGCCACCTGTCGCGTGATGCCGTGGTCGGACAGCACGCGGACCGACGCCCGGTCGATCGTCGTCCATGCCGGCTCCGGCCGCGAACTCGCCGTGGCGATCGCGTTCTGCCAGGCCACGGCGTCGCCGCTCGTCGAGTTGTCGACCGGCTCCGACCTCGAAACCGGGACGTACGGCTTTCCGGTCGTGCTGTGTCCGAACACGAACATCCTGATGCTCAAGTTCATGAGCATGCTGGAAACCAGCGGCCACCTGTTTCGCGACTGCGCAATCAGCGTGACCGAGTCGCATCAGGCCGGCAAGACGTCCGTCCCCGGCACGGCCGTCGGCATCGCCCAGGCACTTGGCGTGCAGCCGGCCGCCATCCGCTCCGTGCGCGACCCGGCCGTGCAGCGCAGCGAATTCGGCATCCCCGACGATCAGCTCGGCCGCCATGCGGTTCACCGGATACGCATCGACGACGGCACATGCAGCCTGCAGTTCGAATCGCGCGTATCCGGTGCGACGCCCTATGCGGACGGCGTATCGCGCATCGTCGAGGCCGTCCGGCAGCACGAGCTCGAGCAACGTCGCTATTCGATCGTCGAATTCATCCGCAACGGCTGGCTGTAGTCGCGGCGGAGGCAGCGGCAGGCACGGCCCCGCATCGCGCGGGCCGCACGCCGACGCCGGCGCGGCCTCGCCGCAACCGCCGCCTCGCCGGCCCACCGCTACCCGTCCCCCAGCACCGCCCCGCTCTCCGGCAAGGTCGCCCCGCCGTCGACGACGATCGTTTGCCCGGTGATGTACGAAGCGTCGGCCGATGCGAGAAACAGCATCGCATTCGCGATGTCCTCGGGCTCGCCCATCCGTGCCAGCGGAATGTCGCGCGCGATTTGCGCCGCGACCGACGCGTCGCCGAGATTGCCGGCCGCCGGCGTGCGGATCATTCCCGGTTCGACGCCGTTGACCGTCACGTTGCGGCGCGCCAGCTCCAGCGCCGCCGCCCGAATGAAGCCGTTCACGCCGGCCTTCGACGCCGCGTAATGCGCAAGCCCCGGATAGGCGACGCGCGGCCCCGTCACCGACGACGTGACGAGCAGCCGCCCGGCCCCTGCGCGCTCGAACGCCGGCAACGCGGCCTGCGCGAGCCAGAACAGCGCCGACAGGTTGACCGACAGCGTGCGCTCGAGCGTCGGTTCGTCGATCCGTGCGAACGGCGTCAACGGAAAATACGCGGCATTGTGGACGACGACATCGAGCCGGCCGCCATCGCGCTCGACCGCCGCCACGAGCGCAGCCAGTTCATCCCGGCGCGCGGCATCGACCCGATACGCGCGTGCCGTGCCGCCCGTACCGGCCAGCGCGTCGGCCTGCGCGGCTGCCGCGTCGCCGTTCAGGTCGGCGAGCGCGACGAACGCGTCGGATTCCGCGAAGCGGCGGGCAATCGCCGCGCCGATCCCTTGCGCGGCGCCCGTGACGAGCACGACACGCCCGCTGAAGTCCGCGCGCACGCGGCCGCTGCCTAGCATGGCAGTCATCGCTCCTCCTCGCCGCCGAGCGGGTGCACGGTTTCGTTCAGCACCTGCGCGTAAGCGCCGATCGGGAAATTCGACAGCGTGCCGAAATCGCCGCCCTGATAGCCGAAGATCTTGCCGTCGGTCTTGCGCTGCGCGAGATCGATCAGCACGACGCCGAGCGTCGGCACCACCTTTTCGCGCCACACGAACAGATACAGCTCGTCCGCGATCCTGAAGTAATGACAGCGGTCGACGTCGGCCAGCCCGCGTTCGACGCCCTGCAGGCACTGCCATGCGTAGAAATTCTCGTTCAGGTAGATGTGCTCGTAGCATTCGGTCGGGCTGTAGCGGTACATCGTCCGCTTGCCGATCAGCTCGCGCGTGGGCGCATGCAGCGGCCCCGGCCGAGCGTGGCCGCCGAGCGTGCCGTGCCGGAATTGCGCATCGACGGCCGTCAACGGCAGCCCGCGCGCGACGCGCGTGAACGCATCGATGCGCGTGTCGGCTTCCGTCGGCAGGGTCCCGACGACCGACGTCCACACGCCGGTGTCGAGATCGATCACGAGACTCACCGATGTCGCGCGAGCGGTGGCATCGATGTAGTCGACGAAGTACAGGCCGTCGCGCAGCCGCGTCACGCGGCACGGCGCGCGGCCGCCCGTATCGGTCACCGGATCGCGCCACTGCAGCGCGCCCGGCTCGAACGTATGGACGCGCCACACGCCCGCTGCGTCGCCGAGCGCCAGTGTCCGCCCGACGAGCGCGTCGACGGGTGCGAGGACGTTCGCTTCCGGCGCGAAGCCGTCCGCCAGTGCGCCCACCTGAATGAATACCGGATCCTGTCGTTCCACCTGCCGTCTCCCGCGCAGCTTCAGGCCCGGCGGGCCGTGTACGCTGCTCATGCGCACATGGTGCGGGCGGCGTGCGCCGCGCGGTATCCGCCAAAAGGATGAAGGGCGCGCGGCGCCGGAACGCGCTAGAGTGCACGTGATCCGCGCCGCGACCGGCGCGAGGAGCGCACATGCACCGTGTCATCCATTACCGACGCAGCGATGAAGGCATCGAGGCAATCAGCCTCGAATCCGATCGCGCGTTTCCGCGCCACGCGCACGACGAATTCGGGGTCGGCGTGATTGTCAGCGGTGCGCACCGGTCGTGGAGCGGCCGCGGGCAAGTCGACGCGCTGGCCGGCGACGCGATCATGGTCAACCCCGGCGAGATGCACGACGGCTCGCCGCTCGAGGCCGACGCCGGCCGGCGCTGGCGGATGCTGTACCTCGCCCCCGCGCTGGTCGCGGGCGTCGCGGCGGAAGAAGGCCTCGGCGGCGTCGAGCTTGCGCACCCGGCCGTGCGCGACGCATGGCTCGCCGCCGCGGTCGGCCGGCTGCATGCGCGCATCGTCGCAGGCGAAACCCAGCCGCTGGCCCGCGACGAAGCGCTCGTGATGCTCGTCGCCGGTTTGCTCGCCCGGCATGCCAACCGCACGCTGCCGGCGGCGGGCGTCGCGCCGGCGGTCCGCGTCGCCCGCGAGCGGCTCGACGCAGCGCCGGGCGCGCCCGTGTCGCTCGCCGAGCTGGCCGACCTGAGCGGCGTCAGCCGCTTCCAGTTGCTGCGCGGCTTCGCGCGCGAGCTCGGCATCACGCCGCATGCCTATCTGGTTCAGCAGCGCACGCGGCTCGCGCGTGCGCTGCTGGCCGGCGGCCTGCCGATCGCCGATGCCGCGGCCGAGGCCGGCTTTGCGGATCAGAGCCACCTGACGCGCGCGTTCGCGCGCCAGTTCGGGATCACGCCGGGGCGGTTCACGCAGGCGGGTTGAGTCGCGCTGTCGCCCGCGCAGCTCGAGGCCGCCGGGCGCCCTGCATCCGCAGTCGATTGCCGCCTCGACGGCGGCCGCGACCGATTGCGTCCGTCCATGTCGACGGCGCACCGCATTCGACGCCTCCCCTTGCTGCAATTTCGTTCAAGACGCGCGCTAGCCGGTGCGCGACGATGCGGCACATGAAGACACGACTGATCGGCTATCTCTATCTCGCCGCCGCGATGGCAGGCGTCGGCAGCACCGTCATCGCGAGCCGTCTCGCGGCCGGCGGCCTGCCGCCGTTCACGGCCACCGCGCTGCGCTTCCTGATCGCGACCCCGCTGCTGCTCGCGCTGATGCACGCGCAGCGCATGCGCTGGCCGCGCATTTGCGCACGCGACGCCGTGCTGCTCGTGATCCAGGCCGCGGCGGGCGGCGTCGGCTACACGGTGCTGCTGATCAGCGGCACGAAGCTGTCGTCGCCGCTCGATGCGGGCGTGATGCTCGGCACGCTGCCGGCGATGTCGACGCTGATCGCGGCCGTCGTGCTGCGCGAGCGGCAGACGCCGCGCGACTGGCTGGCCGCCGCGCTCGCCACGGCCGGCGTGCTGTTCGTCACGTTCGCGCCGGGCCACGCGATGCCGTCGCTCCAGACGCTTGCCGGCGATGCGCTGGTGCTGGCGGCCGTCGCATGCGAAGCGGTCTTCATCCTGCTCAACCGGCGGCTCGCCGCGCCGTTGCCGCCGCTCGCGCTTTCCACCGCGATGTCGGGCCTCGGCTTCGTGCTCGCACTCGTGCCGGCCGCGTTCGAATGGCATGCGCTGACGAGCGGCTGGACCGTCGGCGCGGTGTCGGCGATCGCGTACTACGCGTTGATTCCGACCGTGCTCGGCTACCTGTGCTGGTATGCGGGCTCGGCGCGCACGAGCGGCACCGAAGCGGCCCTCTTCACGGCGGTCGCGCCGGTTTCGGCCGTGCTGTTCGCGGTCGTCCTGTTCGGCGAAACGCTGACCGGCACGCGCGTCGCGGGCATCGCGCTCGTCGTCGCCGGCATGCTCGTCGGCGCGACGCGACGGCGCGAGCGGCCCGTCGAAGAATCACGCACGACGCTCGCCGCGCGGACCGCCACCGACTGACTCGCGTTCATCGCGCCCGCGGAAACGGCGGCGGCCCCTCCCGTCGCGTCGCCGGTCGATCCCGCCTTCGCGCGACACGGCCGGCGCCTGTAGGAATGTGTCCGCACACCGCAAAACCGTTGCGCGCGACTGCGCAAGATGCAATATTCGCGTGGCCGGGCCCTTTGACAACCATCGAACGACAATCCCCACGCAATGAACAGGAAGGAAGCCAAAACAAGAATCGCGGTGCTGCTATCCGCGGGAACGAGGAAGGCCGACGCGCTGGCCGAACTGTCCGGACAGGGGCTCAAGGATCGCGTGCTCGCGCAGCTGATCGCGTCGCGCCCGGATCCCGAACGCTGCCGCAAGAACAAGGTGCACATCCGGATCCTGATCGGCCTCGGCGTCGCCCAGTTGGTCATCAGCCTGATGCTTGCGTACTACTTCTTCGCGTCCGGCGCCGGCGGCGTCCTCGTTACCGTCTTCCTTGCGTTGACCGTGCCGCTGTCGCTGCTGTTCATCTGGGGCTTCGCGACCCATCGTGTCGGCGCGTATCACGCGTTCATCCTGCTGTCGCTGCTGCAGATGCCGAAGACCGTCGCCGATCTCGGGCGCGATCCGTCGTCCGCGCTGCCGAGCCTCGCGATCACGGCCGTGCTCGTCGGTTACGTGTGGTTCGTCCGCAACCGGTTGTTCCCCGACTACGGCTGGTTCACGCCGCGCAAGGTCGAAGGCCGCTACGCGTTCGTGGAACGCGCCTGACGCCACGACGTCGCGTCGGGCGCAAAAAAAGGCGCCAGGCCTTCCCGCCATCGCGGAAAGGCCCGGCGCCTTCTGCATTCCGGAACCGATCGGCTTACTTCGCCTTTTCGGCCGAATCGCTGATCGCCTGGCCACCCTTCGAAATATCCTGGCCCATGCCTGCGACCGTGTTGCAACCGGCGAGCGCGGCGGTCACCACCAGCAGCATTGCAGCAATCGTACGCGTCATTCTCATTCTCCTTCGAATCAACAAGCCCGACCGGGCGAATCGTTTGTGGCGTGGCGCCCGGCACGCTGCCGGACACGGGGCCTGACCTGATTATACGGAGGCGCGCGCCAATACGGCCCCGCGCGCTCGCAGATTTTTCTTGACTTCATCGCGCCACCCACTAATATACGCATCGCGTATATTTTCCGCCCAGGAGCCGCCGATGACCGTCCCCCAGCAAGCCTTCCTCCGCGACGCGATGCGCCGCCTCAACATGACCCGCGAGGCATTCGCGAATCGCATCGGCGTCAGCCGACGTGCGCTGGATACCTGGCTGCTTCCGGACGATTCGCAGGAATCGCGCGGCATGCCGGAGATCGTCGAGCGCTTCGTGTCGGAAATCGTCGAACGCTCGGCGCCGGACGGCGAAAACTATACGCAAAGCGTAGACAAACAAGGGCTCGCGAAGCAATTCCTGTTCGAAGGCAAGCCGCAATTGATCTCGGTCGACCAGTTCTCGCGGGATTCGGTCGAGGCGCTGTTCCGCGTGGCCGACGTCATGCAGCCGATCGCGCGACGCCACAAGATTTCGCGGGTGCTCGAAGGCGCCGTGCTCGGCAACCTGTTCTTCGAAGCCAGCACGCGCACGCGCGTGTCGTTCGGCGCGGCCTTCTGCCGGCTCGGCGGCTCGGCGTGCGACACGACGGGCTTCACGTTCTCGTCGATGGCCAAGGGTGAATCGATCTACGACACGAGCCGCGTAATGGCCGGCTACGTCGACGCGCTCGTGATCCGTCATCCGGAAAAAGGCTCGGTGGCCGAATTCGCACGCGCGACCAACCTGCCGGTGATCAACGGCGGCGACGGCCCCGGCGAGCACCCGAGCCAGGCGCTGCTCGACCTCTATACGATCCAGCGCGAGTTTTCGCGGCTCGGCAAGATCGTCGACGGCGCGCACATCGCGCTGGTCGGCGACCTGAAGTACGGCCGCACCGTGCACTCGCTCGTCAAGCTGCTCGCGCTGTACCGCGGGCTGAAGTTCACGCTCGTGTCGCCGCCGACGCTCGAGATGCCGGCGTACATCGTCGACCAGATCGCGACGAATGGCCATGTGGTCGAGCAGACGAACGACCTCGCGGCCGGGCTGCGCGGCGCGGACGTCGTCTACGCGACGCGGATCCAGAAGGAGCGCTTCACCGACGAGTCGTTCGAAGGCTACACGCCGGATTTCCAGATCAACCAGGCGCTCGTCGACTCGGTATGCAAGCCCGACACGCTGATCATGCATCCGTTGCCGCGCGACAGCCGGCCCGGCGCGAACGACCTGTCGGTCGACCTGAACCGCGACCCGCGTCTCGCGATCTTCCGGCAGACCGACAACGGCATTCCGGTGCGGATGGCGATTTTCGCGGTATTGCTCGGCGTCGAGAACCTCGTCCAGCATTCGATGCGCGACGCGACGTGGCGCCCGCCGGCGTACCTCGGGCCGGAGGATGCGGTGTTTCACGGCATCGACTGACGCCGCACCGGCGTGTCGCGCCCGCCTGCCATTGGCTGGCGCAGCGGGCACGCTCGCTCGGTTCGAAACGCGCCGCATTGCACGGCGCGTTTTTCGTTTCGGCGCGGTTGACGGAGGCTGGCAACCGGAAGCTACCGCGCCCACGGATCGATCGCTCTAAGCCCCACCGTCTCGAACGGCGCACCTCGCGAGTGGCCGCGATCACGCCGTTCGCCCCGGCCGATCGGCCATTTCCGCCGACCAGCCGCCGCCACCCCTCCGCAACATTCGTCAACGATTCCCTTACAAACGATAACAAGAACGCTTCTCATTCAACCAAAAATTACATAGAATGCCGCCTGAAAACAAATCGTAATAATTCCCGGCGGCATGCACATTTCCGCAGCGTCCCGGGGCCACACCGCGAGGTCGAAGCGCACCATGAAGTCCCGTCCCGACGAGCTGAAGCTCGGTAAATTCACCACCCTGTGCAGCGTGCTCGCCGCGAGCCCCGCGTTCGCCGACGGCACGCCGCCCGCGGCGCCCGCCAGCACCGAAGGCCACCTCGCGCCGATCGAGATCCAGGGCAAGACCGAGCACAGCTACAAGGCCGACTTTTCCGCTTCCGCGAAATTCACCGCGCCGCTCGTCGACACGCCGAAATCCGTCACCGTGATCCCGCAGGAACTGATCCAGAGCAGCGGCGCGGCAACGCTGACCGAAGCGCTGCGCACGGTGCCCGGCATCACGTTCGGCGCCGGCGAAGGCGGCAATCCGCTCGGCGACCGTCCGTTCATCCGCGGCTACGACACGCAGGGCAGCATGTTCGTCGACGGCATGCGCGATACGGGCGCCACCACGCGCGAGATCTTCAACACCGAGCGCGTCGAGATCACCAAGGGTTCCGACGGCGCCTACGGCGGCCGCGGCGGCGCCGGCGGCAGCATCAACCTGATCACGAAGGCCCCGCATCTGGGCACGACGGCCGCCGCGAGCGCGGGCCTCGGCACCGACCGCTATCGCCGCTTCACCGCCGACGGCAACTGGCAGTTCGCCGATCACGCCGCGTTCCGCCTGAACCTGATGAGCCACAACAACGACGTCGCCGGCCGCGATGCCGTCAACAACGAGCGCTGGGGCGTCGCGCCGTCGATCGCGTTCGGCCTCGGCACGCCGACGCGCGTGACCGCGAGCTACTACCACCTGCAGACGGACGACATGCCCGACGGCGGCATCCCGTACTTCTACACGACCTCGAACAAGCCCGCGAACGTCGGCACGATCTATCCGGCGCCCGTCGATCGCCACAACTTCTACGGCCTGATCGACCGCGACTTCCGCAAGACGACGTCGGACATCAGCACGATCAAGATCGAGCACGACATCACGCCGAACCTCACGGTGCGCAACACCACGCGCTACACGGAATCGACGCAGGACTACATCTGGACGCAGCCGGACGACAGCCAGGGCAACGTGGTGAACGGCAAGGTCTGGCGCCGCAACAACAACCGCGACAGCTCGATCAACAGCCTCGCGAACCTGACCGAGCTGTTCGGCGAATTCCGTACGGGCCCGTTCAAGCACAGCTTCACGACCGGTATCGAGCTGTCGCGCGAATGGGGCAAGCGCGATTCGTACACGGTCGCGACCGACAAGGGCACGATCTGCCAGAAAGGCATCGGCGCGCCGTCGGGCTACAACTGCACGAGCCTCTGGTCGCCGAACCCGAACGATCCGTGGGCCGGTTCGATCACGCGCAACAACGACTACGCGCATGCGCGCACGACGACGAAGTCGATCTACGGCTTCGACACGATCGAGCTCACGCCGCGCTGGCAGGTGAACGCCGGCGTACGCGTCGACGACTACTCGACCCGCTTCACCGATACCGCGGCCAACGGCGGCAAGACCTATACGCGCGACGACACGCTGTTCAACTGGCAGGCCGGCCTCGTATTCAAGCCCGCGCAGAACGGCAGCATCTACGCGTCGTATGCGACGTCGTCGACGCCCGCCGGCATGCTGCTCGGCGAAGGCAGCGAAACGCAGTCGCTCACGCCGGGCCGCGGCGGCGCCGGGCCCAACGCCGACCAGATGGCGCCCGAGAAGAACCGCAGTATCGAGCTCGGCACGAAGTGGAACGTGCTGAACGACAAGCTGTCGCTGACGGCCGCGCTGTTCCAGATCGATACGACGAACGCGCGCGTGACGCTGCCGAACAATCAGTACGCGATGGTCGGCAACAAGCGCGTGCAGGGTCTCGAGCTCGGCCTCGCCGGCCAGATCACGAAGCAATGGCAGGTGTTCGGCGGCTACACGTACATGAAGAGCGAACTGCGCGACAACGGCAAGGACGCCGCGAACAACGGCAACCGCTTCCCGAACACGCCGAAGCACAGCCTCACGATGTGGTCGAACTACGACGTCACGCCGAAGTTCACGGTCGGCGGCGGCGCGTTCTACATGTCGGAAGTGTTCGGCGATCCCGCGAACCTGCGCGCCGTGCCGTCGTACTGGCGCTTCGACGCGATGGCGCAGTACCGGATCAACAAGAAGCTCGACCTGCAGCTGAACGTGAACAACCTGTTCAACCGCACCTACTTCGATCAGGCGTATCCGGCGCACTATGCGTCGATCGCCCCGGGCCGCTCGGCGTTCGTCACGCTGAACGCGCGCTACTGATCGATGGAAGCCGTATCGCTGAAGGCGCTCGCGTCAGTATCGCCGCGCGCGTTCGCCGACATCCTGGCCGGGCCGCCCGAACGCGCCGCCGCGTGGGTCGCGGCGGCGGCCGACCACGGCATCGTCGACGCGCAGGCCGTCTACGGGCAGTACCTGCTCGACGGGCACGGCGTCGCACGCGATCCGGCCGCCGCGCTCAACTGGTTCCGGCACGCGGCGCGGGCCGGCCACCCGATGGCGATGAACATGCTCGGGCGCTGCTACGAGTTCGGCTGGGGCACGGCCGCGTGCGCGCCGGTCGCCGTGTACTGGTACCGGCTCGCCGCGCACGCGGGCCTCGACTGGGGCATGTACAACTACGCGACTGCCCTTGCGCTCGGCAACGGCGTCGACGAGAACCGCGCCGACGCGCTCGACTGGTTCCGCCGCGCGGCCGCGCTCGGCCATGCGAAATCGATCAACCTGATCGGCGGCTTCTACGAGGACGGCTGGGTCGTACCCGTCGACACCGACGCCGCGTTCGACCACTATCGCCGCGCCGCCGTTGCCGGCGACTTCCGCGGCCAGTTCAACTATGCGCGGCTGCTCGCGGAGCGCGGGCGCGTCGACGAAGCGCTCGTCTGGCTCGCGCGCGTGCCGGCCACTGCGACACCCGCGTTCATCGCGAAGATGCGCGCGTATCTCGCACAGTCGCCGGTCGACGCTTTTCGGGCGGCGGCCGTGCAACTGGCGCCGCCCGCAATGGAAACAGCACCATGATGCTTCATATCCCCGGCGTACTGACCCGGGCGCAAGTCGCGCAATGCCGCGAGTTGCTCGATGCCGCCGAATGGATCGACGGCAACGCGACGTCCGGCGCACAGTCGGCACTCGCGAAACGCAACCGGCAATTGCCGGAAGGCTCGCCGGCCGCGCGCGCGGTGGGCGACGCGATCCAGGACGCGCTCGCGCGCCATCCGCTGTTCTTTTCGGCGGCGCTGCCGCTCAAGGTGTTTCCGCCACTGTTCAATCGCTATGAAGGCGGCGAAGCGTTCGGCACGCACGTGGACAACGCGATCCGGCTGCTGCGCGGCACGGATTTCCGCGTGCGCAGCGACCTGTCGGCGACGCTGTTTCTCGAGGAGCCCGAAGCGTACGACGGCGGCGAGCTGTGCGTGGAAGACACGTACGGCGTGCATCGCGCGAAGCTGCCGGCGGGCGATCTCGTGCTGTATCCGGCGTCGAGCCTGCATCACGTGACGCCGGTGACGCGGGGCGAGCGCGTCGCGTCGTTCTTCTGGATTCAGAGCATGGTGCGCGACGATGGCGATCGCACACTGCTGTTTCAGCTCGATACGCAGATTCAGGCGCTTTCCGCCGAAAAAGGGGCGAAGGATCCCGTGGTCATTTCGCTCACCGGGATTTATCACAACCTGTTGAGGAAGTGGGCGGACGCGTAGCGCGAGCCGGTCACGCCCCGGCGCTTGCGCCGCGTCGAAAGGCGGGTCTAAAATGACCATCGTCAAATGACCATGCTCATATCATGATGCCGCACGCTCCCGTATCGAAATCCGAATTCAAGGCTCGCGCACTCGAGTACTTCCGGCTCGTCGAGGCGTCGGGCGAAAGCCTGATCGTCACCGACCACGGCAAACCGACGCTCGAGATCCGGCCGTATCGCTCGCGCGAAACTCAGCCGTTGGACATATTGCGCGGGTCGGTCATGCGCTACGACAATCCTCTCGATCCGATTGCGGAAGATGATTGGGAGGCGTCGCGGTGATCGTGCTGGATACGCATGCATTGGTGTGGTGGGTAACGGGCGACCCTGCGCTCAGCAGGAAGGCGCGAAGCGCGATCGATCGTGCACGGAGCGAAGGCGCGCTCGCCGCATCCGCCATCTCCGCGTGGGAAATTGCGATGCTGGTTCGCAACGACCGCCTCGCACTGACGATGGATGTCGACGCATGGCTCGCCACCGTCGCGCAGATCGACGGCATGCGCTTCGTGCCGGTCGATGCCGACATCGCCGCGAAATCCACCGACCTGCCCGGCACGTTCCACAAGGATCCGGCCGATCGCATGATCGTCGCGACCGCGCGGCGGCTCGGCGCGCCGCTCGTCACGCGCGACGAAAAAATCCGCGCGTACGCGCACGTCAAGACGCTCTGGTGAGCGTTGCCCGCCCGTGGGTCGAACCGCACCGCACGCTCCGCCGGACTCTGGCATATTGGCGATTCGTCTGACCAAAACGACCGCGGCCGCCCCACTCGATATCGGCGCGTGGCCCGCAACCGTCCTCGCGCCATTGGCCCGCTACCGTGATACCGCTCTCCGATCCCGCCGTCCGGTCGATCGCCCTGCGGGAGTCGCACGAAGGGTTCGTCGATCTCTCGTTCGGCGATCGCCATTGGGCCGTCATGCAGAACGAATCGCACGCAATTTACGGTCCTGTCGACGAAAGCATGCTCGACGTATCTTCGCGATGACGGTTTTCCCGATCCGACACGCGTGACCCGGTAACATCCTCACTTGCCGATCCCCGCGTGCTCCCGCACAATCGCAGCACCTGCCTCACTCCCCTCGCGCCGATGTCCTATGCGTCACTCGCCACCGGCGTCCTGCTCGCCGGCGGCCTTGGTCAACGCTTCGACCCGAGCGGCCTGCACAGCAAGCTGCTCGCTCGGCTTCCCGACGGCACGCCGGTGGCGGTCGCCGCCGCCCGCCGTCTCGCGGCCGCCACCGCCGACGTGATCGCCGTCGTGCGTCCCGGCGCCGAAGAGCTTGCGATTCTGCTGAACGAAGCCGGCTGCCAGGTCATCTATGCACCCGACGCGTTGCGCGGCATGGGCGCGAGCCTCGCGGCCGGCGTCCGCACCACGCCCGACGCGAGCGGCTGGCTCGTCGCGCTCGGCGACATGCCATGGATCGCGGCGTCCACTTACGAAACGGTCACACGCGCGCTCGAGGCCGACCACGCGTCGATCGTCGCGCCCGCGCATCGCGGCGTGCGCGGCCACCCGGTCGGTTTCGCCGCGCACCATTTCGATGCGCTCGCCGCCCTCGACGGCGACACGGGCGCCCGCGCGCTGCTCGCCAGCGCGCCGGTGACACTGCTCGACGTCGACGACCCCGGCATCCTGCGCGACGTCGATACACCGGCGGATTTGCGCTGACGTCGATTGCGCAGGCCGGCAAGATCCCGACCGAACACCGCCAATGAGCGGATTTCGCCGACGATCGACCGCCCGCCGCAAGAATCCCGCTGCAAACCCGCGCCCGATTGGCTATAACGGAGACGAGGCGCGCCCGCCGCGCCGCCGCCGTCACGCACCGCGCGAGTTCTCCATGAGCGATCACACGACCCCGACGCCCGAGCCACCGGCCGACCCGAACCGCGATCCGGAAGACGATCCGTTCTCGTCGCCGCCCGGTCATCATCACGACAACCCGCAGCAGCCGGACGGACCGCCGAGCAAGGATCCGGTCTAGCCGCGCGCGGCCGCTCCGCGAACGCGCCTTGCGCCTTGCGCGACTGCGGTCTAGCGTGCCGTATAGCCGCCGTCGATCGGCAACGATACGCCGCTGATCATCGACGCCGCCTCGCTCAGTAAAAACAGGATCGGCTCGACGACTTCGTCCGGCTCCGCGAACCGGCCGAGCGGGATCGCGGCCAGCATCGGCGCGCGCTTCTCCGGTTCGCTCCATGCGAACTGCGCCATCGGCGTAAGCGTGACGGTGGGGTTCACGCTGTTCACACGAATGCCGTGCGGCCCGAGCTCGATGCACAGCACGCGCGTGATCGCGTCCATCGCCGCCTTCGACGCGCAATAGCTCAGATGCGCGGGCAAGCCGACGAGCGCGGCCTGACTCGACACGTTGACGATGCTGCCCCGTGCGTGCGCCGCGCCGCGTCCGTCGCGCTCGATCATCTTTCGGGCCACGGCCCGTGCGACGAGCGCCGCGCCGCGCGCGTTGACGGCCATCACGCGATCGAAATCCGCGGCTCCGACATCGAGCGCCGGTTCGAGCGACGCGATCCCCGCGCAATTGACGAGACCGTCGAACGCATCGTATGCAGCGAGTGCGGCATCGATCGCGTGTTCGTCGCCGCCGACGTCCATGCGCAACGTCTCGCACGCAATCTCGCCGGCGAGCGTGTCGAGCGCGGCCATGTCGCGCCCGGCCGCGACGACGCGCGCGCCGGCGTGCGCCAGCGCGACCGCGCATGCGCGGCCGATTCCGCTCGATGCGCCCGTGACGAGCACCGTTGACCCGCCGAAATCGAATCGTGTGTTCATGATGGTGTGCCCAGCCTGTGCATGATCGGCTTGAGTGCCGGATACAGCGCCGTGTACAGCGAAAAACGCGCGTCGTACGTTTTCGCGCGGTCGGCATCGGGCCGTGCGCGCTCGACGAGCGTGACCCAGCCGCCTTGCGCGTCGTCGCGCGACACGAGCCCCGCGCCGACCCCCGCGAGCAGCGCAGCGCCCATCGCGGCTTCGACGTCCTGCTCGATCGTCCACACCGGGAAGCCCGTCACGTCCGCGATGATCTGCATCCACAGCGCCGAATGCGCGGCGCCGCCGACGACGATCAACCGATCGTCCAGCGCCACCGCGCCGCGGCGGCCGGCCTCGATGTTGTGGCGCAACGCGAACGCGACGCCTTCGAGCACTGCACGATAAAGATGCGCACGCGTATGCGCGAGACTCAGCCCGACGAACGCGCCGCTCGCCTTCGCATCCCACACCGGGCTGCGCTCGCCCATCAAATACGGCAGGAACAGCACGCCGTCGGCGCCGGCCGGCACACGCTCGGCCGCCTCCTCGAGCAGCGCGTGCGGATCGCCGTGCGGCAGCAGGCGCGCCGCATCGATTTCCGCGTGGCAGAACTGGTCGCGAAACCACGCGACCGACGCGCCGGCCGCGATCGCGCCGCCGAACACGTACAGGTCGCGCTGCCCGTCGAATACGTGCGGCATGCTGACGAGGCCGTGGCGTGCATCGACATGCCGGTTCACGTAGCCCCAGCACATGCTGGTGCCGATCATCGCGACGTGCTGCCCGGCACGCGTCGCGCCGGCCGCGAAGGTCGCCACCGCCGCGTCGACGCCGCCCGCGACGACGGGCGTGCCGGCCGGCAGCCCGAGTTGCGCGGTCCATTGCGACAGCAGGCCGCCGACGATGTCCGTCGAATCGACCAGCCGTTCGGGCATCATCGTCGCCGGAATGCCGAGCATGTCGAGCGCGTCGTCGGACCACTCGCGGCGCGCGACGTCGTACACGCCGCCGATATTGCCGGCCGAACTGTGGTCGACCGCCACTTCGCCGGTCAGCAGATAGATCACGTACGCGTTCGGCGGCAGGAAATAGCGCACGTTCGCCCATACGTCCGGCCGCTGGTCGCGCAGCCACAGCATCTTGGTGAACCCGTAGTAGCTGTCGACGCCATTGCCGGTGATCACGCGCAGCCGCTCGACGTTCACGTGCTCGTCGACCCAGTCGACTTCCGCGGTCGCGCGCCGGTCCATCCAGATCAGGCACGGATGCAGCGGCCGCATGTCGATGTCGACCGGGATGCCCGAGCCGCCGTACAGGCTGCTCACGCACACCGCACGGATCGCATCGGCCGGCACGCCCTGCACGCGCGCGTCGCTCACGCAGCCGGCGATGCAGTCGAGCACCGCGTCGAACCACACCTGCGGCCACTGCTCGGCCCACAGCGGGCGCGGCGTATCGGGCTGGTAGCCGGCCGAGCGCCGCGCGACGATCGTGCCGTGCCGGTCGACCAGCAGCGCCTTGGTGCTCTGCGTGCCGATGTCGACGCCTATGACGTATTCCATGATGTCTCCGGTGAGGCGCACGCCGGCCGTCAGCGGGCCGGCTTCAGCAGCACCTTGATCGATTCGGGCGATTTCGCGATGCGGATCGCGTCGTCCCAGTCCTCCAGCGCGAAACCGTGCGTGACGATGCCCTTCGACGTGACGAGCCCGCGCGCGAGCAGGTCGATCGCGACCGGATAGCAGTATGGCCCGAGATGCGCGCCGCGCACGTCGAGCTCCTTGCGATCGCCGATGATCGACCAGTCGACGGTCGCATCCTCGCCGAACACGCTGAATTCGACGAAGCGGCCGAGCTTGCGGATCAGGTCGAGCCCCTGGTTCACGCCGACCGGCGCGCCGGTCGTCTCGATGTAGACGTCGCAACCGTAGCCGTCGGTGAGCGCGCGGACGATCTCGCGCGCATCGTCGCGCCGCGGGTTGATCGTCACGTCGGCGCCGTACTGACGCGCGAGTTCGAGCCGTTCGTCGATCAGGTCGATCACGACGAGTTTCTTCGGCGTCTTCAGGTGCGCGACCTGCGTCATCATCAGCCCGAGCGGGCCCGCGCCAGCGATCACGACGACGTCGTCGAGCTGGACGTCGCCGCGATTCACCGTATGGATCGCGCACGACAGCGGCTCGATGATCGCCGCATCCTCGAGCGATACGCCAAGCGGGATCTTGTGGACGATGGCGGTCGGCGGAATGCGCATGTACTCGGCCATTCCGCCGTCGGCGACTTCGCGCTGGAAGCCGAAGATGTTGTGCACCTCGCACATCCAGTACTGGCCCGACTTGCAATAGCGGCACTTGCCGCACGGCACGATCTGCTCGGCGATCACGCGATCGCCGATCGCCACGCCGAAATGCTCGGCCGCGCCGTCGCCGAGCGCTTCGACATGGCCGAAGAATTCGTGGCCGGGGATCACCGGCGCCTTCACCCACGGGCTCGGTCCGCCCCAGAACATCTTGGCGCCGGTATAGCACTTGCAGTCGCTCGCGCAGATGCCGCATGCGGCGATGCGGATCACGAGCTCGTTCGTACCGGGGCGCGGCTTCGCGACCTGTTCGACGCGATAGTCCTCGGGGCCGTGGCAGACGACCGCGGTCATGCGCGGCTGGGCTTCGGGTGTCGTCATGAGTTGTCTCTTTTCCAATTGATTCGGATGACCGATGGATCGATCTTTACCGCGATCGCTCGCGGCTGATGTAGATCGCGAGCAGGATGATTCCGCCCTTGATCACGTTCTGCACGTACGGGTTCACGCCGATCATGTTGAGCCCGTTGTTGAGCACGCCGAGCAGCAGCGCTCCGACGAGCGTGCCGAGGATCGCGCCGCGCCCGCCGGAGATCGACGTGCCGCCCATCACGACGGCCGCGATCGCATCGAGCTCGAAGCCCACGCCGGCGTTCGGCTGCCCGCTCATCAGGCGCCCGGTCAGCACGATCGCGGCGAGCGCCGACGTGACGCCGGCCAGCGTGTAGACGATCAGTTTCACGCGCGCGACCCGCACGCCGGTGAGCCGCGTCGCCTGCTCGTTGCCGCCGATCGCGTACACGTAGCGGCCGAACGGCATCCGGTCAAGCAACAGCCACGCGATCGCATAGATCGCCAGCATGATCAGCACCGGCGCCTGGATGCCGAGTACCTTGCCGCTGCCGAAGAACGCGACCCAGTCGGGCAGCCCGTCGATCGGATAGCCGCCCGTGTAGATCAGCGCGAGGCCGCGCGCGATGCCCATCGTCGCGAGCGTGACGATGATCGGCGGCATCCCCGCGAACGCGACGAACACGCCGTTCAGGAAACCGAAGCCCAGGCCGACCGCGATGCCGATCCCCAGCGCGGCGGCCGCGTTGACGCCCGCGACCATCAGCCCGGCCGCGAGCGTGCCCGACAGCGCCATCACCGAGCCGACCGACAGGTCGATGCCGCCCGTCAGGATCACGCAGGTCATGCCGACCGCGATGATCGCGTTGATCGAGACCTGGCGCAGCACGTTTTCGAGGTTCGCGGCGGACAGGAAGCTCGGGCTCGCGATCATCATCGCGATGCACACGACGACGAGGCCCACGAGCGGATAGAACAGCGTCGAACGGCGCAACTGCGCCCACATCGCGCGGGGCGGCGGCGCATCGGCGGCCGTGGCCGCGAGCGTCGTGGAATGCGTGGAAGAGGAATCAGGCAGGTTCATGGGTCGCTCCTCGCGTGCCGGCCGTGGCATAGGTCATGACCGTGTCGGGATCGATCTCGTCGCCGGCGAGCGTCGCCTCGATGCGGCCCTGCCGGAACACGGCGACGCGATCGCACATGCCGACGATTTCCGGCAGTTCGGACGAGATCATGATGATGGCGTAGCCGCGCGCGGTGAGTTCGCGCATCAGCCCGTAGATTTCGGCTTTCGCGCCGACGTCGATGCCGCGCGTCGGCTCGTCGAAGATCAGCACCGACGTGTGATGGTTCAGCCAGCGCGCGATCACGACCTTCTGCTGATTGCCGCCGGACAGCGTCGCGACCTCGGTATGGATCGACGGCGCCTTCACGCCGACGCGACGCATTACGTCGTGCGTGGTGCGCGCCTCGCCGCGCCGGTCGATCAGCCAGCGCATCGACCGGTACTTGCCGAGGTTGTTCAGCGAGATGTTGTCGCGGATCGAGAACGACGTGACGAGCCCTTCCGTCTTGCGGCTTTCCGGCAGGAGGCCGATGCCCGCGCGCAGTGCGTCGGCCGGATCGGCGAGCTTCGCCGCCGCGCCGCGTACGCGCAGTTCCTTGCGATGCGCGCGCGTCGCGCCGATCACCGCGAGCGCGGTTTCCGTGCGGCCCGAGCCGACCAGCCCCGCGAAGCCGAGGATCTCGCCGGCGCGAAGCGCGAAGCTGTTCACCGGACCGTCGCGCTCGATCTGCAGCGCATGAACCTCCAGCACGACCGGCGCGTCGGCCGGCAGCGTCGGCTTCGGCGGAAAGCTGCTTTCGATCCGGCGGCCGACCATCATCCGCACCAGTTGCTCGACGTCGGTGCGCGCGACATCGGTCGTCGCGACGTACTGGCCGTCGCGCAGCACCGTGATGCGGTCGCACACCGCGAAAATTTCGTCGAGGTGATGCGAGATGAAGATCATCGCGACGCCCTGCCGCTTCAGCTCGCGCATGATCGCGAACAGGTGCTCGGCCTCGGCCGGCGTGAGCGTCGCGGTCGGTTCGTCGAGGATCAGGATGCGCGCGTCGAGCGACAGCGCCTTGCCGATCTCGACGAACTGCTGCTGCGCAACCGACAGCGCGCGGATCGGCGCATCGAGATCGATCGCCACGCCGAGCCGCGCGAAGATGGCTCCCGCCGCCGCGCGCATCCGCTTGCGGTCGCGGGCGCCCCAGCGGTTGCGCAGCTCGCGGCCGAGGAACAGGTTGTCGACGGCATCAAGGTGCGGAATCAGGCTGAATTCCTGGAACACGATGCCGACGCCGGCCGCGACCGCGTCGCGATAGTCCGCGAAATGGCGCGCGGCGCCGTCGATCTCGATCGTGCCGGCATCCGGCTGGTGGATGCCGCACAGGATCTTCATCAGCGTCGATTTTCCCGCACCGTTCTCGCCGAGCAGCGCATGGATCTCGCCGCGCGCGATCTCCAGATCGATGTCGGACAGCGCCTTCACGCCGGGAAAGCTTTTCGTGATGTGGCTGAGCCTGAGTATCGTATCCATCGGCTTCTCCGTACGAAGGGCGTCGGCCACGCCGCCGCCCTTCGCGTCGCGTCGCACGTCGTTCACCAGCTGAAACCCTTCGCGTTGCCGCGATCGACGACCTTCACGTCGACGGGGATCGCCTTCGGCACCGTCGCGCCCCACTTGCGCGCGATCGCGATGCCGAGCGCGATGCGCACCTGGTCGGCCGGGAACTGCGCGGTCGTCTCGACGAACTTCGAGTTCGGCTTCTGGATCGCGGCGATCGCCTCGGGCGCGCCGTCGACGCTCGTCAGCTTGATGTCCTTGCCGGCCCCCTCGATCGCGGCGAGCGCACCCATCGAGCCGCCGTCGTTCACGCTGAAGATGCCCTTCAGGTTCGGATGCGCGGAAATCATGTTTTCGGTGACCGACAACGCGGTCGCGCGCTCCTGCTTGCCGTTCTGCGTGTCGACGAGTTTCACGTTCGGGAATTTCGCGAGCCCGGCCTTGCAGCCGCGCACGCGTTCGAGAATCGGCACGACCGGGATGCCGTCGAGGATCGCGACCTCGCCGCTGCCGCCGATCGCCTTCGCGAGGTATTCGCACGACATCACGCCCGCGTCGTAATTCTTCGAGCCGACGAACGAATCGACCGGGCCGTTCGCGTTCGCGTCGACGGCCACGACCACCGCGCCCGCCTTCTTCGCTTGCGTGATCGCCGACTGGATGCCGGTCGAATCGGTCGGGTTCACGAGCAGGATGTCGATCTTCTTCTGCAGCATGTCCTCGACGTCGCTCACCTGCTTGCTGACGTCGTGATGCGCGTCGGTGACGACGACCTGCGCGCCGATCGACGCGGCCGCGTCGTTCAGCGCCTTCTGCATCGTCACGAAATACGGGTTGTTCAGTTCCTGAAACGTCATGCCGATCCGCAGCGGCGCGGCGTGCGCGGCGGCGGGCAGCAGGGCCGCGACGGCGAGCGCGGCAACGGCCGCCAGGTGGGCGGCGCGACGGGAGGATGAGGCGGGCGATGCGTGCGTCATGACGGTGTCTCCTGAATTGTGTGCGGCTTTTTCGTGGGTGAATGCGCCCCTCGCGACGTGAGCGACGCGATCGGCTGGGTAAAACGACGGAGCAAACTCGGGCGGGCGGCGGCCCGGCGATCATCCGGGCTGCGGCGCGAGTTCGGGTGCGCCGGGCGTCAGCACGCGCGGCGGCAGCGGGTTACCGGTGGGCGCCGCATGCAGCGCCAGCTCGCGGCTGCGCGCGTTCAGCCGTTGTAACGCGCGGAATTCGGACGGCGCCATCCCCTTCACCGCGCGGAACTGGCGGTTGAAGTTCGACACGTTGTTGAAGCCGGCCTGGAAACAGACGTCGGTGATGCTCGCGTCGTTGGCAAGCAGCATCTGGCATGCGGATTCGATCCGCAGACGATTCACGTACTGGACGAACGGCATGCCCGTGTGACGATGGAACGCGCGTGAGAACGCGCTGACGCTCTGCCCAGTCAGTTGCGCGAGATCGGATTCGCGCAGCTCGGATGCGAGGTTCTTGCCGATATACGACAGCGCGTGACTGAGCCGCGTCGGCGTGACGTCGGCCTGATCGTATGCGGGGCTCGCGAGCAGCGTGCGCTCGGCCGCACCGCACAGCCGCTCGAGGATCGTCATGAACAGCGCGATGCGGTGCATGCCGCGCGCGGTCAGCAACGCGTCGAACAGCGGGGCGATCGCGGCGCTCGTCGCCGCGTCGAAGCCGACCCCGCGCCGCGCATCGTCGAGCAGCGTCTGCGCGTCGCGACATTCGGGAAACGCGTCCATGCAGCGGCGCACGAACGAAGGATCGAACTGGATCACGAGATTGCGCCGCTCGACGGTTTCGCCTTCGGCCATGTCGCTGACCCAGTTGTGCGGCAGGTTCGGGCCGAGCAGCACGAGATGGCCGGGGCCGAACGAGCCGATGTGATCGCCGACGAAATACTTGCCGTGCGTCGCGACGATCAAGTGCAGCTCGAATTCGGGATGGAAGTGCCAGCGGATCGTGCGATACGGATAGCCGTGCGACCAGACCTTGAACGACTCGTCGCGTCGCACTTCGACCACTTCGAGATCGGGGTGCATCATGTTGGCGTCTCCATTCCCATGTATCGCTGGCCGGCCTGTTCGGCTCGTTCGCGCGTCCGCCGGCGGTTTCGCGCGGCGATGCGGACCGGTCGCATGGGAAGCAATGTAGGTCGATCGAGCGCGCGGCTCCACCAACTTTACGCCTGATTTCCGATACTTTTTTGCACGATCCGGCCGGAAACGGCGCCGGACGGCAAATTTGTTGCGGCGCGCAACGGCGCGGCGGCCGGCCGCACCGGCTTACGTCGCCGCGTGCTCGCGCGCCGTGCGCGCCTCGTACGTCTTCAGGTGGTTGTACGCGATCCGCAGCAGCGACAACGCATCGGCCGCCTGCGGGTCGCGCCGCGCGAGCAGGTCGCCGATCACGTGATCGGCTTCGACGCGCGCATGATTCTCGACGTCGCGCAGCATCGACGCGGTCAGCGGCGACGGTGTCAGCACCATCCGCTGCATCCGCTCGCTGGCCGACGAGTCGGGCCGGTGGCCGTTGTGTTCGGCGATCGCGCTGCATTCGGCGAGCATCGTTTCGAGCAGGCGGCGGCCGTCCGGCGCCGCGAGAATGTCGCCGATCGAGCCGCGAAACAGCGACGTGCTCGCGGCGAGCGTCGCGAGGAACACCCACTTCTCCCACATCCGCGCGGCGATATCGTCGCTGAGCGTCGCGTCGAAGCCCGCGCCGCCGAGCACGTCGGCCACCGCGCGCACGCGCGGCGATTCGCCGCCGGCAAGCTCGCCGAACGTCACGCCGTGCGTGTCGTTCAGGTGCACGATGCGCTGCTCGCGATCAAGCGTCGCCGCGATCACGCACAGCCCGCCGAGCACCTGCGCGGCGCCGAAGCGCTCGCGCAGCACGTCGAGGTGACGCATCCCGTTGAGCATCGGCAGGATCAGCGTCTGCGGGCCGACGAACGGTGCAAACGATGCAATCGCGTCGTCGAGGCTGTACGCCTTGCAGCTCAGC
The DNA here is from genome assembly GCF_001526325.1 of Burkholderia sp. MSMB1826. NCBI lineage: Bacteria > Pseudomonadati > Pseudomonadota > Betaproteobacteria > Burkholderiales > Burkholderiaceae > Burkholderia > Burkholderia sp. MSMB1826. The sequence goes on from NZ_LOYN01000015.1 coordinate 169,202, forward strand.
AGCACGAGGTCGAACGGCGCGACGCCGGCGCCCGCGTCGCCCGCGCGCACGGTCTGCACGTTCGCGAGCGTCAGGTCGCCGCGCGGGCTGCGGATCAGCAGCCCGTCGCGTGCAAGCGCAGCCGCGCGACCGTCGCGCACCAGGAACGTCACGTCGCGCCCCGCCGCGGCCAGCCGGCCGCCGAAGTACCCGCCGACCGCGCCGGCTCCTACTACCAGAATCCGCATCGTTGCCTCCTTTCGGTTTTGTTTGGTGTCGCACCGCGGCCCGTGCGGGCGCGGCGCATACGCCATTGCCCGACAGTATAGCGGCCACTTTTATGCATATGCATAGATGCCCGCGCCCGCGTCGCGGGCATCGGGAAACGATCTGCTTCTAAGGGATTTCCCGTCTACGGCGACGCGCCTCGTGCGCCGTCAAGACACTTACCCCGTCACGCCGTCCCGGCGAGCTTCCTCGACTGACCGACCTCATACCATGCGCAATCTTTCCCTGAATCAGAAACTCGCCTCGATGATCGTCATCCTGTGGCTCGGCCTGCTCGTGATCGCCGGGCTCGGCGCATGGCAGACCCGCGCGTCGATGATCGCCGACCGCCGCGACCAGCTTGCGTCGCTGGTCGCACAGGCCGCGAGCGTGACCGACCATTACTACAAGCTGTCGCAGCAGAACGCGATGCCGGAAGCCGACGCGAAGCAGAAGGCGCTCGAGGCGATCGCCGCGATGCGCTACGGCGCCGACGGCTATATCTCGGTCAACGATTCGAAGCCGGTGCTCGTGATGCATCCGATCAAGGCCGAGCTCAACGGCAAGGACGTGTCGAATTTCACCGATCCGAACGGCAAGCACTTGTTCGTCGAGATCGTGAAGGCCGGCAACGCGGAAGGCGGCAAGGGCTTCGTCGAATATCTGTGGCCGAAACCGGGTGCGGACAAGCCGCAGGAGAAAACCAGCGCCGTGCAGCGCTTCGCGCCGTGGGACTGGTATCTGGTGACCGGCATGTACATGAACGACGTGCGCTCGGCGGTGCTCGCGAGCATCGGCCGCTGGCTCGCGATGACGGCCGTGCTCGGCGCGATCGCGACGGCCGTGATGGTGTTGGTGCTGAAAAGCGTGCGCGCGAGCCTCGGCGGCGAGCTCGAAGCGGCGCTCGACGCCGCTCGGCGCATCGCGCAGGGCGACCTGACTGCCCGCGTGAGCGTGAAGCACGACGATCGCGGCAGCCTGCTGCATGCGTTGCATACGATGCAGGGCGGGCTGATCGACATGGTGTCGCGCGTCCGGGCGGGCACCGAGAACATCAACGTCGGCGCGAGCGAGATCGCATCCGGCAACACGGACCTGTCGCAGCGCACCGAGCAACAGGCGGCCGCGCTCGTGCAAACCGCGTCGAGCATGGACGAAATGACCGCGAACGTGAAGCAGAACGCGGACAGCGCCGAGCAGGCCGCGTCGCTCGCGGGCCAGGCCGCGCAGGTCGCGACGCGCGGCAGCGCGGTGGTCGACGACGTCGTGCGCACGATGAACGAGATCACCGACCGCTCGCACAAGATCGGCGACATCATCGGCGTGATCGACGGGATCGCGTTCCAGACCAACATCCTCGCGCTGAACGCGGCCGTCGAAGCGGCCCGCGCGGGCGAACAGGGCCGCGGCTTCGCGGTGGTCGCGGCCGAAGTGCGCTCGCTCGCGCAACGCTCGGCAACGGCGGCCAAGGAGATCAAGTCGCTGATCGTGTCGTCGAACGAGACGGTCCAGCACGGCGCGACGCTCGTCACGCATGCGGGCGAGACGATGGCCGAGATCGTGCAGTCGGTGCGGCGCGTGAACGAGATCCTCGACGAAATCAGCCACGCCTCGCGCGAGCAGAGCGCCGGGATCGAGCAGGTCAACCGCGCGGTGGGCGAGATGGATCAGGTCACGCAGCAGAACGCGGCACTCGTCGAACAGGCCGCGGCAGCCGCGCATTCGCTGCGCGATCAGGCCGAGGCGCTGCGCGACGCGGTGACGCGATTCGCGCTGCCGGCTTGACGGCGCACCGCTCCGCCCTCACGCCGCGCTGCCCGCCCGCAGCGCGGCCTCGCCGCTACCGAGCCCCAGCCCCGCCGCGCGCTGGATCAGCTCGACGTCGTTGCTCGCGCCGAGCTTCTTCATCGCGCTGATCTTCTGCGCGCTGACCGTCTGCTTGCCCTTGCTCAGGCGCTGCGCGATCGTCTTGATCGGCACGCCCGACAGATACAGGCGAATCACCTCGATTTCGCGCGCCGACAGCTTCACGGGCGTGTCGCCGCGCGTGCCGAGCGCATCGAGCGCGCGACGCACGGACGGCGACAGGTAGGTCGCGCCGCTGTAGCTCGAATGAATCGCCGTGACGATATGGCCGACCTCGTCGAGCTTGCTGACGACGCTCACGCCGCCGATCGCGAAGATCGACCGAAAGATCAGCGGGTTCTCGTTCGCGACCAGCACGACGATCCCGACGTTCGGCCGCGTGCGGCGCAGCCAGTCGAACAGCGCGAGGCCATCCATCTGCTCGTCGCCGCGAATCGCATAGTCGACCAGCACGACGTCGCAATCGATGCCGCCGAGCGATGCGACCAGTTCGGCCGCGCTCCGGTAGACCGCGGCGAGCTCGATCGCGCAGGCGCCGCCTGCGATCTGCTCGATACCGGCCAGCGTCAATGGCCAGTCGTACGCGAAGACGATGCGAACATTGAATTTCCTCATGCGGAGTTCCTGGTGGTTCACCGGCCGCGCCACGCGGAACGCGCGCACCCGGTTGAGCGTTGAAGGACATTCAGGCGATTTTTAGCCTGAGGGTCGATTCTATGAACGTATGCCCGCGCGCGATATCGGACGGCGTACGAATTGGCCGCCGAAGGCGTAATACGGGTTTGATATTTGCGTCGGTTCAACGGCCGGCGGCCAGCGGACGACCGTCGCGACATCGGCCCGATGGCCAGCCTGGCGCGCCGCACGGCCGGCCAGCAGGTAAAATTGCGCGTTTGCATGCCACCCCGGCGCGCCGGCGGCGAGCGACGCGCCGATGCCGGCCGCACGCCCCCGCCCCGACACCGGCTTGCCCGACCTCCCCGCTTTCCTCATGACCGATTCCGACCTGCAATCCGACGACACCTCCATCCACGAAGACGGCCTCTGGCGCGACAACGGCTGGACGGCCCGCATCATCAAGAACGAAGACGACGACGGCTGGGCCGTCGAGATGGTCAAGGACGGCGAGTCCGAACCCGCGCTCGTCGGGCCGTGGACCATGGGCCGCGACAAGAAGAACCCGAAGCCGATGGATGCGAACGCGTTCCGCACGCTCGTGAAGACCGCGACCGAAGTGCTGATGCGGCACGAACAGCAGCGGCGCGCGATGCTGCACAAGGAAGTGACGGTGCAGGACGAAGGCGGACAGGATGTGTCGGTGACGCTCGACATCGTGCCGGACGAGTTCGAGCCGTATGCGCAGCTCAAGGCGTTCGATCCGTATGGCGAGCTGCTGGCCGAAGCGAAGGTGTCGGCCGGGTTCAAGCTCAACAAGGCCAGCGCCGAGCGCTGGGCCGCATCGGGCTTCGAGCGGCCGGCCTGACGGCGCGATCAGGCGCCGGCGCCCCGATCCGCGCGCGCGAGCCGGCGGGCGGCCAGCTTGCGCCGCACGAGCGCCTCGAACTGCGGCGTCGCTTCCTCGGGATCGCGCGCGGCCAGGCCCTGCAGGTTGCGCGCGAGCTGGATCGGCGTCAGCACGATGCCCCACGGCAGCCCCCACCAGCCGAGCGTGGCCGACGCGAGCAATGCGATCGCCTGCTTGCGGCGGCCGCAGCGGCGGCAGCACACGTGGCGCCGCGTGGCCCAGCGCGTGACGAACACGAGCGAGACGACGCGATGCGACGCATGGACGTCGACCGGCTGCCCTTCGCGCAGGCAGACCGGACAGGGCCCGTAGCGCCAGTCGTCGACGTACTGCCGGACCTTCGCGTCGGGCACGCGTTCGGCCTCGACGACGACCGGATGCGCCTGTGCGCACACCGAACCGCAATAGCGGCGGCCATCGATCGACCGCCCGCCGACCAGGAACGTCCTGCCGCACTGACTGCACTCTGCCACGATGACCTCGGATGAACGTGATGCGCCGCGTGCCGGAACGCGCGCAGTCGATGCACGCGTTCCGGCCGGGCCGTTTCATGTTTTAACGGCCGCCGCCGCGAGGTCTTGAGCGCACGCGCGCAGCGGCGCGTCAGCCATGCAGCCCGTGCGCGGTCATCAGGCGGTACAGCGTCGCACGGGAGATGCCCAGCTCCGCCGCGACGTCCGCATGCTGGTGGCGGTGACGCAGCAGCGTTGCCTCGATCGCGTGCCGCTCGGCCTGCCGGCGCGCCTGCGCGAGCGTCGGCGGCCGCAGCGACGTGTACGGACGCAGCTCGAGATCGGCGGCCGAGATCAGCGGGCCGTTCGTCATCACGACCGCGAAGCGGATCCGGTTGATCAGCTCGCGCACGTTGCCGGGCCACGAATAGTTGTGGATCGCCTCGATCGCGCACGGCGTGAAGCCGCGAATCCGGTACGCGCCGTCGTCGCGATAGCGCCGCAGCACGTCATCGGCGAGCAGCATGATGTCGCGGCCGCGCATGCGCAGCGGCGGCTCGTCGATACGCAGCACGCACAGGCGGTAGTAGAGGTCGGCGCGGAATCGCCCGGCCCGCATCGCGGCTTCGAGATCGACGTGGGTCGCCGACACGATCCGCACGTCGACCGGAATCGACGCATGCCCGCCGAGCCGCTCGATCGTGCCCTCCTGCAGGAACCGCAGCAGGCTCGCCTGGCTCTCGAACGGCATGTCGCCGATTTCGTCGAGAAACAGCGTGCCGCCGTGCGCGGCCTCGATGCGGCCGATCTTGCGCTGGTGCGCGCCGGTGAATGCGCCGCGCTCGTGCCCGAACAGTTCGGCCTGCACCAGCATCGTCGGGATGGCCGCGCAGTTCACGGCGACGAACGGTGCGTCGGCACGCGACGACTGCCGATGGATCGCCGCCGCCGTCAGCTCCTTGCCGGTGCCGGACTCGCCGGCGATGAACACGGTCGCGTCGGTGTGCGCGACCTTGCGGATCGTCGCGAACAGCCGGCGCATCGCGTCGCACGCGCCGATCATCGCGCCGCCGGGCGGCGGCGCCTCCGCGGCCGGGCCGCCGTCCGCGAGCTCGAGCATCCCGTATGCGTGGCCGACGAGATAGCCGATCGTCGTGTAGGCCGTCGCATGGCGCACGTAGTCGAAGCAGCAACGGCGGATCAGGCGCGCGATCGTGATGTTGCGCAGTCGCTCGCCGTCGGCGAGCGCGACCCAGCCGACGCGCGGGTCGCGCAGCAGCGCCTCGAACGACGCGACGTCCGGCGACGCGAAACTGCCGAAATCGACGATGCCCGCATGCGGACGGTTCGCCTTGGCGAGATTCTGCGCGTCCGCCACGGTTTTGGCGCACCACACCTCCCAGCCGCGCGACGCGAGCGAATCGACGAGCGCGGCATCGTGTTGCCGCGACAGGTAGACGAGCGGCCGCGACGGCGCGACGGGACTGCGCCGGACCGCGACGAACGGCGGCGTGCTCGCCTGCCGTTCGTCGTCGTGCGGGCCCGGCATGCCGAGCTGACAGCAATGGTTCACGATTGCCTCGCCGCATAAGGTTGTGTATCGAAGCGGCCGTTGCCGATCGCGCGTGGCGGGGCCCGTGGTCCCGCGGCGCGGCGCCGCTCCGTCCTCGAATCGACGCCGCGCTATCGGCAGAACACGACGCGCTGCGTGTAGATCTGCGGCTCGACGGCGGGCTTCGCCGCGCCGTTGAGATCGTCGCGATAGGCGCGGTAGGTCTTGCCGTTCACCGTCACGTCCGCCGCGCGGGCCGTTTCGATCCTGGCGAGCCCGGTGTACCGCCATTCGTTCACCCGGTCGGCCGCCGCGACGCTCGACTCGCCCGCGATCTTCTGCGTGATCGCGCTGCCGTCGCTCCACGGTTGCGTCTGCATCGCCTCGGTGTGCTGCGTCGCGCCGACCGTCTTGCCGGTCGACTTCGGCCCGCTCTGCGCATCGAACGGCGCACCGCGACCGTATACCGGCGCTTGCCACGACGGCGCATGGCCCGCTTCCGGCATCATGTAGATCATCTGCGGGTCGCCGATCATCACCATCGGCGCGCATGCGGTGTTGTCGGGACGGCCGAGCGTCGACAGCGCCTGCTGGACGCTCGCGGCGTTCGCGAGGGTCTGCTCGTTCAGGATGACGAAGACCGCGGGATTCTGGAAAAGCGACTGCGCAGCGGCTTGCACGCTGGCCAGCAACAAAGCGACCAAAAAGATCCTCATGATTGAGGCCTCCTCGCATCCTCGTCACGCAAAAAGAGGTGTTGGCCTCGGGGAGGGGAACAACACCCGTCAAACCGGAAAAAACCGTCGGACATCGGGCCGAACGCCTGCCGTGCGACCCGCGCTCCGGTCGCACGGCAAACCGGCCCGCATGCTCACGACGAGGTACTCGTCGAGATGACGGCCGGCGCCGGCGCGACCGGTGCAGCCGGTGCGGCCTGCTGGTCGACCGTGGCCGGCGACAACGCTTGCGCCGGATCGGTCAGCGTCGGCACGTCGGCAGGCGGCGCAGTCGTTGCGGCCGCGGCTGCGTCCGGCACCTTCGCGTCCGCTGCGGGCATGTCGGCGGGCGCTGCCGCGACGGCAGGCAGCGCGGCCTCCGGTGCAGGCGCTTCGGCGGCTGCCTGCGGCGCCGGCTCGGCAGCCTTCGCATCGGCAGCCTTCGCATCGGCAGCCGGCGCCACGGCGACGGTTGCCGCCGGCATCGGTTCGGCAACCGGCTCGCCTGCGGCCTGCACCGGGTCGGTCGCGGCCGGCATCGGCTCCGGTGCGTTGGCGGCGACAGGCTGGGCAGGCTCGGGCATCTTGTCCGCGACGGCCGGCACAGGCTCGGGTGCCTTGTCGGCCACTGCCGGGGCAGGCTCGGGCGCTTTGTCGGCGACCGGCTGCGCGGGCTCCGGCGTCTTCGTCTCGGCGACCGGCGCGACAGGCGCCGGCGAAGCCTTGTCCGCCACGGCCGGTGCGGCGATGACGGCCGCTGCCGGCACGGTGGCCATGACGGCAGCCGGTACGATCGACGCTGCGGGTGCGGTGGCGGCGACGGCAGGCGCGGCAGTCGCCGCGGCAGCCGGAACTGCGGCGGCAACAGCCGGCGCTGCAACTGCCGGAGCGGCGGCGACAGCCGGCGTCGCAATTGCCGGAGCGGCGGCGACAGGCGCCATCGTCGGCACAGGAACCGGCACCGAAACCGGCGCAGCGCGCATCGACGTCGTCTCGATCGGGCGCGTCGGCGCGGACGCCGGCGCGGCCGAGCCGAGCGGCGGCAGGCCCATCCGGTCGCGCACGATCGGATCGCGATACTTGATGTCGTCCGCGACGGTCGCTTCGACGCTGGGCGCCACGTTCGAACGCGCGAGCGGCGCGGTCGTGCCCGGGCACAGATGCCCGGTCGCCTCCACCGCGCGCCGGTTCGCATCGCTCTGGCACAACAGCGCGAGCGCCACGTCGGTCAGGCCCATCGCACGGAATTCGCGCGCATCGAGACGCCGCACGCAGGCCTGGTCGACCAGCGTCGTGCCGCCCGTCGCGCCGAACCCCGGGAACGACACGCCGACGCTCACCGATCCCATGCAGGTATCGGACAGCGTGGTCGTGAGGCCGGGCGCCTGGATCGACGGGTTCGTCTTGATCGTCTGCGTGCCCGAGTAATTGACGTTTTCCGAGGTCTGGGTGTTGTACGGGTTGGTGCCGGGCGCGCCGGACGACTGCAACGAGTTCACGCTCTGCGGCGTCACGTTGCCGCCGGCCGTGCTGGCCGGCATCGTCACGTTGACGTTCACGCTCGAATTGCCGCTGCCGCGCACCCCGCTGGAGCTGGTGGCATTCCCCCCGCGCGAACTCGTCGTATTCGTGTTCATGCTCGAGCCGCCGCCCTGGCTGATCGCCGTCGACGAGGTCGACGATTGCGCGCTCGACGTCGAATCGGCGGTTTGCGCGTGGGCGCCGATCGTGGTCATCGCGAACATCGCCGCACATGCCACCTTGATCCTGTTGCTGTTCATTTCACTCTCCGGACGAGGTTTGACCTCCCACCCAGGCAACCGTACTAATTCCCCTGAATGCCTTCAGTTTTCGCTGCTCCCCCGAACTGCTTCCAGCCGCTGCCCAGCTGGGACCACGATCCGGCCGACATGCCCTGCCATTGCTGGGCGTCCGGTCCGCCGATCGCGCTGCCCGACGAAAGCGTTTGTTGTTCTGACGGTTTGGTTGTCTGAGAAAGGTTGTTTGACGTCTGCATATTCGATTGCCCACCATCGGCAGCACGGTCAGCGCCATACGCCGTCAGAGACGCGAGCATCAGAGCGGCGGCAATCAGGTTCTGCTTCATGCCAACTCCTTACGTGACAACGATGCGGAAAAGAGACCAGTGTCGCTGGGAAACTGGTCCCCCCACACCTGACTAATGACTGCTCCCGGTCGCGCTCGAGTCACCCTGGCTTCCGCCCGACGCGGACGGCGAACCGGCCGGACCGGTACTCCACACGCTCGACGAGTTGAAGTGATTCGAGCCCGCGATCGCGCCCGACCCGCCACTGCCCGTCCACCCCGCGGCACCCGCGTTGGCAGTGCCGTGATCGTTCGCGCCCGTGGCCGTGTAGTGGTTCGCGCCGAGTACGATCGTGGCGGTCACCCCTCCCGACAGCGCATTCGCGTTCTCGTTCGTGCTGCCGTTTCCGGCGAACGAGCCCGCGGCGCCGATCCCGCCGCCTGCCGCGAACGCGCCCCCGTTCGTGCCCGAACCGCTGGCCGTCGAAGTCGAGTTGTGAAACGCGGACGCCGTGCCGGCGGAGCCGGCGGGTGTCACGGTACTTCCTGCATTCGCGCCGGCCGTCGAGGTCGAATTGCTGGTATAGCTGCCGGAGCCGACCAGCACCGAACCGGAAACACCCGCCGCAACGGACTGCGTCTGGTTGGTCGTGGACGATCCGGCCGCCAACGCAGCGGACGAAATGACGGTGAGCGCTGTCGCTAACATGACTTTGGCTTTCATAGCAATTCCTTGCTGTGAGGAAGTTCGACGGTGGCGGAGCCGGGCCTGCCCTGGCGGGACAAAGCCCGGCATCCGTACCGCCAGCCAATGACGAACGCTACGCGTCGCGGCTTAGTGGTGATACGTCCAGCCGGTCGAGCCCGCGTTCGCGCCGCTGCTGCCGCCTGCTTGTGCGCCGCCGAAGCCGAAGCCGCCGACCGTCGACGTTTGCGTATGGTTCGTGTACGAGATCGAACCGCTGCTGCCGCCACCGGCCGTTGCGCCGGCTGCGCCGAGTGCCGAGCCGGAATCGGTTGCGGTGAAGTGGCCGAACCCGGCGACCCCGGCCATCGTCTGGCCACCGCTCGACGAGTTGCTGCTCGAGATCGTGCCGCTCGCTGCAAACGCTGCACCCGAAACCGCCAGAACTGCTGCTGCAATCAGAAGCTTCTTCATGGTCGACTCCATAACGGCGTGGAGAGAATGAGCATGGAAGATCGCACGCCATCGACCTTCCCGCCTCGAACAACCCTCAAACAATAAGGATTGCTATCGAATAAAGAAATTATTTCAGGCTCGCAAATTGGCTTTTTATTTTTTTGGCCAGCCGAAGTCTAGTTTTATGTTTATAAGTTGCCCAAAATTTATGAGTAGGTGTTTTCTATCATTTTTATGAACATTGGAATTCACTCCAAACACCATTCATTAAATTTACCGGAATGACGCACACATCTTTCCGGCTCGCGGTTTTCAATACCCCGTCCCAAACGGATACCGGCACCGGCACCCGTTTCCGGAATTGAAAACTGGCGAATGTATCGACTACCGCAAAACGCAGCGCCCGCTCGACACGCGCCCTTCAGCCGGGCGACGACGGACTTGCATTGCAGCCAGACGACATGTCTGCTCCCTGAGCTGACGAAGAAAGGCCTTCCGGATAACCCGGCCGACGCGCGTTCGATCTAGCCCAGCCGCCACCGGCACTGGCCCGGCGCGATCGAAACGGCTCTGCACGGTTGAAGAGGAATCGGCGCGACGCTGTCCGGCACGAACAGCGCGCCCCACCCGGAAACGCCGAATGAAGTCGAGCATCGCTGTCGCCAGGTTGTCGCGCGAAACGACAAGCGCTCCAGCACGCGATGCGCGCGGAGGGCGGGCAATCGGCAAGGCGCCACCGACGACGCTGGCACTGCGTCGCAAGCGCTACCCCCATCGATCCGACTACCCCTATGGTGCGCGAGAAACGCGCGGATCAAGCCACTGCTTATAGTGTTCATCGCCGCTTCCCCGACTGGCTCGTGACGAACTGGCCGCCCCCACATCGTTGTTGCATCGTGTCGACCGCTCGCCGGTGCGTCCACTCTCGCAAACGGCATGCCATGCGATATTCCACTGCGCATTGCGCGGGGCTCGCGGCCGCCAGCCCCGCCCATTTCGCCAGGAACGGCATTTTTCGTTTCACGAATGTATCGCGATAACGATCCCCGCACGGCGGCGATCATTGAACACGACGACGCAATGCCTTGATTTGACGGACGAATCGGGCAAACCGGGGCGCGCCGGACGTCCCGGCCGACGGTTGTTTCAAACTTGAGAGCCGTCTCTCGACGCAGGGCCCGTGGTTCGCGCGTTTCCGCTGACAAACCGCGTGTTGCGGCAGGCCGGCAACCGTCCGTTACCTCGGAGCGAAAGGGGTTCCGGCCGCTCGATGCCCCGCGCCGCCCGGCCGCCGATACGGCCGGAACACGGGTTTCCCCCGAAATACGAAACGAATTTGATTCATCCGTGAAAATAGCCACACGATCGTGCGGGGAAAAACCTTGCCATCCGGCACGCTGCGGGCGTAACAATTAAAACAAATGTAAACACGAGATCCGGACAAAAAAACGCGCCCGTCGCTTTTTCATTTCGATTCGACCAGCCATTTCATGAATCCACGACGATCGATTCATCGAAGAAACGTTTTCGAGAATTTATCCGGCTTTTCTCATCACTGAAACATGACGACCCAAAACAGCATGCACATCGTCAATCTCGTAAAAACCTGATTGGGCGCGCGTTTCGTCGCATCGAACCGTATCGATCCCACGATCGCCGCGGGTGCTTCCCTGTCCCCACGATTCACGCACGAAACACCGATGCGTGCACCGAACGGTCATGACCCGGCCGCGCCCGCATGCAGCGGGACTTCGCCGTTCATGGCATGCCGGTTGCCCGATGTCCGGCTTTCGACGAGCAGCCCGTCACGGCGCACGAAATACAGGCAGCGGCCCTCTTGAACCGGCATGTCGTGGAAAAGGCGATGAAGGTCGCCACCGGTCGATACTTGCGTCGTTCAAGCATCAACGGGAGTGTCGGCGAAACCGGAGCGCCCGTCGCGACGCTTCGTCGACATCGCCGGAGCGTTCGCATGAAAGCACGCGTCACACGAGCAGCCGGCCATATCGGCAGCCATCCGTTCAAGGCGCTCGCGAAAACCGAACACGAGCCGTGTCGCATACGACGATCGCTCGCCCGGCCATTGCGACGCGGGCCGCGGCGGGCCGCGCGTCGCGGCCGATATCCTCGAGCGCAACGCGCCGTCATCGCGACATGACGATCGACGACCGGCCGGCTGCCCGTCAGCCGAGCAGTTCTTTCTTGCGCAGATGCACGACGTCGCGCATCGGCGGCGCGCCGAACAGCCGGCTGTATTCTCGGCTGAACTGCGACGCGCTTTCGTAGCCGACCACGGCCGCCACCGACCCGACGTCGCCGCCCTGCCGCAGCAACAGCCGTCGCGCCTCGTGCAGCCGCAACTGCTTCTGGTACTGCAGCGGGCTCAGCGTCGTCACGTGCTTGAAATGATGGTGCAGCGACGACACGCTCATGTTGACCGCCTGCGCGAGCGACTCGACGCGCATCGGCTCCGCGAAGTGATCGCGGATCCATTCGATCGCACGCGCGATCCGGTGCGTCTGGCTGCCGGCGATCGCCATGTGCCGCAGCCGCGTGCCCTGCCCGCTCGTCATCAGCCGGTACAGCACTTCCTTCTCGATCAGCGGCGCGACGACCGCGATGTCGGCCGGCGTATCGAGCAGCCGCAGCAGCCGCAACGCAGCATCGAGCAGCGGCGGCGTCAGCTCCGCGAGCGCGATCCCTTCGCCTTCCGGGCCCGCGTCGGGCTCGGGCAGCCGCATTTCGGCCGCCAACTCGACGATGCGCTGCGGATCGAGCGTCAGCGACAGGCACAGGTACGGTTCTTCCGCCGACGCACGCGTCACGCGCGAGAGGATCGGCAAGTCGATCGACGTAATCAGGCAATTGTGAGCGTCGTATTCGTACGCGTGGCCGGCCACGATCACGCGCTTCGCGCCCTGCGCGGCGATCACCAGCGCGGCGCGCGACACGCCGCAGCCGAGATCGACCGGCCGCGTGTGCCGATGCAGCATCAGGCCCGGCACGGCCGTCGAGTGCGAGCCGTCCGCCGGCGCGAAACGGCCGATCAGCGACGCCAGCTCGCGCCGCCCGGATTCGCGCGACGCCACGATATCGGTCATGTCCATGACGCATCCTCGAATGATTTCCCGTGTCGCGCGAGCATAGCGAAACGGCTCGCGGCGCGCAGGGGATTTGCAGGATTGTTCAATAAATTTGCAGGATTGGGTAGACGCAAAAACCGGCGGCTCGCGCACACTCGCGCTAATCCGGCCTACGCCGGGTTTTCCCCACGGAGACAACCCAAAATGCCTACCTCGTTTGTCCTGAACGGCAAGAACGTCACGCTCGACGCCGATCCGTCGATGCCCGTCCTCTGGGCGATTCGCGAACACGCGGGACTGACCGGCACGAAATTCGGCTGCGGCATGGCGCAGTGCGGCGCGTGCACGGTGCATCTCGAAGGCCAGGCCGTCCGCTCGTGCGTGCTGCCGCTCGCCGGCATCGCGGGCAAGCACGTCACGACGATCGAAGGCCTGCAGAGCAAGCCCGCGCAGGCCGTGCAGGCCGCGTGGGTCAAGCTGCAGGTGCCGCAATGCGGCTATTGCCAGTCCGGCCAGATCATGTCGGCCACCGCCTTGCTCGAACAGAATCCGAAGCCGACCGACGCGGACATCGACGCCGCGATGAACGGCAACCTCTGCCGCTGTGCGACCTACGCCCGCATCCGGGCCGCGATCCACGACGCCGCCGCGACGCTGGGAGCCTGACCATGACGATCGAACTCGACCACACCGATTCGGTGCGCCCGTCGCGCCGCACGTTCCTGAAGGCCGCCGGGGCAGCCGCCGCCGTCAGCCTGACCATCGGCTTCGACTGGGCCGGCCTCGGCCGCCGCGCGCTCGCCGCGACCGCGCCGGCCGGCGATTTCGCGCCGAACGCATTCCTGCGCATCACGCCCGACGGCGCCGTCACGGTGATCGCGAAGCACGTCGAAATGGGCCAGGGCGCGTATACGGGCATCGCGACGATCGTCGCCGAGGAGCTCGACGCCGACTGGTCGAGCGTGCGCGTCGAAAGCGCGCCGGCCGATGCGAAGCGCTATGCGAACCTCGCGTTCGGCACGATGCAGGGCACGGGCGGCAGTTCGGCCATGTCGAACTCGTGGCAGCAACTGCGCGAAGCGGGCGGCAAGGCGCGCGCGATGCTCGTGTCGGCCGCGGCGGCCCGCTGGAAGGTGCCGGCCGCCGAGCTGACCACCGCCGACGGCGTCGTCACGCACGCGAAAAGCGGCAGGACGGCCGCGTACGGCACGCTCGTCGCCGATGCGTCGAAGCTGCCCGTGCCCGACAAGGTCGCGCTGAAGCAGCCGGCCGATTTCAAGCTGATCGGGCACCGGATTCCGCGCGTCGACGCGTCGTCGAAATCGAACGGCACCGCGCACTTCACGCTCGACACGACGTTTCCCGGCATGCGCGTCGCGCTGCTGCAGCGGCCGCCGCGCTTCGGCGCGACGGTGAAATCGTTCGACGCGACGGCCGCGAAGGCCGTGCCGGGCGTCGTATCGGTCGTGCAGGTGCCGGGCGGCGTCGCGGTCGTCGCGACCGGCTTCTGGGCCGCGAAACAGGGCCGCGATGCGCTGAAGGTCGAATGGGACGAAACGAAGGCGGAGAAGCGCGGCTCGGACGAGCTGATGCGCGAATACCGGCAACTCGCCGAGAAGCCGGGCACGTCGGCGCGCAAGGACGGCGATGCCGATGCGGCGATCGCCGGCGCGGCGCGCAAGATCGGCGCGACGTACGAATTCCCGTATCTCGCGCATGCGCCGATGGAGCCGCTCGACGCGGTCGTCAAGCTGACGGCGGACAGCTGCGAGATCTGGGCCGGCGATCAGTTCCAGACGGTCGACCAGGGCAACGCGGCCAGGACGGCCGGGCTGAAACCCGAACAGGTGCGGATTCACACGCTGTATGCGGGCGGCAGCTTCGGCCGGCGTGCGAATGCGTGGTCGGACTACGTGGTCGAGGCCGTGTCGATCGCGAAGGCGCTCGGCGCGGACGGCAAGCCCGTCAAGCTGCAATGGACGCGCGAGGACGACATCCAGGGCGGCTTCTACCGGCCGATGTACTTCCACAAGCTCGACGCGGGCCTGACCGCGGACGGCCGGCTGGTGGGCTGGCGCCACCGGATCGTCGGCCAGTCGATCCTCGCCGGCACGCCGTTCGAGGCGTTCATGGTCAAGAACGGCGTCGACGCGACGTCGGTCGAGGGCGCGGCGAACCTGCCCTACGCGGTGCCGAACGTGTCGGTCGAACTCACCACGACCCAGGTCGGCCTGCCGGTGCTGTGGTGGCGCGTGGTCGGCAGCTCGCACACGGCCTATGCGGTCGAGGCGTTCATCGACGAAGCCGCGCATGCGGCCGGCAAGGATCCGTATGCGTTCCGCCGCGACCTGCTCGCGAAGGAGCCGCGCATGCGCGCGGTGCTGGACCTGGCCGCGCAGAAGGCCGGCTGGGATCCGGCCAAGCCGCTGCCGAAGGGTCGCGGGCGCGGGATCGCGGTGGCCGAGGCGTTCAAGAGCTATGTCGCGCAGGTGGCCGAGGTATCGGTCGACGCGGACGGCAAGGTGAAGGTCGAGCGCGTGGTGTGCGCGGTCGACTGCGGGATCGCGATCAATCCCGACATCGTCGCCGCGCAGATGGAGGGCGGCATCGGTTTCGGGCTCGGCGCGGCGATGCACAGCGCGATCACGCTGAAGGACGGCCAGGTCGAGCAGCGCAACTTCGACGGCTACCACGTGCTGCGGATGGCGGAGATGCCGAAGGTCGAAGTGCATATCGTGCCGTCGGCGGAAGCGCCGACCGGCGTCGGCGAGCCGGGCGTCGCGCCGGTCGGGCCGGCCGTGGCGAACGCGATCTTCGCGGCGACCGGCAAGCGGCATTACGTGCTGCCGTTCGATTCGGCGGATAGCGCGAAGGCTTGATACGCGGGAACGCCGGCTGCCGGGCGACGCATGCCCGGGGGCCGGCGTTTTTCGATGCATCGCGAGACCCCCCGCTTATCCGGGCCAAAGTCCGCATGACATGGAGCGGCCCGGCGTCGCTCACGCTTGGTCGACTTCAGGCCAAAGCCTCGGAAACAGAATTCGTGGCACGCAATTGCGGCACGAGCGCAGTGGCCAGCGGGGTATCGCTGATGGCAAGTAACCGCCGCGAAGAATCGACCCGCTCGGCGGCCTGCTCGAGCAGCGGATCGAGTACGCGATCTTCGGGAAACAACGGTTCGAAGGTAGCGACGGTCGTCATGCTTTCTCGTACGGTTCCATGTAGGGTTCGATGTCGGCAATTATAGTCACTTATGTCACTGATTTATATTGAATTTTCATTGTCACATGTAGGCTTCCATGTAGGGTTCCATGTCGGGTTTCCGAAGCCCGCCGCCCACCTCGGTCGAGCGCGTGTCACCGGCGTCTCCGCCACGTTACGTCGGACGTAACGCCCGTAACGTCGCGACGCGATGCTACGTAACAATCCTTCAGCGCCATTCCGTCCCCTTCATCGATCGCCCAGCGGCTTCCCGTTAAAAATTCTTTTAAATTCAAGGCTGCCGCGCCTTCCGCGCCGCGACCGCCCGTTATTACCGTCTGACGATCCGCCCCTGGCCCGGAAGTTGCAGCACAAGGCCCGCAAACACTCCTTTACGGACATGCGAGGGCCACCATGGATTGCAAATACCTGTACATCGACAATATAAAAATCAACTTCGTGCGCCGCACGATCGAAATCGACAACAAGGTCGTGGACGTGACGCCGCGCGAATTCGACGTCGTCGAATTCCTGCTCGACAACATGAACAAGATCGTGCCGCGGCAGGCAATCCAGGAGGCCGTGTGGGGCCGCGAGCTCGGCGTGTCGTCGCGCACGCTCGACACCCATATCTCGCGGATCCGTTCGAAGCTGCAGCTCGAACACGACAAGAATCTGCGGATCATCCCGATCTACGCGGTCGGCTATCGCCTGGTGCTGTTCGGTGCGGCGATGACGCACGTCGAACGTCACGACGCGGCGCCGATGCAGCGCACGGCGCCGCAACCGTCGATGGCCGCCGACTACGCTTGACGCGTCATCCGCGCGCCGCTCGATCGCGGCACGCCAGCAACGCTTCATCCCACCGCGCCGCGCGGATTCGCAGCCCCTCGCGACCGGCCGGCCGGACGCGGCCTGCACGCCGCCCGGCCCGCCAGCCGGTCGCACCCCAACCGCCGCCTCCGGGCGGCGGTTGCTTTTGAGCGCCCGCCGCGGCGCCGCCCGCTTCATCGCGCTCCACCGCCGTCCGCCGTCGTTCGTCGCGCTTCGTAGCGCCCCGCTCGCGCCGTCTTCGCGCGATGGTCGCGACTACGGATTCCGGCGCGGCACGCGGCCATCGCCGTCCCTACAATCGACGCAGCAGCCGCGCGCCCCTCGGCGCCGCCGGCCCCAGAACAATCCGTCGAACCAACGCCGAATCCGCCCCGATCCCGCCGTGCCTGCGCTGTTCCTGACGAATGCCGACGCCGGCGACGCCGCGAACCGGGCCATGCCCGCCGCTTCCCCGCCGCCCGCCGCCGCGCCGGCCGCGGTCGCGCTCGACGCGTCGCCCTATCTGCCGCGCCTGTCCGCCGCCGCCGCGCGCGGGCTGTCGCATGCGTACTGTGCGACCGGCGCCGTCCCGGTCACGCTCGGCGAGCATGCGTACGAGGTGCGCTGGCGCGTCGACGCCGAGCCGGCCGCCGATGCGCACGCGTACCGGTTCGTCGTCGGCCCGGCGGCCGGCACGCTGTGGATCGACCCGGTCGCGGAAACCGAATGGCTCGGCGATGCCGCCGACCCGGCGGTCCCGGCCGTGATCCGCGCGGCGCTGCTCGCCGACCTGTGCGCGCCGCTCGCGGCGGTGCTGCAGGCCGCGACGCGGCAGCGCGTGGAACTGCTGCCGCCGCCGGACGGCGCCCCGGCCTCGCACGCATCGCCGGCCGCGCTGCGGTTCGAGCTGCGGCGCGCCGACGCCGCGTGGCGCTGCCACGGCGCGCTGCTGTTCGACGCGCCGGATGCGCTGGCCGTGTTCTTCGTGACCGCGCCGGCCGCGCCCGCCGACGCGCGCGCGGCCTACGCGAGCCTGCCCGTGCCGCTCGTGTTCGAGATCGGCCGTACCGAGCTGACGACGGCCGAGCTGGCCGATGTCGTCGGCGGCGACATCATCGCGATCGAGCGCTGGCAGGCGCACGAGCAGAACCTGCTGTGCGTCGCGCGTCTGCCGGCCGCGCCGGCGTGGGAAATCACCGGACGGCCGTCGGGCAACCGGCTGACCGTCGAACGAATCAGGGAGATGCCTTTGGAACCGACCCGCACCGACTCGCCGCCGACGACGCACGACGCGCCGGCCGCCGACGCGCCGCGCTCGCTCGACGGCCTCGCCGTCGATCTGCGCTTCGAGCTGCCGCCCACGTCGATGCCGCTCGGCGAGCTGAGCGCGCTGCAGCCGGGCGCCGTGATCGAGCTGCAGCAAGGGATCAACCAGAGCGTGATCCATCTCGTCGCGAACGGGATGCTGATCGGCACCGGCCATCTGATCGCGGTCGGCCAGAAGCTCGGCGTACGCGTCGTCACGCTGACGCAACCCGCGCCGCGCGAGCGCTGAACGATGGGCAATCTGCCGAATCCGGTCGCGCTGATCGCGGTGATCGCCGCGCTCGGCATCGCGCCGTTCGCGGCGCTGATGGTGACGAGCTACACGAAGCTGGTGGTCGTGCTCGGCCTGCTGCGCTCCGCGCTCGGGATCCAGCAGGTGCCGCCGAACCTCGTGCTGAACGGCATCGCGCTGATCCTGTCGCTGTTCATCATGGCGCCCGTCGGGATGTCGATCCGCGACGCGCTGCAGGCGCGCCACTTCGATGCGTCGGGGCAATTGTCGACCTCGGACATCGGCGCGCTCGCCGATGCGGCGCTGCCGCCGATCAAGGATTTCCTGGTATCGCATACGCGCCAGCGCGACCGCGAATTCTTCGTGCGCACCGCGACGTCGGTCTGGCCGAAGAACCGCGCGGACGGCATCAAGGACGACGACCTGCTCGTGCTGGTGCCGAGCTTCACGCTCGCCGAGCTGACGAAGGCGTTCCAGATCGGCTTCGTGATCTACATCGTGTTCATCGTCGTCGATCTGCTGGTCGCGAACATCCTGCTGGCGCTCGGGATGCAGATGATCTCGCCGACGACGATCTCGGTGCCGTTCAAGCTGCTGCTGTTCGTCGCGCTCGACGGCTGGGCGCTGCTCGTGCACGGGCTCGTGCTGTCGTACCGCGTCGCGGGGGCGGGATGAACGCGCGCCGCCTGCGAACCGCCGCCGCCTGCCTGTGCGCGCTGGCCATGCTCGCGCTCGCGTGCCTGCCGGCGCGCGTCGCGCAGGCGGCCGGCGGCGGCGCCGGTTTCGCGCAACTGGCGCGCGCCTGCGCGCCGAACGTCGATCCCGCGACGCTCGCCGCGCTCGTGCGCACCGAGTCGGGTTTCAATCCGTACGCGATCGGCGTGGTCGGCGGGCACCTGACGCGCCAGCCCGCCTCGCTCGACGAGGCGCGCGCGACCGCGCGCGAGCTGTCGTCGCGCGGCTTCAGCTACAGCGTGGGCCTCGCGCAGGTGAACGAACGCAATTTCGCGAAATACGGGCTCGACGAAGCGACGATGTTCGAGCCGTGCCGCAACCTGCAGGCCGGCGGCGCGATCCTGACCGAATGCTTCGCGCGCTCGTCGGGCACCGGCCGCGCCACGCAGGCCGCGTTGCGCGCGGCGCTGTCGTGCTACTACAGCGGCAACTTCACGACCGGTTTTTCGAGCGGCTACGTGAGCCGCGTCGTCGCGAGCGCGCAGCGCAATGCGCGCGAAGGCGGCATCGAGCCGATTCCCGTCGTGACCGACACGCCGCCGCCCGCGCGCCAGCGGCGCATGGCCGCGGCCGCCGCGACGCCGCCCGAACGCGCGCGCCGCCTGCCGTCGGCCGCCGCGTCCGCGGATGCGCCGTCGTGCCATGCGCGCCCGGTGCTGATGATGTGCCGCGGGCTGCCGGCAAACCAGGCGAAGCGGCTCTGCGTGCGGTGTCTCGATCAGTGACGACCTGCGGCGCTGGCCGCCGTGCGCTGATCGAACGCCGCGCCGTGCGCGCCTCGTAGCACGCGTTGCGCACGCCTCCCGACCGCGCCGCCACGCTACGAAACAGAGGCATGCCAGCCGCGAGGCGTCTCCTTACACTTGAAAGCTGACGGCGCGACGTACCGTGCGCCGAGTGCTCCGCGCATCGCGCGGCTCAACGGAGACGAGCATGCTGTTGATCGACGGACTGGGACTGGGCGTCAACTGGCAGCGCTTCCTGTCGGAAACGCTGAATCCTGTCGTTGCTCCTCCTCCGCCGCCACCGAAACAGGACGATCCGGCAGCCGGCCCGGCGAACCCGGTCACCGCTCCGCCGATTCCCGTCAATGCGTCGTTGGCCACCGACCCGTCGAAGCCGACCAACGCGGAGATCGCCGACGCGACGTCGCTGATGCAGCGCATGGCCGCGCAATACACGGCGCCGCCGCCCGACATCACCGTCGAGAACAAGACGACGCAAGCGGTACGGCAGGCCATCCAGGACGCGCAGACGAAATACGACGACGCGTCTAAATCGCTGCAGGGCGCGCAGAACGTGCTGCACGTGGTCAACCGCGATCCCGAATCGACGCCGGAGGCCCGCAAGGCCGCGCAGGCCGATTATGCGAAAGCGCGCACGGCGGCCGACACCGCCCAGCGCGAGCTGAACGTGACGACCGACGCCGGCTACACGATCCTGTATCGCGAACAGGCCGACGCCGACAAGCCGTCCGGCATCCAGATCGACGACGACGGCAAGGTGACGAACCCGGGCGACGCGCAGAACGCGGCCAACGACAAGCTCAAGGCGCTGCAGGCCGCGTTTCCCGACCACGCGAACGACCCGAACTGGATACCGAAGCCGGGCGACTGCAAGAACGCGGAGCAGTCGAAGCGCTACGACGACTGGAAAAACGCCGACGCGCAAGCGGCTGCCGGTACCGCGAAATACTTTTCCGATCTGTCGAACGCGTACCTCGCCCGTACGCAGCTCCGATCGTATCTCGTCGATCCCGACTACAAGGCGGCACTCGACGCCGGGATCGGCCGGCTGAACAGGGCGTTGGCGGATCAGGATCTGCAGGTGAACCTGCCGGAGGCGCCCGAATCGCCGGAAGCCGCGCAAAAGGACGTCACGGCCGCGGCAAAATCGGCGAACCTCACGAACGCGGCGCTCGCCGCGGCCAACGACGCCATCGCACTCGCGCAGGCACAGCAGAAATTCGACGTGGTCGCCGGCAAGCAGGGGACGGTGATCGTCGCGCCGAACTCGGCTTCGGACGCGAACGCCGCGCTCAAGCGCGCGCAGACGGCCGCGAACACGAGCGGCGGCTATCTGCAGATGCTGGCCGCGCAGCAACGGGTCGACGGCGCACAGGACGACTGTGCGCTCGCCCAGCAGGCGTCCGACAAGTGGCACAAGGACAACCCGCGGCCGCCGCATCTGCCGCCCGTCGACGCGAAGGTCGATCTCGATCTCACCGCCGCGTACACGAAGCTCTACAAGGCGAAACAGCAGGCGAGCATCGCGCACGACGGCTTCGTCGCCGCGTACGGTGCGACGCTCGCGCAGCAGTACGACGATCAGGCGTCGAAGATCAGCGCGCAGGTGAAGGCGCAGCAGCCGCTGCTGAAGCCGTTTTTCCAGCAACCGCCGCAACTGACGTCGACCGCCGCACCGCCGGCGCCCTTTTCGTCGCTGTCGACGGCCGCGGGTGCCGCGCCGGGCGCGAGCCCGTCGCTGCCCACGGCCTTCGCGGCGCCCGTACCGACCGGCAGGCATGCCGCATCGTCAGCGCCGATCCTGTCGCTGACCGACCCGTCGCGATCGACGATGCCGCTGCCGGCTGCGGCGAACGGCCCGACGCAGATCGACGCCACACGCCTGCAGGTGGTCGCCGGCGCGCTGAGGATGGCCAGCAACCGGCTGTCGGACGACGTCAATTCGCGTGCAGCCGACGTCGCACTGAGCAACGCGCAGGACGACGTCGATCAGGCAAAGCGTGCACTCGCCGCCAAGCAGAAGCAGTACGACGAATGGGCCGCCGCCAACCCGCCGCCGTTGCGGCTGCGCACGTTGCCGGACGGCGACGTGATGCCGGCGCCGTCGTATCGCCCGAACCCGTACCAATCCGAGCTGAACGACGCGCGGGACGCCGTCACGAAGGCGGAGAACGCCCTTCCGCAACTGCAGTTGCTGCGCGACACGTCGCGCCAGCAGGTTCTGCTCGACCGGTTCGACGCGGGCCTCGAGGAGCGGCTGCGCTATGTCGACGAGAAATCCGACGCGGCCGACGACTACAAGAAGGCGATGCATGACTTCTACGAAGCGCATCGCACCGAAATGTCGAATTCGATGCTCGACGCGGCCAGCCTGAGCACCGGGAACGGCGGCACGATCGCGTTCGGCTCGCTCGGCGAGAATCGGCAGCGCAACCTGATCGGCATCGCGCTCGGGCAACAGCCGGACGTGCCGGCCGATGCTTCGTCGCCATCCGTCTCGGCTGCCGAGGATTCGACTGCGCGCTTCGTCGACAAGGACAAGCTGTCGGTCATCGACGCCGTGCGCGACAAGCTGCTGTCGGTCGGCGGCGGCAAGGACACGCAGATCAGCGTGCTGCCGATGGTGTATGCCGCGAAGGAAACCGGGACGACGACGAGCGCGCTGTTCAAGGTAACGGGCAAGGACGGCAAAACGCACTACATCGACGAATCGGCCGGCAACTACGACAGCATCGACGATTATCTCGACAGCAATCAGCTGTCGTCGGACGGCACCGTCGACATCCTGACCGGCCACGACGAGAACGGCGCGCCGCAGCTCGTGTCGAAGGCCGCGCACAACGACAGTACGTTCGACTCCGTGCTGAATTTCTTCACGGGCACCGGCGTCAACATGGGGATGCTGCTCGGCGGAATGGCGCTCGAGGTGATCGGCACGGCGCTCGACGGCACGGTGATCGGCGCGGCGATCGGCGTGCCGCTGAACATCATCGGCGCGGGGATGACCTACACGGCGATCGGTTCCGCGATGACGAAGGCGGGCCTCGATCTCGCCAACCGTGTCCAGCACGACCAGAGCATCAGCCCATTCGACGCCGGCGCCCGCGCCGACTACATCAATCTCGTGCCGATGGCCGCCGGTGGCGCCGCGAAACTCGCGGGCACGAAGCTGTTCGAGCGCGCGGTCACGACGAAGGTCGCGTCGGTCATCGCCAAGGGTGCGGAACGGACGGCGTTCGCGACCGGTGTCGCCGGCGCCGGCGAGGCGTTCGTCGAATCCGGCGTCGACCTGTGGCAAGGCAATACGAAGGCGGCCGGCGAAGCGTTCGAATCCGGCGTCATCAACACCGCGCTGATGGGTGCGGGGGCGGCCAAGCAACGCGCGGTCACGGGCATCCGCACCCGCACCGGACGACCGATCGCCGCGCACACGACGGATGGCAACGTCGTCAAGATCGACGACCGGACGATCGGGCAAATCCTGAACAAGGACGGCGCCGCGTCGCTGTCGGCCGACCGCACACGTGCGACGCTCGACAGCGAGGCCGTGAAGGTCGCGCCCGACGGCGTACTGATGGTCGGCGACAAGGTGCTGACCTACGAAGACCAGCCGATCCGCGTGCTCGACAAGACGTCGGCGAAGCGGTTGCCGCCCGGCAAGTCGGTGGTGCTCGGCCAGGACGGCACGCTGTCCGTCGTGTCGGCTTCACCGAAGGCGTGGACTCACGGCACGCGGGTCGACAGCGTCACGGACACCGGCGAACGCCTGACGTTCGGCCCGGACGGCGCCATCGGCACGACGTCGAACATCGTCGCGAAATCGCGGCTCGACAGGCTGGACGAGGTCATCGATCAGGGCAAGGACCTGCACCGCCAGTTGCGCGACGCCGCGGCAAGGGAGGCACGCCGCGTCCAGCAGGCCGCCGCCGAAGGTGAAAGCGCGAATGCGGCCCACGATGCCCACAGTACGCAGCGCACGAGCGAGGCGCGCGCGCAGGCCGACCGGCAGCACGACGACATCGACGCGGACCGCACGACGGCCACCCGTGGCGCCGCTGCACGCGCCGCCGAGAGCGACGAACCGGCCGGCGCCGGCACGCGCACGAAGCCGGACGGCACGCCGCCGCGCGTCGATGTACGGGTCGTCGACCTGACGGACGCAGCGCCCGCCACGCGGCCGGCGACGTCCGACCCGGCCGGCATCGCGGTGCCGCGCGGGCCGAGCGTCGAGCCGATGCAGGTCGGCGAGCGCACGGTCTATCTCGTGCGAAATGGCGCGAGCCGCGATCCGGGCACGCCCGCCCCGAGTCCGCAGGCACTCGACGAGCCCGTGATCGTCGTCGCCGGCGAGCACGACGCGGCACTTGCGCCCGAGCTGGCGAACCGCTGGCAGAAACCCGTCTATGCGGCCGCGCCCGACGCATTCGGCGCCGATGGCCAGTTGCGCGCCGATGCGCGGGTGCTGCGTTTCGACCCGGAACCGGAAGCGGTGGCGATGGAAAACGGCCCTTCCGGAGCCGCCGTGACTGAAGAAGCATCGCCGGCGCCGTCGCGCCCCGCGGCGCCCGACGAAACGCTGATCGTGCTCGCGGGCAAGCGCGGCCCGAACGAGCCGGCGATGCCGCGCGCGGTCGCCACGCCCGAACCCGTCACCGCGCACGACGGCATATTCAGCGCGCCGAACCGCGTGCTCGTGGTGGTCAAACCGGACCACCCCGCCGTTGCCGAAGCAGCGGCCCGACCCGCAGCGGAGCGCGGGACGTCCGCCGCATCCCGCGGCGACGAGACGAGCGCCGAAGCCACCGGCGGCAAGACCGCCCGCACGCATGCCGGTGACGAACGCCCGCCCGTGCCGACCGACGATCCGGCCCGCGCCGCGCCCGCGGAAACGCCCGGCACCGCGACACCCGATTACGCCACCCCGCATCCCGGCTGGATCACGCGGATGCAGATGCGGCTGGGCGGCGCGCCGCTGCCGGAAGCCGTACAGGCGCTTGCGATGCAGTCGGGCACGCTCGCGACGCAGTTGCGCATGCTGCAGGACGCCGGCTGGCGCGTGACGATCGGCAAACGCGGCCGCGGCAGCCACGTCGATACGCGCAAGCGCCGCGTGACGATCGACGGCGGCCTCCGCGATGCCGGCAGCATCACGTACGTGCTCGCGCGCGAATCGCGCAAGGCCGTCGAAGCGATGGCCGGCGTGCTGGACCACGACTCCGGGCAGCGCGGCGGCTTCACGCGCAAGGCGCTCGAGGCCGAGGCGCGCGCGCAGATCAGCGCGTTCGAGGCCCGCTACGAAATCAGGCTGGCCAGCGGCACCGACATTGCCGCGCACCTCGCTCACCCGGACGCAATCGCGCGCGAAGGCGCGAACTGGCGCGGGCGGTCGCACGACTACGCAGGCACGGTCGACCGACTGGCGAGCACGCTGGGCGACGTGCACACGTCGGGGGCGGACGGCGCGACCTATCGCGCGTTCTACAACGACGCGTGGTCGCGCCAGAAGGGGCGCGGCGGCATGCCGCGCCGGATGCCCGCGCCGCGGATGGACGAAACCGGCACCGCATCGCGCGGCGTCGCCCGCTTCGATGCGCGCGTCGCCTGGAGTCGCGCGCATGCCGAAATCGCGTCGCCGTACCGCGCGGGCGAGCGCCCCGATGCCGCCGAGCTGGCCGCCGCGCGCACGCGTCATTTCACGATCGACCCCGGGCGCCGCGTGGTCGTGCTGCACGCCGACACGCGCGCGGACGGCACTCTGCTCGTCGACGGCCGGCCGGTCAGCGCGCACGAATACCTGCTCGAGATGGCGCCGCCGTTCGTGGTGCAGGAAGGTTATGCGATCGTGCTCGCCGCGATGCACGACGGCGCCGCGCATGCGGCGCGGCTCGCGAACCTGTGGCAACGGCCCGTGTATGCCGCGCCCGCGGAAGCGGTTGGCGCGCACGGCGCGCTGCTCGATACCGGCACGTTCCATCGCCTCGATCCGGCGCCTGCCGCGCCGCACGATCTCGGCCCGCTGAACGCCGACCCGCTCGGCGTCTATGCGCACGGCGACCGCAACGCGCGTGTCGACGTCGCGCACGAAGCCGGCGAACTGCTCGGCGCCGGCGGCGAAAAAACCGTATTCGCGCTCGGCGACGACGCCGCGCTCGGCATCTACGATCGCCACACCCACCCGGAATCCGGTCACGTGCGTGCGGCGGTCGACGAACGGCTCGCGCTCGACGATCTGCGTTCGTACGGATTGCAGACGGTCACGATGAGCGGCCCGTTCTCGGTGCTCGGCCGCGTCGGCGTGCTGTATCGCCCGCTCGGCGTCCTGCATACGCACACGATGGCCGCGACCGGCGCGCTGCCGCGCGTCGTCACGCGGGCCGCCCTGGAACACGTCCGGACTATTCGTGCGGTCGTCGAACGCGAGGGCATCGCGTTCGACCTTCAGGGCATCTTCACGCGCCAGGGCGACTTCCTGCTGAGCGATCCCGGCCCGGTCTCGCGCGACCCGATCGAACACCTGCGCACGCTCGAGAAACTCACCGAACTCGAACGGCTGCTCACGCACGGCCTCGAACAAGGCGACATCGCGATCGCGCGCCCGATCATCGCCGACACGCTGCCGCCCGACGCGTTCGTTCAGAAGCCGTCCATCATCACGCGGATCCGGATGCGGTTCGGCGGCGCGCCGCTGTCGAAGGAAGCGCTCGCGCTCGTCGACCGCTCGACGCTGCTGAGCGGACAGCTCGCTCAGGCGCAGGCCGCCGGCTGGAAAGTCGTGGTCGGCCGGCCCGGGCGCGGCAGCCGGATCGATACGGACCGGCAGCGCATCGTGCTCGACGGCCGGATGCGCCACACCGGTACGCTCGTGTACGCGCTCGCGCACGAGGCGCAGCATGCGGTCGATGCGATCGCCGGACGCCTGCTGCTCGACGGCGCACCCGGCGACACGCTGGTCGATCGTGCGCTGATGGCCGAAGCGCGTGCGCAGGCGAACGCGTTCGCGGTACGCCGCGCGCTCATCGACGACATGGGCATCGACATCTCGAAGGACGTCATCCTGCCCGACGCGATCGCGCGCGAAGCCGACCGCGTGATGCCCGGCGACGAAGCCGGCCTGCGCCGGCTCGCGGACGCGTTCGGCGACGCCGAGCCGTCGGTGCCCGGCTACGCGACCTACCGCGACTACTACGCGAGCCAGATCGCGCACATGCAGGCCGGCGGCGTGCCGCGCGAAATGGCCGCGCCAGCCTCGCCGGCGCCTCGGCCGGCACGCGGGCTCGCCGCCCGCAAGGCCGCCAAGCGCGAACAGCGCGCGCTCGATCTGCTCGCGTCGCACGGCAAGCGCGACCTGTTGCGCGTCGACGGCGACCAGCTCGACAGCATCGACGCGATGAAGGCAGCATTCGGCACCGACGCGCACGTGCTGATCGCGCTGCGCACCGACCGCCCCGCCGACCGGCGCGACGCGATCCATCCGCTGCCCGAATTCATCGCGAACTTCCGGACCAACGCACAGGGCAAGTTCGTCGACAAGAACGCGGCATCGGCCGATATCGATCCGCACCTGTTGCAGGACGCGTTTCTCTCACTGAAGGACAAAGGCGCCGCGAGCCGCGGGAATTACGATTACTACGTGTCGCCCGTCACGCTCGCCGAGTTGCACAAGTTTGGCGGCGCCGCGCGCGTCGACGCGTATTTCGGCGAACGCCGCGCATGGGATGTCGAGCCGTCGGACACGGGCGTCGACGCGGAGGTCGTCGCAAACGTGCACGAGCTCGACAGCGCGCCGCGCTTCCTGCGACCGAAACCGGCGGCGCGACACGATCCCGGCCCGGGAACGACGGTCTATGCGGTCGAACGCAAGACCGGCAAGGTGCTCGGCTACGCGACGCGCGATGGCGCCGGGAAATGGACGTACGTCGAAAAGACGTCGCTCGGCGATGCCACGATCGAATCGCGCGAGCTCGCCGCCGCGTTCCGGCGCCGCTGCTGGGCGTTGCCCGACGGTCGCCGCGGCGTGCAGTTCGTCGTCGCGAAGGTCGCGCACGACGTCGTCGAAAGCTATGGCGGCTTCGCGCCGGCCAAGATGCGCCGCCCGATCGGCAAGCCGAAGGCGCCGCTGTCGAAGCCGGACGTGTCCGTGCAGCGCGCGCTCGGGAACATGCATCCGTCGCTGCGGCGCCAGAACCGCGCGGCAGCCGAGGCGGACCTGCCCGACATCCTCCCGACGACGGCGGACGGCGCGCTCGACTTCAACGCGCACCACGCCGACGAGCTGAAACGCGCGCTCGAGATGGGCAAGATTCCCGACGGGCACTACGTGTACGTGTACGACCACGAAGGCACGGTCACCGATGTGCTGACCGGGTCGCTGACCGGCCTCA
Source organism: Burkholderia sp. MSMB1826 (assembly GCF_001526325.1). Lineage (NCBI taxonomy): Bacteria > Pseudomonadati > Pseudomonadota > Betaproteobacteria > Burkholderiales > Burkholderiaceae > Burkholderia > Burkholderia sp. MSMB1826. The sequence goes on from NZ_LOYN01000015.1 coordinate 197,263, forward strand.
TCGCGGTCGAGAACGGCACGGTGCGCTGGTACGACGACGTCGGCCAGTTCCGCGACCCGGACAATCCCGGCCTGCCGCTGGAGCGGGCGACGATCGGCCGCGGGCCGTATGGCGGCAATCAGCATTTCCTGCTTTCCAGGCTCGCCCCCGACGTATTCGAGCCGCGCGCGGCCGCGCTCAAGGCGGCCGCGCTGCAAGCCGCGCAGCCGGCCGCAGCGGCGGCGTCCCCGCCCGCCGCGAGCCAAGGCGGCACCGGCACGCAAGCGGGCAAACGCGGCAAGGCCGGCCGAAAAGGTCGCAAAGGCAAGCAGGCCGCGCGCGGCACCCAGCGAACGCAGCCGGCCGCCGTCGCGCCGGCCACGCCGCCCGCCGCGCCGCCCCCGAAACCGATCGCGCTCAAGCCGTTCCAGCCTGCGTACGTATCGGGCGCGATCGTCGAATCGGTCACGCGCTACGGCAACGCGAAGATCGCCGATTTCGCGTCGACGCTCGAGCGCCTCACCGAATGGGGCAAGCGCGACGTGGGGCGCAAGGAAGGCAACGGCCTCACGTTCACCGACGCGCCGAAGGCCATCCTCGCCGATGCCGTACTGGCGAAGAAGATCTTCGGGACGCTGCACATGTGGCGCGAGGCATCGAGCCTGCACCCGCACGGCGCTTTCACCCGCGTCCCCGCCCGGCACAACCTGTTCATGCGGGGCGCGCACTGGATCGGCGCGGCGCGCAGCACGGACAGAAAGCTGATCAGGCAATACGTGAAGCTGGCCACGCAGGCCAGGCTGACCGATCTCGCCGACCGCTTCGTCCCGATGTCGCGCTCGTTCTCGCTGCGCGACGATCCCGAGCAGATGAAGCGCTACATCAAGCGGTATGGCGGCGCGCTGCCGGCCGTCGCGCTGCAGGTCGACCCGTATTCGCTCGCCGCCGCGATGGGCGCGCTGCAGGATCCGGGGTTCATCCAGCGCGCCAAACGCTTCGGCGATCCGTCCGGCGCGCGCTACGACGACGATACGGCGACGCTCACGCGCACGGACGCCAACGGCACGCAGCACACGCTCGAACTCGACGATCTCGCCCACTTGCACAAGTGGCTCACGGCGGCCTCGGAATACGGCTTCCTGCTGCGCATCGAAGCCGCACCGTCGCGGCCCCGCGTGTCGCTGGAAGACGGCCATGCGATGGCCGGCACGAACGACGGCTACGCGGAAATGCGGCGCATCGGCGAGGCGCTCGAAACATGGGCGGCGCAGAACGGCGGCAAGCCGTCGCCGCTCGTGCTGCTGACCTTCCACGGTTCGGACGCCGTGCTCGAACCGGTGCCGGGCGAAGGCCACGTCGCGTTGCTCGACGCGATCCTGAGCCGCAAGCAGCTCGACTGGGTGCATGTCGGCCTGTCATGGGGCACGCACGGCGACGACTTCATCGCGAATGCGGACCTGACACGCGCGCTGGCGGCGAAGATCGCCGACTACGGAAAAAACGCCCCTGAAAAATTCGCGAGACTGCATGGCGGCGATGCGCTGACGCGTGTGTTCGAACCGGTCGGCATGCAGGATTTCGCGAACCAGCAGCGATTCCTGTTCTCGGAAATCGAGCGCATCGCGAAAAAGACGCACAAGATGTCCGACGCCGAGATCGTGGCATTACGCGACGCGCTGTACGAAGGCAACACGTCGACACTGCTGAATCAGGCTCGCCGGGCGACGAACGAGACGTCACAAGCGCAATGGAACAGCAAGGCGCCCCACAACCGGCTCGCCAGGCTCGCCCACGAGGCCGGCAGGAAATGGCTCGACAGCCATGGCGGCGGCGTGGCCGGGCGACCGTCGCTCGCATCGGTATCGGCGGCCGACAGCCGCGTGTACTGGAACGACGTCACCGGCCAGAAAGCGCTGCAGTACGACGCGTCGCTGCCGATCGGCGACGCGCGCAAGGCCATCGCGCAGCCCGATATGCCGAGCGCCACGATGGACGAGGCCAGCGCACGGATCAACGCGCTGCGCGTGCACCGATTGTCGAAAGCCCGCTCGGACCTGCGGAACGCATGGCTCGCGGGCGGGGCCGTCGTCGGCCTGTCGACCGGAATCGGCCTCGGGTTCCATCAGCTCGATACGACCGGGCTGGGCAATGCGTCGTCGTCGCTTCTGCTGGTGTCGCGCGTCGGACGCGTGTTCCAGGTCATGCACCAAGGCGCCATCCGCAGCCTGCAGTCGGGCGACCCGAGGGCGGCGGTGGCAGCCATCACGAGCCTCGGCGCGACGCTCGAGCGCCAGTTCAACTCCACGACGCACGACTACGGTCCGCATCGACTCGCTCAACTGAAGTCCGCGGTACGCCATGCGCAGGCGAAGGCGGCGCAATACGTCGAGCAATACCAGCAGGGGACGATGAGCTTCGACGACGCGAAGACGAACATCACCGCGCTCGCCGAGGACGTGCTCACGCAAATGCAGGGGTTCGTCGGCGGCACGTCGCTGCAGCAACTGCACGCGGGCAATCCACGCAGCGGGCTGGGCATCACGGCGCGCGCGGGCATGACGGTCGCGTCGGTTGCGACGGTCGCGACCGGCATCCTCAAGACCTTCTATCCCACGCACCCGCTCACGGGTTTCGACGTCACGCTGGGCTGGACGGCCATTGCCAGCGGCGTGATCGGCACCGCCTACGCCGGTACGTCGCTCCTGATGGTGTCGCGACGCGTGAACGCGGACAAACGCAGCCGCGTCGTGCGCCTGCTCGATTCGGCGGGCGACTTCGCGTCGGTCGCGCTCGGCGGACTCTCCACCGTGTCCCAATGGCAGCAGGGCGAGCACAGTGTCGCCATCGCGACCGGCACCATGACCTCGTTGCTGCTCGCCGGCCGGCTCAATACGCACTTCCCGAACGCGACGCCTTTCGTCAAGCGGATCCCGACTGCGGTGGTCATGATCCCGGTCGCCGCATTCGGCTACAAGTTCGCGGTCGGCATCGCGCCCGTGATCGGCGGGTTCTTCGACTGGCTTTTCGGCGGCGGATCATCGCAGTCGAACGTCGCACCGGGCGCATCGTCGAGTGCTTCGCCGAGTGCGTCCCCGAGCGCGTCGCCATCGCCGTCGCCGTCGCCGAGCGCCACGCCGTCCCAGCCGCAACCGTCGCCGCCGGGTACGCCGTCGCCCCCGCCGTCGCCGTCGAGCGCCGCGCAGCCCTATATCGTCGTCGACGGCGATTCGCTGTGGGTGATCGCGGACCGGCATCGCCAGTCGCTGCTCGACGCCGCGCACGTGTCGCGTGCCGACCAGCAGGCGATGACGCGCGGCGAACAGGATGCGCGTGCGCTCAACGAGATCCTGCAGCTCAATCCGTCGGCCGCGCGCGATCCCGCGCACCTGCCGATCGGCACGCCGCTGGTGGTCGGATGAGGGTCGGCCCGCCGCACACCGCGTGCGGCGGGCGCGAGCCTGCCGTCACCCCGCGCGCTGCGCCTCCAGCCACGCCTGGAACATCAGCACCGTCCACAACGGGTGCTGCCAGTTCATCCGGCCCGTCTGGTGCTGGCGCCACAGCCGCTCGACCGCCGCCGCATCGAAGAAGCCTTCGTCGCGCAAGCGCGACGGATGCAGCAGCGCCTCGGCCCAGTCGCGCAGCGCGCCGCGCAGCCAGTGGTCGACGGGCGCGCAGAAGCCCTGCTTCGGCCGGTCGATCAGCGCGGACGGCACGTACCGGTCGAGCAGCCGGCGCAGCAGCGCCTTCGGCTGCCCCTCCGGCAAGCGCACCGATGCCGGCACGCGCCATGCGAATTCGACGACGTGATGATCGAGGAACGGCATGCGCGTCTCGAGGCTCACGGCCATCGCGGCCCGATCGACCTTCGCGAGAATGTCGGTCGGCAAGTACGTGAGCGTGTCGATCGCCATCGCCTGCTCGGCGAAGCTCAGATGCGCCGGCCACGCGGACACCGTGTCGAGCGGCGTCGGCGGCTCCTGCCCCGCCAACGCGATACGCTCGGGATGATGCACCGACGACATCAGCAGCCGGTACAGCCCGATGCGGCTCTCCGCCGTCATCACATGGCCGAGCTTGTGCAGGCGATCGCCGATGCGCGACGACGATTCGCGCGTCTCCACGCCGCCGCCCCACGCGCCCTGCGCGACGGCCGCGAGCTGGTCCGCGTGATCGGGCCGCAGCGCATGCAACGCGGCGGCGATCCGCGCGCGCACGACGGCCGGCACGCGATGCAGCTTGCGCCACAGGCGCGGCGTGAGGAAGTAGCGCGTATAGCCGCCGAACAGCTCGTCGCCGCCGTCGCCGGACAGGCTCACCGTCACGTGCCGGCGCGTCAGCTCGGAGACGAGAAAGGTCGGGATCTGCGACGCATCGGAGAACGGCTCGTCGTAGATCGACGGCAGCTTCGGCACGACGGCGAGCGCATGGTCGGCCGTCACGTAAAGCTCGGTATGGCGCGTGCCGAGATGGCGCGCGACGGCCTTCGCGTATCCGGCTTCGTCGTAGCCGGCCTCGTGAAAGCCGATCGTGAACGTGTCGACCGGCGTCGCCGATTGCGCCTGCATCAGCGCGACGATCGTCGACGAATCGATGCCGCCCGACAGGAACGCGCCGAGCGGCACGTCCGCTTCCATCTGCCGCGCGACGGCCTGGCGCAGGACCGTGTCGAGCTCGCCGACGACTTCGTCGGGGCTGCCCTCGAACGGCTGCGCGCGGCCCGCCTCGATCGTCTGTTCGAGCGTCCAGTACGCCCGCACGCGCGGCGTGTCGCGCGCATGCTCGAACTGGATGTACGTGCCGGGCGGCAGCTTGCGGATGCCGCGATAGATCGTGTAAGGCGCGGGCACGCTCGACTGACGCAGGTACAGGCACAGCGCGTCGCGGTCGACCGCGCCGTCGAAGCCCGGATAGCCGCGCAACGCCTTCAGCTCGGACGCGAACACGAGCGCGTCGCCGACCCGGCCGTAGTAGAGCGGCTTCTCGCCGATCCGGTCGCGCGCGAGCGTCAGCACCCGCGACGCGCGATTCCACAGCGCGAACGCGAACATGCCGGTCGCGCGGCGCAACGTGGCCTCGACGCCCCACGCGACGATCGCCGCGATCAGCACCTCGCTGTCGGAGTGGCCGCGCCACGCCGGTGCGCGCCCCGCGCGTTCGAGCTCCGCGCGCAGTTCGCGATGGTTGTAGATTTCGCCGTTGAAGACGAGGACGTAGCGGCCGCACGCGGAAGCCATCGGCTGCCGGCCGTGCACCGACAGGTCGACGATCGCGAGCCGCCGGTGGCCGAGCGCGATGCCGGCTTCCGGGTCGACCCAGATCCCCTGCCCGTCCGGCCCGCGATGCGCGAGGCTCGCCGTCATTCGCGCGAGCGTGCCGCGCGCTGTCTCCTCATCGAAGGCGACGCTATTCAGAAAGCCGTCGATTCCGCACATTGATTTGTCTGCCCCTGTTGACCTGTTCCGTCACGCGCGGCCCAACCTCGCGGCCCGCCGTCGGGCATGACGGTCGAGCCATATTACGAAGAAATAAATCAGCAATAATTCACCAGTGAATGTTGGCGGGGTGCGGAAAAAAATAGACGTCAAGCGCCGTGTGCGCATGGCGGCGCGACGGGGCCATATCGAATCGGCCAGTCGCCCGCAGCCGGTCGCCCGCAGCCAGTCGCCCGGTGACACCGGCAAATCGAAAAAAGGGCCACATTCCGACGGCGATACCGCCCCCGCGTCAACCCGCGCCGGTCGCCCATTTCAGCAACTGCGCGACCTCGCGGAAATGCTGCGGCTGGATCGTGCCGTTCTCGGGCGTCGTCTCGTACAGCGCCTGCGCGAGCCCGACGTTCGCGAGTGTCGGGCGCAGCGCGTCGCGGGCCAGCCGCACGATCCGCTCGGCCGCGTCGCCCTCGCCGCGCGCGAGCACCCACGGCAGCGAGCCGATCCCGCCGTAGTAGAGCGCGACGGCGACACGCGGCGAATAGACGACCACCGACGCATAGCCGATCCGGTCGGGCAGCGACGCGAACTGCACTTCGCGCGCGAGCTGGCGGCGCTTCGCCTGGATGTGCGGATCGCCTTCGTCCTCCTTGTGCTCGCGCCGCACTTCGTCGATCGACATCTTCATCTTCTGGTTGAACTCGTGCCGCTGGTGCACGATGTCGATCAGCGCCATCACGATGTAGATCAGCGCCGCCCAGCCGAACAGCAGCATCAGCAGCTTCACGATCAGCGCGAGGATCGAGACCGGCCGCGTGAAGCCCGACTGCACGGACGGGTCGAGCGATTCGACGATCAGCCAGCCGAGCGTCGCGACGAGCAGCACCGTCTTCAGCAGCATCTTCGCGAGGTTGACGAGATTGCGCAGCGACCACAGGTTCTTCATCCCCTCGGCCGGATTGAGCCGCGACAACTGCGGCACGAGGCGGCTCCACGCCATCACGCCGCCCACCTGCACGAAGCCCGCGAGCAATCCGACCAGCAGGCCGGCGGCGACGATCTGCGCGGACAGCGTCGCCCAGTCGCGCGCGGCGCCGTCGATCAGCACCGCGAGCCGCGCGGACGGATCGGCCGCGCCGACCGCGTCGAACACGAGCCGGAACAGCGCCTGCAGTCGCGCGAACAGCGAACCGATGCCCACCGCGAGCGCCACGCACACGCCGACGAAGAACGCGGACGACACCGTTTCCGCGCTCTTCGGCACGTCGCCTTTCTCGCGCGCCTCGCGCAAGCGTTTCGCGGTCGGCTTCTGGTCCTTTTCGGCCATGTCGGCTCCGGCGCGCTCAGCCGCCGCCGTGCGCGGCGAACAGCGCGCGCAGCAACGCCATCAATCCGCTGTCGGGGCTCAGCAGCGAATGCAGCGACGCGTACACCACCGGCAGGAACAGGATCATCATCAGCACCGCGAGCGCGCTCTTCAGCGGCTGAGAGAACACGAAGATGTTGAGCTGCGGCACCGCGCGGCCGACCAGGCCGATGCCGAGCTCGACGAGCACCAGCACGATCGTGACCGGCGCGGCGAGCTTCACCATCCATTCGAAGATCGTGTCGGTCTGCCGCACGATGAAGGTCTGCAGCATCGACGAGAAATCGGGGCCGAGCGAGCCGATCGGCCACCATGCGTACGACTGCGCGAACAGTTGCACGAGCACCTGCAGCCCGCCCGCCGTGACGAACAGCGCGATCGCGACGAAATTCAGGAATCCCGATGTCGGGCCGCCCTCGTGCCCGCCCATCGGATCGAAGAAGGCGGCGCTGCCGCTGCCGGTCTGGAAGTCGATCAGGTAGCCGACGCCCTGGATCGCGAACAGCACCGCGCTGAACGCGCCCGCGAGCAGCATGCCGACCATCGCCTCCTTCGCGACGAGCACGCACCACATCAGGAACGGCAGCGCGGCCACCTGCGCGGCATCGATCGTCGGCGCGACGAACGCGGCGATCACGACCGCGATCCCGTTGCGCACGAGGCCCGTGACGATCTGTTCGTTGAACACCGGCACGACGAACATGATCGGCAGCAGGCGCGGCATCACGTAGAGCAGCGGCCGCAGCATGCCGGCGACGTCGTTGAAGCCCGCGGCCTGATCTAGCATCGGCGCTCCGCGACGGCGGGCGGGGCGGGATCGTCGGATGCGGCGCCGGCGTTGGCTTCGGCGTCGGCGGCGAGATCGGAGCCCGTTTCCGTTTCGGTCATTGCCGCATCGAACGCGGCGGCTGCCTGCTGCGGCGAGGACGCATGGCCCGACGCGTCGCCCGCGCCGGCCAACCAGGTGCCGCCCGTCGCGAAGCGCCGCACCGCGTAGCCGTCCGCGACTTCGTCAGCGTCGCGCTCGACCCGCGCGGCGCGCGCGTGCAGCGCCTTCTCGCCGGCTTTCTCCAGCTTGTCCTCGGCGGCCTTCGCCTTGCGCGCGGCGCGCTGCAGGTCGGCGAGCGTCGCCTCGTGACCGCGATGCACGTGCGCGGCCTCGCTCACCGACGCGTTCGCGGTGCCGATATGGCGGTCGAACGTGCGCGTATCGGCCGCCGCGTTCTGCAATGCACGCGCTTCGCGCACGTCGTCGGCGAGCCGCGCCTGGATCGCCGCCTTCGCCGCGACCTGCTGTGCGAGCTGCGCCTGCGCGGCCGCCAGCGCACGCCGGCTCTGCGCGGCAATGCCCTGCTGGCGCGCGGCGGCGACGCGCGCGATCTGGCTGCGCATCTCGCGCACGCGCTTGAGGCGGGCGAGCGTCGCGAGCACGAGGCGGTCGTCGGCTTCAGACATGATCGTTCGCCAGCTTCGTCAGCTTCGCGAGCAGCGCGTCGAAGCGCACGTCCTCGTCCGACGCCTGCGCGCAGAACGCGCCGATCGCGTCGCGCGCGCGCAGCGCGAGATCGCCGAGCCGGTCGCTGCCTTCGCGATACTCGCCGATCTGCACGAGCAGCTCGATTTCCTGGTATTTCGCGATCAGCTCGCGCACGCGCGCGGCCGCATGCTGGTGCGCGCGGCTCGCGACGAGCGGCATCACGCGCGACAGGCTCGCGAGCACGTCGATCGCCGGATAGCGGTTCGCGAGCGCGATCTTGCGCGACAGCACGATATGGCCGTCGAGGATCGAGCGCACTTCCTCGGCGATCGGGTCCGATTCCTCGTCGCCTTCGACGAGCACCGTATAGAGCGCGGTGATCGACCCGTGCGCGCCCTGCCCCGCGCGTTCGAGCAGGCGCGGCAGCACCGCGAACGTCGACGGCGGAAAGCTGCGCCGCGTCGGCGGCTCGCCGCTCGCGAGACCGACCTCGCGCTGCGCGCGTGCGAAACGCGTCAGCGAATCGACCAGCAGCAGCACGCGCTTGCCCGCATCGCGGAAGTGCTCGGCGATCGCGGTCGCGACCAGCGCGGATTTCACGCGCTCCATCGCCGGGCGATCCGACGTCGACACGACGACGATCGACCGCGCGCGCACCTCGGGCGACAGGCTGTGCTCGATGAATTCGCGCACCTCGCGGCCGCGTTCGCCGACCAGTGCGATCACGTTCACGTCGGCCTGCGCGCCGCGCGCGATCATCCCGAGCAGCGTGCTCTTGCCCACGCCCGACGGCGCGAAGATGCCGACGCGCTGCCCGATGCCGAGCGTCATCAAGCCGTCGATCACGCGCACGCCCGTCGGAAACGGCGTGTCGATCATCTTGCGCGCGAGCGGATTCGGCGGGTCCTGCTGCGTCGACACCCACGCGGCGCCCGTCACCGGCCCGCGATCGTCGAGCGGCCGGCCGAGCCCGTCGAGCACGCGGCCGAACAGCCCCTCGCCCACCGGAAATACGTGCTCGCGCCCGGACGGCACGACGGTCGTCTCCGGCGACAGCCCCGCGACGTCGCCGAGCGGCGTCAGCAGCGTCGTCTGCCGCGAGAAGCCGACCACCTCCGCGAGCAGCGTCGGCTGGTTCGGCGTGCGCAGCTCGCAGATTTCGCCGAGCCGCGCGCGAATGCCCGTCGCATTCAATATCTGTCCGACCGCGTGGTTGACGCGGCCCTGTACCGACACCGGCGAGAAAAACGCGAGCCCCGCGTCGAGCTCGCCGACGAGGCGGCCGCGATCGAACGGCACGCCGTCGTCGTCGCCGCCGCCGAACGGCTGAGTATCGTCGAGCGGCGCGTTCATCGCGCGGCGCCCTTCAGCGCGTCGCGGCGGATCGCCTGGCGCAACGCGTCGATCTGCAGGTCGAGGCTCGCGTCGATGCGCCCGGACGGCGTCTCGACCGTGCATGCGTGGCGTTCGAGCTGCGCGTCCTCGACGATGCGGATCTTCTGCCGGTTCGACTGCCCCGCGAACGCGCCGTCGAGCGCGTCGCGCATCTCCTCCGTGCGGCCGGGCGCGACGCGCACGATCAGGAACGCCTCGTCGCGCACGAGCGGCGCGATCCGCGCGAGCGCGGCCTCGTACAGCTTCTGCGTGCTCATCTCGCCGACGATCGCGCGCACGGCTTTCACGACGATATCGGCCATCGCGTCCTTCATCGTCTCCATCGTGCGCGTGGCGGCGAGCGCCTGCGTGTACGCCTGCGCGGCCTGCTCGCGCTGCGCGCGGCGCATGCCTTCGTCGTAGCCGGCCGCCTGGCGCTTGTCGAATTCGCGCTGCGCGTCGGCGACGATGCGCGCCGCCTCTTCATGCGCGGTCGCGATCACCGCCGACGCGTCGAGCAACGCCGCGTATTCGCGCTCCTTGAGCACCTTGCGCTCCGACAGCAGCTGCAGGTTGTCGCTCGTGATCAGAAAAGCCAGTCCCATGACGCGAGCCTCTCGGGAATCAGAAACAGGAACATCAGTTCGCCGAACTGGTCGCGCTGCGCGCGGTTCAGCCAGTACGGCGCTTCGTCGTCGATCGCGCGGTTGAATTTCAGGCGCACGCGCCGCGCCACCGCGTCGCCGGCCACGCCGATGAAATCCGCGAGCAGCCGGCCGCCGCGCGCGCGGATCACGGCCGGCAGCGCGGCGGGATCGGCGCGCCACGGTTCGAGCGTTTCGGCGAGCGCGCCGAATTCCGGCGCGCGTTCGAGCGCGAGTTCGAGCGCATCGCCGCCGAGCCGCGCCGCGACTTCCGCGCGGATGCGCCGCCCGGCCAGCGCGTCGCGCAGCCATGCGCGGTGCAGCAGCAACCCCGCATACGCGGCCAGTTGCTCGAGCGCCGCGCCCGGCAGCAGCGCGAGCCGCGCGCACGGATTCGCCACGGCGAAGTCGTGCCGGTCGGCCACGCCGTGGACGTCGAGCAGATGCCGCGCGAGCAGCTTGCGGCCCGCCGCGCCGAACGCGTCCGGCGAACGGTAGCGCGCGGGCCACTCGGCCGGCACGCGCGTCACGTGCAGATAGCGGTCGGGCCGCAGGTTGAAGTCGCAGACCAGCGCATGAAACGCGGCAGCGCGCGCGGCGGGCGGCGGCGCAAGCGGCTGCAGCCACGGCAGCAGCGCCGCCTCGGCCGCATCGCCCGCCGCCAGCGCGTGCGGATCGCTCATGCGCCGTCGCGCGCGCCGTCCGGCGTACGCAGCCCGCCGCCTGCCTGCTGCGCGGCCGCGCCGCCGCCCCCGTTCGCGCCGCGCGGCGCGCCGAGCAGGCCCGCGAGCCGCGCGCCGAACATCCCGCGCCGGGCGGCCGACAGCGCGATCACCGCGCAGGTCAGCAGGATCAGCGCGAACACGAGCCAGCCGAGCGGCGAACGCAATCGCAGGATGTCCGACACCGCGCTGCCGATTCCGTCCACGCGCGTCGCGCGCGCGGCGGCCGGCTGCAGGAACAGCGACACGTTGTCGTACTGCAGCCCCTCGATGCTGTGCGCGACGAGATCCTTGACCATCGGCGCCATCGCGCGCAGGTCGACGCCCTGCCGGTATCGGATGTACACCGCGGCCGACGACGGCTTGATCTTGTCCGCGAGCGGATCGTTCTCCGGAATCACGACCTGCACGCGCGCGACCACCACGCCCTCGATGTCCTGCAGCGTGCGCGACAGATCCTGCGACACGCCGTACAGGTAGCGCACGCGCTCCTCGGCCGGCGTCGATACGAGGCCCTGCTTCTGGAACAGCTCGCCGAGGCTCGCATAGCTCGGCTTCGGCAACCCGTTCGCCTGCAGCACCGTGAGCGCCGCCTGCATGTCGCCGTCCGCGACGCTCACGAGCCACGCGTTGCGGTCCGACGTGTCGCGCGCATCGTTGTCCTTCGACGCGCTGATGCCCGCGTCGCCGAGCACCGCGACCATCTGGTTGGCGTCGCGCTCCGACAGGCCCGAGTACAGCTCCTTCTGGCACCCGGCCAACAGCACGAGCAGCCCCGCGAGCAGCGCGCGCGCCGCCCGGCTGCGCCACGCATGCGTGCGCGGCGTCGAATCGATCGTCGTCATCGTTTGTCCGCTTCAGGGCGCGTGAGGCCGCTTGCGGCCCGCACGAGCGCCATCACTCCTGCGTCTTCAGCACCGTATGCGTGAAGCCGTTCGCCGCCTGCGCAACCGACAGGCTCAACTGGTATTCCGAAATCGTGGTGGTTGCCGTCCACTGGAAATCCATCGCCTTCACCATCGTCATCAGCGGGTCGCTGCGGCTGTCCGCCATCGACGTCAGCATCTCGCTGCGGTGCTTGTCGATGTTCGCGTACCGCGCGTCGAGATCGTTGCCGTACGTGCGCAACCGCTCGACGAGCGACGACTGGTTCGCCTGCGCGGGCGTCATCTGCACGGCCGGCGCCGCATCCGCCGGCGCGCGCGACATCGCGACGCCCGACGAAGACGGCGGAGCGGCCGACGACGCGCCCGGCTGCATCAGCGCATCGAACTGGCGCACCTGCGCCGGATCGGACGTCGCGCCCGTTTGCTGCGCGGCGCTCGCGAGCGCGGCTGCGCCCGGCGGCGCCGCGCCTACGCCTGTTACCGACATGATCGTGTCCTCCTTGACCGGCAGAGCCGGGAACGGGCCGGCCGGCACGCACCCACGCCGCACCGGGCGCCCGTCACGGGCGGCCCCGGCATCCGGCGTCGCGCGGCACGGCCGGCGACCGGCGTCACGCGCGGCCGGCGGAACTCAGGTGTTGCGCAACCTGGGCATTCGCCGTCCCCTCCTGCGCGGTCACTGCGTTGCTGGTTTCGAACGTCGCAGTCGATTGCTGAACCTGGAAGTTGATCTTGGTCAGTTCGAGCTGCGTCTTGGTCAGGTCGTCGGCCTGTTGCTGGACCTGCTTCGTGTCGGTGGCGCTACCTGCGGCGGCAGTCATGTTTCGCTCCTTTACGTCAAGTTCACTTGCGTTGCCGGCGGCAGCCCCATGCCCCGCCGATGACGTGACGCGCCGCCTGCCGGCGACGTGTCGCGTAATGCGCGCACCGCGAAACGCGTTGCGCCTGATCCGTCGCGGCGCTAATGCGCCGCCTCCTTCGTCGATGCAGTCGATGCACCGGCCGCGGGCGCACCCGGCAACAGCGTCGGCCCCGGCACCGGTTGCGCGACGCCCGCCGCCGCGCCGCTCGCGAGCGGTGCGACGGGCGGCGCCGGCGCCTGCTCGGGCGCGCTCGCCGACGCACCGCCGAGCGGCATCGTGATGCGCTGGCCGTTGCGTTCGAACACCACGGCGTCCGGCCCGATCGACACGACGGTCGCGCCCTCCTTCAACCGCGCGCCTTCGAAATAGCGGCTGCCGTCGACCGTCTCGATGTAGCGCTGGTCGCCGTCGCCGGCGAACACGGTCGTGATCTCCGGAATGCCGGCCGTGCCGCCGAGCGTCGTCGCCGTACGCGGCGCGGCCGCATCGGCATCGCGCACGTGATCGACCACCTCGAGCGCCGGGCGGGCGTCCTTCATGTAGTTGCGGATGCGCGGCTCGATCTGCGCACGCGCAGCCGTGCCCGTCAACTCGATCCGCCCGCGCCCGAGATACGTGACCGTCAGCGCCGTGTCGCTGAAATAGGTCTGCGCGGTCGCCACGAGATCGCTGACCACGTAGATGTTGCCCAGCGCCGCGTTGTCGACGCCCGCGACGATCTGCGCGACGCGCTCGCGCGCGGCCGGGTCGCTCACGTAGCCCGACACGATCACGCCGTCGTCGCGCGGCGCGACGGCCAGCTCCGGATACGCGTGCAGCAACTGCTGCAGCCGGTGCGTGCGCGCGAGCACCGATTCGTGCTGCCACGGCAGCCGCCCCGACCACGCGACGAAGCCGTAGCCGAGCGCGCCGAGCAGCACGCCCAGCCACAGCGCGACCAGCGCGATCACGAGCCGCCGGCTGCCGAGGCGGCGCAGCCCGCCCGTGAGCCAGCCGAGCCACGCGGCCTCGCGCGCGGCGTCCGGCGCATCGGTTTCGTCGGGCACCGCGACGCTCGCCTGCGCATGCCGCGCGATGCCGAGCCGGATCGAGCCGACCGTCACGACGTCGTTCGGCGTCAACGAGCGGCGCCCGCTGCCGAGCGGCTCGTCGTTGAACAGCACCGGCGCGCCGGTGTCGCCGCCATGGTTCTGCACCGTCACCGCGAGCGCGCCGACCTGCAGGCACACCTGTTTCGCGCCGATCTCGCGATCGGGCAGGATCACTTCGCAATCGGCCGCCGTGCCGACCCAGTTCGCGCCGCGCGCGAGCGACATCGTGCGGCCGTACATCGGCCCGCTCAGGAAGCACAGGTTCCACGGCGACGCGAGCGCGGCCGAACCGGCCCCTGCGCCTCCCGCGCCGCCGGGCAATGCGCCTTCGCCGTGCGGATCAATGATGCTCGTCGACATGCGTGACCACTCCTGCGGTCGTCGCCGGCTGCGCCGCCGCATCCGGCGGCGGCGGCAACGCGGGCGGACCGAACTTCGTGCCGGGCAGCGGCTTCGGCGTCAGCGGGACGGCGATGTCGTTGTCCGGCGGGCGATACATCGACATCCCTTCCTGGTTCGCCGGACCGTCGACGCCGGGGTTCACGGGCGCGCCGTCGGGTGCATACATCGACGCGGTCGTCACCACGCGCGGCGTCAGCAGATAGAACCGCTCCATGTGGTTGCCCGACTTGTCGGTGTACTTGAACAGGTTGCCGATCAGCGGGATGTCGGACAGCCAGGGCACGCCGCTCTTGTTCAGCCGCACCTCGTCGTCGTTGAAACCGGCGATCAGGAGGCTCTTGCCTTCGTCGATCATCGTCTTGGTGACGATGTTGCGCTGCTGGATCACCGGCACGTTCGACACCGCCTGTCCCGGCACGATATTGCCGTCCTGGATGTCGATCGACATCATCACGCTCTGCGGATTGCCCGAGACGGCCGCCGCATTGCGGATCGCCTCGTCGACGATCATCGGCGTCACCTTGATGCTCGTGCCGGTCGTCACGCTGTACAGCGACGAATCCTGGTAGCCCGGCACCTGCACGTAGAACTGCGTGAGGTTCTCGAGGATCGCCTCGGTGTTGTCGAGCGCGAGCACCTTCGGCTTCGAACGCAGCTGCGCCTGGCCCTTCTGCGCGAGCGCGTTCACGCGCGTGAGCAGGTAATTGCGCAGCGACCCGCCAATCGATGCGGTCAGCGCGATGCCGGTCGGCATGAAGGTGCCGGTCGACCCGGTTTCGGATGCGCCGACGCCGAACGTGAGCGGCGGATTGCCGGCGCCGTTGTACTGCGTGTTGCCGTTCAGCGGGTTCGCGCCGTTGCCGATCTGCACGTCGCCGTGCGTCGTGTGCAGGCGCCAGTCGATCCCGAGGCTGTCGAGCGAATCCTCGTTGATGTCGATGATCGTCACGTTGATCTCGACGATGCGCGGCCGTTCGTCGAGCTGGCCGATCAGCGACTGGTAGCGGTACATGTTCTCCGGCAGGTCGCGCACGATCACCGCGTTGATCGCCGGATCGGCGACGATCTGCGGCAGCGTGTCGCCGCCGTTGTTCGAGAACGGCGAGAATCCGCCGCCCAGGCTGCCGTCCGCACCGCCGTAACCGCCCTGCCGTGGGCCGCCGGAAATATCGGGGAAATCGAGCCGCGGCACCGCGATCGTCAGCCCCGAGCCGAGCTTCACCTGCCGCGCGGCCTGCCCGAGCGGCGTGCTCGACGGCGCCGCGGTCGTGCCGCCGCCCTTGCCGAACAGCTTGCGCAGGATCGTCGCGACACCCGGCACCGTCACTTCCTTGCCCGAGCGGTTGATCGTGAAGTCCGACGCCCAGCCGTATTTCAGCCGGAACGCGCGGATGTCCGCATGCGCGCCGTTCGCCGACGGATCGCCGACCGAGCCGACCGCCTGTCGCACCAGCTCGACATAGCGGCGCGGGCCGGCCACGTACACGCTGTTCGCGCGGTCGTTGATCACCAGCGTGTAGCGCTTGTCCGGAATCTGCATCGCCTGCAGCGCGCGGCCGATTTCGCCGGATGCGTTCGGCGGAATCGGGATCATCTGCGTCTGCGACTGGTCGGCCGGATCGACGTACAGGAACGAGCCGTCGTAGTACCACGTGAGCCCGTAGGTCGAGCAGATCGTGTCGAGCGTCTGCTGCGGCGTGCCGGAGAAGCGGCCGCTGATCACACCGTCGACCTTCGGGTCGACCACCGCCGTCACCCCCTGCGACGACGCGAGCTCGCGGATGAAGTCGCCGATCTTCTTGCCGTTCGCGACGATCGTGAACGGCTTGTTGCGCCAGCGCAGGTCCGCGGCGCGCGCATGCTGCGCGGGCGCCATGCACAGCGACGCCGTGAGCAGCGCGGTCGCGCACACGGCGAGCGCAGCCCGTTGCAGGCTGCGCGGTTGAAACCGGATCGAGGCGACGCGTCGACGCATCAAAGGACTCCTGTGGAAGAAACGAACATGCGTTCCAGCGCCTGCTGCGCGAAGCGCAGCACTTCGCCGCCGAGCCAGCCCGACAGCAGCACGAGCGCGACCATCACGGCGATCAGCCGCACCGCGATGCCGATATTGGCGTCCTGCACCTGCGTGACGGCCTGCAGGATCGCGACGACGAGGCCCGTGACGGTCGCGATCAGCACGATCGGCAGCGACAGCAGCAGCACCAGCATCAGCGCCTGGCGCGTCAGGTCGAGGATCGTCGAGCTCGTCATTGCACGGCTCCCGGCGCGCGCACGTCGGCGCCCGCGCCGACCGTGCCGTCGTCCGGCGGGTTCTTCACCCAGCCGACCGTGTGCAACTGCACGTCCTCCTCGACTTCCTGGTACGACAGCACCGCGAGTTCGGGCAGCACCGGCTGCAGGATCGTCTTCACGTAGCGGCGCGCACCCAGCGCGACCATCACCGCGAGCCGCGCGGCGCCCGGCGCGTTGCCGTGGCCGCCGGAGCCGGCCGCCTGCGCGGCCTGCACGATCGCGCGCACCTGCTCGCCGATGTCCTGCTTGACCGCGCTCGACAGCGCGAGGAAATTGCCCTGCTTGGTGCGCATCACCGCGCTCTCGATCCGTTCCTGCAGGTTCTGCTCGAACAGCACGACCCGCAACTGGCGCGCCGTGCCCGCGTGACGATCGGTGATCATCCGGCGCAGGTCGACGCGCACGAGTTCGACCAGCGCGATCACGTCGTCGGGCTCGTTCGGCGCCCACGTGATCAGGCTCTCGAAAATCACGCGCAAATTGCGGATCGGCACCTGCTCGGCGAGCAGCCGGCGCAGCACTTCGGTCACGCGCTGCAGCGGCACGAGCCGCGTCAGTTCGCCCACGAGTTCCGGATGATCGCGGCGCACCAGATGCACGAGCGCCTGCGTCTCCTGGATGCCGAGCAATTCGTCCGCATGCTGGCGCACGATCTGCTCGACGTGCGCGGCCAGCGCGCCCTCGCTCGACAGCCATTTGCCTTCAGGCATCGCACCGTCCGGCTTGATCCACAGCGCGGTCGCGAACGGGCCGAACGCCTCGGCCGGCTGGCGCTCCGCGCGCTCGGGCAGCGGCGCGACGCCGTCCCACAGCAGCCAGCCCGGCTTCAGCGCGCCGTGCGCGACAAGCACGTCCTGCAGGTAGATCCGGTACGTGCCGGCCGGCGCGCCCTCGTCGTCGTTCAGCGTGATGCGCGGAAACACCGTGCCGATGTCCGCGTCGACGCGCGCCTTCGCGCTCGACAGCGCCGCCTGCAGTTGCGCGAGATTCAGGCCCGTGCGCAGGTCGTCGGACAGCGACACCGCGATCAGCGACGTGACGCCCGCCGCATGCGACACCTTCGCGGGCTGGCCGTCGTCGGCCGCGCCGACGCGCCCCGCGACATGAATCAGGTTGAAGCTCGGCGCGGACGTCTTGCGCTTGAGCTGCGAGAACGCGAAGGCGCCGAGGCCGAGCGCGATCAGCGCGAACGACCATTTCGGAAAGCCGGGCACGACGAGAAAACCGGTCAGCACGAACGCGGCGATCAGCAGCGCACGCGGGTGCGCGCCCAATTGCTCGCCGAGCTGTTCGCCGAGCTGGCGCTGCCGCGCATCGCGCGTCGCGACGCGCGTCGTCACGATGCCGGCCGCGATCGACACGAGCAGCGACGGAATCTGCGACGCCATCCCGTCGCCGACCGTCAGGATTGCGTAACGCTGCAGCGCCTCGCCGATGTCCATCCCGTGCATCAGCGTGCCGACCGCGATCCCCGCGACGATGTTGATGAACGCGATCACGAGGCCCGCGATCGCGTCGCCCTTCACGAACTTCATCGCGCCGTCCATCGCGCCGTGCATCTGCGATTCCTGCTCGAGCTTCTCGCGGCGCTCGCGCGCTTCGTCGGCGCTGATGATGCCCGCGCGCAGGTCGGCGTCGATGCTCATCTGCTTGCCCGGCATCGCGTCGAGCGAGAAACGCGCGCCGACTTCGGCCACCCGCTCCGACCCTTTCGCGATCACGATGAACTGCACGACCGCGATCACGAGGAACACCACGCCGCCCACCACCACGTTGTTGCCGACCACCAGCCGCCCGAATGCGTCGATCACGTGGCCGGCGTTCGCATGCAGCAGGATCAGCTTGCACGACGCGATGTTCAGCGCGAGCCGGAACAGCGTCGTAAACAGCAGCAGCGCGGGAAACGACGAGAAGCTGACCGCGGACGGCACGTAGGTCGACACCGTCAGCAACACGACGCTCGCGGCGAGATTCAGCGAGATCATCCCGTCGAGCGCGGCCTGCGGCAGCGGCAGGATGAACAGCGCGACGACCGCGACGATGAAGGTCGCGAGAAACAGGTCGGCGCGCGGCGACGCGCCCCCGAGGCGCCGTCCGGACACGCCGCGGCCGGCGGAAAACCACCGCTGCCAGTCGCGGGAGAGCGCCTTCGGTTCAGCCATCGTGCCGTTGTCCTGTCGTTGTCGCCGGCTGGCACGGGCAACCCTTCCCCGTGCTGCGCGGACCGTTGAATGGGACGAGTGTAGCGACGGGAAACGGCGGAAAAAGAAGCGCGCCTCGTAGCGCGAAAGCGCGTTTTCCTCAGACGATCGAATCGGACTACGAAACCCGGCGGCCCGTTCGGGCACGTGCCGCCGGAACCGCTTCCATCGCGTGCCGGAGGCCGGCGCGCGCCTGCGACGGACGTCGGATCAGGACGGCAGCCGCCGTGCGGCGAGGTACGCGAGCTGCGCGCGGTTCTGCACGTTGAAGAGCTTTTCCAGCGAGCGAATGTGGTGCCCGACCTTGTGCAGCGACGTACGCAGCGCGCTCGCGATCTCCTGGTCGGACAGCCCGTGCACGAGCCGGTCGAGCACCTGCTGCTGCTCGTCGCCGAGCGCGAAGCCGCGCATGCGCGCGACACGCGCCTCGAGGAACGGCAGCGCGACGCGATGCACGGCGAGACTGACCGACAGCGCGCCGCCGATCACGCGATCGTCGATCCAGTCGGTGCCGTGCGTTTCCGACGTCACGTTCACCGCGACGCGCAGGTCGAGGCGCGGCGCCGACAGGCCGAAGATCACGCCGCTGTTCATCGCATGCGCACGCAGATGGCCGGCGAGCGCGAGCACCTTGCGGTCGCCGCTGCCCTGTGCGGCCGCCTCGATCTCGTCGAGCCGCCACGCGACCGGGAAGCCGCTCTGCCGCACCTGTGCGAAGCGCGGATCGCTTTCGTACAGCATCCCTTCGATGAACGGCTGCATGAACGTCGCCGGCGCGAGGTCGCGCAGCAGATGCGCGCGCAGAATGCGCCGCCCGATCATTTCGTACGCGCCGTAACCGAGCGTACTGAATCCGATTTGCCGCAATCGCGCATGGCATTGCGCGAAATCGAATGACGGAAGGTCGCTTTTACCGGACGCTATTTGAATGCCGGTAAAAACGTCGCGCTCGATTGCATGATATTCGTTCGAATAAGCGGCAGCGGCCGCTATATCGGCTTGTGAGAACCACTCGACGCGTGGTGCGCCGTCAGCATATGTCATGAGGAGCCCGCCCTTTCCCAATATGTGAAACTGCGCCCCGTCACGATCTGGTCTTTTCTTTATGATTTTCTGGTCGTCGTCATATGCGTGCGAATATGAACCTTTCGCCGCCATTCGTATTACGGCATATTACGCGCACACCGGCATTTTTGTACAATGCCCCCGCGTTTCGTCAGGGATGACGATCGGCGCATATCATAACGATGCTCGGTCGCACCGCCGCGAATGCCGTACACGATACGGCCGCCGCCAGGCGATGCGCGTCGATTCCGAGGGATGGCTCATGTCCGATATTGCATTGCATGAAGAAGCGGTCGCCCCAACCACCTTGTCCCGCTCGTCGCGCGGATCGAACGCAGGCGCGGACGCGCTGCGCGAGCGCACCGTGCAGGTCGTCTGGTGCGACGACGTGAAACGCGGCGACGTCGCGCAGCCGCACGCGCCGAAGCTCGGCGTCGCCGACACGCTCGCGCACGCGCAGAGCACGGCCGAGCGCAACCGCATCGTCGCGAGCCTGCTGCATCTGACGGGCTTCTCGACGTTCGCGTACTTCGCGCTCGAATTCGCGCGCGAGCGCGTCGAAAGTCTTTACCTGCACGAAGCGTTCACGCCGGCCACCTATCGCGGCGACTACGTCCGGCACAACCATCACGACGTCGATCCGCGCACACTCGGCGCGCGCGTGTGCAACATGCCGATCGTGTGGGACCTGCAGCAATTGCGCCGCGAACACCGCGAGCGCGACGACGCGCCGTGCGTGAGCCCGGCCGCGCTCGACGGCTTCCTGCAGACGATGCAGGACGACGGGATGTGCAGCGGCATCATGTATTCGATGGCCGTGCCGGGCACGCGGCTGCACGCGTTCATGAGCTTCACCGCGCCGCGCCGCACGCGCGAATGGATCACGCCGGCGACGATCGAGCAGGCGCTGTCGATCGGGCTGTCGGTACACAAGTTCGCGTCGCCGCAACTGATCTCGACGTCGCGCGAGCGCGCGGTCAACGGGCTCACACCGTTCGAGCAGGAGTTGCTGCTCGGCATCGCCGAAGGCGCGTCCGACAAGGAAATCGGCCGGCGCCTCGACACCAGCGCGCACAACGTCGACTATCACCTGCGCAAGCTGCGCAAGCGCTTCGGCGTCGCGAACCGGATCCAGCTCACGTATCTGACGTCGAAGCTCGAGCTGATCTGAGCACGGGCGCGGCGCGGGCGCCGCTTGCCGAAACCGGGCGCGCAAACGCGCATGCCGGCCTCGCAGGCCGGCATGCATGGGTTGCGACGCGGCGCCGGGCTCGGCGCCGCGTCCTGTCGGACGGGCTGCATTACTTCAGCAACGTCATCTGAACGACCTTCACGATCACGAGACCGACCGCGATCACCAGATAGCCGCGCAGCACGGCCATCCAGATCCGCGTCGCGAGCGTCATGTTCTGCGGCTCGAGCGTGTCGAGCGGCGGCATGCGCCACGTGTCGCGCAGCGAACGATCGACGGCCGGCTCGACGACGCGCTTGTGGCGGCGAATCAGCACCGTCGCGAGATAACCGGCGATGGCGAGCACGGTGCCGCCCACCAGCACGTCGACGATCGCTTCCCCGCTGATGTCCGGATACATCACCGACGCGGTCAGGATGATCGACAGCAGCACCAGCACCCAGATCACCGCGCCCGTGAACACGTTGAGCTTCGTCGAGTTGACCCAGGGCCCCAGCACCTGGCGGTCGTTGCACAACACCAGCAGGAACACCGTCGCGCTCGGCAGCAACACGCCGGCCAGCGTCTGCACGGCTTCGGTCAGCAGCCCGAGCGGGCTGCCCGGGATCAGCACGAGCGTGGCCGCGGCCGCGACGATGCCGAAATAGACGAGATAGAAGCCCTTCGCGTCGGTCACACCGCGGTGCAGCGAGTGGCGGATCTTGAACACGTCGCCGATCGCGTACGCGGTCGACAGCGACACGGCCGCCGCGCCGATGATGCACGCGTCGAGCAAGGCGACCGCGAACAGCGTCGCGCTCGTGCGGCCCGCATACTTCTCGAGGCCCGCGATGACGCCGCCCGCGTCGGTGAAGTTGCCGGCTTCCGGATGGCCGCCGAACAACGCCGAGCTGAAGCCGATCATCGCGACCGCGCCCACCAGCACGAACGCGATGCCGATCCACAAGTCGGCCTTTTCGTATTTCATGAAGCGCGGCGTGATGCGCTTGTCGATCACGTAGCTCTGCTGGAAGAACAATTGCCATGGCGCGACCGTCGTGCCGACGATGCCGATCACGAGCAGCATCACGTCGGACAGCTTCGCGTGCGCGGGCCAGTTCGGCACGAAGAAATCGCGCGTCATCTGCGCGACGGGCGGATGGATCGAGACGAGCACCGGCACGAGCAGCAGGCTCAGCACGCACAGCCCGATCGCGAACCGCTCGAAGCGCCGGAAATCGCCGGTACTGACCGCGGCCATCGTCAGCGCGGCGGCGACACACACGCCGGCCACCTTCGGCAATCCGAAGAAATCCAGCACGAACGTGATGCCGATGAACTCGGTGACGATGGTCAGCGCATTGAGCAGGAACAGGTCGATCACGCTGAACGCACCCCAGAACTTGCCGAAGCGCTCGAAGATCAGGCGCGCATGGCCGACGCCCGTGACCGCGCCGAGGCGCAGCACCATTTCCTGGTTCACGTACAGCACGGGCACGAGCAGCAGCAGGGTCCACAGCAGCGTCGTGCCGTAGTTCTGGCCGGCCTGCGTATAGGTGCCGAATGCACCGGCGTCGTTGTCGCCGACCATCACGATCAAGCCCGGGCCGATGATCGCGAGCAGCGTGCGCAGGCGCGCCCACCACGTGCCGCGCGCGCCGGTGTCGTGGTGCGCGATCGTGCCGAGCGCACCGCGGATGTCGCCCAGATGGGCTTCGTCGAGCACGGCGCTGCGATCGACCGCGATCGGTGGAGAGACGTTGGAGGGCGTGGACATGATCTATTCCGTACGGCTAAGGGTTGTTCGATGAGCGTGTGACCTTGGCATGCACACGCGGCGCCGGTCCGCGGGCGGCCGCACGTGCGCATGCCGAGGCGCGCTCGGCGTTTCTTCTCAGTGGATCAACGATTTCAGCCGGTTCAGCAGGCGGGCGAACACCCGCGGACGGGCATCGAGCGTCAGCATCGCGTCGTAGTGGTGGCGCGATTCCGTGACATGCGGAAAGTTCGACAGCAGAAGGCCGAAGTTCATGGTCTGGCTCCGTGCGGCGACGGCAGGCGTGCCGGCCGCGTCGTGGGCGCGGGGCCAGTCCGGGGCCTGAACGACGTGTCAGGCTAGTCGGCCGGATTGCCCCCGCGACCCGGGTTCAAAAGGGTCTGCGTATGCAACGGGCATAAGGGACAACTGTCACTGTCGTTCATGGCGGCTCCTGTGCGATGTTCCGGAGAACACGGTTGACCGCCGACCGGCTTGCGGGCCGGCATTCGCGCGCCCGGAGAACGGATGCGCGAACGCGGCCGCCTGCCGGGCGGCGGTGAAACCGGGCAACGCATGCGAAAACGCATCACGCTAACCGGCGCGAATCAGGGTGCACGTAGGGAGTAACTGCGGAATACTGCTGCGCGCACCGTTTGCCCGGGAGACAAACGGCGGCTTCGATGAGGCGCGGACGTCGGTCGCTCAGGCGGAAATTTCGTTCGAAGATCGACTACTGCAGGCGTCCAAGGCGGCGGCCCCAAGAGTGAAGATGGCGGATTCTATGGACCGCCCGAAAGTGAAGTCAACCCCTCGAAACCCCATTTCTCGAAATAAATTTCCCGCCCGCCGCGACTGAAAGATTTCGCCTCGAAATAACGTTCCGAAACCTTTCAGCGCCGTCATGAGGCGGCCACGCGGCGATGCGTGCGAGCAACGGCCCGGCGCCCCGCCGCGCATCCTTTTCGCCATCGGCGGGCGGCCGCGTCGCGCCCCCGCTGCGCTGCGACGCGCACACCACACAGCGCATCTTTGATGCGTTTTTTACTTGCGCCGCAGCAAAAGTCGCGACTACAATCCGCCCCAATTCATCACGGGAGTCCCACCGTGGACACATGCTCTAGTTGTAGTTCGATGCCGGTCCAGACCGGCCAAGCCATCGCGAGATAGCAGCCAGACGCATGTCTTTTGCCGCTAGCTCGCACTCGCCGGGTTAGCGCGCCTCTACCCGTGCCGGCCATCGCCGGTTCGTCAGTCGCACGCTCCGCCATGTTCCATCCTCCGATCGCAGGCCGCGTCACGCACCCGCGCTCGATCACGTCGTCCGGCGTTGGCCGGACGGAACGGAGGCAGCGTCATGTTCTTTCAATCGTTCGCGCTCAGACTCAAGCGCATCGTGCACGTCACGTGCAACCGCTCGTTTTCCGGCCGCTCGCCGCTCGCCCGGGCATTCGGCCGCTGGCGCGGCCTGGCGCTCGCCCCTGCGCCGGCGGCGCCGCGCCCGCTCGACTGCCTGCTGATCGCCGCGACGGCGGCCGCCGTCGCGCTCGCCGCGCTGCTGTGCTCGGTCGCGCCCCGCGTCGGCTTCGCGCAGGTGTGGCGCGTCGGCGGCTGGCTGCCGTAAGCCCCTTCTCCGCGCGGGCTGTGTCGTCATGCGCCCCGCGTCCCGTTCCCGTTTCCTCAGCTTAACGAATCGAACTGCCAACGGAACCCAAATGAAGAACCTGCTCTCGTCCGTCCCGCGCAAGCGTCGCGCCGATGCGCTCGCCACGCTGCTGCTGTCGCTCGCCGCCACCTCCGCATTCGCACAAGCATCGTCCGCCGCCGAACCGGCGGCCGGCGCGAGCGATGCCGCCGCCCCCGCGCAACAGGCTGCTGATACCGCCGCGCCCGCGCCCACGGGCCTCTGGGAACGCTCGAACCTGCTCGGCAACATGGGCGGTCTGCGCGACGTGCTCGACGAGCACGGCGTCACGCTGAGCCTGCAGGAAACCAGCGAGTACCTGTACAACACGTCGGGCGGCACGGGTCGCGGCGGCGCGTACCAAGGGCTCACGCAATTCGGTTTCAACGTCGATACCGGCAAGGCGATCGGCCTGCCGGGCGGCACGTTCAACGTGTCGGGGCTGCAGATCCACGGAACCAACCTCACGCAGCGCTACCTGCAGACGTTGCAGACCGCGACCGGCATCGAGGCCAATTCGACCACCCGCCTGTGGGAACTCTGGTACCAGCAGTCGCTGCTCGACGGCAAGGTCGACGTGAAAGTCGGCCAGCAGAGCGTCGACCAGGAATTCATGGGGAGCCAGAACGCGGCGACGTTCATGAACGCGACGTTCGGCTGGCCCGTGCTGCCGTCCACCGACCTGCCGTCCGGCGGCCCCGCGTATCCGCTGTCGTCGCTCGGCGTGCGGCTACGCGTGAAACCGGCCGACGCGTGGACCGCGATGGTCGGCGTGTTCGACGGCAACCCGGCCGGCCGCGCCGACGGCGACGCGCAGGTGCTGAACGCGCATGGCACCAACTTCAACCTGCGCAGCGGCGCGTTCGTGATCGGCGAAGTGCAGTACGCGCTGAACGCGCCGCCCGCCGATCCGAAGGCCCCGCAGCCTGCCGGCCTGCCCGGCACGTACAAACTCGGCTTCTGGTATCACTCGCAGCACGCGAACGATCCGCGCTACGGCACCGACGGGTTGTCGCTCGCCGATCCGGCAAGCAACGGCACCCCCGCCACGCATCGCGGCAACTACGGCTTTTATGCGGTCGCGGATCAGATGGTGTGGCGGCCGTCCGCCGACAGCCCGCGCTCGGTCGGCGTGTTCGCACGCGTGATGGGCTCGCCGAGCGATCGCAATGTCGTCGATTTCGCCGCCAACGCCGGCGTGACGCTGAAGGCGCCGTTCGCCGGACGCGACAACGACGTCGCCGGCATCGCGATCGGCTACGCGAAGATCGGCTCGCATGCGCGCGGCCTCGACGGCGACACCGGCGCGTACACGACGCCCGGCTATCCGGTGCGCCGCGCGGAGACGGTCGTCGAAGCGACCTATCAGTACCAGGTCGCGCCATGGTGGCAGGTGCAGGCCGACCTGCAGCACTTCTTCCGCCCGGGCGGCGGCATCCCGAACCCGAACGCGGCCGGCGCGCGCATCGGCGACGAAACGGTGGTCGGCGTGCGCACGACGATCACGTTCTGACGCCCGCCGCATGAACACACGGGCCGGACGGCCGCTTGCGCGACGGTCCGGCCCGTGCGGGTGCTTGCCGTGCGGGCGGGCACACGGCCCGCCCCGCGGCTTACTCGCGGTGCATTATTCGCCGTACAGCCCCAGCAGCTTCAGCGTGACGCCGTTGGTCCAGCCGAAGCCGTCCTGCAACGGATATTCGCCGCCCCCGCCGCCGCCCGTGCCGGTGCCCTCGACCACGTATTTCTCGACGAGCTTGCCTTCGGTCGCATATACGTGCTTCACGTCGGACAGGAAACGCGTGCCGATGTCCTTCGCGAGCGCCGGATCGCCGTAACGGCGCAGCCCGTCGATCGCGATCCACTGCAGCGGCGCCCAGCCGTTCGGCGCATCCCACTGCTGGCCCGTGTTCTCGGTCGTCGTCGCGAGGCCGCCCGGCTGCAGCAGCGTCTTGCGCACTTCGCGCGCGGTCGCCTTCGCGCGCTCCGGCCACGCGACGCCCGCGAACAGCGGATACAGCGCGGCGGCCGTCACACCGTCGCGCGGCTTGCGCAATTGCCAGTCATAGTCGCCGTAATAGCCGCGACGGTTCCACAGGTAGTGATTGATCGCGGCCGCACGCCGCGCCGCGCGCCCCGAAAAATCGGCCACGCAGGCGATGTCGCGCGTGATCGCGCAGCCCTTCACGATCGTCGTCTCGAGATGGAACATCAGGCTGTTCAGGTCGACCGGCACGATCGAGGTCGTGCGGATCGTCGCGAGCGTCTTGCCGTCGCCGAACCAGCGAGAGCTGTAGTCCCAGCCGCTTTCGGCGCCCGCGCGCAGGTCGCGGTACACCTCGTTCGCCGGGCGGGACGGCACCGATTTCGCGGTGGTCACGTCCTCGAGATACGACTCGTCGCGCGGCGTGTCGCTCGCATCCCAGTAGCGGTTCAGCACGGCGCCGTCGGGCATCGCGACCACGTTGCGCGCCGCCTGCCCGCGCGGCGTCGTGGTTTCGCCCTGCATCCAGTACGCATATTCCTTGCGCAGCGCCGGCAGGTATTTCTGGTAGACCTTGTCGCCTTCGGCCTGCGCGGCGAGCGTGACCATGTACGCGAAGAACGGCGGCTGCGAGCGGCTCGCGTAGTACGTGCGGTTGCCGTTCGGGATGTGCCCGATCGTATCGATCAGGTATGCGAAGTTGTCGAGCATGTCGTCGACGAGATCCTCGCGCCCCGACACCTGCAGCCCGAGCATCGTGAAATAGGTATCCCAGTAGTAGCCTTCGCGGAAGCGGCCACCCGGCACGACGTACGGCTTCGGCATGGGAATCAGCGAACTGTACGGGGGCGCCGTGACGCTCGTGCGCGTGAGCTGCGGCCACAGCCAGTCGATATGCTGGCGCAGCGTCTGATTCGGCGGCGGCGTCACGCCGCCTTCCGGGGGCGGCGTGAAATGCTGGTCGACGAACGCCTTCAGCGAGAAGCCCGGCTGCGATTTCTGTTGCTGATACAACTGCACGATCGTCGCGGGATCGGTATCGGGCGTGGCGTCGACGAAGGTCTTCTGGTCGGGATAGAGCTGCGCGGTCTGCACCGCGACGAACAGCTCGCCGTAGAGTTGGCTCGGCGGCGGCAGCAGCGTGCCCGACGCGGGAGCGGCTGCGGCTGCGGTGGCGGCAGGCGTCGCGGACTGGCTGGCCGCTTGCGCGGCGGCCTGGTTCGCACTGTCGGCCTGCGCGGCGCAACCGGCGACGGCGAGATAGGCGATGGCCAGTGCGGCGGCCCAGCGCAGACGCGGCGCGGGCGGTGACTGGCGCGACGGGAAGCGAGATGCAAGCGGTGCGGCACGACGTGACGTCATGGCGTGTCCCCTCCTTTCGATGTTGAGTGGATCGGCACGAGGTCTCGTTCGCGCGCGCGTTCGTCTCGATGGCCTTCGATCGATACGCGTCATGTTGTGGAGCGAATGGGTGCGACTGTCGCACGAAACATGCATATCAAGCAAGTTTCGATTCGCGCGACTCCCGGAGATAGCCGCGCACCGCCCGCCACGCGCGCGCTTCGAGCGCATCCGCATCGGTCTCGCCGCGCGCGCCCGCCGCGTCGACGATGCCTTTCACGATCGCGAGCAGGTCGTGCGCAACGACGTCGGGTGCGGCGACGCGCGGCGCATCCCGCAACCCGAGCGCATGCAGCAACGTCGCGTGGATGCGGTCCGCGATGCGCGCGGTGCGCGCGCCGAGCGGCAACCGCGCCTCCTCGAAATCGATCAGCCGCGCGAGCGCCGGCCGGCGCATCTGGTGCGCGACGGCCCCGCGCACCAGTGTGCGCAGCACGTCGTCGCAGGACGACAGCGCGGCCGCCCGGTCGACGTCGTCGAGCAGATGCGCGCTCTCGCGCTCGACGAGCGCAGCGGTCAGCGCGTCGCGGTTCGGGAAATACTGGTAGAGCGAGCCGATGCTCACGCCGGCCAGCGCGGCGACCGCATTCGTCGTGTAACCGTCGAAGCCGTCGCGCTCGAGAATGCGAGCGGCGGCCTCGACGATCGCATCGACGGTGGCCACCGAGCGGCGCTGGCGCGGCGCCTTGCGCGGCGAAAGCGGAATACGCGACGACGATTCGGACATGGCGGAAGGCGAGTAAATATGAGCAAGCGCTCACATTTTAGGAACGCACTGCCACGCCGTCAAAAGGAATCGCGCCAGCCGGCCAACGTCGATGCGCTCGTCGCATTCGAGCTCGAATGCGCGTTCGACGCGCCGTGCGAAACACCGTTCGGAGATCGCTGCATCGATCTCCAGCCCGGCATCGAAAACACATCCACGCCCCGCTGCGGCGACGCTGCGTTGTCCACGCCGCGCCGCGCATGCGGCATGCGCCGGCAACGCATCGCTCGCCCATGCGCAGTCGTCCTTTGTCCGCCATCCTCCGGAAAAGACGACTGTTGCAACATGCGGAACAACTGTTGTCGCACGTGACGCAGCGGTCACATTGTGGGCATAATGACACCTTTACCGCGCGCCCAGCCCATGTCGCCCGTCTTTCTAGCACCGCTCATCGTTGCCTGTGCGTTGTTCATGGAAAGCGTCGACGCGAACATCATCGTCACCGCACTGCCTGCGATGGCGAGGGACTTCGGGCACAACCCCGTCACCCTGAACATTGCGATCACGGCCTACGTGGTCGGTCTCGGCGTGTTCATTCCGATCTGCGGCTGGCTCGCCGACCGCTTCAGCGCGCGCGCCGTGTTCCGCACCGCGATCGGCATCTTCGTCGTCGGCTCGCTGATGTGCGCGGCGTCCAACTCCCTCGGCGTGCTCACGTTCGCACGCTTCATACAAGGCGTCGGCGGCGCGATGATGGTGCCGGTCGGCCGCATCATCATCTTCCGCGCGGTGCCGCGCTCCGATCTCGTGCGCGCGATGAACTACCTCGCGATTCCCGCGCTGTTCGGGCCCACGGTCGGGCCGCTCGTCGGCGGCTTCATCACGACCTACCTGCACTGGCGGATGATCTTCTTCATCAACGTGCCGATCGGTCTCTACGGGATCTACCTCGCGAGCAAGCACATCGCGAACACGCACGAGCCCGACCCGGGCCCGCTCGACTGGTTCGGCTTCCTGCTGTCCGCGAGCGGCGCCGCGCTGCTGCTGATGGGCCTCACGCTGATCGACGGTTCGCTCACGTCGCGCTCGAACGCCCTCGTCATGTGCGCGGCCGGCGCCGCGATGCTCGCGTTGTACGTGCCGTACGCGCGCCGCAAGGAGCGCCCGGTGCTCGACCTCAGTTTCCTGAAGATCCCGACGTATCACGCGAGCGTCGTGGGCGGCTCGCTGTTCCGCATCGGGCTCGGCGCGGTGCCGTTCCTGCTGCCGCTCGCGCTGCAGGAAGGGCTCGGCATGAGTGCGTTCCACTCGGGGCTGATCACGTGCGCGTCCGCGCTCGGCGGCGCGGTCAGCCGCTCGACGGCCACGCATACGCTGCGCCGCTTCGGTTTTCGCACGGTGCTGATCTACAACGCGGCATTCGCGGGCCTGGCGATCGCCGCGTACGGCGTGTTCCATCCCGGCATGGCGACCTGGGCGATCTGGCTGATCGTGCTCGTCGGCGGCATCTTCCCCGCGCTGCAGTTCACGAGCCTGAATTCGATGATCTACGCGGACATCTCGCCGCGCGACGCAGGCCGCGCGACGAGCCTCGGCAGCGTCGTGCAGCAGATGTCGCTCGGCCTCGGCGTGACGGTGGCCGGCCTCGTGCTGCACGTGTCGCACTGGCTCCAGGGCCATCAGGCGATGGTGTGGTCGGATTTCTGGCCCGCGTTCCTGGTGGTCGGGCTGTGCTCGTTCGCGTCGATTCCGATCACGCGGCGGCTGCCGCCCGGCGCCGGCGACGAAGTCGCGCGCGGCAAGCGACAATAGGTGGCAATAGGCGGCATTAAGCGGCGGCCGATGTGGCCAATGGCCTGTCGCGCGGCAACGGACGACGAACCGGAAAAACAAAAAAATCAGCGGACATCCACACGGGGCCGGTGCACAGCCGCATGGATGTCCGCTCAGGGCTCCGGGTCTCCCGATGGGGGTTGGGAATCCCGGATTCGCTTCCTGCGTGCCATGGACATATGTGCGTCGGAAGCGGAATCGTTGCGCGCACTTGTCGCCGCGCCATGAACTGCACTATAGGGAAACTTGCAAAACGTATCTGTCAACCATTGTCAGACGCGTTGCGGCCGCGCATCGCACGCGCGCGCCGCTTTCGCGCTAAAGTGGTTCCCGATCGCCACCCTCGACCGTCCTCCCGATGCTCACGCTCTCGCCCGCCGCCGCCCGCGCACTGCATCTCGCCGCCCAGGGCCTGCTCACGCCGCCGCGCCGCAAGGCGACCAAGTCCGACGTGCTCGACACGATCCGCCGGATGGCGCAGTTGCAGATCGACACCATCCACGTCGTCGCGCGCAGCCCGTATCTCGTGCTGTTCAGCCGTCTCGGCGATTTCTCGCCGCAGTGGCTCGACGAACATCTTGCCGAGGCGCGCCTGTTCGAATACTGGTCGCACGAAGCGTGTTTCCTGCCGATCGAGCAGTTCGGGCTGATGCGTTACAAGATGCTCGATCCGTCGGGGATGGGCTGGAAATATGCGGCCGAATGGCATGAGCAGAATCGTCCGGAGATCGAACGGCTGCTTGCGCGGATTCGCGAAGCAGGCCCCGTACGGTCGGCCGATTTCGCGCGCGAGGACGGCGCGAAGGGCAACGGCTGGTGGGATCGCAAGCCCGAGAAGCGTCACCTGGAAGTGCTGTTCACGACGGGCGAGCTGATGGTGTCGGAGCGCCGCAATTTCCAGCGCGTGTACGACGTGCGCGAACGCGTGCTGCCCGACTGGGACGATGCGCGCGACCTGCCGCCGCGCGATGCCGTGCTGCCCGCGCTGCTCGACTACACGTGTCGCGCGCTCGGCGTCGTGCGCGCGGACTGGGTGGCCGACTACTATCGGCTGCCGCGCCGTTCGTACCGCGCGGAGCTGGAGCGGCTCGCCGACGCCGGCGACCTGATTCCGGTGCAGATCGACGACTGGAAGGAACCGGCCTACGTGCATCGCTCGCTCGACGCGCTGCTGCCGGCGGCCGCTGCCGACACGCTGCGCTCGACGGTCACGACGCTGCTGTCGCCGTTCGACCCGGTCGTGTGGGACCGGCGGCGCGCGTCGACGCTGTTCGGTTTCGACTACACGATCGAGTGCTATACGCCCGCGCACAAGCGGCGCTACGGCTATTTCTGCCTGCCCGTGCTGCATCGCGGCCGGCTGGTCGGCCGCGTCGATGCGAAAGCGCATCGCGCGCTCGGCACGTTCGAACTGAAGGCCGTGCACGTCGAGCCGGGCGTGCGGTTCGGCACCGGGCTCGCGGCCGACGTCGCGAAGGCCGTGAAGAAACTCGCGGCGTGGCACGGCACGCCGGAGGTGACGGTCAGGCACGCACCGCCGGAGCTGATGAAGGCACTCGCCGATACGTAACGCGCGTACGCTCGCTCACGCAACCGGCCCACCTTGCGGCGCATGCGCCGCCGGCCGCGGATCAGTCGCGCAGCTTGCGAAAACGCGGCGTGCCGTCTTCGAGGTTGCCGTTGAACATCGCTTCCGGC
The DNA here is from genome assembly GCF_001526325.1 of Burkholderia sp. MSMB1826. Lineage (NCBI taxonomy): Bacteria > Pseudomonadati > Pseudomonadota > Betaproteobacteria > Burkholderiales > Burkholderiaceae > Burkholderia > Burkholderia sp. MSMB1826. The sequence goes on from NZ_LOYN01000015.1 coordinate 229,294, forward strand.
CGCACCCACAGCCCGCGCGCATGCGGCCACAGATGCTCGTAGACGACCACCGATTCCTCGGTTTCGGAGTGGCGCGCAACGCCGATGTAGCGGTACAGGCCGCCCTTGTAGTGGCGGTGCGTCGCGAGCTGTTCGGCTTCCTGTTCGGTCATGGTGTGCTTCTCTTCGGCAAAAACGGAAAGCGCGTATTGTATGCGCTGCGCCGCGCGTCAGCGTTTCGTGTAGAGGTCGGGCCGGCGGATCTCCATCAGCCGCTCGGGGTTCGCGGACGGACCGAAACCGACCGGCCGATAGAGTTCGTGCGCATCGGTCGTGACGAGCATGATGCGACGCAGCCGCTGCACCATCTCCTGCGCGAATATATGGTCGATCAGTGCGCGGCCGTAGCCGTTGCCGCGTTCGGCCGGCAGCACGAACACGTCGCACAGATACGCGAACGTCGCGTGATCGGTGACGAGCCGCGCAAACCCGACGAGCCGGTCGCCGACATACGCGCCGAAACACAGCGAGCCCTCGATCGCCCGCTCGACCACGTCGCGCGGAATGCCCTGCGACCAATAGGCGTCGCGATGCAGGAAGTCGAAGATCGCGTCGACGTCGAGTTCGCGCTTGTCGGTGGAAAATCTCAGCGTGGCGGGAGTGGCTGCGGGCACGTCTGTTCTCCGGTTCGAGGGGGCGGAAGGCGGAGCGTCGACGATACCGCGCCGTGGGGTGCGTAACAAGGGGCACCAGGGTCTGCCGTAGATGAACAGCCGCACTGCCCATCCTCGATTCGGCGACAATGCATCCGCCGATAAACCGAGACGCCGCCTCATGACCTACCGCCTCATCGCCTTCGACTTCGACGGCACGCTCGCCGATTCGCTCGACAGTTTTCTCGCGGCACTGTCGGAAGCGTCGCGCCTGCACGGCTTTCGCGACGCCACGCCCGAACTGCGCCCGGCGCTGCGCGGCATGTCGGCGCGCGACATCGTCCGCGCGCTCGACGTGCCGATGTGGAAAGTGCCGCGCGTGACGATCGACATGCGCCGCCTGATGCGGCCGCGCCTCGCGCACGTGCGGCTGTTCCCCGGCGTCGACGAAACGTTCGACGCGCTCGCCGCGCGCGGCATCCGCATCGCGATCGCCACGTCGAATACCGAGGAGATCGTGCGGGACCGGCTCGGCCCGCGCGCCGGCGCGCGCGTCGACCATTTCGCCTGCGGCATTCCGCTGTTCGGCAAGGCGCGCCGTCTGCGCGCGCTCGTTCGCGAGGCCGGCGTGCGCGCCGACGAAGTGCTGTACGTCGGCGACGAAATCCGCGACGCAGACGCGGCACGGCACGCACGTATCGCCTTTCAGGGTGTCGCGTGGGGCTACACGGCGCCCGACGCGTTGCAGGCACATTGCGCGACGCCGTTGCTGCCGCGCCTCGATGCGCTGCTCGATCGCGTGTAACGCTTCACGCACGCCACGCACTCGCGCCCCCCTCGCCCGATGCGCGGCCATCACAACGGTCACGGCCGCGACGCCATCACACCGATGAATTGCAGATGACACGCACGTGCATCTCATGCATTGCATGCGCCACGCGCACGCAAAAATTGCCGCCGACGCATGCGCATCAGGTACGCACTACCGGGCTGCACGCGTGCCCATCGATTCGTCTTACCAACCGTTACACAAGCCACAGCACGGTTGCACCTGCTACCCGACCGCTCTCCTAGAATCGGTCGGGCCGGATTCGACCGGCGCCGCGGCAGAGCGGCGGTCGAATCCGGCCCGGGCGCGCCCGGTCTCTCGCACAGCGACGGATCGCACGATCCGTTTTTCAACCAGAGCCCCGATCGAAAGGAGGTCCCATGAACCGCTTTCCCCATATTTCGCGCCTCGCCTTGTCTGCCGCTGGCCTGCTTCTCGTCGCGGTGACGGCGACCGCGCAAACCGCGCAACCGGCGCCCGCCGCGTCCGCTGCGCCTGCCGCGACCGCGACGCGCATTCACGAAGCCGACCAGGCCTTCATCACGGACGGCACGAAGACCGTGTCGACCCAACACGACGCGGCACGCATCGCCGATTCGCGCACGTCGGACAGCCAGGTCAAGGCGTTCGCGCAACGCGTGTCGACCGACGATGCAAAGATCATCCAGGCGATGCGCGCGGCGAGCCCGCGCGGCGTCGACGTGCCGGCCAACGACCCGGACACGACCGTGCTGAACAGCATCAAGAGCCTGCGCGGCGCCGAGTTCGACAAGGCCTATATCGAACAGGTCGCGCTCGCCGGCCAGCAGAAGGCGATCTCGGCGTTCCAGGCCGAAATCGCGTCGGGTCGCGACACCAAGCTGAAGGAAGTCGCCCGCCAGTCGCTGCCGATCCTGCAGGCGCACTACGCGGACGCGCAGAAGCTCGCGCAGCGTCATCACCTCGCATCGGCACAGTAACGCGATGCAGCGCCGCGCATCGTGCGCGGCGCACCGTTTCCCCCGCCGTCGCGCTGCCGCCTCCCCTGCCGGCGGCGCGACGCACGTCGATCGTCGCGCGTCCCGCGTCACCGGTTACGTCGCCAGCCTCGCCTCGAGTCGCGCACGCACTTCCGGCCATTCGTCGTCGATGATGCTGAAGCGCACCGAGTTGCGCTTGCGGCCATCCGGCATGATCCGTTCGTGGCGCACGATGCCCTCCTGTTTCGCACCGAGCCGCAGGATCGCCGCGCGCGATTTCTCGTTCAGCTCGTCCGTCGTGAACTGCACGCGCACGCAGTGCAGCGTGTCGAACGCATAAGCCAGCAGCAACCACTTCGCTTCGGTATTCGCGCGCGTACGTTGCGCCGATGCGCTCAGCCACGTGTGACCGATCTCGAGCTTGCGATTCTTGCGATCGATTTTCCAGAAGCGCGTACTGCCGATTGCACGGCCCGACGCGCGATCGACGATCACGAACGGCATCACGGTGCCGGCCGCTCTCCCCTGCAACGCCGTGTCGATGTAGGCGTCGACCGTCTGCGCGCCCGGCACGACCGTGACCGTCAGGTTCCACAACTCGCCGTCGGCCGCGGCGTCCAGCAGCGCCTGCCGGTCGGATACGTCGAGCGGACGGAGGACGACACGTTCGCCGGTGAGGGTCGGTTGCTCGAGGAAAGACGATGCGTCGGTCATGACGGGATTCCGGAAAATGAGGTCGATGGCGGCGAAACGCCCATCATACGGCGGTGCCGCTAGCCGAGGTGGGCGGCCAGCCGGCGGCGGATCGCCTTCGCTTCGCCGCGCAGCGCATCGACGAACGCGTCGACGAGCAGGTTCTTCGGCCGGTGCTCGGGCGCGATCACGCTGACCCGGTACGGAAACGAGCGCGTCAGCGGCCGCACGTGCAGGCCGCGGCCGACGAAATCGAGCGCCGTGAGCGGGTTGACGATCGCGGCCCCGAGCCCTTGCCGCACGAACGCACACACCGACACCGCCGACGGCGTGTCGACCACCGAACGCGGCGCGACGCCGAGCTGCGCGAACGCCTCGTCGATCAGGATGCGGTACGGATCGTTCAGCGACAGGCTCACGAACGGGCGATCGGCGAGATCCGGCAGGTCGATCGCGTCCTGCGCGAGCAGCGGATGGCCGTCGGGCAACACGCACACCTCGTCGACTTCGAGCAGCGGCGTGAGCACGGTGCCGGCCGGCGCGACGTCGTGCTCGGTCAACCCGAGGTCGTAACGTTGGGCCGTGAGCCACTCCTCGAGCACCGGCGACTCCTGCGTCGCGACCGATACGCTGACGCCCGCATGCGCGTCGTGAAAGCGCCGGCACGCACCGGGCAGGATCGCGTGCGCGAACGCCGGCAACGCGATCACCGACAGTTGCCCGTCGCGAAATTCGCGCAGGCGGGCGGCCGTCGCCGCGACGCGTTCAAGCCCCACATACGCGAGCCGCACGTCGTCGAACAGCGTGAGCGCGGCCATCGTCGGGCGCAGGCGGCCGTGTGCGCGCTCGAACAGCGCAAAGCCGACGACCTGCTCCATCCGCGCCAGCTCGCGGCTGACGGTCGGCTGCGACGTGTACAGCATCTCGGCCGCGCGCGTCGTGCTGCCGGTGACCATCAGCGCACGAAAAACCTCGATATGACGGTGCGTCAGCATGATCGTATATATCAAAAATGAATCGAATATCGATAGATAGGCATTTTACCGTATAGCCAATCAGGCGCATCATCCGGTTATCCGTTCATTCGATCCGATTCATCCGCCATGTCCCTCGATTCCCGCCAGCTCGCGACGCTCGCGCAGCAATACGGCACCCCGCTGTGGGTGTACGACGCCGACGTCATCCGCGACCGCATTGCCCAACTGCGCCAGTTCGACGTGATCCGCTATGCGCAGAAGGCGAATTCGAACGTCCATATCCTGAAGCTGATGCGCGAGGAAGGCGCGTGTGTCGACGCCGTGTCGCTCGGCGAGATCGAACGCAGCCTCGCGGCCGGTTTCAGCCCGGGCGGCGAGCCGGAAGGCGTCGTATTCACGGCCGACCTGATCGATCGCCCGACGCTCGCGACGGTGCTCAAGCATGGCGTGACCGTGAACGCCGGTTCGCTCGACATGCTCGCGCGCATCGGCGAGCATGCGCCCGGCCACCGCGTGTGGCTGCGCGTCAATCCCGGTTTCGGCCACGGCCACAGCAACAAGACCAACACCGGCGGCCCGCAGAGCAAGCACGGTATCTGGATCGACGACGTGCCGCGCGCGATCGAGATCGTGCGCCAGTACGGGCTGAAGCTGGTCGGCATCCACATGCACATCGGTTCGGGCGTCGACTACGGCCACCTGTCGCAGGTGTGCGACGCGATGGTCGATCTCGTCACGTCGCTCGGCCACGACATCGACGCGATCTCGGCCGGCGGCGGCCTGTCGATCCCGTATCGCGACGGCGAGCCGCGTGTCGACGTCGGTCACTACTTCAGCCAGTGGGACGCCGCGCGCAAGCGGATCGAACGGCATCTCGGCCATCCGGTGCGCATCGAGATCGAACCGGGCCGCTTTCTCGTCGCCGAAGCCGGCACGCTCGTCACCGAAGTACAGGCCGTCAACCGTCGGCCGAAACACGATTTCGTGCTGATCGACGCGGGCTTCAACGACCTGATGCGCCCGTCGATGTACGGCAGCTATCACGCGGTATCGGTGCACGCGCACGACGGCGCGCTGCCCGCCGGCCGGCCGCTCGTCGACCTCGCGATCGCCGGCCCGCTGTGCGAATCGGGCGACGTGTTCACGCAGGATGCCGGCGGGGTGGTCACGCACCGCAAGCTCGCGCAGCCGCAGATCGGCGACCTGCTGTTCCTGCACGACGCGGGCGCGTATGGCGCGTCGATGTCCTCGAACTACAACAGCCGGCCGCTCGCGCCGGAAGTGCTGGTCGATCGCGGCACGCCGCGACTGATCCGCCGCCGGCAGACGATCGGCGAATTGCTCGCGCTGGAGACGTTCGAGTAACACGCGTACGGCGTGACGAACGCCAACGGCCAGGCTTGCCGCTAGCGGCAGCCTGGCCGTTTTGCTTCGGGCCGAGTTCACGCTCGCGATCGTGCGCATCGGCAGCCATCGCGTTGCCGCCGGCCTCGCATCGGGTCACGTCGGCCCGATGCACGGCACGTCGCGGCGCCTGCCTTACCCCGCGCGCTGCACGGGCGCCATCTTCGAGAAGTACTTCGCGCCCGCCACGCAGCCGACCACCACGACCGTCACGACGACCATCGACGGCGGCACCGTCTCGTGCAGCAGCCCCGCCGCGAGCAGCAGGCCGAAGAACGGCTGCAGCAGCTGCAACTGGCCGACGCCCGCGATCCCGCCGAGCGCAAGCCCGCGATACCAGAACACGAAGCCGATCAACATGCTGAACAGCGACACGTACGCGAGCCCCCACAGCGCGGCGGCGTCGACGCCGTCGAACGACGCGGGCCAAGTCAGCCACGCGAGCGGCAGCATCAGCGGCAGCGACAGCACGAGCGCCCACGAGATCACCTGCCAGCCGCCGAGCTGGCGCGACAGCCGCGCGCCTTCCGCATAACCGAGCCCGCACGCGACGATCGCGGCCAGCATCAGCGCATCGCCGAGCACCGACGCCTGCCCGCCGTTGCGCAGCGCGAACGCGGCCACCGCGCCGCTGCCGACGATCGAGAAGATCCAGAACGGCAGCCGCGGCCGTTCGCCGCCGCGCCACACGCCGAACAGCGCGGTCGCAAGCGGCAGCAGCCCGACGAACACGATCGCATGCGCCGACGTCACGTGCTTCAGCGCAAGCGCCGTCAGCAACGGGAACCCGACCACGACACCGAGCGCGACGACGGCCAGCGACACGGCCTCGGCACGCGACGGCCGCTTCTGCTTCAGCGCGACGAGCAGCAGCAGGCCGAGCGCACCGGCGATCGTCGCGCGGGCGAACGTGAGGAACAGCGGGTCGAGCCCTTGCACCGCGACACGCGTCGCGGGCAGCGAGCCACTGAAGATGATGACGCCCAGCATGCCGCTGAGCCATCCGTCGGTCGTCTTTTGCACGGTCAACCCTGAATGGAAGATGGATGACCGATGATCCGCCGCCGGCAAAAACCGCGTAAGCTACAGCCCAATACAATTTAGACAAACTGTACTGAACAACCGGCCGTACAGTTCATCGTTCGCCATGAGCCATTCCGCCCCGATTCCCGCTCCGCCCGCGCCGTCGCGCACGCGTGTGGAAACCGTCATGGACACCCTGCGCGCGCGGATCGCGAGCCGCGCGCTGATGCCCGGTGCGCGCGTGCCGTCGATCCGGATGATGGCCGACGCGCTCGGCGTGTCGAAATCGACGGTCGTCGATGCGTACGAGCGGCTCGCGAGCGAAGGCGTGCTCGTCGCACGGCGCGGTTCGGGCTTCTACGTGTCGGGCCACGCCCCGCCGCTCGCGCTCGCCGAGCTGGGCCCGCGCCTCGATCGCGAGCTCGATCCGCTGTGGCTGTCGCGCCAGTCGCTCGAAGCGGCGCCGACGTCGGTGAAGCCCGGCTGCGGATGGTTGCCGTCGTCGTGGCTGCCCGACGAAAGCCTGCGTCGCGCGCTGCGCGCCGTGTCGCGCGACGAATCCGATGCGCTGACCGACTATGCGACGCCGCTCGGCCTGCCCGCGCTGCGCCAGCAGCTTGCATGGCGGCTCGCGCAGCACGGCGTCCACGCGGAACCCGCGCAGATCATGCTGACCGACGGCGGCACGCATGCGCTCGACCTCGTGTGCCGCCTGCTGCTGGAACCCGGCGATACCGTCGTGCTCGACGATCCGTGCTACTTCAACTTCCAGGCGCTGCTGCGCGCGCACCGCGCACGGATCGTCAGCGTGCCGTTCACGCCGAACGGCCCCGATCTCGTGCGCTTCGAGCAAGTACTCGCCGAGCACCGGCCGCGCCTGTACATCACCAACGCGGCACTGCACAACCCCACCGGCGCGACGCTCGCGCCGCCCGTCGCGCACCGGCTGCTGACGCTCGCGGCCGAGCATGGGTTGCTGATCGTCGAGGACGACATCTTCGCGGATTTCGAGAGCACGCCCGCGCCGCGCCTCGCGGCGTTCGACGGGCTGTCGCGCGTCGTGTCGATCGGCAGCTTCTCGAAGACGCTGTCGGCCGCGATCCGCTGCGGCTATGTCGCCGCGCGCCCGGAATGGATCGACGCGCTCGTCGACCTGAAGCTCGCGACGTCGTTCGGCAACGCGCAGATCGGCGCGAACGTCGTGCACCGACTGCTGATCGACGGCACGTACCGGCGCCATCTCGACAGCCTGCGCGCGCGTCTCGCGGATGCGATGGGCGAAACGATCCGGCGCCTCGCGCGAGCCGGCCTCGCGATCTGGACGGAGCCGCGCGGCGGGTTGTTCGTGTGGGCGCAATTGCCGGACGGGCTCGACGCCGCGCGCGTCGCACGCCACGCGCTGGACCACGACGTGGTGCTCGCCCCCGGCGACGTGTTCAGCGCGTCGCGCAGCGCGACGTCGTACATGCGCTTCAACGTGTCGCGCTGCAAGGGGCCCGTCGTGTTCGATGCGCTTGCGCGGGCAATGGACGCGGCGCGTGGGGTGGAACGCGGCGGCGCGCCGGCGGATGCCGGCGGCCGGGTGCTGGCCGGCAAGTGACGCGAACCGGCCGTGCCGCGGCGGGATGCCCCGCCGCCTGCATCACGCCTCCCCCGCGTGCGCCCTCGCCCGCACCTCGGCGAACGACGTATCGACGAGCAAACGCCCGGTGTCGAACACCGTCTCGAGCGCCTCGGCCCATTCGCCTTCCAGCGCACGATCGTCCCACGCCACCGGCAGCGACACCGTCCGATACTCGCCGGTGCGGCGATTGCGCAGCAGCGTGAGCCGCCCCGGCTTCGAGCGCTTGCCCCGATCGGTGACCGGATCCTTGCGGACGTCGTGCCACACGCCGCCGCGCCGGATGGCCGAACACTTCATCGCAAAGCGCTGCGTATCGCGGTTCACGCGCTGCAACAACGCGCCGCCCATGCCGAATACGACGTTGCCGGCCGCGTAGCCCGCCTCGTCGAGCGCGACGAGAATCGCTTCGATCGACCGCTCGTCGACGCCGTCGCCCTGGATCACGCGCACGCGGTTCAGCACGCGCCGCCCCTTGCCGTTCACGGTCGACCCGAACGACGCATCGAGCGCCCGCACCGTCTGCAGCACGATCGTCACCGGGTCGCCGGAATCGGGTCGCACGACGAGCGTCGCGCCCGAATCGATCACCGCCTGCCGAAGTTCGCCGCCCCACAGATCGAGTGCGGCGAACAGATCGTAGGAGTCCGACACGACCGATACGATCGCGCCCGGCAATCCGAAGCGGCCGATCATGTTGCGGTACGCATCGACCTCGCCTGCGCGCCCCCACGACGTGATCGTGCTGTGCTCGGCCGCCGGCACCGAATAGGCGGCCATCGGCTCGCGATAGAAGCGGTTCGCGGCCAGCACGCCGAGCACCGTGTCCGAACCCATGAAGCTCACGAGGTGCGCGGCGCCGCCGATCGCGGCCGATTCCGCGCTCGACACGCCGCGCGCGCCGAAGTCGTGCAGCTTGAACGGCAGTTGCGCGAGATCGTCGTCGGTCCTTTCGAGGAAGCGGCGAATCGTTTGGCGCAAATGCCAGCTGCGGGTCGCCACCGTCACCGGATACCAGATGCGCAACAGCATCGTCTCGAGATACGACGCGAGCCAGAACACCTGCGGATCCTCGCACTCGACCGTCATCAGCACGTTGTGCACCGGCACGATCGAACCCTCCGGCACCGCGCGGATCTTTACCGGCAGGTAGCCGTCATAGTGCTCGACGAGATGGCGCCATCCCGCTTCGTCGAACGGCTCGCCGTGCACGGCGAAGAAATCGCGCGCATCGTCGATCATCGCGTGCGTGACCGGCTTGCACAGATATTCCTTCAGCAGCATCTGGAGGCCGAAGAACAGCGTGCGGTCGTAGCGGCCGCCGCGCGATTCCACGTACGAGAACATCGCCGATGCGTCCGGCGGATATTGCAGGAAGTGGGAAGCCTTGTACGAATCCGTATTGAGAATCGGATTGGAGAGAACCGCGGCAAAGCCGCCGGGATCGTTTTGCATGGCTAGAGCTCCTCTAGGCCGTTGAAGTGCCGCCGCGTCTGTCGCGGCGGACCGAATGCGGGGAATCAGCGCGTCACAGCTTCCCCAGGAAGTGATACGCGATGTCGAAGTGATCCTCGAACATCACGTTGCGCATCTGCGCGAATTCGTTGAGCGGAACCCAGCGCGCCTTGTCGGCATCGTCGCTGCCTTTCACGCGCGGCAGCTCGCCGGTCGGAAAGTTGAACAGGCACGCATGCGTGATCGTGCGGCCACGCAGCGAACGCGTCGGGTGATCGAATACCTGGCGATCCTTGATCGAGCCACGCAACACGGGCTCCGGCAGCTTGAGGCCGGTTTCCTCGCGCAGCTCGCGGATGCAGGCGGCATCGAGCCGCTCGTCCTGGTTCACGAATCCGCCCGGCAACGCCCACAGGCCGCGGCCCGGTTCGCTGCGGCGGCGCACGAGCAGGATGTGCCCGGAGTGCACGACCACCGCGTCGACCGTCACGAACGTGACGGGATATGGCGCGGCGGCCCAGGCCTTGCGGTACGCGGCGATGAATTCCGCTTCCGACTTCAGTTGCGCGAATTCCGGCTGCGTACGGAAACGCTCGAGCCAGCCGAACACCGGCTCCGGTACGGCCCACTGCACGAAGCTGTTGGTTCGTTCGGCGAAATACTGGTCGCGGATTTCGGTGGCGGAAATGTCTTCCGTCGCGTCGACGTCGACGAGTTCCCATTGCGGGAACATCCGCAGGTAATACGACGTGGCGTCCTTCTCGTGGCCGATCAGCCCGACCTTGCGCTGCGCGATATCGCCGAGCGCGGACGCGACGGCCTCCTGCACCCAGCGCACCCAGTCGCCGTCGTTGTAGGTCGAATCCTGCAGCGGCGCGATCGTCACGCGGTCGCGCTCGGACGTATCGAGCAGCGAAGCCAGCATCTGGCGGCGCTCGTCGAACGAGAATGGATCCTTGATGGTGCGGGGCTTGTCGGTCGACCCGATCAGCACGCACACGCGCTCGGCCCGGCTCAGTGCCGACTTCAGCACGTTCAGGTGACCACGATGCGGAGGCTGGAAACGACCGATGAAAACGAGCGCGTCGAAGCGCCGGTTCTGTTGCGTACTCATGAGGCTCCCTCAAGAGATTGAAACGCTCCGGGTCTGTCCCGAAGGGTTGAAATGAATCCTAGGGTAATTCCCGAGATGCGTCAATCGAGCGTATTCGAGCACACGCTCGACTTGACGAAGTCTGACGAAACACGTGTTTTTGGCGCGGTACACTCGATCGCATCCCAATCCGCGCCGCTGGCGCCCGCCCTCATGAGGATCTCAGTCAGCCGGACCGTCGGGGTCGATCGCAGGCGCCTGTTCACGTGGTCGCAGGATTACGGACGGCGGCTCGTGTGGGACAACTTCCTCGTCGATGCGTATCTGCTCGACGGAACGACCGCCGATGTCGGCGTCGACGCGTTCTGCCGCAGCCAGTCGGGCGCGACGATGGTGTCGCGCTACATCTCGTACCGTCCGCCGCAGGTCGCCGCCGTCGAAATGGTCGAAGGGCCGAAGGTGCTCGAACGCTTCAGCGGCAGTTGGAACTTCACCGAGCACACGCCCGGATCGACCGAGGTGAAGTTCACGTACCACTTCCGTGCGCAGCCGTCCTGGCTGCGCTGGCTGCTCGAACCGCTGATCGGCGCGTTCTATCTCGTGCAGACGCGCCGGCGTCTCGATTCGTTCAAGCGCTGGGCCGAGGCTGAAGCGCTGCCGCACTGAGCGGCGCGCGCCGCCGGCCTCACGCTGCGCGCGAGCCATCCCGGCATGCGCGCGACGCCCTTGACGCCATGCCCGCAGCCCCGGCGCGGCTGGCTGAGCCTCCGCTTTCGGCCGGTGCGACAACGGTCGTTTCGTCATTGCAGCGCCCCCACCACCCGCTATAATCGCGCGACATTCCGACTGCATTGAGCAGGCCGACGGTGGCGCGCCGATCGACGCGCCGTACGCCCGCCTCGACAACAACAATGACGCATCGAACCCTCCGACGCCTTCGCCCGCTCGTGCGCGCCGCCGCGCGCGTGCTCGCGTGCGCCCCGCTGCTCGGCGCACCGCCGGCGCTGCACGCTGCCGATACCGCCGGCACGCCCGTGACCGAGCCCGCGACCGGGCGCCATATCGTCGTCGACACCGGTCATACGCCGGCGCATCCGGGCTCCACCGGTGCGAGCGGCCGCGTCGAATACCTGTACAACCTCGAGCTGTCCGGCGCGGTCGCCGACACACTCGCCGCGCATGGCGACCGCGTGCTGCGCACGTCGGCGGACGGCCGCGAGATCGCGCTCGATCAGCGCTCGACGCAGGCGCCCGATGCGAACCTGTTCGTGTCGATCCATCACGACTCGATGCAGCAGCAGTTCATCGACGCGGGCCGGCAACGCGAATTCCGCGGCTTCTCGGTGTTCGTGTCGGCGCGCAATCCGCACTATGCGCAGAGCCTGCGTTGCGCGAAGGCGATCGCCGAGCGGCTGGTCGCGGCCGGCGAACGGCCTTCGCTCTATCACGCACAGCCGATCCGCGGCGAGAACCGCCCGCTGATCGATCCGTCGCTCGGCATCCATCGCTTCGACGATCTCGTCGTGCTGCGTACCGCGCCGATTCCAGCCGTGCTCGTCGAAGCCGGCGTGATCGTCAATCCGGACGAAGAAGCGCGGCTCGCGCGGCGCGAGACGATCCAGCGCCTGTCCGCCGCGATCGCCGGCGGCATCGACGCATGTACGACACCCGAATAAACGACATCATCGCCCGTCGGATTCGACGGTTTTCACCCAGCCAGGAGCATCACCATGAAGAAGAAGAATCTGCTCGCCTCCTCCGCATTGCTCGCACTCGCCGTTCCGTTCGCCGCGCACGCGGCCGGCTGCGGGAAGCCGCGCAGCGCGTTCGACCAGGTGTATTGCACGAGCACGCAGTTCGCGCAGTCCGACCGCGATCTCAACGACGAGTACGGCCGCCTGCGCAAGCAACTGAGCGGCGATCAACAGGCGACGCTGAAGGCCGGCCAGCTCGCGTGGCTGAAACAGCGCGACGCGCAGTGCAGCGAGACGCGCGGCAGCAGCTACCTCGTCGATATCCAGTGCGCGAACGACATGACGCAGTCGCGGCTGTCGTTCCTGCGCGAGCGTGAGCGCGAATGCTCGAGCACCGGGTGCGTGACGTCGAAGCTCGGCGAGTAAGGCTGGGCAATCACACGGTATACCGCAACCGATCGCACGGGGCACGCATGACACCGAACACGACGACGATCGACATCCGCGCGGCCACATCCGCCGACGCACCGACCATCGCCGACATCCACGTCGCGTCGTGGCAGGCCACCTACACGGGCATCATGCCGGCCCCGTTCCTCGCCGGTCTCTCGGTCGAAAAACGCACGACCTTGTGGCGCGGCGCGCTCGACGCCGGTCGCCCGCGTGTCGCGCTCGCGTTCACAGGCGACGACGCGGCAGGCTGGATCGCCTATGGTCCGACGCGCGACGCCGACAAGGATCGTGCGTGGGGTGAAATCGAAGCGATCTATCTGCATCCGGCGCATTGCGGGCGAGGCATCGGCGCCGCGCTCGTCGAGCACGCATGCCGATCGCTGCACGCCGTGGGCCACGCATGGGTCTCGCTCTGGGTACTCGTCGAAAACCGTCGAGCGAGAGCATTCTATGAACGCGAGGGCTTCGTCTCCGAAGACGACATCAAGACCTTCGAGATCGACGGTACGCCGATCGAAGAAGTGCGCTACTGGCGCGCACTGCCTTGACCGGCTTCGTCGCCATGCGCGGCACTCACAGAAACCACCGATACTCCCGCGCCCCGATCTCGTTGCGGAAATCCAGCTCCTCCTGCCGCTTGTTCTCGCAGTACACCATCACGAACTCGCTGCCGAGCCCGTCGCTCACGGCCGGATGATCCTGCATCGCGGCGACCGACGACAGCATCTCCTTCGGAAAATCGATGCCGCTGCCGCGATCCTCGTTGAGCGGTGCGATCGGCTCGAGCCGCGCATCGAGCCCGTACTCCATCCCGCTGAGGATCGCCGCAAGCACCAGGTACGGGTTCGCATCCGCGCTCGCGAGCCGGTGCTCGATCCGCAGATTGCCCGCATCCGACTCGGGAACCCGGATGCACGCGTCGCGATCCTCGAAACCCCAGCTCGCGCGGCTCGCCGCGTTCACCATCGACCCGTAGCGCCGGAACGCATTGTGATTCGGCGCGAACACGGGCATGCAATGCGGCAGCAGCGCGAGGCAGCCGGCCACCGCATGCCGCAACGGCCGCTGTCCGTCCGCGGCAAGCAGGTTGCGCCCCGCCTCGTCGTACAGGCTCACGTGCACGTGCATCCCGCTGCCCGGCGCGTGCAAGTACGGCTTGCCCATGAAGCTCGCGCGATAGCCATGACGCAACGCGACGCCGCGCGTGCTGCGGCAGAACAGCGCCGACCAGTCGGCCGCGCGCAGCGCGTCGTCGGTATGCCCGAAATTGATCTCGAACTGACCGGGGCCGAGCTCCGCGGTGATCACCGTCGCATCGACGCCCTGCTCGCGCGCGGCGTCGACCATCTCGTGCAGCACGTCGGAAAAGCGCGACAGGCGTTCGATATGCATGTTCGGCTGATCGTCGCGATCGTCGCTCAGGCGGTCGCGCGGATACTGCGGCATGCCTTGCTCGAGCTGCGCGGCGAACAGGTAGAACTCGAGCTCGAATGCGACGACCGGCCGGATGCCGCGCGCCGCGAACCGCCGCAGCACGCGCGCGAGCACCTCGCGCGGCTCGAATTCGATCGGGGAGTCGGTGCCGTCGGAGCTGATCAGCATCTGCGCGAGCGGCTGCCGCTCCCAGCGCACCGGCTTCAGCGTGCCGGGAATCAGGCGGCGCGGCGCATCGGGATCGCCGTCGTTGAAGCAGTAATCGCCGATCTTGTAGAGGCCGCCCTGCGTGCCGAGCAGCACGCAGTTCTGCGGCAGCTTCAGCAGCGCGCCCGCCGCGATTTTCTCGAGCGCATCGATCGGATAGCGCTTGCCGTAGAAATGCCCGGGGAGATCGAGGCAAATCAGGTCGACATAACGGATCTCGGGGTGCGCCTGCCGGAATGCGCGGACTTCACCGACCAGCGCGGGAACGACGTCAGCCATGTCTCATCCTTTCCATGTCTCGTATGGCGGCGCCGCAGCGCGGCGAACCGGATTCATGCGGCGCGCGCAACGCACACTGCATGTCGATCAGTACTGCAAACAGGCTGCGTGGCGCAGCGGCCTCCGATACTGCCGGCCGCGCTGGCCACTCAGGTGAACACCCAGATCACGCGGGTCGGCGCGTCGGTCAGGTTCGCATACCGGAAGCGCTTGTGCGCGGGAAGCTGAAATGCATCGTTCGGGCCGAGCGTAACCGGCGTGTCGTCGCCGTCGATCCAGATCGTCAGTTCTCCTTCGAGCACGAAGCCGCCCTGCTCGTCGCTGTCGTCGACCGGCCGCTCGCCGCTGCTCGCGCCCGGCCCGAGATGGCTTTCGAGAATCGAGAAGCGCGAACGCATGTTCGGCGACACGAGGATGTCGGTAATGCCGGCCGCGTAATACACGGTGCGGCGTTCGTCGGGCCGCGTGACCCACGGCACGCTGCGCGGCTTGCTCAGGCTGTAGAAATACGTGGTCGGCACACCGAGCGCCTCGCCGATCGCGGTGAGATCCGCGACCGTCGGACGCGACAGCCCGCGCTCGACCTGCGACAGAAAGCCGACCGAGCGGCCGATCCGTTCGGCGAGATCGTTCAGCGTGACCTTGCGATGCTTGCGCAGGTCGCGGATCAGGATCGCCAGACTTTCTATCTCTTCCTGTTCGTTCATGATGGATTCCGGTGCAATCAAACGGTATCGCGCAGACGGTACCAGGCCTTGCCGATCGCTTCGAGCGGTGCGGCCAGCCGGTCGCCTCCCGGAAAGCGCGGGTTGCGGATGCGCTGGTACTGCGCGAGCAGGCGGGCGTCACCGAGCACGGCGTCGGCCACCGCGCGCGCACCGGCGAGCGTCGGCAGCACGCCGTGCCCCGAAAAACCCTGCAGCCAGAAGCGCTGCCCGTGGCGGCCGATGTCCGGCGTGCGGCGCATGCTGATGTCGATGTGACCGCCCCACGCGTAGTCGAGCGGCACGCCGGCGAGTTGCGGGAACACGCGTTCGAGGTGCGGGCGCGTCGCCGCCGCGATATCGGCCGGGATGCCGCCGAGATACGTGCAGCCGCCGCCGAACAGCAGCCGATTGTCGGGGCTCAGGCGGAAATAGTCGGGCACGAACTGGTTGTCGATCACGCAGCTGTTGCGCGGCAGCAGCGCACGCGCGACGTCGGTCGCGAGCGGCGCCGTCGCGACCTGGTACGTGCCGACCGGCAGCAGCCGGCGCGCGAGGTCGCGGTCGAGCCGGTCGACGTACGCATTGCAGGCGAGCACCAGCACGTCCGCACGTACTTCGCCGCACGCCGTGCGGGCGACATGGCCGCCCGCCGTCTCGCGACAGTCGAGCACGCGGCTCCGTTCGAAGATGCGGCCGCCCGCGCGCTCGATCGTCCGCGCGAGGCCGAGCGCGAGCTTCAGCGGGTTCAGGTGGCCGGCCTCCGGATCGTGGAGCGCGGCGAGATAGCGCGTGCCGCCGATCCATTCAGGTATCTCGTCACGCCCGATCAGGCGCAGTCGGTCGTAGCCCCACCGCTCGGCCGCCTCGTCGCGCGCTTGCGCCAGCATCGCGACGCGCCGCGGCCGCACCGCGGCCCACAGGCTACCGGGCCGGTAGTCGATGTCGAAACCGTGCCGCGCCGGCAGTTCGCGCACCTCGGCCGCCGCCCACCGCATGCTGTCCCACAGCAGGCGCGCGCCGTCGCGGCCGAGCGCCTCCTCGAGCGGCTGCATGTCGCACGACCAGCCGAGCAGCGCCTGTCCGCCGTTGCGGCCCGATGCGGCCCACGCGACGCGGCTGGCTTCGAGCATGACGACGCGCTTGCCGGCAAGCGCGAGCCGCAGCGCCGTATGCAGACCGCTGAAGCCCGCGCCCACGACCAGCACGTCGGCGTCGATGCGTTCGTCCAGCGCCGGCCGATGCGGGATCGGCGCCGGATAGGTACCGGCGTAGTAGCTTGCGACGTGACGGTCGGACTGCACGAACATGCGGGCTCCCGTGAAAATTTCGCCTTGAAATTTCATGAAAAACTAGCATGACAATTTCATGCGGGCAAGCGGGGGACCGATGTTCGTGTCGTCAGGGAAATCGTCCGACGAACTACAGTTGCGCGCTGTTTATCCGGTTTCGGCGCGATTCGACAATTCGCAGGGCCAGGCGCGTGTCTACGCCGCGCGTACGTATCGCCGCCGTTGTCCGGCGCCGGAACGCGCGCGGCGCGGTTAAAACCGGTGAATGATGCCCGCACCGAACGCGAACTGGTTCCCGGTCGACGACGGCGCGGAGTTGAACCCGTCACCCAGCGTCGCGGTCGCGTCGACGATGCTGCCCGCGCCGCTCGTGCCGAGCGTCTTGCCCTTCGCGTGCTGATACGCCTCAAGCAGGTACAGCCCCGTGCGCTTCGACAGCGAGTAGTACTGCGACAGGTTGAACTGGTGATACTGCGCGCTGTCCGTGATGCCGTTCGCCTCGGTCGCACGCGTGTACGCATAACCTGCGCCGAAATCCCATACAGCCGACGGCTTCCAGTGCAGCACCGCACCGGCCGTGTTGAAAATCGCGGTGTCGACGAACTTCGACGCCGTGCCCGGGATGTATTGGGTGTTGGTATACGTGGCCGTCGCATCCCACGCGTCGCTGAACCGGTAGCTCAGGCCCACCGCGAACCGCTGCTGCGCCTTCGCGGTCTGGTAGCCGTTCGTGAGCGCCGACACGCCCACCTGCGCGCCGCCGTTCGACGTCGTCGAATTCGCCCCCCACGTGCCGCCGGCCGTATTCGAATTGTTCACGCGCTCGAACGCGACGCCGACACCGAGCGGGCCGGCCGCGTACTGGATGCCGGTTGCCCATGTCGAACCAGCATTGGTGCTGCCGGCCACGCCGCCGAACGAATACGAGCCGCTCAGCGTCAGCCCGTACCATTTCGGCGACGTGTATTCGAGCGTGTTGTTCGCGCGGTAAATCGTGTCGAGCCCGTCGACGTCGCCCGGGTGCGCGCCGTAGTAGCCGGTGATCCACGTCGTCGGGCTGAACGCCGACATCGTCTGGTAGTACGACGCGTACTGCCGTCCCGCGCTCAGCGTACCGTAGGTCGCATGGGTCAGGCCGACCCACGCCTGCCGCCCGAACATCGCATCGGTGTACTGCGTCGCGCCGGTGCTCGAGTTGAAACCCGATTCGAGCGTGAAGATCGCCTTCGTGCCGCCGCCGAGATCCTCCGCACCCTTCAAGCCGAAACGGCTGCCGGCCCACACGCCCTGGTTCATCCTGACCACCGACTTCCCACCGCTCGTCGAGCCGAGCACCGTCGCGTTGCTCTGGTAGCCGATCCCGTTGTCGACGATCCCGTACAGCGTGACGCTGCTCTGCGCGAACGCTGGTGCAGCCGCCGCCATCGCGATGGCGGTCAGCGCGACCCGTGATGCCTGCTTCTTCATCGATCCGTCTCCTTCCTTGCCTTGTTGAATGTATGAGTTGTCGTGATCGGCGCGTACCGCCGTCGGGTCACGGACGATACGCGTGCCAGCCGTTTCCGCCCTTGCAAACGAGTTGCGAACCCTGGGCCTGACATTGCGCTTCGTAACCCGGCGAGTACAGCCATTCGCCGGCCCAGTGCAGATCGACGAACGGGTCGGCCTTCGGCGTATCGGCGACGAAGTTCGCCGCGTCGTCGGTGCTGCCCGTGCCCGTGTAGCGCGCGGTAGCCGGATACGGGAACACCGGACGCGTGCGCGTCGTATTACCGTTTCCGTCGACGATCGATGCCACGATCCGGCCTGGCGTCGCCCCCGTCTCGGTCCACGCCATCAGCGGCGACAGGATGTCGAACACGTTCGGCCCCTGCCCGCCGCCGCAGTGCGCAACGCCCGGGAACAGGTAGAAGCGCGCGAAGCGGTCGACTCTTGCGTCGCCCATGTAGCGCTTCATTGCTTCGTAGTACTCGATGCTCGATCGCGGCGAGATATGCTGGTCTTCCAGACCGTGCCACATCAGCAGCTTGCCGCCGCGCCCGGCGAACCGGCTCAGGTCAGGATCGGTCGCGGCCAGGTAGTTCGACACCGGTACCGTCTTCGCGAATCCGTCGAGCGTGAACTTCAAATCGCCGATCGCGGCGGACGGATACGATGCGTTGTAGTAGTCGAGATAGCGCAGGAACGGCAGCACGAAGCCGATCGTGCCACTCTGTGCGGTGGCAGTCGCCGGCACGAACAGCGTCCAGTTCAGCTCGGAGCCCCATTCGCGCGAGACGAGCGGCTCGAGCCGCGTACCGTCCGCGGTCGTCGCGCCGTCGTGAATCCGGCGGACGACGTCGGCTTCCTGCGGCGTCAGGCAGGTCGCGGTGGACTGGCCTTGCGCGCAGACGATCGTCGCGGGATCGAACCGACACGCGCGCGGGTTGTCGATCACGCCGTCGACCACGCCATCCAGCCCGTCGCATGCCTTCAGCACGGCCGCGTGCAGCATCGGCAGCTTGCCGGCGAGCAGGATCGCGTTGCCCGTCTTCGGGTCGGTGTTGACCGCGTTCGGCCATGCATGGTGGAACGTGTTCTGCACGATCAGGTCGTTCGCCGGCGCACCGGCGGCGATGCCATCGAAATCGTCGGGGAAGCGCTGCGCCTCCATCAGCGCCTCGCGGCCACCGTCCGAGCAGCCGTCGAAGTACGCATAGCGCGCGGGCCGTGCATAGAACTTGCCGATGATCGCCTTCGCGACCTGAGCCGTTGCGTGTTCGGCGCGGTATGCGAAGTCGAGCTTCGCCTTCGGGTCGAGCGCCCAGGAGCCGTCGTTGCCGCCTTCGTGGCCTATGTCGGTCGCGGCCATTGCGATCGTCCCGTTCGTCACCGGCACGCACGTCGATGCCATCGGCGCGTTGACGGACAGGTTGCCGCACAGACCACCGCAACCGGTCTGCAGGTAACGCTGCGTCCAGCCCTGCGTCGGCAGCTGCAGTTCGAACAGCGACGCGCCCGGGCCGATCGTACCCTTCACGTCGCACACCGGCGCCGGCAATGTAGTGTTACCGACGACCGTGCCAGCCGGCAGCAGCACCGCCGACGTGATCGTGACGGTGCCGTCGGTCGCGCCGCTTAGGTCGAGCGCCGCGACCGACTGGCACGACATCGCGGGCATCACCGCGGGAAGATTCGCGAGTCCTGCGGCGCTTGCTGCATTCGCCGCACTCGGCCAGCCCGTCAACGCAGCACACAGCCATACGATGCCGATTGCCAGCACCCTGGTCAGCGCATCGCACCTTACGCGTGCCGCGCGACGCCATGCGCGCCCCATCCACCCTGCCCTGCATTTCGTCTGCATGCTTGTCTCCTGTCTTTTGCTGGATATGCCGCTCGCCCGGGCCGGGCGGCACGGCGAGCTGTATTGATTCTTCGATGGATCGCGCGATCCGGATCGTCACTCACCACTTCATCAGCATAACTAACTCATCGCGGGAATCCGTTGCGAAGAACGGCGAATCCCATCCGATTCGCTTATCGATCCGGTCGTATCGGCGTCATGCAGGCTCCATCCCGTATTCCCGCTTGATGTGTGCGGCTTGCGGCGACGCCAGATACGCGACGAACCGCGCCGCGGCCGCGCGATCGTGCGCGACGGCCAAGACTGCGGCGGCGAACACCGTCACCGCCTGCGCCGCGGCGGGCAGCGCGCCGACAATTTCGACACCCGGCACGTGCATCAGCTCGCTCATCTGCTGAAAGCCGATTTCGACGTCGCCGGATGCGATCAACGCGCCGACCGGCACGCCGGGCGAGACCTGTACGATGCGCGGCGCGATCGCGTCGGCGATGCCCCAGCGGGCGAACAGGCGTGTCAGGTGCGTACCGCTCGGTCCGGTCGAATAGCCGATCCGGCCAGCGCTCAGGATCGCATCGCGCAACGCAGCTTCGGTACCGATGTCCGGCCGCGGCGCGCCGCTCGCGACCGCGACCGCGATGCCCGATCGCGCGACGTCCACGCGGCTGCCCGGCTCGACGTGGCCATCCGCTGCGAGCCGCTCGATCGCATCGGACGCGAGCACGACGACATCGAACGGCTCGCCGTCGCGCACTCGCCGGGCAGCGTCGACGCCGCCCACCGACGTGATCGCGACGCGCGTGCCCGTGTCGCGCTCGTAAGCGGCGGCGAGCCGCGCGAGCACCGGCCGCGTCGCCATCGACGAAATGCCCGTGACGGCCACAGCCGCTTCCGGTGTCTGCATCATCGCGTCCGCCCGCATCAGTCGATGTAGCGCAGGCCGGCCTGCCGCAGCGGCTCGCGCATGTCGTACATGTCGAGGCCGAGCACGCCGGACGCGAGCTTCGCGCGCTTCGCCGCTTCGTTCGCTTCGCGGGCCGCCGCCTTCTCGAGCACCTGCGCCGCGCGTGCGGCCGGCACCACGGCCACGCCGTCGTCGTCGGCGACGATCACGTCGCCGGGGTGAACGAGCGCACCCGCACAAACGACGGGCACGTTCACCGAACCGAGCGTCGCCTTGATCGTGCCTTTCGCCGAAATCGCCTTGCTCCAGACCGGGAACTGCATCGCCTCGAGCACCGCGACGTCGCGCACGCCGGCATCGATGATCAGCGCGTGCGCGCCGCGTGCCTTGAAGCTCGTGGCGAGCAAGTCGCCGAAATAGCCGTCCGTGCAATCCTCGGTGATTGCCGCGACGACCACGTCGCCGGGCCGGATCTGTTCGGCTGCCACGTGCATCATCCAGTTGTCGCCCGGATGCAGCAGCACCGTGACGGCCGTACCGGACGCGTGCGCACGCGGATAGATCGGCCGCATGTAGGGCTTCATCAGCCCCGTGCGGCCCATCGCCTCGTGCACCGTCGCCGAGCCGAACGCGCCGAGCCGCGCCGCCGCATCCTGGTCCGCACGCTGGATCGTGCGGTACACCACGCCTAGTTCAGTCATGATCAAAGCCCCTTCGCCTTCAGTTGCGCATCGAGACGCGGATACACGCGCCGCGCATTGCCTTCGTAGATCTTGTGACGCGCTTGCGCATCGAGCGACGACGCGTCGATGTAGCGCTTCGTGTCGTCGTAGTAGTGACCGGTTTCCGGATCGATGCCGCGCACCGCGCCGATCATCTCGCTCGCGAACAGGATGTTGTCGACCGGAATCACGCCGGTCAGCAGATCGATGCCGGGCTGGTGATACACGCACGTATCGAAGAACACGTTGTTCAGCAGATGGTCTTTCAGCAGCGGCTTCTTCAGTTCCTGAGCGAGCCCGCGGAACCGTCCCCAGTGATACGGCACCGCGCCGCCGCCATGCGGGATCACGAAGCGCAGCGTCGGGAAATCGCGGAACAGGTCGGAGGTCAGGCACTGCATGAACGCGGTAGTGTCGGCGTTCAGGTAGTGCGCGCCGGTCGTGTGGAAGCACGCGTTGCAGCTCGTGCTCACGTGGATCATCGCGGGAATGTCGTACTCGACCATCTTCTCGTAGATCGGATACCAGTAGCGATCCGACAGCGGCGGGCTCGTCCAGTGGCCGCCGGACGGATCCGGATTCAGGTTGATCGCGACGTTGCCGTATTCCTCGACGCAGCGCACGAGCTCCGGAATGCAGGTCGCGATATCGACGCCCGGGCTTTGCGGCAGCATCGCGGCCGGCACGAAGTGATCGGGAAACAGGCGATGGACGCGATGGCACAGCTCGTTGCACACGGCCGCCCACGTGCTCGACACCGCGAAGTCGCCGATGTGATGCGCCATGAAGCTCGCGCGCGGGCTGAAGATCGTCAGGTCGAGGCCGCGCTCGCGCATCAGCCGCAGTTGGTTGTGCTCGATCGATTCGCGCAGTTCGTCGTCGCCGATGTTCAGCTCGGCCACCTTCGGTTGCTCCGACGGACTGCCGAGCGCCGCGATCTGGCGATTGCGCCACGCTTCCAGCGCCTTCGGCGCGGTGGTGTAGTGGCCGTGGATGTCGATGATCATTGATGCTCCTGCGTTTGATGAGGTGTCCGGCACCCTGCCGACGACCGCGCCGGACGGCGGTGTGCGACGTGCGTCAGTGCGCCGGGTTTTCGAGTTCCTGCGGTTCGGGTGCGGCCGCACGCTGCGTCGTCATGATCGCGATGGCCGCCAGCACCGCCGGCACCGCGAGCATCGACAGGATCGCGTCGAACTTCCAGCCGAAACCGAGCAGCGCGCCGCCGATCGCCGAGCCGAAGATGCTGCCGAAGCGGCCCATTCCGAGCATCCAGCTCACGCCAGTTGCGCGTGCAACCGTCGGATAGCGACCGGGCGCATACGCGTTCAGCCCGGTCTGCGCGCCGCTCATGCAGAAGCCGGCCGCGAACACGAGCAGCGCGAGCGACGACGACAACGCACCGGCCCATGCGAGCAAGGCCACGCACAGCCCGCCGCCGAGATACGCGATACCGATCACCGGCGCCGGCCGTACGCGATCCATCAGCCAGCCCACCCCGATCGCGCCGATCGTGCCGCCAATCTGGAACATCGCCGTCACGTTCGCGGCCGTGCTGACGGACAGGCCCGCGTCCTTGATCAGCGTCGGCAGCCAGCCGGTCAGCAGATAGATCACCAGCAGCCCCATGAAATAGGTGATCCACAATGACAGCGTCACGCGGCCATAGCCTTGCGAGAACAGCACGCCGATCGGCTTGCGCGTCGGCAGCGGCGGCTCGTTCGACACGAACGTCTCGTCGCCGCTGAATCGACCGCCACACACGCGGTTCAGCAGCGCGCCGATGCGCTGCGACGGCGCGCCGTGCACGGCCAGCAGCCGCGCCGATTCGGGCAGCAGCCAAAGCTGAAGCGGAATCAGCAGCAGCGGCAGCGCGCCGCCGAACAGCAGCACGGCGCGCCAGCCGTGCAGCGGAATCAGCCAGCCGGCAACGAAACCGATCAGCGCCGAGCCGAGGTTGAAGCCGGTAAACATCACGGTGATCATCAGCGCGCGCATCCGCTGCGGGGCGTACTCCGACAACAGCGTCGTCGTGTTCGGCATCGCCGCGCCAAGACCGATGCCGGTCAGCAGCCGCAGCATCGCCATCTCGAACGGCGAGTGCGCGTGCGCGGTCAAGATCGTGAACACGCCGAACAGGAACACCGACGCGATCAGCACGCGCTTGCGCCCGAACCGGTCGGCGCTCGGGCCGGCCAGCAGCGCGCCGATCACGAGTCCGATCGGCGCCGCGCTCATCACGAGGCCGAACTCCGGCCGCGAGATCGCCCAGTCGCGAATCACCGACGGCGCAACGAATCCCATGATCGCGACGTCCATCCCGTCGGCGATCACGACGAGGCAGCACAGCACGACCAGCAGCCACTGGTAACGCGACACCGGCCGCTCGTCGATGAACGACTTGATGTCGATTGTCTTTCCACTTGCCATCATGACTCTCCTGTCTCCTTGGCGACGATCGACCTATCGATTCGTCATCCTATTTATAGGGTTTGGCACGCTTCCGGCGTGTCGGCCTCCCGGTCCCGCAGGCGCCGCGATCCCGGGCGCCTTCGTCCTGCGTTACGTGTTGCCCGGCGTGTCCGCGCCGTCCCAGCCGAGCGGCCCGGCGCTCTTGCCAGCCACCGAGTACAGCGCGCCCGGCGCGTTGCGCGTGCGCTGGAAATCCTCCAGCGATTCGCCGCGCATCGCCGCGTAGATATGCAGGTTCGATACGCCCGTCACCGCGCCGAGCTTTTCGAGCAGGAAGAAGATCACGCCGTAGCGCAGCAGGCCGAGCCAGTCGCGCCGGCGGATCAGGTCGCGCTCCTCCGTGCTGAGGTCCGCCGCGGCAAAGCTCGCTTCGGGGTCGCTCACGAACTGCGCGCGATGCGCGGGCTCGATCATCCGGTGCAGATAGTCGTTGATCCGGTACGCACGCACGGCCCGCTCGATCGTGAACGGATAGGTGCCGGGCAGTTGCTCGACGCCGGCGAGTTCGGCCGCGATCCGCTGCCGGTGGCGCTCGGCCGCTGCCTCGTCGACGTCGGTGTCCGCCGGCTCGTAGACGGCCGTCGCAATCCCCGTCATCGAGGGCAGGTAGTAGCCGCGGTGCCGGCACACGACGCCCGCCGGCAACGCGCCGCGCATCGTGAGCCACATCACGACCTCGGCGCCTTCGAAGCCGCCGAGCGCCGCGTATTCGCCGAGCGGCATGCCAGCCAGGCGCTCGGGGTCGCGCTCGAGCAGATCGAGGAAACGCGCGTCCCATTCGGGATTGTTGAAGCCCGAACGCTCGCCATGCACCTGATGCGACAGTCCTCCGGTCGCGACGATCGCGACGCGCAGGTCCTCCGGAAAGCTTTCGATCGCACGGCGCAGCGCCTGGCCGAGCCGGTAGAAGCGGCGCGCGGACGGCACCGGCAACTGCAGCACGCCCATCTGCAGCGGCACGAGTTGTACCGGCCAGTCGGGGCGGTGCGGACACAGCACCGACAGCGGCGAAAAGCAGCCATGGTCGAGCGGCTTGTTCTGGAAGAACGACATGTCGAACTCGTCGGCCATCAGCGACTGGCCGATATGCGCGGCGAGTGCAGGATGGCCGGCGACCGGCGGCAGGTCGCGCGCGCCGCCGCCTTCATCCGCCGGATGCCACTGCGGCCCGACGCCGAGCGAGAACGCCGAGTAGTGATCGAAGAAGAACGACGTCACGTGGTCGTTGTAGATGAACAGCAGCACGTCGGGACGCTTGTCGGCGAGCCACGCGGCCAGCGGCGCGAAGTTTTCGAAGATCGGCGCCCAGACCGGATCGTCGCGCTTGTTCTTGTCGAACGCGAACCCGATCGTGGGCGTGTGGGAGGCCGCGACGCCTCCGATAATCCGTGCCATGCCAATGCTCCTTCGTGATGCTCTGATGCGGTCCGGCCGTGCCGGCCGTTGCCGATTGAATGCGTGCGCGTTCGCTCGCTACGCGCGGCCGTCCGGCTGCAGCGCAAGGCTGCGCTTGACGACCAGCGCGAGCGGAACGGCGAATACGAAATGCGACATGAACCCGCCGATGATCACGTTCGGGTCGAAATAGTCCGGATGATTGCTCGACGCGATCATGATCAGCGCGTGCATCACGATCCATGCGACGATCGCGAAGAACAGCGCGACGAACGTCGCCTCGAAGCCGCGCCGGCGGAACCACGGCCAGATCGCCGCGAACACGATGCCCCACGACAGCGCGAACACGAAATGGATCGCCGTGCCGATGAAGTATGCGCCGATGCCGAGCGCGTCCTGTGCGGCCTTGCCGAACACGAGCCCCGTCGCGTTGCGCGGGATGCCGGCGAGCGGCATCAGGTGCTGCGCGCCGACCCACACGAGCGCCTCGTAAACCCAGATCAGCACCGCGCCCGCGAAGCCGCCGCGAATGCCCGCGCGGATCGTGTCCGACAGCCGCGTGCTGCGCGCCGATGCGCCCGCCGATGCGCCGGCTCCAATGATGTGCTGTCGTCCCATTACGCTGCCTCGCTCGTAGTTGCAGGTGCCGCGCCGCACGCCAGCCCCTTTTCGTGATCGGACGAACAATGAATCAGATGGCGGTCCGATGTGCCGGCAACCGCGTGCTTGCGGCGCCCGGGATTGAAATTACTCAGGCGCAGGCGATGCAACACAGTCAGGGCAAACCCTTATATTTTGGGGAGGCCGCCTATCCGGCAGGCTTTCAACCTGCATGCGAATCGCGCCTCCGATGGCTCGGAAGCCCACCGGATATGGCGCGCACGCGTCGGCGTTCGGCGGCGCATGCGCCGCAACCGGTCGCCCGGCGATTCGCAGCCGATAAATAAAATAGATGGATCGACAAGCACGACGCAAGCTGCGCGGCCACCGTTCCGGTAAAGTCGTTCAACCCGCTGCATCGCCTGCGCGGACCGTACGGCGACGCACACTGCCCGAACGCCCATGGACAACACCGAACTTCCGAATCTTGCCTGCCTGTACGCGGTGCGGCGCGTTGCCGAGACGGGCAGCGTGAGCCGCGCCGCCGCGACGCTCTTTCGCGCGCAGTCGGCCGTCACGCGCGCGGTGCAGGAACTCGAAACGGCCGTCGGCGCGGCGTTGTTCGATCGCAAGCCGTCCGGCATGCTCGCAACGCCGGTCGGTCGTGCGGTGCTCAAGCGCGGCGAGCGCGTGATCGCCGAACTTGGCGCGCTCGCGAACTGGTGTGCGCTGCGCCAGTCGCGCCGCCGCGCGTCACCCGACAGCGGCCTGCCCGCGTACCTGCTCAACACGCGGCGGCTCCAGCTGTTCTCGACGCTCGCACGGCACCGGCACATGCCGAGCGCCGCGCGTGCGCTCGGCGTCACGCAGCCGGCCGTCAGCAGCGCGATCAGGATTCTCGAGAGCGGCGCGGGTTTCGCGCTGTTCCATCGACATCCGCGCGGCCTGCTGCTGACGGCCGACGGCGAGACGTTCCTGCTGCACGTGCGGCGCGCGCTGAACGAACTGCGGCACGTCGCGGACGACGTCGCCGCGCTGCACGGCAGCATCCAGGGCATCGTGACCGTCGGTGCGCTGCCGCTCGGCCGCACGCTGATACTGCCCGAAGCGGTCGCGCGCGTCGTCACGCGGTTTCCGAAGGTGCGCGTGATCACCGACGAAAGCGCCTACGAGGCGCTCGTTGCCGGCGTGCGCGCGGGCGACGTCGACTTCATCCTCGGTGCGTTGCGCACGAGCGATCCGGCGAGCGACCTCGAAAACGAGCGGCTGATGTCCGAGAACCTCGTCGTGCTCGCGCGGCACGATCATCCGCTCGCCGGCGTCCGGAACCTCGGGCTCGCGAGCCTCGCCGGCGCGCAATGGATCCTGCCGCGCAGCCACTCGCCCGCGCGCGGGCTGTTCGAATCGCTGTTCCGGCGCATGAAACTCAAGCCGCCGATGCCGACGGTCGAAAGTGCCGATCTCGCGGTGATTCGCGGCCTGCTGCTGCATAGCGACATGCTCGCGGTGCTGTCCGCGCAGCAACTGCGCTACGAATGCGACGCGGGGTTGCTGGCCGTGCTCGACGTGCCGATGCGCGAAACGGCCCGCGACATTGGCCTGATGACACGCACCGGCAGCCCACCGTCGCCGGCGGCACGCGCGTTGATCGATGCGATCCGTGTGGTCGCGACCGAAGTCGCGCGCACGCCGCACGCTACGGCCGCTGCGCGATAACGAAAGCGCATGGCTGCCGCGCCGGATTCGCATCGCACCCACCCCATGCGTTGCCGCACAATTCGGTCGATATACGCTGCGGCTGCCGGCCGAAGCGCGACGCTGCCATCACGCGTCGCGATACCGGACGCCCAGCCCGCGCCTCACCTTCATCAGGAGCGACACGCATGATCGACCCGACGATAGCGTTCATCGGTTTCGGCGAAGCGGGCAGCCTGCTCGGAGGCGCACTCGCCGCGCGCAACGTCCGCGTGACGATGTACGACCGGCAGCTCGACGATGCAAGGACGGCGAGCGCGATGCGCGACAAGGCCACGCGCGTGCATGTCGAAGCCGCGTCGACGGTCGCCGCCGCGATCCGCGACGCGCAATGGATCGTGTCGGCCGTGACGGCATCGTCCGACGCGGAAGTCGCCGCCGCGGTCGCCGCGCACATCCGGGCGGACCAGACGTTCATCGACCTCAACTCGGTATCGCCGGCACTGAAGCAGCACGGCCAGCAGCTGATCGAAGCCGCCGGCGGCCATTACGTCGAAGCGGCGGTGATGGCGCCCGTGCCGCCGCACGGCCTCGCAGTGCCGATGCTGCTGGCCGGTCCGTCGGCCGATGCGGTCGCACGCGAGCTGACCACGCTCGGCTTCGCTGCACAGGCCGTGTCGACACGCGTGGGCGCCGCATCGGCCGCGAAAATGTGCCGCAGCGTGATGATCAAGGGAATCGAGGCGCTCACCGTCGAATGCCTGAGCGCGGCCCACGCGTATGGTGCGGACGCGCTGGTGCTCGCGTCGCTGCGGCAGACCTTCGACACGTTCGCGACGCGGCCCGACCTGCCCGGCTACCTGATCGGCCGCGTCGCCGAGCATGGCCGCCGGCGCGCGGCCGAGATGCGCGAAGTGTGCGACACGCTGCGCGAAGGCGGCGTTGCGCCGGAGATGAGCGAGGCATGCGCTCGCGTGCAGGACGGATTCATCGACAGGATGGCTGCCCGCGGCCTCGACTACCACGCGCTGCTGCCGTTCGACTGGAAGGCGGTGCTCGACCGGTTGGGTAATCGGCCGGTGTCGGCGCCGACACCGCCCAGGTACGGCGCCGGTCGCGATGACTGACCGGCGGCAGCGTGGCATCGCTCGGGTTCAACGCGCTGGGGCAAGCTAACGGGACCCGGGTTGCGCCCACCGCTGGCAGCGATTCGGCGCCGCACGCATGATCGTGCCGCGCCCGGCGCACTAGCGTTCGCGCAACGCCTCGGCGGCCCGGTTCAGCGGCTTGACGAGGTAGTCGAACACGGTGCGGCGCCCGGTGCGGATCTCGGCGGTCGCGACCATGCCCGGCAGGATTGGATGCCGCTTGCCGTCGCGGGTTTCCAGATACGCATGCTGCGTGAGCACGTAGACGCGGTAGTAGTACACACGCCGGTCGACCTGGTCTTCGATCGTGTCGGGCGAAATCCGCTCGACCTTCGCTGGCAGCGAGCCGTAGATCGACGATTCGAACGCCGTGATCTTCACGGTCGCGTCCTGCCCCGGATGAACGAACGCGATGTCGCGAGGGCTGAGGCGCGCCTCGATCAGCAACTGATCGTCGAGCGGCACGATTTCCATCAGCATGCCGCCCGGCGGAATCACGCCGCCGACCGTCGACACGCGGATATCCTTCACGATGCCGCGCGCCGGCGCGCGAATCACGGTTCGTCGCAATTGATCGGCACGGCCTTCGCGAACCTTGAGCAACGGTTCGAGATCGGCCATCGTCTTCGAGTAGTCGGCTTTCAGCGCGACGTAGTACTCGCTCTGCGCCGCCGCGAGCTTCGTCGAGAATTCGGCGGCCTTCTGACGCAGCCGGAGCACTTCCACCTCGTTGGTCGCGCCGGTTTTCAGCAGCGGCAACGCAATCCGGAGCTCGTCCTCGGCGAGGCGCAACTGTTCGCGCAGGTTGGCGACGTTTTCGTGAAACGCGCGCCGGTTGGCGACGAACAACTGACGCTCGCGCGCGGTCACGGCCTTCTCGTTCGCGAGTTCCGCCGGGAAGTCGATGCCGGGCAGGTCGTTCATCTCCGCATACAGCCGCGCGGCGCGGCCCTGCAATGCGGTGATCCGCTCGAGCGTTTCCTCCATCGACGCGCGCGCGAGCACCGGATCGAGCGTCGCGAGCCGCTGGCCCGCGTCGACGACGTCGCCCTCGCGCACCGCCAGCTCCAGCAGGATGCCGCCTTCGAGACTCTGGATGACCTGCCCTTTCGATGCCGGCGTGACCTTGGCTTCGCCGACCGCGACTTCGTCGAGGTTCGCGAACACGGACCACACGAGGAAGATCGTCAGCGCGGCGACGATCAGCCACAGCATCCGCCGGGCGGGTGCCGCTTCGCGCACGCGGTGCGCCGACCACGGAAAATCGCTCATTGCGCCTCTCCCGCCATCTGCGCCGCCACCGGACGCGAGCCGCCGGCCGCCGGCGTGCCGGCGCCGCGCAGCGCGGCCAGCACCTCGTCTTTCGGACCGTCGCGCACCACGCGTCCGCCATCGAGCACGATGATGCGATCGACGATCGACAGCACCGGATAACGATGCGTCGCCACGATCAACGTGCGATTGCCCAGCCATTGCTGCAGGCGCTCGACGATCGCCCGCTCGGTCGCCTCGTCGAGCGAGGCGGTCGGCTCGTCGAGCAGCAACACGTTCGGCGAGCGCAGAATCACGCGGGCCAGCATCAGCGCCTGCTTCTGGCCGCCGGACAGGCCAAGGCCGCTTTCGCGCAGCTTCATGTCGAGGCCGTGCGGCTGCCGCAGCAGCAACTGGTCCGCGCACGCGACCTTCATCGCGGCGAGCATCGCGTCGTCGCTGGCGAGCGGATTCGCGATCAGCAGGTTCTCTCGCAGCGTGCCGTAGAAGAGGCTCGATTCCTGCAGCAGCATCCCGACGTCGCGGCGGACATCGGCGACGTCGATCAGGGGCATCGGCGTGTCGTTGAACAGGATGCGCCCCTGCACCGGCGTCGCGAGCCCGCCGAACAGCCTCAGCAGCGTCGACTTTCCCGCGCCGACCCGGCCGAGAATCGCGACCCGCTCGCCGGGCTCGATCGACAGATTCGGAATACTGAGCACGGGTCTTTCCTGCGGATCGAAGCTGTATCCGACCTGCTCGAAGCGATATCGGCCGACGAGCGCCGGCTTGTGATACGCATCGACCGCCGGATCGTGGTCGACCGGCAACGCGAGCAGGTTGTCGAGCCCCTTCTTGCCCGCCCGTACGTTCTGGATGCGCGACAGCACGGCAGGAATCTGCCCCAGCGGCGCGATCGTACGGCTCGTCAGGATCGAACAGGCGAGCACGGCGCCGAACGACAGGCTCGAGTCCAGGATGCCGTACACGCCGGCGACCAGCACGCCGGCGTAGGCGAGCTGCTGCACCGTCTGCGCGAGATTGACCAGCAGGCCCGCCAGCCGGCGCTGCTGCAAGCCGATATCGGCATTCACGCGATTCGTATGCGCCCACAGCTGCCGGAATCGCGGCTCCGCCTGCAACGCCTTGATGTCTTCGGCGCGATAGATCGCTTCCATCAGGATCGCGTTGCGCAGCGCCGATTCCTCGAGCCCTCGGTTCGACAGCTTCGCCAGCGGGATCTGTGCAAGCACGCCCGGCAGGATCAGCAGCGGGATCGCCGCGAGCGGCACGAACGCGAGCGGCCCGCCGAGCAGCCAGATGATGAACAGGAACGTGACGACGAACGGGATGTCGATCAGCACGCCCATCGTGCTCGACGTCAACAGCTCGCGCAGCTGTTCGAGGTCCCGAAGCTGGGCGACCAGCGTGCCCGGCGAGCGCGGCCGCGCGTCGTTGCGGATGTCGAGCACGCGCGCGAAGAACATCGCGGACAGCTTGAGGTCCGCCTGCTTGCCGAAATGATCGGCAATCGACACGCGCGCGGTACGCAGCAGCAGTTCCAGCGCGAGCGCGAGCACGACACCCGACGCCAGCACCCACAGCGTATGCGTCGCCCGCGCCGGGACCACGCGGTCCCACACCTGCATCGCGAACAGCGACGTCGCGATCGCGAGCAGATTGCCGAACAGCGAGCCGGCGCCGAGATCGAGCAACACCTTCCATTGCGCCGAGAACAGATCGTGCAGCCAGGTGTCGGGTTTGACGGACAGATAGCCGTCGACGCGCTCGTCGCGCCGCGCGACCCGCTCATGGACGATCAGCACGCGGGCCGGCCACGCCGGCGCCGGCGCGTCCAGCTCGATCGCGCGTTCGAGCGGCTTGCCGTCGAAGACGAACTGAACGACCGCACGCCCCGCCGCGACCGACACGATCACACCGACATGCGCATCGTCGAACACGGCGAGCGCCGGCAGCATCGCCGGCGTGAGCCGTGCCGGCGGCAATGCGACGAACTGCGCGGCCAGGCCTGCGGACGCGGCGACTTCGACGACGGCCGCGTCCGGGTCCGCGACGCTCGCCCACGATGCCGCGCCGCGCACCTGCTCCGGCGAAACGGCCAGGCCGAGATGCCGCGCCGCGAAAATCAGCGGGTCGGCCCAGCGTGCGACGTCGGCGCCGGCATCGCGGCCGGCGCGAAACGCATCATTCATGACGACTCCCCTCGTGTTCGCGCAGCAATTCGACGAACTTGCCGACTGCCACGTATGCCTTGATGCGCGCAATCGCGCCGTCGGCGAGTGCGTTGATCGACTCGACTTCCGATTCGAAGATGTCGCGCTCCGGATTCACGACATCGGTCAACGTACGCTTGTTCAGGATGTATTCCTGCCAGTACAGGTCGCGCGACGCCCGCGACAGCGCGGTCACCTTCTCGTAGCTGTTCAGGCGCGCCGCGGCGCCCGACGCTTCGATCTCCGCCGACTTGAGCGCGCTGCGCGTGACGAGCCGCCGGTTCTCGAGGCTTTCGCGGTTCGCGCGCAGTTCGGCTTCGGCGGCCGCGATCTGGTGTTTCGCCAGGCCGCCCAGCGAGTAATTGCCGCTCACCGCGAAACCGATCCACGTGTCGTTGGTGGCGTTCGGCCGGCCGCTCGATATCGAACGGCTCGCGCCGATACCGATCGACGGGAAGCGCTCCGACTGCGCGACCCGCACGCGCGCATCGGCCGCATCGACGGCCGCCGCCGCGGCAAGCACCGACGGCGTGCGCTCGATGTCGCCGCCGGCATAGCCGAGATCGCCGACGAAATCCACCGTGCCGCCGAGATTCGCCACGCGCCGCGGGCGCGCGCCGATCAGTTCGGTGAGCTTCGCGGCGGCGACGTCGAAACGCGTGTTGGCCTTCAGCACTTCCGCCTGCGCATGCAGGATCGCCAGTTCGACCAGGTTGCGGTCCGACGAAACCGATAGTCCGGCCCGCACGCGATCGAGGATCTTCGTGCGCGTGTCGCTCAGCGCGACGACCTGGCGCCGCGCGGCGGCGACGACGTCCTGGCTGGCGGCCAGTTCGACGAACGTCGACGCCGTCTGGTACGCGACCGTCTCGATCGTGTCGGCCAGCTGATACTGCTTCTGGCTGCGCGTCGCGTCCGCCGCGGAAATCCGGCCCGACGTGCGGCCGAAGTCGTACAGCAACTGCGACACGCCGATCGATGCGCGCGTGCCGGTACGGTTGCCGTTGCTGCCGAAGCTGCCGCCATAGCCGGGACGCACGCCGTAGTCGATCTTCGGGTACCAGGCCGCCTTCGCGACCTCGACCTCCGACACGCTTTGCGCCACTTCCGCATGCGCGCGGCCGATGTCGGGATGGCGCGCGATCGCGACGCCGACCGCGTCGCGCAGCGTCAGACGATCGAGCGCGATGCGCAGCGTCTCGTCCGAGGCGCCAGCGGCATCCTCGGCATCCTCGACGCGGCCGGCAGCGGGGACATCGAACGCGTCCGGTCTGTCCGGCGTGATCGTCGTCACCCCTGCCGTCATCCCGTCATGCAGCGGCGAAACTGGCGCTTGCGGATCGATCGGCGCCATCGCGCGGGACAGGTTCGCGAGGACGATGCGCCGCGCCGGGTCCGCGGGCGGCAACGGCGGCGCCACGTGCCGGCGCGGTGCGGCAGCGGGCATGCCGGCCGGCAGCGGCACGAACGACGCCGTCGCCATCGCCGTCTGCACTGGCGCAGCGACCGGCTTGGGTGGAGTGGGCGGCGCGGGTGGCGATGAATGCGCTGACGGCGCCGCGGCCGCATGGACCGTGTCGGCCGGTGCGCGCGCCGCGGTCTCGAACGAATCGGTCAGCCGGCCGCTCGGCAGCGGCGACGACGACGCGAACGCCGCCGCTGCGGTGTCGAGCAACGCGATCGCGAACAACACATGGCCTGGATGGAAAACGGCACGCACCGCGCAAACGGCGCGACGCAAGGTGTAGCTGAAACGAGCGGTTGTCTTGAGCATCATCGGGACGCCGGCGGCGAGCCGTCCGGCAAAGCAGACCCCGCTTGCCGCGGGGATGGATATGCGTCGGGCAAGCCCGCGTCGCGATGCGACGGGGCTCGCCGTGTCGGAGAGGCAGGCCGGCCTCCCCGTTGCGCTGCGGTCAGACGATGATCTGCTGGTTCGCGAGCAGGGTCTCCAGGTTGGTCGTCACGTTGTTCAGCGTGACGAGGGTTTCGGAACCGAACGCCGTCCCGGCGCCGTCGCGGTCGATACTGATCACCGTATCGGCGCCGACGTTCGTCACCGACAGGAACTGCCCGATCGTGTCACCCGCATCGATCGTGGCCACGCCGTCCACGTAGTGCGCGGGGCCGTCCGCATCGGCCGTGTAACCGACCAGCAGCTTCGACAGATCGATCTTGTCGCCGCTCGTATCGTTCGGGCCGCTGGCCAGCTGGAAGTCGGTGATGACGTCCTGGCCGTTGCCGCCGGTGTTGTCCGCGCCGACGACTTCCCACAGGAACACGTCGGTGCCGGCGCCGCCCGTCAGCGTGTCGTTACCGGCGCCGCCGATCAGGATGTCGTTGCCGTTGCCGCCGTTGAGCGTGTCGTTGCCGGCACCGCCGCGCAGCAGGTCGTTGCCGTCGCCGCCGTTCAGCACGTCGTCGCCGCCGTAGCCGTACAGGCGGTCGTTGCCGGACGTGCCGGTGACGGTGTCGCTGCCCGACGTACCCTCGATGATCGACGTCGACTGCGTCGAGCCGAGCAGGTTCGCATTCAGCAACTGACCGGCCGTGGCCGACGCCGACAGGCCCGTCTTGTCGGTCGCGGAGATCGTCACGCTGTCGAGCGCGCTGATACTGATCAGCCCGCCGTTCAGCGTGATCGAACCGAGAAACTCGTTGAGCTTCAGGTTGTCGATCGTGCCGCCGTCGGCCGCCGTGATCGTCAGGTCGGACGACGGCCCGATCAAGCCGAGGATCCCGGGGTTGTTGACGACGTTGAAGTGCAGCCCCAACTCGTTCGCCAGCGCCTGGTTCGCGTTGAATTGCAGCGCGCCGAGGCCGATCAATCCGCCGTAGTGCAGTGTCACGTGATCGAGGTTGTTGTTGTAGTCCGATGCGGAGAACGCCTGCTGCGTGCTGAAATCGATCAGGTTGAGCAGATTCGCGCCGATGATCCCGAGCAGGTTCCCCGACGACTGCGCCGATACGACCGGTGCGACGTTCGGATCGATCGTGAAGAGCTGCGAGGTCGTCGGGCCGAGGTTGCCCGCCGCATCGACGACGCGCACCGTCGCCGTGTAGTCGGCCGCGGACAACACGCCCTGCGTATACCAGGTCCAGTTCGTGCCGCTGACGGTCGCGTTGGTCCAGTGTGCGCCGCCGTCGAGGCTGACCTGGACGACTTCGCCCGCGCCGAGCGCCGCGTTCAGCGTGCCGCCCAACGTTGGGGTCGTGTCGCCGGTGATCCAGTCGTTGGGCACGCCGGTGTTGTCGGTCAGGGTCGTGAGCGTGGCCGTCGCGGTCGGGGCGGTCGTATCGACCGTGACCGCGAACGACGCGCTCGGCGCGCTGACGTTGCCTGCCGTGTCCGTTGCTGTGACGGTCAGGCTGTGTGCGCCTTCACCCAGGCCGGTGGTCGGCGTGAACGTCCAGTTTCCGGACGGGTCCGCCGTCGTCGTGCCCAGCAGCAGCGTGCCGTCATAGACGTTCACCGTGCTGCCTGCTTCTGCCGTGCCGGCAAGCGTCGGGGTCGTGTCGTCCGTCGTAGCACCAGTCGTCAGCAGGCCGGTGATCGAACCGACGTCGTCCGTGACGGTGGCGATGATCGGTGCGGCCGGCGCCGTCAGGTCTGCAACCGTTACCGATGCGGACGGGCCGGTGTTGCCTGCCGCGTCGGTGGCCGTCACACCGATCACCGTGCCAATCGGCAGCGGGGTCGATGGCGTGTACGTCCATGCACCGCTCGGATCGGCCGTCACGGTGGCGTCCGGCGTGCCGTCGCCGTTCGTGTCGATGTTGACCGTTGCGCCCGCTTCCGCCGTGCCCGACAGCGATGTACCGTCCGTCGCGTTCACCGTCGGAATCGCCGGCGCCGTCGTGTCCACCGTCAGGTTGAATGCCGTGCTCGGTGCGCTGACGTTGCCTGCGGTGTCCGTTGCGGTGACGCTCAGGCTGTGTGCACCTTCACCCAGTGCCGTGGTCGGCGTGAACGTCCAGTTTCCAGACGGATCCGCCGTCGTCGTGCCCAGCAGCGTCGTGCCGTCATAGACGCTCACCGTGCTGCCCGCTTCTGCCGTGCCAGCAAGAGTAGGCGTTGCGTCATCCGTACTGCCGCCGGAAACGATCGCGCCAACAACGGAACCCACATCGTCCGTGATGCTAACCACGACCGGTGTCGCAGGCGCCGTCGTGTCGCCCGTCACCGTCACCGATGCAGACGGACCCGTATTGCCTGCCGCGTCGGTGGCCGTCACGCCAATCACCGTGCCGACCGGCAGCGGGGTTGACGGGGTGTACGTCCACGCGCCGCTCGGGTCCGCCGTCACGGTTGCATCCGGCGTGCCGTCGCCGTTCGTATCGATATTGACCGTTGCGCCTGCTTCGGCCGTGCCCGACAGCGACGTTCCGTCCGTCGCGTTCACCGTCGGAATCGCCGGGGCTGTCGTATCGACTGTGATCGCGAACGATGCGCTCGGAGCACTCACGTTGCCTGCCGTATCCGTTGCAGTCACCGTGATCGAGTGTGCACCCTCTCCCAAACCCGTGCTCGGCGTGAA
The DNA here is from genome assembly GCF_001526325.1 of Burkholderia sp. MSMB1826. Taxonomy (NCBI): domain Bacteria; kingdom Pseudomonadati; phylum Pseudomonadota; class Betaproteobacteria; order Burkholderiales; family Burkholderiaceae; genus Burkholderia; species Burkholderia sp. MSMB1826. The sequence goes on from NZ_LOYN01000015.1 coordinate 266,342, forward strand.
GGTCCAGTTTCCGGAAGGGTCCGCTGTTGTGGTACCCAGCAGCGTCGTGCCGTCGTAGACACTCACCGTGCTGCCCGCTTCCGCCGTGCCAGCAAGCGTAGGCGTTGCGTCATCAGTACTGGCGCCGGATACGATCGCACCAAGAACGGAACCCACATCGTCCGTCACGGTACCGATGATCGGTGCCGCAGGCGCCGTCGTGTCGCCCGTCACCGTCACTGATGCAGACGGACCCGTATTGCCTGCTGCGTCGGTGGCCGTCACGCCGATCACCGTGCCGACCGGCAGCGGGGTCGACGGCGTATACGTCCATGCGCCGCTCGGGTCAGCCGTTACAGTGGCGTCCGGAGTGCCATCGCCATTCGTATCGATGTTGACCGTTGCGCCCGCTTCCGCCGTGCCCGACAGCGACGTACCGTCCGTTGCGTTCACCGTCGGCAGTGCAGGAGCCGTCGTGTCGACCGTCAGGGTGAATGCCGTGCTCGGCGCGCTGACGTTGCCTGCAGTATCGGTTGCGGTGACGGTCAGGCTATGGACGCCTTCACCCAGTGCCGTCGTCGGCGTGAAGGTCCAATTTCCGGAGGGGTCCGCTGTTGTGGTACCCAGCAGCGTCGTGCCGTCGTAGACGCTCACCGTGCTGCCTGCTTCCGCCGTGCCAGCAAGAGTAGGCGTTGCGTCATCAGTACTGGCGCCGGATACGATCGCGCCAACAACGGAACCCACGTCATCCGTGACGCTAACAACGACCGGTGCCGCAGGCGCCGTCGTGTCGCCCGTCACCGTCACCGATGCAGACGGACCCGTATTGCCTGCCGCGTCAGTGGCCGTCACGCCGATCACCGTGCCAACCGGCAACGGAGTCGATGGCGTGTACGTCCACGCGCCGCTCGGATCGGCCGTCACCGTCGCGTCCGGCGTGCCGTCGCCATTCGTGTCGATGTTGACCGTTGCGCCTGCCTCGGCCGTGCCCGACAGCGACGTACCATCTGTTGCGTTCACCGTCGGAATCGCCGGCGCCGTCGTGTCGACCGTCAGGTTGAATGCCGTGCTCGGCGCGCTGACGTTGCCTGCGGTGTCCGTTGCGGTGACGCTCAGGCTGTGCGCGCCTTCACCCAGCGCCGTGGTCGGCGTGAACGTCCAGTTTCCGGATGGGTCTGCCGTCGTGGTGCCCAGCAGCGTCGTGCCGTCATAGACGCTCACCGTGCTGCCGGCTTCTGCCGTACCGCTCAATGTCGGTGTCGCATCATCAGTAGCACCACCAGAAGTAATCGCACCAACAACGGAACCCACGTCGTCCGTGACACTAACGACGACCGGTGCCGCAGGCGCCGTCGTGTCGCCCGTCACCGTCACCGATGCAGACGGACCCGTATTGCCTGCTGCGTCGGTGGCCGTCACGCCGATTACCGTGCCGACCGGCAGCGGGGTCGACGGCGTGTACGTCCACGCGCCGCTCGGATCGGCCGTCACCGTCGCGTCCGGCGTGCCGTCGCCATTCGTGTCGATGTTGACCGTTGCGCCTGCCTCGGCCGTGCCCGACAGCGACGTACCGTCCGTTGCGTTCACCGTCGGAATCGCCGGCGCCGTCGTGTCGACCGTCAGGTTGAATGCCGTGCTCGGCGCGCTGACGTTGCCTGCGGTGTCCGTTGCGGTGACGCTCAGGCTGTGCGCGCCTTCACCCAGCGCCGTGGTCGGCGTGAACGTCCAGTTTCCGGATGGGTCTGCCGTCGTGGTGCCCAGCAATGTCGTGCCGTCGTACACATTGATCGTGCTACCCGCTTCTGCCGTGCCAGCGAGTGTCGGCGTCGTGTCGTCCGTCGTTGCGCCAGTCGTCAGCAGGCCGGCAACCGAACCCACGTCGTCCGTGACGCTAACAACGACTGGTGCCGCAGGTGCCGTCACGTCACCCGTCACCGTTACCGATGCAGACGGACCCGTATTGCCTGCCGCGTCGGTGGCCGTCACCCCAATCACCGTGCCGACCGGCAGCGGGGTCGACGGCGTGTACGTCCATGCGCCGCTCGGATCGGCCGTCACGGTGGCATCCGGTGTGCCGTCGCCATTCGTGTCGATGTTGACCGTTGCGCCCGCTTCCGCCGTGCCCGACAGCGACGTACCGTCCGTCGCGTTCACCGTCGGAATCGCCGGCGCCGTCGTATCGATCGTCAGGTCAAAGGTCGCACTCGGAGGGCTCACGTTGCCTGCCGTGTCCGTTGCAGTCACCGTGATTGCGTGTGCGCCCTCTCCCAAACCAGTGGTCGGCGTGAACGTCCAGTTTCCGGACGGATCTGCCGTCGTGGTACCCAGCAGTGTCGTGCCGTCATACACATTGATCGTGCTACCCGCTTCCGCGGTACCGCTCAATGTCGGTGTCGCATCATCCGTACTGCTTCCAGAAGCGATCGCGCCAACAACGGAACCTACGTCGTCCGTCACAGTGCCGATGACCGGGGCCGCAGGCGCCGTCGTATCCCCCGACACCGTTACCGAAGCCGACGGCCCCGTGTTGCCTGCCGCATCTGTAACCGTCACCCCAATCACCGTGCCGACCGGCAGCGGGGTCGACGGCGTATACGTCCACGCGCCGCTCGGATCGGCCGTCACCGTGGCATCCGGTGTACCGTCGCCGTTCGTGTCGATGTTGACCGTTGCGCCCGCCTCGGCAGTGCCCGACAGCGACGTACCGTCCGTCGCGTTCACTGTCGGAATCGCCGGCGCCGTCGTATCGATCGTCAGGTTGAATGCCGTGCTCGGCGCGCTCACGTTGCCCGCAGTGTCCGTTGCAGTCACCGTGATCGAGTGTGCGCCCTCTCCCAAACCCGAGCTCGGCGTGAACGTCCAGTTTCCCGACGGGTCTGCCGTCGTGGTACCTAGCAGTGTCGTGCCGTCATAGACGCTCACCGTGCTACCTGCTTCTGCCGTGCCAGCAAGAGTAGGCGTTGCGTCATCCGTACTACCGCCTGAAACGATCGCGCCAACAACGGAACCCACATCGTCCGTGATGCTAACCACGACCGGTGCCGCAGGCGCCGTCGTGTCGCCCGTCACCGTCACCGATGCAGACGGACCCGTATTGCCTGCTGCGTCGGTGACCGTCACACCAATCACCGTCCCAACCGGCAGCGGGGTCGACGGGGTGTACGTCCACGCACCGCTCGGATCGGCCGTCACGGTTGCATCCGGTGTGCCATCGCCGTTCGTGTCGATGTTGACCGTTGCGCCCGCTTCCGCCGTGCCCGACAGCGATGTACCGTCCGTTGCGTTCACCGTCGGAATCGCCGGGGCTGTCGTATCGACTGTGATCGCGAACGATGCGCTCGGAGCACTCACGTTGCCTGCCGTATCCGTTGCAGTCACCGTGATCGCATGTGCACCCTCTCCCAAACCCGTGCTCGGCGTGAAGGTCCAGTTTCCGGAGGGGTCCGCTGTTGTGGTACCCAGCAGCGTCGTGCCGTCGTAGACACTCACCGTGCTGCCCGCTTCCGCCGTGCCAGCAAGCGTAGGCGTTGCGTCATCAGTACTGGCGCCGGATACGATCGCACCAAGAACGGAACCCACATCGTCCGTCACGGTACCGATGATCGGTGCCGCAGGCGCCGTCGTGTCGCCCGTCACCGTTACCGATGCGGACGGACCCGTATTGCCCGCTGCGTCGGTGACCGTCACGCCGATCACCGTGCCGACCGGCAGCGGGGTCGACGGCGTATATGTCCATGCGCCGCTCGGGTCGGCCGTCACGGTTGCATCCGGCGTGCCGTCGCCATTCGTATCGATGTTGACCGTCGCGCCCGCTTCCGCCGTCCCCGACAGCGACGTACCGTCCGTCGCGTTCACCGTCGGCGCCACCGGCGCCGTCGTATCGATCGTCAAGCCGAATGCCGCGCTCGGCGCGCTCACGTTGCCCGCCGTATCCGTTGCAGTCACCGTGATCGAGTGCGCGCCCTCTCCCAAACCCGTGCTCGGCGTGAACGTCCACTTCCCGGACGAATCCGCCGTCGTCGTCCCCAGCAGCGTCGTGCCGTCATAGACGCTCACCCTGCTACCCGCTTCCGCCGTACCGCTCAACGTCGGCGTCGTATCGTTCGTCGCACCGCCGATCGCAACCGGATGTTGCGCATCGTCGTTGACGGCCGTAATCGCAGGCGCTTCCGGCACGACCGTATCCACCACGATCCCGACCGTGCCCAGCTCGCTCGTATTGCCGCTACTGTCGGTCTGCGTCACGGTGATCTGATGGGCGCCGTCGGGCAACGTACCGGGCGTGTACGACCAGTGCCCGTTCGCGTCCGCGGTCACCGTACCGACCGTCTGACCATCGATCTGGATCGTCACCGTTGCGTTCGGCTGAGCACCCGAACCCGCGATCGTCGGCGACGCGCGCCCCGTGACGACATTGCCGTTGCCGCCAACCGACTGCCCATCGATCGAGTCGATCGTCGGTCGCGCCGGTCCGGTCGGCGTTCCGCCGCCGCTACCGCTACTGCCACCATCCCCGCCGCCGCCGCTGGCCGCGGCCGCCGCAATGCCGCCGGCCGCGGCGACGCCGCCGAGTATTCCGAGCAGGGCACCGGTCGACAACCCGTCGCCGATCGGCGCATAGACGAGCGCCGAATCGACGATTCCGTCGCCGGTCGCCTGCAATCCGGGGCCGAACTGCACGAGAAACCGCCCGTCGTCCTGGACGAAGACGAGATTGTGATAATCCGCGCCGTTTTCGAAGAACGCCTGCACGCGCACCGTTCGGCCGTCCTTGAATTCGACGATCAGGTCGTTCCCGGAACGCGCGTAGTTGGCCACGTCCTCCTTGTGAGCCGCCAGCAGGAAATTGGCTGGACCACCGGGCGACGCGACGACCTGCGAACCATTGGCGACCGGAACATCGACGTGATTGCTCAATACCGACGAGGAAACCATTGCCCGACTCCTTGTAGATAGGGATGACAAACCTGGCCCGTCGCCGACGGGCAAACGTTCAACCAAACGGGCGCGACGGGGCACGACGCGATTTCGCGCCGCTGCGAATCGGGTATCCGGCTCGCGCGGGACGCAACGAGCCGCTAGCCCACCCGAGGCGGTCTATAACGGAAAAGGAAGAAAGGAGCCGGGGCTGCTATGGAATCAGGGGCGAGTCCAGACGGCCGGAACAGCCGTTCGCCCTACGTGCCAGGCAATGGCCCGACACGGCGCGCCACCCCGCCGGACGTAAGTGTCTGATGGCCCTCGTGCCGCGGATTTTCTCCGTACGGCGATTTTTTGTTTGATATTGGATCTGCATCTCTACCGCCCTCGCCATATTAGTTATTTCCTTTTATCGCGAATAACCAACGATTCGCTTGATCAGAGCGAATTGTCGCGGTGCACCATTACTCTCTTTTATGTTACTGCTCGTGCCTGCATTTAGATTACACCGGTCTTTCACGTACATCATTGCACTCCGTTGGAGCTTTTACAAATATTTTCAGTCTTTCGTGCATATATTTTTCTCTCATCATAAAAAGATGAACAATTTGCAGGATTGATTCGACGAATTCGTTGCCAAGACAATGATTCATCGCGACAGGGTTATCTCGAAAAGCCCGGCCCGCTTGGGCCCGTGCCCACTTCAGCGGAAGGAAAGCAAGAGCAGATTTCGGTATGCAACTGTATTGAGATCGCGCATCCTGACGCATCGCATCCACCTATAAACCTCGTCGGCAAAAAGGATTTTCCGGAAAACCCAGAGACATCCCCGGCATCTCCGAACCCGACACCTATTTCTGCCGAGCACTGGCATCCAATTCAGCCTTCGCCGTAACGATATTCATTCACACCGAAAACCAGCCTCCCCAAACCAACCCAGCGAATCCGAAAAGGAAATAAATAACGAGGTTTTGGCGGAATTGAATCCTCGCTGCAAATAATCGACGCGCATGCGGTCCGCGCACCGGCCATCGCCGGCATCGCGCCGACACGCGTGCGTGGACGGCGGTCCTGAATTACCATCGTGCATCCTCACGCGGCGGGCTTGGCCGTCGTCGGTTCAAGCCCGATATCCCGGATCAATCGATCGTGCTCGCTCTCGTCATCGTCGCCGGCCTGTGGGCCGGCCTCCAGAACGCGCTCGCGGGCGGCGGTTCGTTCGTCACGCTGCCCGCGTTGATCGTGTCGGGAATGTCGCCGCTCGCGGCCAACATCACGTCGACGGTCGCACTGTTCCCCGGCCAGGTCACCACGGGCTGGGCCAGCCGGAACATGGTGAGCGGCGTGGGCAAGCTGCCGTTTCGCGCACTGTTCGCGATCAGCGTGGCCGGCGGCGCACTCGGCGGCCTGTTGCTGCTGAAAACGCCGTCGTCGATCTTCTCGCAGTTGGTGCCGTGGCTCGTGCTGTTCGCGACGATCGTGTTCGCATGGGGCAGTTTCTTCCGCAAACCGGACACTGGCGCGCAACATCTCGGCCCCGTCGCGACCGGGGTCTCGCAGTTCCTGATCGCGGTCTACGGCGGCTACTTCGGCGGCGGCATCGGGTTCCTGATGATGGCCGCGCTGACGATGGCCGGCCTGCCGCCTCGCCGCGCGATGTCGACCAAGAACGCGCTGGCGGGCGTGATGAACGCGTCGGCGGTCGTGCTGTTCCTCACCTCGCCGCACCTGCACTGGCGCGCGGCGATCGCGCTCGGCGGCGGCGCGATCGTCGGCGGCCTGCTCGGCGCGTGGGCGCTGCATCGCGTGAACGAACGCGTGCTGCGGATCGCGATCGTCTGCATCGGCGCGCTGCTGACCGTCGGGTTGTTCGTCAAACCGATCTGAGCCCACGCTCGTCCCTGCCGCGATCGCGGCAATTGATGAGCAAACCGCAAGACGTCTTTCGCATATCTCGTTTGCCGTCGCGACGGTGCCCGACCACAATCCGGGTTGTCGCGATCGTCGCCCTCTCGCGGGCGCCGACCGGCACACCGCGGCCGCCATTTCGATTCACCGCCGGCGGGCCGGCACATCGCGTCACCCCACGCTCCCTCGACATCGGCGCCCGTGCGGCAGAACGCTTGCCGACGCGCCGTCCGATACGTTCCCGGCCAACAATAACTAGAGGTAGGAGATGCAGCACAACTCGTTGAGGCAAAGCCTCAAGCAACGGCACATCACGATGATCGCGCTCGGTGGCGTGATCGGCGCGGGCCTGTTCGTCGGCTCCGGCGCGATCATCGCAACGGCCGGCCCCGCGGCGATCCTGTCGTACCTGATCGGCGGCGTGATCGTCACGCTGGTCATGTTCATGCTCGGCGAAATGGCGTCCCGCAATCCCGACAGCGGCTCGTTCTCCACGTACGCGAGCAGCTATCTCGGCGAATGGGCCGGCTTCGCGGTCGGCTGGCTGTACTGGTTCAAATCGATGATGACGATCACCGTCGAAGCGATCCTGCTCGGCGCGATCCTCCACGATTTCCTGCCGTGGCTGCCTGTGTGGGGCGGCGCGCTGTTCATGCTCGTCACGCTGATCGCGAGCAACGCCTACTCGGTGCGCTCGTTCGGCGAAGCCGAATACTGGCTGTCGTTCGCGAAGGTCGCGACGATCGTCGTCTTCATGGCGCTCGGCGCATCGATCCTGCTCGGCTTCCAGCCGCGCATTCCCGCACCGGGGCTCGTGAACCTGACCGAGCACGGCGGCTTCATGCCGAACGGCATCTCGCCCGTGCTCGCCGGCGTGATGGTGGTGATCTTCTCGCTCGGCGGCAGCGAGATCGCGGCCGTAGCCGCGGGCGAATCGGAAAACCCGCGCAGGAACGTGATCCGCGCGATCAAGAGCGTGATCGTGCGCGTGATGGTGTTCTACGTCGGCTCGGTGTCGATCCTGATCCTGTGCATGCCGTGGACCGACAAGGTCAACCTGAAATCGCCGTACGTGTCGCTGTTCGGCATGGCGGGCTTCACGGCGGCGGCCGTCGCGATGAAGATCGTGCTGTTCGTGTCGTTCATGTCCGTGATGAACTCGTTCCTGTTCTCGAACTCGCGCATGCTGTTCTCGCTGAGCCAGCGCGGCCACGCGCCGGCGATGTTCGGCCGCACCAACGCGAAGGGCGTGCCGATGAACGCGCTCGTGCTGTGCCTCGCCATCTGCGTGTCGATCCTCGGCATTCACTTCGTGAGCGGCGGCGATCTGTTCCTGATGCTCGCGAAGAGCAGCGGCGCGTTCGTGATGATCGTATGGATCTTCATTGTCGTCGCGCACTTCGCGATGCGCCGGCAGACGCGGCACGAGCAACGCGACCCGACGGCGTTCCGCGCGTGGTTCTATCCGGTGTCGAACTGGGTCGCGCTGCTGGCGCTCGTCGCCGTGCTGGGGTCGCAGGCGTTCAATCCGGATTCGCGCTTCCAGTTCTGGTTCACGGTGCTGACGGCGCTCGCGATCGTCGCGGCGTACTTCTTGCGGCGCAAGCAGCCGTCATTCGGGCAGGCAGCCGGCGCGAAGAGCCGCTGACGAGCGGGACGCCGACCGGCGCGCGCGTTCCGTTCAGCCGAACGGCCGCACGCCGATCAGCGGGCCGTGCAGGAACAGCGCGAACACGGCCCAGGCGACGAGCCCGGCAGCAACGGCCGCGACGTCGCCGGCCAGTCGGCCGGCCGGATAGCGGACACCGTCGCGGCGATCCCGCGCACGCGACACGACAAAATCGACGATCGACCACACGAAGAACGCACCGAACAGCACGACCGCGTGCACGGTGCCGTTCACGAGCAGGTGCGCCACCGCCCAGACCATCACGCCTGCCAGCATCGGATGCCCGACGAGCGTTTTGATCCGGTTGCGCGGCACATACGACGCGGCGATGAGCACGAACGCGACCGCGGTCAGCATGCCCGTCAGGTGGCGCACGCCGAGCGGCGACACCCACAGCAACGTCGCGCTCGTGCGGGCGATCCCGTACCCCCAGATGATCAACGCGAAGCCGACGATCGACGCGATCGCGTAACCGCCCTTCCAGCCCCGCTCGCCGATCCGCTCGATCGTCGCGGACCGCCAGCCGTCGGCGACGATCCGGATCGAATGCACACCGAGGAAGATCGCTAAACCGAGAATCAGGACGAGCATCGGCTGTCTCCGTCTGGAATGATGAGTGGGGAAGCGTTCCGCGCGGCGTCCGGTGCGCCGTTCGCGGGGCCGGCGGCGAGGCCGGCGCAGGTCGCGCGAGGCACGGGCGCAACCCGCGCCGATCATAAACGCCGGGGCCGTCGTTGTGAAGCATGGACGATGTGCGGTGCGTCAAGCTCGATGCATGCGTGCGCCGGGTCGTGCGGGTATGCCTGAAAGAAAGGAAAACGAAAAATCGCGAGGCTGTCGCGCCGCGCGGTCGGTACTACGTCTGCTTGCGCTTCGCCGCAGGCTTCGCGGCCTGCGCCCGTGACGATTTCAAGGCCGGTTCCGCTTTCCGCGCCGACGCCGGCTTCGATGCGGATTTCGCCGCTGGACCGGACACCTTTTTCGACGCCGGTTTCGATGCGGGCTTCGCTGCAGCTTTCGGCGCGGCTTTCGCTCCTGCCGCGGATACCGTCTTCGACGCCCCCCTCGCCTTGCGCTTCGGCGGCCCGGCCAGCAGCGCCGCGCGATACGCGCTGCGGCACCAGTCGAACAGCGCGCCCGCATCCTCGAGCACGTCGGCCGGCGTTTCGTAATAGCCCTCGAGCGAGACGGTGCGCGTAGGCCGCGCATACCAGAACGGCCCCATCCCCGCCGCGACGAACGCCGGGCGGTTCACATCGTCGACGCGCAGGAACAGCGACCCGCGCGACATGAAGCCGAACATCACGCCGTCGAGCCGCAAGGCCGCACCGCTGAAGAAGCGTGCGACGGCGACCGTACCGAGCGGCGCAAGCTGATACGCGATTTCCTCGCCGTGCGCCTTCTCCGCCTGCCAGCTCATGCGGATGCCTCGCAGCGCTGCGTCCATGCATCGAGCTCGGCCGCGTCGAAACCGACGGCCGCCGCGCTCTCGCGAATCTGCCGCCACGTCGCGCGGTCGACCGGAATGCCGGCCGTGCCGCGTACGGCGCGGCTCGCCTCTTCCGGCTCGCCGGGCACCTGCACCGGTGCATCGCCGGCTCGCGGTGACGCCTTCGCCCATGCGACGAAGGCATCGGCTTCGCGTTCGGCGTCGGCCGCGTCGAACGCTTGCGGATCGATCAGCACCGACAGCATCCCGTTGACGATCGCGCTCGTCTTCTGCAGCGTATCGCCGTACGTCGTATGCCCGCCCACGAGTGCGCCGCCGAAGATCTCGCACATCGCCGCGAGCGCATACCCCTTGTGCAGCCCGAACGGGAGCAACGCGCCGAACGGCTGCTCGTGCATCACGGCCGGGTCGTCGGTCGGCTGGCCGCGATGGTCGATCAGCGCGCCGGCCGGCACGCGCTTACCCTGGTTGTAAGCGACGCGCGTCTTGCCGTACGCGATCGCGCTCGTCGCGAAATCGAGCAACAGCGGCGGCTTGCCCGCCCGCGGATACGCGGCGCAGAACGGGTTCGTGCCGAAACGCGGATCGGTGCCGTGCAGCGGCGCGACCAGCAGGTCGCCCGGCACGTTGACGAAATGGAACGACACGAGCCCCGAGCGCGCGCATTGCTCGGCCCAGTGCCCGATGCGGCCGAGGTGATGGACGTCGCGCAGCCCGATCGCGCATATGCCCATGCGCCGTGCGCGCTCGATCCCTTCGACCATCGCCTCGAACGCGATCACCTGGCCGAAGCCGCGGCCGCCGTCGATCGTCAGCACCGCGCCGCCGTCGCGGACGATCGACGCGTGCCCGTTCAGTTGCAACTGCCCTTCCCGCCACGACGCGACGTAGTTCGGGATCATCCCGACGCCGTGCGAATCGTGGCCCGCGAGATTCGCGCCGACCAGGTGATCGGCGACGAGCGTCGCCTCGCGCGGGTGGCTGCCGGCCCGTTCCCAGAGTGCCGCGACGAACGCATGCAGCGGTTCGGCGCGCATGCGCAGCGGTTCGGTATCGGGCGTCGGCAGTGCGGTCATCGGCAACACTCCATCAAGTCGGTTCGGGTCGGGCAATCGACACGTCGGATATCGCGACGATCAGCGCGCGGTCGCGATCACGTCGGCCACGGCCGCCGTGAGCTTCTTCGCGTACGGCACGTGCAGGAACTCGTTCGGGCCGTGCGCGTTCGACTTCGGGCCGAGCACGCCGCACACCATGAATTGCGCTGCGGGGAAGCCCTCCTGCAGCACGTTCATCAGCGGGATCGTGCCGCCCAGGCCCATGTACGCGCAGTCGGCGCCGAAGTGGCGGCGCGACGCGGCGTCGAGCGACGACGCGAGCCACGGCGCGAGATCCGGCGCGCTCCAGCCGGTCGCGGCGCCCGCGTCCGGCTTGAACGTGACCTTCGCGTTGTACGGCGGATCGAGTTCGAGCAATGCCTTCAGCTGCTGCACGGCCTGCGCGGCGTCGACGAGCGGCGGCAGCCGCAGCGACAGCTTGAACGCGGTGCGCGGGCGCAGCACGTTGCCCGCATCGGCGAGCGCCGGCATGCCGGCCGCCCCGGTCACCGACAGCGACGGGCGCCACGTCGAATTCAGCAGCGCCTCGCGCGGATCGGTCGTGGTCGGCAGCACGGGTTTGCCGTCCGCGCCGCACGCCCACGGCAGCCCCTTCCATACCGTATCGCCGAGAATCGCGGCGGCCGCTTCGGCTTCGCGCACGCGGCTCGACGGAATCTCGCAATGAAACGCGCCCGGCAGCAGGTTGCCGTTCTTCGCGTCTTCGAGACGTTCGAACAACTGGCGCATCACGCGGAAGCTCGACGGCGCGATGCCGCCGTAGACGCCCGAATGGACGCCTTCTTCCAGCACCTCGACCTGCAGGTCGCCGGACACGAGGCCGCGCAGCGACGTGGTCAGCCACATCTGGTCGTAGTTGCCGGCGCCCGAATCGAGGCACACGACGAGCGATACCTGGCCGAGCCGGTCGCGCAATGCGTCGACGTACGGCAGCAGGTCGTAGCTGCCCGACTCCTCGCAGGTCTCGATCAGACCGACGCAGCGCGGCCGCTCGATGCCCTGCTCGTCGAGCGCGCCGAGCGCCGCGAGGCTCGCGTAGATCGCATAGCCGTCGTCCGCGCCGCCGCGGCCGTACAGCTTGCCGTTCTCGAACTTCGGCGTCCACGGGCCGAGGTCCGCGCGCCAGCCGTCGAATTCGGGCTGCTTGTCGAGGTGGCCGTACAGCAGGATCGTGTCGGTGCTGCCCGAACGCGTCGCGGGCGTCTCGAAGAAAATCACCGGCGTGCGGCCGGGCAAGCGCACGATCTCGAGCTTCAGGCCCTTCACGGGCTGCCGTTCGGCCCACTGCGCGGCGTCGGTGACGACGCGCTCGAGATAACCGCGCTTCGCCCAGTCGGGGTCGAATGCGGGGCTCTTCGCCGGAATCGCGATGTAGTCGGTCAGGGCGTGGAGGATTTCATCGTTCCACTTGCGCTCGATGAAGGTCACGAGCTTGTCATGGTCGAGGACGGGGGTGGTGTCGACGGATGTCATGGTGGGGATGCCTGGATAGGGCTGACGAAAATCCAGATCATACGCCGATGCTCCCCTGCCGGCGCCCCCTTCCGCGCCGTTCAGACCGCCTTCGGAAACGCGTCGCGCAGGCCGGCCGCGCAGGCGAGCGAACCGAGCCCGCCGGCTTCGCACACGGCAATCGCGAGCGGGCCCGGCGAGCCGACCATCGGCGCCTGGATCGACGACGAACGGGAAGGCGGCATCGGCCTCTTTTATCGGAATGCGTGTCCGTCGCCACCGGTTGCGCTTTTCATCGTCGCGCAGCAAGCGCGCCCGCCCGGCGCCTGCTACGTGCCGCCGCGGTCCATCCCGCGCCGGTACGCGGCCGGGCTCGTCGCCGCGACGCGCCGGAAATGCCGGCGCAGCGATTCCTCGGATCCAAACCCGGCGCGCGCCGCGACCTGCGCAAGCGGCAACGCGGGCTGCGCTTCGAGCATGTCCTTCGCGACGTTCACGCGTTCGCGGATCAGCCACGCGAGCGGCGACATCCCCGTCGCGTCCGCGAACCGACGCTGCAACGTGCGCGTGCTCATCGCGGCCTGCGCGGCGAGCGATGCCAGCGTGTGCGGCTCGGCCGCATGCGCGCGCATCCAGTCGATCAGCTTCGCGAGCCGGTCGGTGCCGCCCGGTGCGACCGGACGCGGCACGAACTGCGCCTGGCCGCCGTCGCGATGCGGCGGCAGCACAAGGCGCTGCGCGACGCGGTTCGCGATCGCACCGCCATGATCGCGGCGCACGAGATGCAGCAGCATGTCGAGCCCCGCCGCCGAGCCGGCCGACGTGACGATCTGCCCTTCGTCGACGTACAGCGCATCCGGATTCACGCGCAGCGCCGGATAACGCGCCTGCAGGCGTTGCGCATACCGCCAATGCGTCGTCACGGTGAGGCCGTCGAGCACGCCGGCCGCCGCCAGCACGAATACGCCCGAACAGATCGAGCAGAGCCGGGCGCCGCGCCGGTGCGCGGCCCGCAGCTTCTTCAGCAACGGCTCGGGCGGCAGCTCGTCCGGATCGCGCCAGCCCGGAATCACGATCGTATCCGCGCGATCGAGCGTCGCGAGCCGGTAAGGCGCGGCAACGGTAATGCCGCCCGCCGCGCGCACGGGCCCCGGCTCGCTCGCGCATACCGCGAAGCGATACCAGTCGACGCCCAGCTCGGGGCGCTCGAGCGCGAACAGTTCGACCACGCAGCCGAATTCGAACGTGCAGAGGCGATCGTAGGCGAGTGCGACGACGAGATGATTGTGCATGGCGCGATGTTACCGGAACTTGTCGATCGCGCCACTGCCGCGACGTGCGCCGAACCGCGATACTGCCCTCCATTGCGGCGCATTCCGTGCCCGTTCAACCAGGAGAGCCTCACCATGTCCTACGTCACCGACGTCCCCGCCGCCGACAGCGTCGCCGCCCTCGCGCATTTCGAGGCATCGCTGCGCTTCGAGACCGATTGCTGGGACGTGCACGACGCACTGGCGTCCGGCGCGCCCGATTTCGTGCTGCTCGACGTGCGCGGCCCCGAGCAGTTCGCCGCCGGCCACGTGCCCGGCGCGCGCAACCTGCCGCACCGCAAGATCGTCGAAAGCAAGCTCGCCGGTTACCCGGCCGGCACGCTTTTCGTCGTCTATTGCGCGGGGCCGCACTGCAACGGCGCCGCACGTGCGGCGATCCGGCTCGCGCGCCTCGGCCGCCCGGTCAAGCTGATGATCGGCGGCGTGACGGGCTGGCTCGACGAAGGTTTCGCGCTGAGCAACGAAGTGCAGCCGGCGGACGCCGAAGCCGCCTGATCGTCACCGAAAGCGCAACAATCAATTGCCGGCACATAAACGGAAAAAGCGCGACAATCAGCCTCATTGCAGTTCGGACGGAGCAGCACCATGCATGATGCAGTCCTGATTCAAGTGGCCGGTTCAGTCGCAGCGATCGCGCTCTATTTCCTGCCGGCCGTCATTGCGGACCGGCGCGCCCGGCACGACAAGCTGACGATCGCGATGTTCAACGCACTGTTCGGGTGGACGGGCATCGGCTGGCTGATGACGCTGTACTGGGCGTGCCAGCCGAACCCGCGCACCGACGTCGCGCAAACGATCCTCGCGAAGCGCCGCGGCGTCAGCATGCGGACCTTCTCGACCGGCCTCGTCGAACGCGTGCAACGCCGCGTCGCCGCCCAGGAGCAATGGGCGGAAAAGCAAGGTTGCCGTTGAGCCCTTCTTTCCCCTTCACGTTATCGCGTCGAACTTCGGCATCCTGACGTTGGTCGACGCGCGGTAATCCCACTTCAGCGCATCGCGCGGCGGCCAGCCGCCCGCGCGCAAGCGCGCCGCGAACGCCCCCGCCGTCACCGCCCGTGCGATCCGCTCGCCCGGACACCCATGCGGCCCCGTGCCGAAGCCGAAATTCGGCCCCGTCGTGCGGCCGGGCATCAGCCGGTGCGGATCGCGATGCACGGCTGGATCGCGGTTCGCCGCCGCCAGCACGACGAGGATCGCATCGCCGGCCTCGACGCTCACGCCTTCGATCGTCGTGCGTGCCGCGACGAAGCGGCGCGTGTTCTGCACCGGCGAATCGAAACGCCCGACCTCGGCGACGAATGCGTCGAGCGCGGCGGCGTCCGGCATCGCGCCTGCTTCGCCGTTCCATGCCACGAGCGCATTGCCGAGCCATGCGGCGGTCGCTTCGCACGTCTGCGACAGCAATCCGACGAGATTCGCGACCCGCGCGCCGCTCGCCTGCCAGCCCGACGCCCGTGCCGCCTGCTGCACGGCGGCGACCAGCGTGCCGTCCTCCGCATGCGACTGCGCGACGCGTTCCGTCATCCGGTCGAGCAGTTGCCGCGCAGCGTCGCTCGCGCGCGCCAGCGCCGCGGCATCCGACAGCGGCGACAGCGCGGCGACGAACTCGACGACCCGCGCCGCGATGTCGTCGAGCTGCGTTTCGTCGAAGCCGAGCAGATCGGCGACCGCGCACACCGGCACCGTCATGCACCATGCGTTCAGCGCGTCGGCATCGCCGGGCGCCGGCAGTCGCCGCGCGGCAAGCGCCTCGGCGCGATCGCGCAGCGCATCCGTGTCGATCGGCGCGAACGCCGCGCGCAACGCCTGCTTCGGCACATCGTGTCGCGACGCGCCGTCGTTCATGCGCACCAGCTCGCCGAACAACGCGCCGGCCGTCGTGCCGCGCAACGCGGGCGGCACCGGCGCGTCCAGCGGGCGCACCCGGCAGGCCGGATCGCCGAGCACGGCCGTCACGGCCGCCGCGCGGCTCGCGACCCACAGGCCGAGCGTGGCGTCGAACGCGAGCGGCGGGCCGTCGACGAGCGCTGCGTAATAGGGATAGGGATCGCGGTGCGTGACCGCTGCAATGGGATCGATCGGGTTCATGCGTCCAGTATCGGCGCAGCGCGCCGTCGCATGTTTCGGGGTGACGTGAAATGTCGTCGCACGGACGCCGCGCGCCGCGGCATCGCAGCGGCCGACCGGCGTCAGGCCGCCGACCGGTCGCGGTGCGACTGCATGCGCAGTCGTACCCGCCCGGCCGAAATCGCACGCGGCTCGGGCACCACCGTGTCGTGATGGAACATTTCCTGCCGGAACTCGCCGCTTTCGTCGAACCACTGGCAGATCAACCAGTCGCCGTCGTCGAACACGACCGGCCCGGCATACGTGACGGTCATGCGCGGCCCGCCCGTTTTCAGCGTCACGACGTCGCCCACGCGAAACCGGACGCGGTGATTTTCTCGGATCGTCATCGCTCTCTCAGCTTTTTATATATTGAATATATTGATATTCCCGGCGGCCCACTCACCGGCCATTGGAACGTGCCGCAGATTATCAATCAAATAATCATCCGGCAACTCCCGCGCACGGCAACGCGCTGAGCGGGAACCTGCAACAATGCGCGGGATCGTCGCGCATGACGACCCGCCGAGCGTCAGCGCCCGCGCGGCTTGCACGCCGATTGCGACCGATCGGGCGGAATGCGCAGAATAGACGACGATTTTTGCGCCGTCACCGACGATTAATTCCGACGCGAAACCGGTTGATTATTGTCAATCAATGCCACGCCGTAAACGATTCCATTTTTTATTGGGGCTCATTCGTCGAACGAAATCGGCGAATTATCCGGTGCAGCAAACCAGCGGTTGATATCGCGCCCCGGTACGGCCGTCCGGGTAAAGGTGAACGTGCCGTCGCGCCTCATCTCCGTCGCCGCGCGCAGGAATGCGCCGAGCGCGGCCCGCGCCAGCGCGCCGCCGACGCTGACGCGCTTCACGCCGAGCGCCGCCAGCTCGTCGACGCTCAGCAACCCGCCCTGCAGACCCATGACGACATTGACGGGCGCGCCGACCGCCCGGGTCACCGCCGCGATCTCGTCGGCGTCGGTGATGCCGGGCGCATACAGCACGTCGGCGCCGGCGTCGCGATAGGCGACCAGCCGCGCGATCGTGTCGTCGAGGTCGCGCCGCCCGTGCAGGTAGTTTTCGCAGCGCGCGGTCAACGTGAACGGAAACGGCAGCGCACGCGCCGCGTCGACGGCCGCCGCGATCCGCTCCACCGACGCGTCGCGCGCGTAGATCGGCGTATCGGCGCGGCCGGTCGCGTCCTCGATCGAGCCGCCGACCGCGCCTGCCTCGGCCGCCAGCCGGATCGTTTCGGCCACCGTGTCGGGTGCGTCGCCGAAGCCGTTCTCGAGATCGGCGCTCACGGGCAGGCCGCCCGCGGCGACGAGATCGGCGATGTGAGCGAGCATCGCGTCGCGGTCGATCGCGTTGTCGGGTCGCCCTTTCGAAAACGCGTAGCCGGCGCTCGTCGTGGCGAGCGCCTCGAAACCGGCCATCGCGAGCAGGCGCGCGGTGCCGGCGTCCCACGGGTTCGGGATGATGAACGCGCCGGGGCGCGTGTGCAGCGCGCGGAAGGCTTCGGCGTGGCGGGCTTGCAGGTCGGAACGGGTCATCGCGAACTCCGGGGAAGGTATTGACGAGTGAGCATACGCCGGTCGTGCACGCGACGTTTCAGCGTTCGCCGAAATGTCGTCGCGCAACAGGACAAACGCGCCGATGCCGAATGCAGGCCGCCACGCACGGCCGCCCGCGTCGGTTCACGTCGATGCGGACAGCCCGACGTCGACGCCGAGCAACACGTCGGTGACCGCCTCGGAGAACCGCATCGCGCGACCGTCGATCAGCACGCCATCCGGATTCGACGGATCGCGCACCGCCGGCGGCACGCCGTGCGCGACCAGCACGCGCGCGCACGCTTCCCAGTCGGGATCGCCGACGCCCTCCGGCTCGTTGACGGACGCCCAGGACAACGTACCGAGCGCATCGCTGCCGAAGCCGTGCAGGTCGCGCCAGCTTGCGCCGTGCGCGAGCAGGAACGCCAGCAGTTCGGCATCGCCGCGGAACACCGCGTGGTTCAGCGCACTCGCGTCCCAGTCGCCGCCGCGCGCGGCGATCGGCCAGCCCAGTTCGACCATCACCTTCACCGCATCGCGCGAACCCCACGCGGCGGCGTCCGGCAGCAGCCGCAGCCGGTCCTCGGACAGCGCACCGGGCAGCTCGCGATGACGCGCCTGGATGCGCCGCGCTTCGTCGGCATCGGCGCGCGCGCAGGCCGCCACGAACGCGTCGTGTGCGTCGAGCGCCTCCTCCGCGCCGGCCGCGCGCAACAGCGCCGCGACGTCGGACAACCCGGTCTGCATCGCGAGCCGGTACGCGCTCACGCCCGCGGCAGTCCGCGCGCGGGGATCGGCGCCGGCCGCCAGCAGCGCGGCGACATGGCGCGCCGTGCAACGCACGGCGATCGCGCGCAGCAACGGCGCACCCCACATCTTCGTCGGCCCGTCGCCGGCCGGCTCGTTCGGGTCGCCGCCATGCGCGAGCAGGCACTCGAGCGCGGCAGCGTCCGGCACGTCGAGCGCCCGCCGCAACGCATTCGTCCCGCTCACCTGTGCGCCGTGCTCGAGCAGCAGGCGCGTGCATGCCGGGTTCTCCACCGAGTGATACAGCGATTCGCCGTCGTTCGGATCGGCGCCGGCTTCCAGCAGCATCGCGGTGAGCGCCGGATCGCGATTGACGCCGGCGGCGCCATACAGCGCCGACAGCGGCGCCGACTCGTCGGGCTCCGCGAGCGAGGCCGGCGCCGTCCGGTTGCCGATCCGCTGGTTCGGATCGGCGCCCGCGTCGAGCAGATAGCGCGCGCACGTACGCAGCCGGGCCGCGAATTCGGGAAGCTGGCCGAGCCGCGAATGCGTGACGGCGACGAGCGGCGGCAACTTCAGCGCACCGCCGGCGCGCGCGATCCAGCCGGGATCGGCGGCCAGCGCCGCCTTCACCGCGTCGAGATCGCCCGACGCGCACGCGATCGCCGGGTCCGCCGAGACGAGATCGGGACGATCGCGCAGCAATTGCGCGGCGACGCGCGGCCGGGCCGCGTCGAAGCCGCCGGTCACGTCGGCGCCGTACGCGAGGTCGAGCCAGCGGCGAATCAACGACGACCGCGGTTGCCGCGCGAGCGCATGCGTTTCGACGAACACGCCGAGATCGGCCCATGAAGCAAAACCGTACTCGCGCGCGATGCAGGACTGCGCGTCGTGCAGGCGGAGCCCGAGCGCGAGCGTTTGGTCATGCGTGCGATTCGCGGCCGCCGGCAGGGACCGGACGAAGCGCGCGACGGCATCGGCGTCGCTCTGCCGGTACAGGCGCAACAACGCCTTGGCCTGCTTTTTCAGATGATCGGGATGGGCGTTGGAAGGCAGCTTTTTCATGCGGATCCTCGTGCGTGGATGGCCGAAGGTCCGCAATACCGCCAGCACAAAGGATGGGGGAAGACTGGATTTGCAGCGACAGGTGGGTTGAACCCTTTCCGCGGACCCGGAAGCGACCTGCATCGCTGGCCGGTATCGTAGGCGACGGCCGCCGGCGTCGTCAATCGTGCGGCGCGGCGCCGCTCAGCCCGCGAGTTTCTTCGTCAGAAAGATGCGGGTGTGCCCGACCGGGTAATCGTGGAGCTCGCCGAAGCGGACATAGCCGCGCTTCTCGTAGAACGGCCGCGCCTGAAAGTCGAACGTGTCGAGCCACGCACCGTGGCAACCGCGCGCGACGGCCTCCTGTTCGGCCAGATCCATGATGCGCGTGCCGGCGCCTTGGCCGCGCGCGGCCTCGGGCACCACGAGCAGGTCGACATGCAGCCGGCCGAACGCCGTGCCGCCCCACAGGCCGCCGACCACCGCGCCGGTCTCGTCGGTCACGATCACGGCCAGCGGCCGGGAGTCGACCGGGCCGGCCTGGCTTTCGTTGAAGCGGATGAGCGGCGCGACGATCTGCTTGCGCACCTCCGGGTCGCCCGCATCGGTCACGGCATAGGTCAACGTCATCGGTTGCGTGGGGTCGTGGATGAAAGTGGGCGGAAACCGTGCATGCCGCGCCCGTCAAACGACGTATGCGCCCTTCGCGTGCAGTTCCGCTTCGGTCCGCTCGAGCGCCGCGATCGCATCGCTGCCTTCGAGCGCCAGCAACTGCGCGACCAGCGCCTCGGCCATCGCATGCGCGGCCACCAGCGACGGAAAGAACGACGGGCTGTCGTGCGTGAAGATCAGTTGCGCGTCCGCGTGCAGCGCGATCGGCGACACCGCGCTGTCGGTGATCGCGACGATCCGGCTGCCCTGCGCCTTCGCGGCCTGCGCGACGCGCGTCGCTTCGGCCGAATACGGTGCGAAGCTGACGATCACGGTCACGTTCTGCTTCGCGATCGTGCGCAACTCCATTTCGAGGGAACCGGCGACGCCGTTGAGCAACGACACGGTCGGACGAAACAGCCGGTAGCCATAGACGAAACCGAACGCGACCGGGTAGCACGAGCGAAAACCCGCCACGTGCACGTGCGACGCCTTGCGGATCAGCCTCGCCGCATCCGCGAGCGCGTGCTCGTTCTGCGCGGCGGTCGCCGACAGGTTGTGCTGCTGCGCGGCGAGCAGATCGTGCGCGAGCGACGCCTTCGCGTCGGGCCGCACGAGCGAGCGCGCACGCTGCGTGAGCGGTTCGGGACGCGTGCGCACGCGCGCGACGCACAGGTCGCGCAGCTCGTTCCAGCCGGGAAAGCCGAATTGCTGCGCGAGCCGCACGAGCGACGCAGGCTGCACCTGCGCGCGCTGCGCGACCTTGCGCATCGACGACGTGGCGACTTCGTCGGGATGATCGAGCAGGAAGGCGGCGCCCGCCTGGAATTGCGGGCTCAGCTCGGAAAATTGCGCCCGGATCCGGGACGCGAGTTCGTCGAAATTGGCGGCCATCTTGGTGGGAACGGAAACCGGTCGCCCATGGTATCACCGGCCCCGCGCCCACCGTCAGCGCAGCACTTCGACGTGATCGGCGTCGACCTTCACGCGGCCCGACCATTTGCGCTCGAATTCGCCGGTCAGCTTCACTTCGTTCTTGTCGCTGACGGGCTGGCCCGCGGCCCACAGCTTGGGGTCGATCTCGACGCGGATCGTGCCGGTCGCGTCGGCGAACTCGTAATCCTCGCCGCCGACGTGCTTGACGATGCGCCCCTGCAACTGCACGTGCTGGTCGTCTCGGCCGTTGGCGAGCAGCGCCTTCACGGTCGTCGTGGTCAGCGCGGACGGCCCCGTGTATTGCGCGTAGACGGCGGCAGGCAGCGCGACGAGCGCGACCGCCAGGATTCTGGCCAGGTGTTTCATGATCTCGGTCCTCTTCTTCGATGTGGCGCCGCGCTCCGTTGAACGCGACGGCGCCAGCTTACGGATCGTAAGATTAAGCAAACCTGAAGGGCATGCCGGAGCGACACGGTGCCGCATTTGGACCAGTACGAACGCGGGCCGCGCACCGCGCGCATTTAAGCTCGGCCTAAGACGCGTGCGCTTATCATGAGAACCCCGGGCGCCGCGGCGCCCCCGTTGGAGAGACACGAATCCATGCGCGTACTGCTCGTCGAGGACGATCCGCTGATCGGCAGCGGGCTCGAACAGGGCCTCAAACAGGAAGGCTTCGCGGTCGACTGGGTGAAGGACGGCGACGCCGCGTCGCTCGCGCTGCGTGCGACCGGCTACGGGCTGCTGCTGCTCGATCTCGGGCTGCCGAACCGCGACGGCCTGTCGGTGCTCGCCGCGCTGCGCCGCCGCGACGAAAACCTGCCCGCGATCATCATCACCGCGCGCGACGGCGTGCCCGACCGCATCGCGGGCCTCGACAGCGGCGCGGACGACTATCTCGTCAAGCCGTTCGCGCTCGACGAGCTGCTCGCCCGCATTCGCGCGGTCAGCCGCCGCCATGCAGGCCGCGCGCAGACGACGCTCGCGATCGGCCCGCTGCGGCTCGATCCCGTCAAGCACCTCGTCTGGCTCGACGACGACGAAGTGCCGCTGTCGCCGAAGGAATTCGTGCTGCTGCACGAGCTGATGCGCGAACCGGGCGCGGTGATTTCGCGCGAACAGTTCGAGGAACGGCTGTACAGCTGGGGCGAGGAAATCGAGAGCAACGCGGTGCAGGTGCATATCCACAACCTGCGCAAGAAACTCGGCCACGACATGATCCGCACGGTGCGCGGCGTCGGCTACCGGATCGGTGACGGCACGTGACACGCATGCAACGCGCGGTCGCGCGCTGGCGCAACGCGTCGTTGCGGCGGCGCCTGCTGACGTGGCTGCTGCCGGCCGCGTGCGTGATCGGCCTGGTCGCGAGCGCCGGCACTTACTGGGGCGCGCTGCGCGAACTCGACGATCTGCTCGACGACCAGATGCGCAGCATGTCGAAACAGATCGTCGTCGGCCCGAACGGCGAGCTGTCGTTCAGCAACCACGCCACCGGCAAGCACGGCTTCGAAGCGAGCGACCCCGATGCGGTGCTGTTGCAGGTATGGCGCAACGGCGCGCTCGTGTATTCGACCGACCGCGACTCGAAGCTGCCGCCGCCCGCGCAGCAAGGCATCGCGAGCGTCGACGTCGGCGGCCAGCCGTGGCGCACCTATGTGACCGAGCGCGGCGGCACGACGATCCGGCTCGCGCAGGCGCGGCATGCGCGCTGGGAGGCGATCGCGGGCATCGCCGTCCACCTGCTGTGGCCCGTGTTCTCGATGCTGCCGCTGCTCGCGCTCGGCCTGTGGTTCGGCATCGGCGCGGGGTTGCGGCCGTTGCGGGCAATCGCGTCCGGCCTGAAACGCAGGAATGCGAACAACCTCGAGCCGGTCGACGTCGCATCGATGCCGAACGAGGTCCGCCCGCTTGCCGAGGCCATCAACGACCTGCTCGCCCGTCTCGACCGCTCGTTCACGTTGCAGCGGCACTTCATCGCCGATGCCGCGCACGAGCTGCGCACGCCGATCATGGGGCTGTCGATCCAGTCGCAATTGCTGCAACGTGCGGCGACTGCCGAGGAACGCGAGCACATCCTCGCGCAGATCCATGCGGGCACGACGCGCCTCGGCCACCTCGCCGAACAGTTGCTGACGCTCGCACGCCTCGAGCCCGATGCGCAGGCGGCCGCCGGCGCGTCGGCGCCGGTCGATCTCGCCGCGCTGTGCCGTTCGGTGGTGTCGGACCGCGCGCGCGTCGCCGACGCGCACCGGATCGATCTCGGTGCGATCGTCGGTGCACCCGTGACGACGGCGGGCAATGCCGACACGTTGCGCGTGCTGCTGAACAATCTCGTCGACAACGCGATCCGCTATGCGGGCGAAGGCGCGCGCGTCGACGTGTCGGCGCGCATGGACGGCGCGACGCCCATACTCGAAGTCGCCGACGACGGCCCCGGCATCCCGGAGGCCGAACGCGCGGACGTGTGGGAACGCTTCTATCGCGGCGAAGGCGCGCAAGCCGCCACGTCGTCGGGCAGCGGGCTCGGGTTGTCGATCGTCAAGCGGATCGCCGAACAGCATCGCGCGACCGTCGCGCTCGGGACTACGCACGGCGGGCGCGGGCTGACCGTCACGGTGCGCTTCCCGCAGCCGAGCTGATGTGCGGGCGGCGGGCGGCTTGTCCACAGATTATGTTGGCAAGCGTGTGGACAACCTTTCAGCAACGGCAACAAGCCCTTGATCGGTAAGGGTTTGTCGTGCGTGCGCGGCAAATGCGCCGGACCGGGGCAAGCGCGCGCCCGCGTTGGTTGTCGTCGCCGTCTGGCAAGCCGACGCGGAATTCATGAAGCGTCATCTCGACGCAGCTTCATCGCGCGCTCGGCGAAAGCCCGACCTACCTGAACTACGCGGTCCGGGATTCGACGCGAAGCCGTCGGCCTGTCCGTCGTCCGCCGTCGCCAGCCCGCACCTGTTCCAGAAGGTCGGCGTGGCCGGTATCTGCACGGCGTGAGCCGGCGTGCGAAGCGTGGCAGCGCGTGGCATCGGCCGAATCGCGAATGCGGACTTCTCCACAGAAAATGTTGGCAAGCTTGTGGATATCCTGCGCACCGCGGCGCTAAACCCTTGATCCGATGGACTTTGGCACGCGTGATGCAGACAAGGCCCGGACAATGGCCATCGCCTTCACCGCTTCGCCGCACATCGCATCACGATGCCACGACGATGTCCGTCCCAATGTACGTCATCAGATGGGCGTCGACACCCCCGCACGCATACCGGACCGGCGCTGCGCCACTTACCCACAAATTTTGTTGGCAAGCTTGTGGATATCCTGCGCAAGCCTGCGCTAACCCGTTGATCGGCCTGCGATTCGTGCCGCGCGTCACGGTTTCGGCAACGCGCGGCATCGGCATGCGCGAACAAGGACGATCGGGCGCCCGCGCAGCGCCCTGCCGATGCCTTGACGCCCGTGCCCGCCGCGCATCAAGATCACGCAAGCCGCACGCAGGCCGCGCATCGTCGGCCATGCGCGTGGCCGCCCCGGGCCGGTCGTGCCGCCGGCACCGTATCGCGACACCTCACTCCGAGGAAGACCATGGAACACTTCACCGCGTGGCAATTGCTCGTCTCGCTCGTGCTCGTCGCCATCGTCGTCTATCCGTACGTCCGCATCGTGCGACGCACCGGGCATTCGGGCTGGTGGATCCTGACGATGTTCGTCCCGGTGCTGAACTTCATCATGTTGTGGGTGTTCGCGTTCGCGCGCTGGCCCGCCGTCGACGATCGGCAGCCCTGAGCGTTGCGGTCGCGGCCGCGCGCGAGCTTGTCCACAGATTGTGTTGGCAAGCATGTGGATAGCCTGCGCATACCGCGATCAAGCACTTGATCCGAAAGACTTTGTCCGCGCCGCCTCGAAAACGGCACGACGACACCCGATCGCTCGTTGCAGGCCGCGCCGGCACGTGACGCGCCGGCTGCCGTGCTTGTCCACAGATTGTGTTGGCAAGCGTGTGGATAGCCTGCGCATACCGCGACCAAGCGCTTGATCCGAAAGACTTTGTTCGCGTCGCTTCAAATGCGGCACGACGGCGCGCGTCGCGCCGGGCGCCGCGGCGCGCGGGCTTGTCCACAATTTTTGTTGGCAAGCATGTGGATATCCTGAGCATGCGCGACCTAAGTCGTTGATCGCACAACGTTTGATCGTGCGGGTCACGACTGCGGCACGGCGCGCCCGCGGCCCTCGCCACGCGCGCCGTGCCACGCCGCTCAACCGAACGTCCGCGCGACGATGCGCGCGACCGACGCGATCACGTCGTCCTTCGCCCGTGCATCGGCTCGCGTCTGCGTGTAGTACACGGCCAGCACGATCGGCGCGCGCGACGTCGGCCAGATGACGCCCGCATCGTTGGTCGTCCCGTAATCGCCGGTACCGGTCTTGTCGCCGACCGTCCATCCGGCCGGCACGCCCGCGCGAATTCGCTTGTCGCCGACCTTGTTGCCGCGCAGCCACGCGACGAGCTGCGCACGCTGCGCCGCCGGCAGTGCGTCGCCGAGCGTCAGCACGCGCATGCTGGCGGCCATCGCGGCGGGCGTCGTCGTGTCGCGCGGGTCGCCCGGCAGCGCGGTATTCAGTTCGGTCTCCCATCGATCGAGACGGAACATGTCGTCGCCGATCGAACGCGCGTAAGCCGTGACCGCCGACGGGCCGCCGATCAGCTTCATCAGCAGGTTCGCGGCCGAATTGTCGCTGTACTGGATCGCGGCCTCGCACAGCGCGGCGACCGTCATGCCCGCGCCGACATGCTTCTCCGACACCGGCGAATAATTGACGAGGTCGGCCTTGGTATACGTCACGCGCTGTTGCAGCAGGCCCGGCCGCTCGACGCTCTGCGCGAGCACCGCCGCACTCAGCATCGCCTTGAACGTACTGCAGAACGGGAAGCGCTCGCCCGCGCGATGCTCGATGACGCGGCCGCTCGCCGTGTCGATCGCACACACGCCGAGACGGCCGCCCGCGTCGCGCTCGAGATCGGCGAGCGTCGTCGCCGCCGCGACGGGCGCGATGGCGTCCGCAGCCGCCGCCGCTGCCGCCGCGGCAGGGTCCGGCGCCGCAGCCTGCCGCGACGCGCACGCGGTGACGGTGAGAACGAGCGGCGCCGTCGCGGCGGCCAGCAACAGGGTTCGACGTTTCGTTGAGTAGGTCATGTCGGTTGTCTCGTGGTGGAATGGCGGCAAAACGATGTTGCGTGTCGAAAACGGCCGGCCGCCGAGACAGCACTATCGAGACTTTACGGTTGCCTGACAAGCAACGATAATTGAGCGCTGACAAAAGAAATACTTATGACAAAACTCCGCCCTCATCTCCCGCTCAATGCGTTGCGCGCGTTCGAATCGTCGGCGCGCCACCTGAACTTCACGCGCGCCGGCCTCGAGCTGAGCGTGACCCAGGCCGCGGTCAGCCAGCAGGTGCGCTCGCTGGAGGAGCGGCTCGGCTGCACGTTGTTCACGCGGCTGCCGCGCGGTCTCGGGCTGACCGACGAAGGGCGCGCATTGCTGCCGGTGCTGAGCGACGCGTTCAGCCGCATCGAGACGGTGCTCAAGCAGTTCGACGGCGGGCGCTTCCACGAGGTGCTGACGCTCGGCGTCGTCGGCACCTTTGCCCTAGGCTGGCTAATGCCGCGACTGAAGCAGTTCGGCGACACGCACCCGTTCGTCGAGCTGCGGCTGCGGACCAACAACAACGTCGTCGACCTCGCCGCCGAGGGCCTCGATTTCGCGATCCGCTTCGGCGTCGGCAATTGGCCGGCGACGCGCAACGAGCAACTGCTCGATGCGCCGCTCACCGCGCTGTGCACGCCGGACATTGCGCGGCGTCTCGCGCAGCCGGCCGACCTCGCGAACGAAACGCTGCTGCGCTCGTACCGCACCGACGAATGGCTCGGCTGGTTCGACGCCGCGCAGCTCGAGCCGTGGGCCGTCAACGGGCCGGTGTTCGACTCGTCACGGCTGATGGTCGAGGCCGCGATACGAGGTGCGGGCGTCGCGCTCGCGCCCGCCTGCATGTTCGCGCGCGAACTGCAACTCGGCCAGCTCGCGCGGCCGTTCGACATCGACGTGCGCGCGGGCGGCTACTGGCTCACGTCGCTGAAGTCGAAACCGCTGACGCCCGCGATGACGCTCTTTCGCGACTGGATCGTGGCGGAAGCGGCCGGCGCGGCACCCATCGAATAACGCGGCCGCGCTTGTCCACAGAATGTGTTGGCAAGGATGTGGATATCCTGGGTATCCGGGGCCTAAGCCTTTGATCGCGCACGCATTCGTGCGCCGATGCGCGGCGCGAGCAGCCTTTGCGCACGGGCTTCGCGCACCCGTCGCATTCCGGCCGGATCCTCAACGCCTGCGACGCAATCGATTGCGAGTTGTCCACAGATTTTGTTGGCAAGCCTGTGGATATCCGCCAGATCGGGCGCGTAACATCTTGATACAGAAGGGGATTCAGTTCACGGACCTTGGCCGGTCAATGGTGTGGCACCGCAACGATTGTCGAACCGCACGCCGCGCACGCGTGGCGCACCCGGCCGATGGCCGGGCGGTTCTCCACAGATTGTGTTGGCAAGCTTGTGGATATCCTGCGTATCGGGCACCTAACTGATTGAGCGCACGGGGTTTTGTGCTGCGTCTGCCGAATCGGGCAGCGCCTGCCCCCGCGCCGCCCGTGCGTCAATGGCGGTCGAGGCCGCCGCGCAATTCGCTCGCCTTGTCGCGCAGCGCTTCGTAGCCCGAACGCGCATGCTCGGGCAGGTCGGGATCGCCGATCAGTGCGCCGAGCGTTTCGATCAGGCTGAACAGAATGCCCTTCGCCGCGCCGACCGCGATGCTCTGCGATTCGATCGACTTGTGCAGGTGGTCGACCGCCGCTTCCAGATTCTCGAGCTTGTGCTCGCCGTCGTCGGGCCGATTGTCGGTCGTCATCGTCTACCTCCGCCATCGTTCAGGGGTCATGTCACGATTCTATGCCGCCGCGCGCGAACGTGGCGCGACATCGCGCAACGTTCGCGCGGCACGCCGCTACAGCACCGCGACCACCTTCACGCGGCCTGGCTGCTCGGCTGCGGCGACGACCTGGCCGTCGACGCGGCGGAACGTCAGCGACACGGTTTCGTCGCCGACGCGCAGCGCATCGATCCGCAGCCAGTCGACGCCTTCGGGCAATGCCGGACGCTCGACGCGCACCTCGTGGCGCGCCGCGTCGATGCTCACGCCGAGGCACGCCTGCAGCATCATGAACGGCGCGCCGGCCGCCCACGCCTGCGGCAGGCAGGCCACCGGATACGCGGTCGGCGGTTCGCCGCGCCGGCGCGGGAATCCGCAGAACAGCTCCGGCAAGCGCATCTCGAAGCTCACCGCCGCCTCGAACAGCGCGCGCAGCAGATTCACCGCCGCCGTCTTGTCGCCGTAGCGCGCGAGGCCGCGCGCGATGAGCGCATTGTCGTGCGGCCACACCGAGCCGTTGTGATAGGCCATCGGGTTGAAACGCGGCTGTCCGGCCGCGAGCGTGCGGATGCCCCACCCCGTCTGGAACAGCGCCGAGCCGAGCACGCCGGCGACCGCCGCGCCGCGCTCGGCGTCGGGCAGCCCGAACGCAAGCAGATGGCCCGCGTTCGACGCGAACACGCGGCACAGGTCGCCATGGCCGTCGAGCGCGATCCCGTAGAAATTGCCTTCCGGCATCCAGAACAGCGCGTCGACCTGCTCGCGCAGCGTCTTCGCGCGCAACGCGTAGCGCGTCGCGTCGGCCGCATGGCCGCGCCGGTGCGAACACGCCGACATCGCGTCCAGCGCCGCGCATGCATAGGCCTGCACTTCGACGAGCGCGATCGGCCCGTCCGGGAAACGGCCGTCCGCGTGGAACACCGAATCGTGGCTGTCCTTCCAGCCCTGGTTCGCGAGGCCGCGCTCCGACGTGCGCTGATAATCGAGCAGTCCGTACGGATTGCGGTCGCACTTGTCGATCACCCATTGCGCAGCGCGCTCGAGCGCGGGCCACAGCTCGTCGATCAGCGCATCGTCGCCGGTGCGCTCGACATAGGCGCCCGCGAGCACGATGAACAGCGGGGTCGTATCGACGCCGCCGTAGTACAGCGCGAACGGCACCTCGCCCGTCGCGGCCATCTCGCTGCGGCGGAACTCGTGCATGATCTTGCCGGGCTCCGCGTCGCGGAACGCGGAGGTCTCGCGCGCCTGATGCTCGGCGAGAAAACGCAGCACGCCGCGCGCGAGCGACGGCTGCAGCCACAGCATCTGCAGCGACGTGATGATCGCGTCGCGACCGAACGGCGTCGAGAACCACGGGATGCCCGCATACGGGTACGGCCCCGTGTCGAGCTGCGTGGTGAGCAGCCCGAGATCCGCGAGCGAACGATCGAGCCATGCGTCGAACAGCGGATTGCCGGTGTTGACGCGCGCCATCGACTCGCGCCGTGCCCGCATCTCGCGATGCACGCCGACGAGCGCCGTGCGCAGCGCGACGCGGCCGCATCCGGGCCCTTCGCCCTGCGCGGGCCCGAGCGTCGCGTCGACGGTCAGGTAGATCGACACGCACGCCTGCGCGGCGATCGTCAGCGTGTAGTCGGCGCGATCGACCGACAGCGCGTCGGGCGCCGGCGAGAAATGCACGGTCACGTTGCGCTCCACGCGGTCGAGGCCGTCGTAGCGCAGCCGCACCGCGCCCGCGTCGACGCGCGGCGCGCCCACCGTGCCGCGCTTCGGCCGCTGCGTGCCGCGCACTTCGAACATGTCCTTGAAATCGGCCGCGAACGACAGCGACAGCGGCACCTCGGCTTCGCTCGCGCCGTAGTTCGTCAGCGTCAGCGCTTCGTACAGCACGTCGCCCGCGAGCACGCGCATCCGCTCGATGTGGATCACGCCCTCGGGTGTCTCGTGGCCGCCGAGCGGCGGCAGCGGGCGGTTCGTCAGGTGCGCGGTGAACGACGCGTTGTCGGCGCTCGTCGCGCCCGACAGCAGCGACGGCGCACGGCCGCCGAACGTCAGGCGCCAGGTCGACAGCACGCGCATGTCGTCGACGAACAGGCCGTCGTCATGCCCGCCGATGTCGCCGAGCGCGTCGCTGACCACGAACGCGTCGCCGGATTTCAGCACGTACTGGTTGTTGCGCGCGATCGCCTGCGGATCGGCTTCGGGCGCGATGAAAGCGGGACCCGACGCGGCGGTCGGGGCAATCGGCGCGACTTGCGGCGCCTGCGTCGTCGTGGCTTCGGCGTGATTCGGCATCGATGCTCCTGTGTCGAGGCGCAACGCGCGGCGCGCGTCGCGTGTTTCGCACAGGATAGGCCAGAACGGCGCACGTGCGCAGCGCCGAAACGGCCGCGACGGGATGCGACGAAGCAACGGCGCATGGCGTCGCGTACAGGCACATCGGTTGCCGGTCGGAATGGCCGCAGGATCTTGCCGAGGATCGCGTTGTTGCGCACGCCAGTGTCATACCGGCCGCCGTAACGCGAGGCCGAGCGTCAGGCGCTGCGTGACGTTCGCGTCGATGTCGGCTTCGAGCACCGCGCCGTCGCGAGCAATCGGCACGCCCGACAGCCGGAACGACGTGCCGCCGTCCGCGAACGTGAACGCCGACGACGGCCGCACGTTGCCGCACGCATGCCGCCAACCGACGGTGCCGCGCGCGGTGAACATGCCGCTCGCGATCGCGCCGAGCGGCGACGCCGCGCGCAGCCGGCGCGTCGAGACGCCGACGCGGGTCGTCTCGCCGCCGGCGCGCAGCACCCGCGCCCGTCCGTGCAATGGGCGATGCCGGCCACGCGGGCCGGCAACAGGGAGATCGAAAGAATGTGAAGCCTGCACCGCGGCGCCCGACCGGCACCGCCTCGGCTCAATCGACCGGGCACATCGCGAGCCGCCCCATCGCCTCGCCGGCGCCGCGCACCGCACAGGTGGCCGGCTCGTCGGCGATCCGCGCGACCAGCCCGGTCTCGTCGTACAGCAGGCGTTCGAGCCCGGCGAGCAGCGCGCCGCCGCCGGTGAGCACCACGCCTCGATTCGCGATATCGGTCACGAGTTCGGCCGGCGCGTTTTCCAGCACCGACTTCACCGCGCCGATCACCTGCTTGAGCGGCGCGGCCAGCGCGTCCGCGACGTCGTGATTGGACAGCTCGACCGAACGCGGCAGGCCGTCGCCGATGCCGCGGCCAACGGCGCGGGTCGACGTGCGCGGCACCGCGCTGGTGGCCGAGCCGATCGTCTTCTTCACGTGCTCCGCCGTCTGCTCGCCGAGCAGCACGCCATACAGGTTGCGGATATGGTTGACGATCGCCGCGTCGAACTGGTTGCCGCCGACGCGAATCGCCTCGCGGTACACGATGCCGCCGAGCGCGATGACGGCGACTTCGGTCGTCCCGCCGCCGATGTCGATGACCATCGAGCCGACCGCCTCGGTCACCGGCAAACCCGCACCGAGCCCGGCCGCGAGCGATTCCTCGATCAGTTCGACCTCCGATACGCCGGCCGCGAACGCGGCCTCGCGGATCGCGCGGCGCTCGACGGCCGTCGCGTCGGACGGCACGCACAACGTGACCTCGACGCGGCGGCCGAAGCGCGAGCGCGTGCGCGACATGTCGATGAAGCTGCGGATCATCTGTTCGGCCGCGTGTGCGTCCGCGATCACGCCGTGCCGCATGGGCCGCACGGATTCGAGATGCCCCGGTTCGCGGCCGAGCAATGCCTTCGCGAGCTCGCCGACGGCCTCGAGCGTCGGCCGCGCGTCGGTTGCGCCGCCCTTGCGGAAGCAGACGACCGACGGCTGGTTCAGCACCACGCCGCGTTCGTGCGTATAGATCCGCGTACTTGCCGTTCCCAGGTCGATCGCAACGGGTTGCGCAAACAACTTTCCGAACAGCGGAGTCGACATATTTCAAACCTTTGTGAGGGAAC
The DNA here is from genome assembly GCF_001526325.1 of Burkholderia sp. MSMB1826. Classification (NCBI taxonomy): domain Bacteria; kingdom Pseudomonadati; phylum Pseudomonadota; class Betaproteobacteria; order Burkholderiales; family Burkholderiaceae; genus Burkholderia; species Burkholderia sp. MSMB1826. Next base: position 298,145 of record NZ_LOYN01000015.1, read on the forward strand.
GGGCCGGGACAGCCGCGCCGCACGTTTTGCCGCGCGTCCATGCCGTCCCATCACGAGCTTAGCGGCAAATCGTTCCGATACTTTAGGCAATTCCCATGATTTTTTCGCGACGAAATTGCCGAATGTGGCGTTTCGGGTACGTCCGGCTACGCAACGGCCTCTCGCGTCGGGCCTGTAAAACACGGTAATCTCTCGGTCTTGCCTGCTCCCGGCAGGCCTCAGACGCACGATCACGCCAGGTATGTTCGCCATGACAGCGACCGTTTTCTTCCGCTGGGCGCCGGTGCGCCCGCTCTGCACGACGCTCGTTGCCTTCTGGTGCTGCACGGTCGCCGCGCAACCGCTGCCGGCCACCGAAGCCGCCGCTGCCCGGACCGCTGCCGCTGCCGCCGACGCGCCGGCCGCCGCACCTGCCGCACCTGCCGCACCCGCCGCGTCGGCGCACAGCTGCACGGCCGACGGCGGCCCGGCCGGCCGGCCGTCGATCGGCCTCGTGCTGTCCGGCGGCGGCGCGCGCGGCTACGCACACCTCGGTGTCCTGAAAGTGCTGGCGGACAACCGGATTCCGATCGACTGCATCGCGGGCACCAGCATGGGCGCCGTGGTCGGCGGCCTGTACGCGAGCGGGATGGCGGCCGACGAGATGCAGAAGCGGCTGTCGGAGGTCAATCTGGCGGATATCGCGTTCGACGTGACGGACCGTGCCGACCTGCCGCAAACCAGCCGGGAAGACGAACGCCTGTACATCAATGGGCTGACGCTCGGCTTCGGCAAGAAAGGCGTCAAGGCGCCGGTCGGCCTCGTACAGGGCAACCGGCTGCAGGCACTGCTCGCGGACTGGACGGCCGCCGTGCCGACCAACCAGCCGTTCGACCACCTGCCGATCCCGTACCGCGCGGTCGCGACCGACCTGCAGACGGGCCAGATGGTCGTGCTCGACCACGGCTCGCTGCCGCTCGCGATTCGCGCGAGCATGGCGATGCCGGGCCTGTTCGCACCGGCCGAGATCAACGGGCGCGCGCTGGTGGACGGCGGGCTCGTCAGCAACCTGCCCGTCGACACCGCGCGCCAGATGGGCGCGAACGTCGTGATCGCCGTCGACATCGGCTCGCAACTGCGCCCGCTCGACGCGCTCGCGTCGCCTGCCGACGTGATGCAGCAAATGGTCGGCATCCTGATCCGCCAGAACGTGACCGCGCAGCGCAAGCAGCTCGACGCGCAAGACGTGCTGCTCACGCCGGACCTCGGCTCGCTCGCGTTCACCGATTTCCAGAACGCGAAGCAGGCGATTGCCGCCGGCGAAGCCGCCGCGACCGCGGCGCTGCCGAAACTGCGGCGTTTCGCGCTCACGCCGGAACAGTACGCGGCCTACCAGTCCGCGCACGCGCAGCCGCTGCCGCCGCCGATCCGGATCACGCGCATCGACATCAAGACGAGCGGCGGCGTGCCGAAGCGCGTCGTCAGCAACGCGCTGCACGTGAAACCCGGCGACATCTACGATCCGAAGACCGTCAGCCAGGATCTGCTCGGACTCACGACCGGCGGCAACTTCGAGAGCGTCACGCAGCAGATCGTGAGCCGCGGCGACGACAACGTGCTCGAGATCAACGCGCGCGAGAAGTACTGGGGGCCCAACTTCCTGCTGTTCGGGCTCGGCATGTCGAGCAGTTCGACCGACGAAGGCGGCTTCCGCCTGCACGTCGGCTACCGGCGGCCGTGGCTCACCGAATCGGGGCTCGAATTCCGCGCGGACACGACGATCGGCAGCGACCTGCAGTCGGCACGCGTCGAATTGCGCCAGCCGCTGTCGACCGCGTACGGCGTGTACCTGTCGCCGTACGCCGAATACCAGCGTCGCTATGCGAACCTGTACGACAACTCCGGCGACGTGAAGATCACGCAGTACCTGATGCAGACGGCACGCGCGGGAATCGATCTGGGCCTGCCGATCGCGCGGCTCGGCGATTTCCGGATCGGCGTCGGTTACGTGACCGGGCACGGCTCGCCGACCTACAACGTGCCGTTCGACGACGGCAGCGGCCAGACGCTGCTGTGGCCGAGCTTCACGTCCCAGGCGCTGGTCGCGCGGGCGCGGCTCGTGATCGATCAGCTCGACGATCCGATGTTCCCGCGCAAGGGCTATTTCGGCGAACTGCGGGTCGACCGCTCGCTCGTGTCGCGCAACGGCGGCTCGGCGCAGGAATTCGACGACGGGATCAACAACGCGCCCTATACCGAGATCTACGGCAAGGCGATGATTGCGCAGCAGTTCGGCCGACACAGCGTCAGCGCGACGATCGAAGGCGGCAAAAGCATCGGCGGCACCAACCTGATCAACGCGTTCAACTTCACGCTCGGCGGCTTCCAGCATCTGTCCGCCTATGCGGCCGATCAGTTGAACGGCAACGAGCTGGCGTACGGGCAGATCACGTACATGAACCAGCTGATGACGTTCAATGCATCGCCGATCAAGGCGCTGTCGGTGGGCGCCAGCGCGGAAGTCGGCAACGTCTGGTCCAGCGGCCAGCAGATCGGCGGCGGCTCGCTCAAGCAGAGCTACACGTTCTTCACGAGCCTGTCGACCGCGTTCGGGCCCGTCTACATCGGCGTGGCGCTCGCGCCCGGCGGCCGACGCAACTTCTACCTGCAGCTCGGCCGCACCTACTGAGTCTGCGCGGATGCCGCTTCGGCGGCGTCCGTGGCGCGCGTGCGCCCGCCGGTAGCCTGCGTCTTCGCGATTGCCGTCGGTCGGCCCGCGCGCAGCGTGGCGCTAGACCGGCCAGCTGATCTCGAACCGCGCGCCGCCGAGCTCGACCGGATCGACGACAGCGATCCGGCCGTTGTGCGCGTGGAGCACCTGTCGCGTGATCGACAGGCCGAGCCCGTAGCCGCCGGTGCGACGGTCGAGGCGCACGAACGCGTCGAAGATCCGTTCGCGCTCGCTCTCGGGCACCCCTGGACCGTCGTCCTCGACGAAGATCCCGATGTTGCCGTGCAAGAGCGAGATCCCGACGACGATCCGCGATTTCGCGTACTTGCTCGCGTTGCGCAACAGGTTGCGCATCGCATACGACATCAGCCGCCGATCCATCTTCACGCGCAGATCCGGCCCGATCGCGATGCGCGACTCGATCGTGCGATCCGGATACAGCAGTTGCGCGTCGTTCACCTGGTGCTCGAACCACGCGACCGGCGCGGTCATCTCGAGGTTCGACTGCAACGAGCTGTACTCGAGCCGGGCATACGTGAGGCTCATGTCGATCAGCTCCTCGAGCTCGGTCACGTCCTGCGCGATGCTCTCGAGCGCGCCCTGGTATTCGGCCGCCGAACCCGGTTCGCGCAGCATTTCGAGCGCGAAGCGCACGCGCGCGAGCGGCGTGCGCAGCTCATGCGAAATCCCGTTCGTCAGATCGCGCTGCGCGGCGATCAGCCGCTCCATGCGCATCGCGAGCGCATTCAGCGTGCGCGCGAGCGGGCCGATGATCACGCTGTGCGATTCGCGCGCGCGCGTGTTGAAGCGCCCGCCGGTGAAGTCGATCGCACGCTCGCGCACCATCACCAGATCCGACCACACCGGCCGCATCCACCGGTACGCGGCGAGCGCGGGCGCCGTGAACACGAACGCCAGCACGATCCAGATGTCGCCCGGCAGCGAGTCGAACGCATGCCACACGACCTGCGGCGACAATTCGACGGACAACGCGAGCGCGGGCACCAGCGCGGTCAGCAAGACGAGGCCGAGCAGATGCACGTAGGTGCGCACGTACAGGCGCGACCAGCTCGGAATACGGTCGGCGCGCGTGTCGGTCCACGCGCGACGGAAATGCAGCCAGCGCCATTTGACGTAGCGCAGCGTCGGCAGCGGCGGCGCATCGGGGCGAGAACGGGTTCGTCGGATCATCGCGGCTCCCGGCCGGCGGGCGGAATGTCCGCGCGGAACGTGACGGCGTCGCGCGACGGCGGCGTCATTCCCACGCGTGCTTGCTGAATTGATAACCCTTGCTGCGGATCGTCTTGATCCGCTGCGGGTTACTCGCGTCGTCGCGCAGCTTGCGGCGCAGCTTCGAGATGCGCCCGTCGATCGTGCGGTCGAGACCGTCGAATTCGACGCCGCGCAGCTGCAGCATCAGATCGTCGCGGCTGACGACTTCGCCCGCATGACACACGAGCGCCCACAGCAGGTCGAATTCGGCCGACGTCAGGTCGGGCGTGCTGCCGTCGGGCAGCACGACGGTGCGGTCGGTGCGGTCGATCGAGAACTTGCCGAACGCGTAGCGCTCCGGTTGCGGCGCGGCGCTCTCGGCCGCGCGCACGGGCGCGCGGCGCAGTTGCGCCTTGATCCGCGCGAGCAGGATGCGCGGCTCCACCGGCTTGTGCACGTAGTCGTCCGCGCCGAATTCGAGGCCGAGCAGCTCGTCGAACGGCTCGTCGCGCGCCGTCACCATGATGATCACGCCGTCGTACTGCTTGCGCGCCTCGCGGCAGATTTCGAAGCCGTCCTTGCCCGGCAGGTTCACGTCGAGGATGACGAGATCGGGACGAATGGACAGGATCGCCGGCACCGCGGCGTCACCATGCAGCACAGTATCGACTTCGTAGTCGTTCTTGCGCAGGTAGCCGGCGATCAGCGTGGACAGGCGGGTGTCGTCTTCGACGAGCAGGATGCGAAAAGACATGGGCGGCGTTCGGATCATCGGAGAAGCCGCGGCGGCGGCGCCGGCCGGTGCCGGACGCCGGCCAGCGGCCGAAACGTACCGCATGATACTGCGCCCGCCGCTCGCCTGTTTGCCGGTCTTGAAAATAAGGGCGCGATTTCGGCCGCGCTTGACGAATCGGCGCCGGGACGGTTCCATACGGGCTCGCCGGAATCCGGCCTGCCTCTACCCTGCCTGACGCGATGAATTACCAGACGATCCTCGAACGCATCCACGCCAAACTCGCCCCCTGGATTGGCCAGGGACGGGTGGCCGACTACATTCCCGAACTCGCGAAAGTGCCCGCCGACAAGTTCGGGATGGCCGTCGTGACGCTGGACGGAAACGTTTACACCGTCGGCGATGCGCACGAGCGCTTCTCGATCCAGAGCATCTCGAAACTGTTCGCGTGCACGCTCGCGTTCCAGTTGCTGGGCGACGCGCTGTGGGAACGGGTCGGCCGCGAGCCGTCCGGTACCGCGTTCAATTCGCTGGTCCAGCTCGAAAGCGAGCGCGGCAAACCGCGCAACCCGTTCATCAACGCGGGCGCACTGGTCGTCACCGACGTGCTGTGCCGCCGCTTCGTGAAGGCCGAGACGGCGCTCGTCGAATTCGTGCGGCGGCTGATCGGCGCGAACGACATCGACTACGACTCGCGCGTCGCGACATCGGAATTGCAGCACGCGGAGCGCAACCGCGCGATGGCGCATTTCATGGCGAGCTTCGGCAACATGCAGATGCCGCCCGACACGGTGATCGATGCGTATTGCCGCCAGTGCGCGATCACGATGAACTGCGTCGAGCTCGCCAGCGCCGCGCTGTTTCTTGCGAACGGCGGCGTCGCGCCGGCGACCGGCGAGCGAATCGTCGATTCGAGTTCCGCGAAGCGGCTGTCGGCGCTGATGCTGACCTGCGGTACCTATGATGCGGCCGGCGATTTCGTGTATCGCGTCGGGCTGCCGGCGAAGAGCGGCGTCGGCGGCGGGATCGTCGCGGTGCTGCCCGGGGAGATGGCGGTGTGCGTGTGGGCGCCGGGGCTGGATGCGAACGGGAATTCGTTGGCGGGGACGCTAGCTTTGGAATGGTTGACGACTTATACGGGCAGGTCGATTTTTTGAGGCGGCGAAGTTAGCCTCGCCTCACCCGGCGCAATGGGCGATATCGGCAGCACGTCAACATGGTTCGCGGCAGAAGCTGATCAAACGGAGACTCGATAATGGCGTTGTACGGGATATCGGCATTGGCGATCCTGCTTTTTTGACGCTTGCAGTCACCGTACCGATCACGCTAATCGTCGTGGCCTTCGGGTTGAACGGTCGCGTTCGCAAGCATAAGGCCTGGAGATGCGGCGCGGTCTTTCTCGGTTGCCTGGTGTTCGTGCAGGTTGTCGCGCTTTTCAACAATCGTGCAATTGCCGACGGCTATGACCATGCAATAAGCGCCTGGTACACCCACCACCTCACACGGGCAACGGTATTCGACGGAATGACGTTCCCGCCAGGCTCGACGGTTGTCCTGGACGACTACGCGCCACACTCGGTCCGAAGCGGGACCGTCCCGCCGAACACGCCGCTTCTCGGGCTCACCGTGAGTGGAGACTTCGCCGTGTTTCGTGTCGACAACAAGACGCGCTACCTTGCATCGGGAACGCTTGCGAAGCCGGCATCGTTCGCCGGGATCGAGTGCGCACCCGGCCTATTTACGCACAATCAGGAGCGCACTCCCTCCGAATACGTCAACCTTGTGGACACCGTGGACTGCACGCTGGCCTCTGGGCTTCAAGATCATGAGCTCGATCTCCCTGCCGGAACCCATGTCAAGGCGGTCGCTGTCGACGGCGCTGTCGCAGCGCCGATTTCGGGAGAGCTGCCCCGCCCGCGGAAAATTTTCGGTATTGAATGCGACGCAGGGCCATTTGAATTCGACACTTTCGATCGATTCACCTGCATTCTGGCCGTGAACCAACGTGTGGGTGAACACGAACTACGCCGTGGGGAAGAGGTTATGGTATCGAGGAAACAGGACGGCAGTCTCGAGCTCTTTGGGAGACATTGAGGAGACGGCGAGCGGTACCCGTACGTCGGCTCATATTGCCGGTATGCGGGGACGCTGGCGCTGGAGTGGTTGACGACTTATACGGGAAGGTCGATTTTTGAGGCGGCGAAATTGAGCGCGTCTCATTTGGCGCAATGGCGGCAGGTAAATATCGGCATACCCTTCCGAAGGCTCATACAAGAAATTAAGAAAATGAAAATATTGCTCATCGCTTCACTAGGAATTTCGTTGTTTTCTCAAACACCCGCAGCCTTTGCGGATAGTGACAACGGGAAAAAGATCTTCCTGGCGAGATGCGCCATGTGCCATGGAGCAGACGCCCGAGGAACGGGACCGTTGGCCAATAAAAGCAGTCCGCCTACGCCCGATCTTACGACACCCGCTTTCAAAAAACGGCTTAGTGATTATCCGGGCGTTATCGTTTCATCCATCATACTTCGCCCAAACGGAGATCTGATTCCGAAAACCTTGCGTGAAAATGGCACAAAGCTGCCCCCACATTCATGGACGGTTAAAGATTTTCGCGATCTGAATCAATATATGACTGAATTGATTTCAAAGAAATAGCGCGGTGACCCGAGATGGATCGGCCGAGCGATTCATCCATTCGTTGCATCGACGGGCCGAACCCGCACAGTACGGCGGTCGCTCGCCGGGATATCGTGGCTGACAGGTCGTCGGCTGACGCTCACGCGTGAGCATCAGTCCGGCATCCCGTTATGGTCTCCGAGCGGCCGGGTGGGCCAGTCCACCCATCGGTCCGCGCGGGTCAGTTCGTACGCTTCGTTGAGCGGGTACCGGATACGGTTGTCGTCGCGAGGACGTTCGCCGATCACCATCAATCTGACTTCATCCTTCGTATTGTTGATGAAGGTGTGACAAATTCCGGTACCTGCCGGAAACGCGACGGAATCGCCCTCGGCAATGGGGTGAAGCACGCCGTCGATCCATACATCGGGCTTGCCTTCGAGCACGTACACGAACTCCTGCTCGGTACTTTCGGCGTGCGGATATGATGTCCGCCGTCCGGGCAGAAGTCTGACATGATGGATCCCGATACGCGTGATGCCGAGTGCGGCCGAAAGCGGCGCATCGAGCGCCATTGGCTCGGTATCGCCGCGATAGGAATGCGCATCCGGTTCTTCGAGTTCAGTCCAGTGCTTGATGAAATCCGGCCGGCTCATCGGGTGTTCTCCTTTAAGAGGAACGTCCATGATAGCGGCTTGCGGAAACGACAAAAATGCGTTCGTGGCGCGGCATTTCGGATGTTGGGCTGCGACCGTCGCGCGTGGCCGTTTTGCCGATCCCGGCCGTTGGCGGCTGCGCGGCGCCTGCACGGTTCATTCCGAAGGAATCACACCAGAACTTATATTTCCGCCGGTACGGGGCACGCTGGCGCCGACGTGACTCGCGACATATACCGCACCACCGATTTTCCGACATTCCGAAGCGATTACTGGAGAACCCCACGCATGAATCCGGACAACGCATCAGCAATCGCAACCCCTGCCCGCGCGGACGCCGGCAGCAGCTCCTCCGCGCCGATCCCGCCCATCGTGCCATCCAAAACCGCGCTGCTGGTCATGCATTACCAGACCGATATCCTCGGGCTCTTCCCGTCGGTCGCGCCCGAGCTGCTCGCCAACACGCGCCGTCTCTGCGACGCGGCGCGAGCCGCCGGCGTCGGCGTCTGGTTCGCGAATCTGCGCTTCAGCCCCGGCTATCCGGAAGTCAGCCCGCGCAACAAGAACGGCCAGGGTATCAAGCAGCTCGGCCTCTTCATCGACGACGCCCCGTGTCCCGAACTGGCCAGGCAGCCCGACGAACCGCTGATCGTCGCCCATCGCGCGAGCGTATTCTTCGGCACCGATCTGCAGGCGCGGCTCGTCGCACAGGGCGTCGATTCGCTGATCATGGTCGGCATCGCATCGACCGGCGTGATGCTGTCGTCGATCGCCCACGCGAGCGACGCCGATTTCGGCCTCTACACGGTCAAGGATTGCTGCTACGACCCGGACCCGATCGTCCACGAGCATCTGTTCGCCACCGCGTTCGAATCGCGCACGACGGTGCTGTCGCTCGCGGATGCGCTGCGGCTGCTGGCGTGACGACGGACTCGTCGCACCGCCGTTCGACACCATGCATCCGACGGCGGGCTCGAGGCTGCGCTGACGGACGTGCCGACGGCGACGCGGTGGTTCGGCGTGCCGTCCGCGGCGCGTTGAGCGCGGTCGGTCGACGCAGGCAGCGGTGGTGTCTTGCCGACCGACAAACCCGCACGCGCGTCGTCAACGGCACGCCGACATGCCGGAATGCCCATACCACCGTCCTGCTGCAGCCCCGACCGCTCGCGACGTGCGCGATATCGCACACGTCAGCCGCGCCCCGTCACTTCGCGATGAACACACCCGACGTCGGGCACGTGCCCTGCGTATTGCCGTCCGTCACGAGCGATGCCGCGCTCGGAAACTGCGCGGTCGCATTCGTCTTCACCGCGATCCAGGCTTCGGTGAAGTAGCTCACGCCGTTCGTCTTCGTGCACTTCAGCGACACCGCGCTGCGCGTGTTGCTGCCGAACGCGCCTTCGAACGCCGACAGCAACTGGTTACGCGTGACCGTCTTGCCCGCGTTCGCTTGCAGGAACGCGTTGAACGACGTGTTGCCCAACCGGCTGATCATGCCCGACGCCTGATTCCAGTAAGCATCGGGCGTCGCCGAATTCGAACACGTGCCGTGCTTGAACCATTCGTGCTTGTCGAGACACGATGCGACGCCCGGCATGTACGTCGACAGCGTGTTGCGGGTCGCGCTGCTGATCGGGTATGCGTCCATGCTGCACCACTGGTGCGCGTTGTCGAGGTCGATGTCGCTCTGCGGCACGCCGCAATAGAACGGCTGATTGCCGTCGTAGCGGTTCGGCCACAGCCCGTGCAGCGACAGGCTCGTCGCCGCATACGAGCCGGCGAGGTTCGTGCATTCCGGTGTGTCGTGCGACGCGCAGAAACCCGGCTCCCACGACGCGGCGAGCAACAGGTAGTCGTAGCTGGTCTGCGCGGCGGCGTGCAGTGAAACGGAAGCGACGGCGAGTGCGGCAGCGGCGCGGGCGAGCGTCTTGAGCATGGCGTGTTTCCTCGGAAAGGGCGTGCGGTCGCGGGATGCGCCGCAAGGTTGTCGAATGTCTGCCCGCGATTGTTGCCGAAGCAACATGGCACGAATGTGAAGGTGGACGAAAGAATGCGCGATCGCTCACGTGCCGAGCTGCGTGCACGCGCGCGCCGACGCTTCGGGGCCCTCGAGCGCGAGAATCTGCCACACGCCGATGCTGACGCGCTGGCGCGCCGCCGTCGACGCATCGGCCAGCAACGCCTCGACACGCGGCGCGGCGTCGGGCGCCTTCTGCTTCAGCGCCGCGTGGTGCCGCGCACGCGACGCCGGTTCAGGCTCGTACACGTCGCAGAGGCGCACCATGCCGGCGAGGCCGGCCAGATCGTCGTCCGTGTCGATCGCGGCCGGCTCGACGGGCGCGAGCCCCTTGCGCTCTTCCGGCGGCAGCTTGTTGCGCGCGCCTTCGTCGACCGTCGTGGCGGACGCCGGCGGCAAGCCGCCGAGCGCCGCGACGATCCGGCTGCCCGCGGCGATCATGTCGCCCTGGCACGCGATCTTCTCGGCGGCCGCGACGTGCGAGCAGAACGACACCGACGTCCGGTACACGTCGTTGCTCATGCGCGGCACTTCGTCCGTGTCCGCCTGCGCGAGGCCGGCGCTCGCCAGCGTCAGCGCGGCGGGAATCAGGATGCGGAACGCTCTCGTGTTGTTCATTGTCGTCGTCCGTGGGGGCTGATGGCAGGCAATATCGCCGCGCCGCGCGAAGGCGCGCCTCGTGACGCCGGGCCTGCGTCCGGCGCCACGCGTTTCACTTCATCGACGCCGCCTCCGATCCGCCGGGCGACAGTGCCGCGCTGTCCTGCTCGCGCCACGCGCGGCGCGACGCCATGATCGCGCTCACGGCCGAGCGCGCCACCTTCCACCACGCGAACGGACGCGGATCGGCGAGCATGCTGAGCGCGCGCGCATAGTCGAGCGTGAGCCCGGGCGTCCACGCCATCGTCACCGCACGCTTGCGGATCTGCGCGGCCACCCACAGCTCGGGCGTGAGCAGCAGCCGCACGAACGCGCCCCACCCGGCCCGCGCGCCCTTCAGCCGCCACACCGCGCCGTCGAGCGCGGCTTCGAGCGCATTCGACACGGAGCTCGAGCAGTTGCGGTGCGTGAGGTTGTACGTCGTGTTCTGCCGGTACGACGACCAGAACGCATCGAGCTTGGCCGGATCGTAGTTGCGGATGCGCACGCGCACCGTCGACGGACACCACGCTTTCGACTCGGTCGCATAGTCGGGCTGGAACAGGCCCGGCACGTCGTTCTCGCGCGTCGCACGCAGGATGCGCGTGAATTCGTCCGGAGAACGATCGATTTCGACGGCCGGATACAGGCTGATATAGATGCCCTCCGGCGACTCCAGCGCCGCATGGCCGGTCGAGATCACGCCGTTGACATCCACCGCCGCGATGTAGCGGTCGATCACCGGATAACGCTGCGCTTCGGCCTTCGACGTGCCGGTCGGCGTCCACACGTGCACGGTGAGCGCCCGCTCGCCGTCGGCCGGCGGGCCGTCCCATTCGGATTGCGCGAACTGCGGCAGGTCCGGCGCATCGTCGAGATCCGGCGCCAGCGCCGGCGCGGGCGACGTCGCGAACGCCGGGTTGCGTGTCAGCCGCCGCACGCGTGCGGCAAGGCTCAGCATGTGCATCCCGCCGAACGTCAGCAACAGGCCGAGGCAGTACGGCACGGTGCCCGCGTAGTGCGTCGGGTACGGCTGGAAGAAGAAGATCGCCAGCAGGATCTCGACGACGCCCCACGCGAACGCGACGTGCCAGCGGCGATAGCGCACCATCCATGCGGACGTGCATTGCAACAGCCCGTCGACGAGAAACAGCGTGCCGAAGATCATCGACAGCAGGAAATGGCCGTGATGATGGCCGGCAAACACGAGCCCCGCGGCCACCACGACCGCGATGCCCTTCACGTAGCGCAGGATGCGCTGCCCGCCGACCCCGCTGCCGGCCACCGCGAGCGTCGCGAGTCCCTCGATCAGGAACAGCCATGCGAACAGTTCGATCGGAAAATGCAGCGCGCCGTCGAGCGCATCGACGAAAATGCCGACGCCCGCGACGACCCACAGCCAGCCGAGCACGGTCAACCCGCGCCAGCGGGTTCGCAGATATTCGATGCCCAGCAGCAGCAACACCAGTCGTACCATTGCGCCCTCGTATCTTTTTCGGGAAACGCGCGGCCTCGCGCTCCCTGTCGTTGCGGCCGCGCGTCGGGCGACGCACCGGCCGGAAGGCGGTCACCGTTGCCGGCGCGTCGTGTCGTCCACACGATCGATGGCAGCCGGCACGCGCCGCTCTGGCCGAATAATAAGATATGGTGACACCGGTTGAAAGCCTCGCGAAAACGATTCCGACGGGGCGCGCCCGGCAACGCTGCCACAGGAGCATCGTCATGAATGCCTCACCGCTTCATCCGTCCTCGCTCGGCCCGCAACTCAAACGCTGGCGCGCGCTGCACCGCGTGAAGCAAAACCATGCGGCCGAGCTGTTCGGCGTCGCGCAATCGACGATCTCGCGCTGGGAGGCCGGCCTCCAGCAGATGTCGCCCGACGAGCGCGCGACGGCCGAACGGCTGCTCGCCGCGCGCCTCGATTCCGCCGGCGACCACGCACTCGCGCGGCTGATCGCCGGCAGCGCGGGCCGCATGCATCTCGTGTGCGATCTCACGCACCGTCTGCTTGCCAGCTCGCCGGCGCGCGCGGCCGAGTTCTCGCAGCCGCTTTCGACGCTGCTCGACACGTCGCTGTGGCGCTACGCGACGCCGGAAATCGTTCGCATGGAAGCCGCGCTCGCCCCGCTCGGCTGGCACGACCGCGCGGGGCCGCCGAGCGTCGAGTTCGACACCGGCGCGAACGCGTCGCGCGTCGTGCCGATTCGCGGCAGCCGGTGCCGGTGGACACGGATGACGTTGTCGGACGGCTCGGCCGTGCGGCTCGTGGAAACGCTCGACGCGCACTGACGCCCACGCATATTTCATGCGTGGACGAAGCGCGACCGGCCGGCGTACGCTTGACGGCTCATCGCAAGGACGCCGACCATGAATCCCGAGACGATCCACGCGCGGCTCGCTTTCCTGCGCGAAGCCGAACGCCTGAAGGACGTGCTGCGCAGCGGCTACACGTCGGCCGGGCGCCCCGAAAGCACGGCCGAGCACAGTTGGCGGCTGTGCCTGATGGCGCTCGTGTTCGCCGACGCGCTGCCGGGCGTCGACACGCTGAAGCTGCTGAAACTGTGCGTCGTCCACGACCTCGGCGAGGCGCTGCACGGCGACATCCCCGCGGTCGAGCAGGACGCACACCCCGACAAGAGCGCGCACGAACGCGACGACCTGCTGACGCTGACCGCGCCGCTCGATCGCGCGGTGCGCGACGAGATCGTCGCGCTATGGGATGAATACGAGGCAGCCGCCTCGCCGGAAGCCCGCGCGGCGAAGGCGCTCGACAAGCTCGAAACGATCCTGCAGCACAACCAGGGCAGCAATCCGCCCGATTTCGACTATGCGTTCAATCTCGGCTACGGGCGTCGCTACACCGACGCCGCGCCGTTATTCCGCGCGATCCGCGAGATCGTCGATGCCGACACGCAGCGCAGGATCGACGCGGGTGGATGCCGCGCGTAAGCGCGCGGCACGGCGGTAGCACAAGACACCCTGTTGCCGTACCCGTCGCCGACTGTTCGGTGCGTCCCTGGTCACTAGCGGCGCGCGAACCTCTCCACCCAGAAGCCATTTCCGACTGACACGACGGGCAAAGCCGCCGCGCGTCGCATTCGGTACCGGCACGGACGGGCTACATATCTGCCCGCCTTCTCTACCGTGCGCCCCACGCGAAGGCCATCTGTTCAATGCCTTCGCCTCCATCCGGGCAGTCCGCCCGCTGCTTTTGCCGGACTGGACACACCATCCACGCCATTCTCCAGCGGCGCTCCAATTTCCTGCCCGGGTAAGCGAAACCCTTGGCCCTGCCGCTCGCGAGGATTCCGAATCAACCCTCATTGCAATCGGAAAACGTCGACCAGTCCGATTTGACAAATTTAACAAAAATGACAATCGGCAACAATTTGATTATCTCCAAAAAATAAATCCTTGAAAAACCAACACCATAAAAATTAACCTATAAAAACACAGGAATACTAAATTGAAATTTGTTAATAAATATCAAAGCTATATCCTCGACATCAAACAATCGCCATCTTTCCTCAACCCGTCACAAAGGAGGTTTCGATGCATTCCAAACAAAGTTTCTCCACTCGGAAGGCCACCAGATTGGCTGCAGTCACCTTTTGCATCGTCATTGCCTTGCTTCATCCTGGCAGTGCTGCAGCCGACGGCCTTGCGAGCAAAATCCTCGAAGGTCCGAACACTTCCAATCAACGAGCATTCACAAGTTGCTCCGTTTTCTACACAATGTGCATTCAGCGATACGGTAGCAGACCCGGCAGCACGGCTGGCATGACACGATGCGCAGATTGCTTGAATAACTGCAATCGCTCGAATGGATGGTGGCCGATGATCAGCGGTTGCGCCGTATAACGACAGTGACGTGCTTCGTCGCGAGAGTTGTGTCGATAGCGCTCAACCGCACAAAAATCCGTCGTTCGCTCGCGACGAGGTTGAAATTTCTACCCAAGATCAAGGCGTACCAATGCTCCGAAACAAAGATCACCAAAATATGATCCATGCATCATTCTCGGACATCACGTCCAATGTCATCGCATCTGCAATTTCGGAAGGGAGGTTGATGGGGTCACATGTTCTTATTGGCGGAAACTGGCACCTCGGCCCTCTCAAAGAACGCGACGTCTCGACCCTGTCGGCGTGGTTTTACGATAATTTCGGATATATCCCAAGCGACTTGACCATCGACACCCCTATCATCCCCACCAACGAGTTGATCAAAGTGTGTGCATGGGTAAATCCATTATCATCAATCGAATATGCGAATTTCATGCACTGGATAAGCCATGATCCTCCACGGGATTTCCTGTTGATTTCGATCCCGAAAGAGAGTGTCCACCCTGCTGCGGAGAACTTCCTCGATCTCACCAAGCTTCTCGACAATGCAGTTGAAATAAAATCGATCGACGTCAATCCCTATATCACAGAATGGAGCTCCCTCGTCGAGGAAAACGCCGATTTCAGAATGGTCAACGGAATTGGAAAAATTCAATCATTCCGATCAACGGATTTCGACGCATACATCATCAACTCCATAGCCAGGAAGTGGGAGCCCACACCGATAGTAGTATTGCGCATAATAGAAACAATCCAATCGGAAAGACATGATTTTCCGGGAGACATTTTCCTCTATCATCGACTCGAGAAATTCTTCTTGAGTGGCATCATCGAGAAGCAAGCCGAAGTCAGCATCACACAAACACAGATACGGATTGCGAGTTCCTGGCATCTCCGTTCATCAGCCATGCAAATTTCAGACTCCATACGCCATGCCGAATAATATAAAGCTCCTTCCAACATCACTCTTTACACTTGCGCTCGCCACAGCGCACACCGAAGCAGCTTCCGCCGATGTAGAAGCGAACTTGCAACGGGAATTGCAAGCCAAACTGCCCGAACTGAAGATAGAGCAAGTTATCCCGTCAAAAATCGACGGACTATATGAGGTCACCGCAAATTCACGAATTTTCTACAGCAATTCATCGGCATCGCACGTTATCATCGGCAACCTGTTCGACACCAATAGTCAGGAAAACATAACAGAAACACAACTCAATAAGATTAACAGCATAAACATCAATGACCTTCCATTCCAATATGCCATCAAACATAAAAATGGAACCGGAGAGCGCGTGATCGCTACATTCTTCGATCCGAACTGCTCGTTTTGCAAGAAAATGAGTCCCGAGCTAGGCAAGATCCCCAACGTGACCGTATACATTTTCCTGTACCCAGTTCTTTCTACCGACTCCGTCACCAAATCTGAAATCATTCTGTGCGCCGACAATCGACTCCAAGCATGGAAGCAATGGATCGAAAGAGGGAAAACCACCGCCCCCCGCAAGCGTTGCCAGCTCACCATCACGAAAGAACTCCTTTCGCTGGGAAAGAAGCTCAATATCAGGGGAACGCCCACCACGTTCCTGCCTTCCGGAGAAAGAGTCGCGGGATTTATTTCCGGGAAAGATTTGGCTGACAAGATTGATCGCAATAACCGCGTGGAGCTTAGAACCCCACCCCGCCCCTGAAGTTTGAAGGGGCATTCCGCGATCACGGTAGCACGGATCGAATCCGGGTGACGATCCTCTCCGCATCCTTGTATTGACCTGTCACTCCATGAATTGAAACACAGACAAAGTCGACAGATACGCCGCAGAACTTCCGGCACAATTCAGCACAATTCCTACACGGATTCACGAAACTACCTCGATTATCATGGCCGCCTGACTCGAACCAGGCATCGCCGCGCCGTATCCATCCGACTCCTCTATCGATCTGCACTGCATGCCACGATTGCAGGACCATCCCGATTAGCCATCCACGCCGCCGACGCCCGACTCATCAACGCCGTATTCTCATGAATAAGAAGATCCGCCGCCGGCTCACCATACTGGTCATCAGCGGTGCAGCCATTGCCACTGCCGTCGTAGCAATAACGATCGCCACGCCCGACAAACATCCGCAGTACCTGTCCGCGCCCGTCACGCGCGGCGATCTCGAGAACGCGGTGCTCGCGACCGGCGCGCTGCAGGCGTTCAAGCAGGTGGACGTCGGCGCGCAGGTGTCGGGGCAGTTGAAGACGCTGAAGGTCAAGCTCGGCGACAAGGTCACGAAGGGCCAGTGGCTCGCCGAAATCGATCCCGTGATCTCGGAAAACGCGCTGCGCCAGGCGCGCGCCAGCGAAGAAAGCCTGCGGGCGCAGCAGCAATCGACCGCCGCGCAACTGACACAGGCCGAGCTCGCGTTCCGTCGCCAGCAGGCGATGCTGCCCGACGATGCGACGTCGCGCGAATCGTTCGAGGCCGCGCGCGCGGCGCTCGACGTGCAGCGCGCCACCCTCGCATCGCTCGCCGCGCAGATCCGTTCGGCCCGCATCCAGATCGAGACCGCGCAGGCCAACCTCGGCTACACGCGCATCGTCGCGCCGATCGACGGCGAGGTCGTCGCGATCGTCACGCAGGAAGGCCAGACCGTGATCGCGCAACAGCAGGCGCCGGTGATCCTGAAGCTCGCGAATCTCGACACGATGACCGTGAAGGCGCAGGTATCGGAAGCCGACGTGATTCGCGTGAGCGCCGGCCAGACCGCCTATTTCACGATCCTCGGCGAACCGGACAAGCGTCACTACGGCAAGCTGCGCGCGATCGAACCGGCGCCGCAGAACTACGCCGACGCGCAAAGCGCGCTCGGCGGCGGCGCGGGCGGCGGCGCGAAGCCGAACAGCGCGGTGTTCTACAACGCGCTGTTCGACGTGCCGAATCCCGAGCACCGGCTGCGCATCGCGATGACCGCGCAGGTCAACATCGTGCTCGGCAACGCCCGCAACGCGCTGATCATTCCGGCCGCCGCGCTCGGCGAGAAGCGCAAGGACGGCACCGTCGCGGTACGCGTGCTGCGCGCCGACGGCAGCACGGAAACGCGCCATGTCCGCATCGGCATCAACAACAACGTGCGCGTCGAGGTGCTGGCCGGCCTGAAGGACGGCGAGCGGGTCGTGATCGGCGAAGCGTCGGCGGACGAGCGCGCGCCATTGTCGGACGTGGTGTAACGATGAGCCAGCCTCTGCTGAAACTCGCCGCCGTCACGCGACGCTTTCCGGCCGGCGACAAGGACGTCGTCGTCCTGAACAACGTCAGCCTGTCGATCGACGCGGGCGAGATCGTCGCGATCGTCGGCGCGTCGGGGTCCGGCAAGTCGACGCTGATGAACATCCTCGGCTGCCTCGATCATCCGAGCGAAGGCACGTACATGGTCGGCGGACGCGACACGCACATGCTCGACAGCGACGAGCTCGCGCAGTTGCGCCGCGAGCACTTCGGCTTCGTGTTTCAGCGCTATCACCTGCTGCCGCACGTCGACGCGGTCGCGAACCTCGAAATGCCGGCGATCTACGCGGGCACCCCGCGCGCCGAGCGGCACGCCCGCGCCCGCGCGTTGCTCGCGCGCCTCGGGCTCGCCGATCGCGCGCATCACCGGCCCGGGCAACTGTCCGGCGGCCAGCAGCAGCGCGTGAGCATTGCACGCGCGCTGATGAACGGCGGCCAGGTGATCCTCGCGGACGAACCGACCGGCGCGCTCGACACGAAAAGCGGCCAGGACGTGATCCGCATCCTGCACGAACTGAACGCGCTCGGTCATACGATCGTGATCGTCACGCACGACAAGGCCGTGGCGCGCCATGCGCGGCGCATCATCGAAATCAGCGACGGCGAGATCGTCGCCGACCGGCCGAACCGCCACTACGCGGAAGCGCTCGCGGAATCCGGCGTCGGAGCAGCCGCAACGGCCGAAGCGGCACCCGACGGGCGGTCCGCACCGGCTTCCGCGGATGCCCCGCCGGCCGCCAGCACCAACACCGACGCCGCTCCCGCCCCGCGCACCCGACGCTTCGCCGCCGGCACCGGCCGCTTCGGCGAGGCGTGCCGGATGGCCTGGATCGCGCTCGTGTCGCACCGGCTGCGCACGCTGCTGACGATGCTCGGCATCATCATCGGCATCACGTCGGTCGTGTCGATCGTCGCGGTCGGCGAAGGCGCGAAGCGTTACATGCTCGACGAGATCGGCAGCATCGGCACCAATACGATCAGTCTTTATCCGGGCACCGACTGGGGCGACAGCCGCGCGGACGCGATCCAGACGCTCGTGCCCGACGACGTCACCGCGCTCGCGGAGCAGCCGTACGTCGACAGCGCGACACCCGAGACGTCGCGCACGCTGCTGCTGCGTTATCGCAACATCAACGTGAATGCGCTCGTCAGCGGCGTCGGCGAGCGCTACTTCCAGGCGCGCGGGATGCGCTTCGCGCTCGGCGTCGCGTTCGACGACGACGCGGTGCGCCGCCAGGCGCAGGTGGTCGTGATCGACCAGAACACGCGCCGCAAGCTGTTCGGCGCGGCGCGCAATCCGGTCGGCGAAGTGATCCTCGTCGACAACGTGCCGTGCGTCGTGATCGGCGTGACCGCCGACAAGAAAAGCGCGTTCGGCAGCGTGAAGAGCCTGAACGTGTGGGTGCCGTACACGACCGCGAGCGGGCGCCTGTTCGGCCAGCGCTATCTCGACAGCATCACCGTGCGCGTGCGCGACGGGCAGCCGAGCGCCGCCGCCGAGAAAAGCCTCGAGAAACTGATGATCCAGCGCCACGGCCGCAAGGACTTCTTCACGTACAACATGGACAGCGTGGTCAAGACCGTCGAGAAGACCGGCCAGTCGCTGACGCTGCTGCTCTCGCTGATCGCGGTGATCTCGCTCGTCGTCGGCGGGATCGGCGTGATGAACATCATGCTGGTGTCGGTCACCGAGCGGACGCGCGAGATCGGCATCCGGATGGCGGTCGGCGCGCGCCAGTCCGACATCCTGCAGCAGTTCCTGGTCGAGGCCGTGCTCGTGTGCCTGCTCGGCGGCACGATCGGCATCGCGCTGTCGTTCGGGCTCGGCGCGCTGTTCTCGATGTTCGTCGCGCAGTGGAAGATGGTGTTCTCGGCCGGCGCGATCGCGACCGCGTTCGTGTGCTCGACGCTCACCGGTGTGATTTTCGGGTTCATGCCCGCGCGCAACGCGTCGCGGCTCGATCCGATCGATGCGCTCGCGCGCGACTGACGCAACATGGCCATCACGCATTCCTCCCCGCTTCACCGTCTCGGCGCATTCGCGTGCGCGGCCGCGCTGCTCGCCGGCTGCGCGGGCGTGCGCCACGATCCGCTGCCGGCCGTCGCGATGCCCGCGAACTGGGCCGCCCCGGTCGCGGCCGACGCGCCGGCCGCCACGCGCGACTGGTGGCGCAGCTTCGGCGATCCGCAACTCGATGCGCTGATCGACGACGCGCTGCGCGCCAACGGCGATCTCGCGATCGCGGCGATCCGCGTGTATCGCGCACGGTTGCAGGCAGGGCTCGTCGATACGAACCTGACGCCCAACGTGACGCTCGGCGCGAACGGCGCCGTGTCGCGCACGCTCGATACCCACCGAACGAGCCGGTCGAGCGGCCTCGCCGGTTCGCTCAGCTACGAAATCGACCTGTGGGGCCGGCTGGCCGCGCTGCGCGATGCCGCGCGCTGGGAAGCCGACGCGACGGCCGCCGATCTCGAAGCCGCGCGACTGTCGCTGATCGGCACGACCGCGGCGCTGTACTGGCAGATCGGCTATCTGAACCGGCAGATCGCGCTCGGCGACGCGAACATCGCGTATGCGGTGCGCACGCTCGCGCTCGTCCGGTCGCGGCACACGGCCGGCGCCGTGTCGGGGCTCGATCTCGCGCAGGCCGAGCAGAGCCTCGCCGCGCAACGCGCGGCGCAAACGCAACTGATCCAGCAGCGCACCGAGAACCGGCACGCGCTCGCGATCCTGTTCGACCGGCCGCCGCAGCAACTCGCCGCCGAGCCGGCCGCGCTGCCCGACGCCCCGCCGCCCGACGTGGCGGCCGGCCTGCCCGCGAGCCTGCTCGGCCGGCGTCCCGACCTGCGTGCGGCGGAATTCCGGCTGCGCGAGTCGCTCGCGCAGGTCGACGCGACGCGCACGAGCTTCTACCCGACCTTCACGCTGACCGGCAGCGCCGGCACGACGAGCACGAGCCTCGAGCGCGTGCTGACGAACCCGGTCGGCACGCTCGGGCTCGGCCTCGCGCTGCCGTTCATCCAGTGGAACACGATGCAGTTGCAGATCAAGGTGTCGAAGTCGCAGTACGAGGAAGCGGTGGTCAGGTTCCGCCAGCGGCTCCATACGGCGCTCGCGGAAGTCGAGAACGCGCTGTCCGCACGCGTGCAGCTCGAACGCGAGGCCGAACAGCGTGCGCTGTCGCTCGCCCAGGCGCAGCGCGCCGAGCGGCTGGCCGCCGCGCGCTTCGCGGCCGGCGCGACCGCCGTGCAACCGTGGCTCGACCAGCAGCAGGTCCTGAGGAACGCGCAGAGCGCCGACGAACTGACGCGCCTGAACCGGCTCAACAACCAGATGAAGCTCTACCGCGCGCTCGGCGGCGGGACGTCCTGACCGGCCGTCCTGTGCCGACCGCCGGCCGCGTCATTCGCACACGGCCGCCCCGCGCCGCGCCGGCGCGAACGCCACCATGCTCGCGGTCGCGAGCACGGCCACGCCCGCCGCGCCGTACACCATCACCCAGCCGAACCCATGCACGAGCGCAGCGTGCAGCGCCGCGCCGGTCGGGTCGGCCTGCGCGAGCGCCGGCGCGACGGCCTGCAGCCCGTCGGTGCGACCCGACGCGATTTCCTGCGCGAGCCGGCGCAGCGCCGCATCGCCGATCGCGCCGGCGGGCCCGCGCTTCAGGCTCGCGACGATCCCCGCCACCAGCACGAAGCCCATCGCCGCGATGTTCAGCGCGAGCGAGATCATCCGCGCGCTCATGTCGATGCCCGACGCCATCCCGGCCCGCGCACTCGGCACCGCGCCCGTCGTCGTGTTGGTGACGGGCGTATTGGTCAGCCCGAGCCCGATGCCGGCGATCGCGCAGCCCGGCAGCATCGTCAGCCAGCTCGCATGATCGGCCGCGCTGCCCAGCCGCATCAGCACGAAACCGGCCGCGATCGTGAACAGGCCGCCCGGAATCACGACGCCCGGGCCGTAGCGCAGGGCGAGCCGTTCGCCGAACGGCGGTGCGATCAGCGTCGGCAGCGTGTACGCGAGCAACGCGAGGCCGGCCGTCACGCTGTCGTAGCCGAGCGCGACCTGGAACCAGATCGGCAGGTAGATCATGAACGGCCAGAAGCTGAAGTTCATCCCCATCGAGCCGAAGATCGCGCCGGTGAACGCGCGAATCCGGAACACCGAGAAGTCGAACATCGGCCGCGCGCTGGCGCGCTCCGCGGCGACGAAGCCGGCCAGCGCGAGCACGGTCGCGCCGAGCACGCCGAGGCCGGCCCTGCTCGTCAATCCGAGTTCGGCGCTTTGGGTGATGTAGAACGCGAGACCGAGCACCGCGAGCGACAACGTGACGATGCCCGCGACGTCGAGCGAGCCCGCATGCGGATCGCGCGATTCGCGCACCGCGCCGCCGATCAGCACGAGCGCGACGGCCGCGAGCGGCGCATGCACGAGGAACACCCACGGCCAGCTCGCCAGCGCGACGATCGCGCCGCCGACGATCGGCCCGAACCCGAGCCCGATGCCGAACACGATGCCCCAGATCCCGAACGCGCGGCCGCGCTCACGCCCTTCGCGGAACTGGTGCGACAGCACGGCGATCTGGCAGATCAGCATCGCGCCGCCGCTCGCGCCCTGCAGCAGCCGGCCCGCGACGAGCACCGGCACGTTCGGCGCGAGCCCGCACAGCAACGACGTCGCGCCGAACAGCACGGTGCCGACCACGTACACGCGCTTGCGGCCGAACCGGTCCGCGAGCGTACCGGCCGCCATCAGCACCGTCGTACACGCGATCGTGTACGCGTTCATGATCCACTGCATGCCGTTGAAATCGCCATGCAGCACGTGTTCGAGCGTCGGCAGGATCACCGGCACGCTCGAGATTTCGAGGCCGAACATCAGCGACGTGAGACAGACGGCCGCGAGCGCGACCGCATTCCTGCGAGAGTCGGATAGCGTCATGCGTATTGCGCGGCGGCCCGACGACGGGCCGCGCGCCTCCAGGTCAGTAGGATTCGCCGCGTGCGGCCGGCGACGCACGCTGAACGGGAATCGGTACTATAGTGAGAATTCACCTCCCCATTGAAGCGTCCATTTCCATGCACTGGGGAATCTCAGGACCCAATCGACTCACACCCGCCATGACCGACAGACTCGACGGCGTAACGACCTTCGTCCAGGTCGTGGAATCGGGCAGCTTCGCGCTGGCCGCGGAGCGGCTCGACATGACGCGTTCCGCGGTCGGCAAGGCGATCGCGCGGCTCGAGAAGCGGCTCGGCGCACGGCTGCTGCAGCGCACGACGCGCAGCCAGAGCCTGACCGACGACGGCCAGGCGTACTACGACCGCTGCGTGCGCGCGCTGGCCGAACTCGAAGCGGCGGAAGCCGATCTCGACTGCGGCCGCCACGAGGCGCGCGGCAAGCTGCGGCTGAGCGTGCCGCTCGCGTTCGGGCACCACTGCGTGACGCCGATCGTGCTCGACCTCGCGCGCACTTACCCGCACCTGCGGATCGACGTGTCGATCACCGACCGCTTCGTCGATCTCGTCGAGGAAGGGATCGACCTCGCGGTGCGGATCGGTACGCTCGCGGACAGCACGAGCCTCGCGGTGCGGCGGCTCGGCACGCAATACGGCAGCCTCGGCGCGGCGCCGTCGTATCTCGCGCGCTACGGGACGCCGAAGACGCTCGACGGCCTGAAGCACCACCGGACGATCGCCTATTCGCGGTCGGGCGTGGTGCAGCCGTGGGACTTGCGCGTGCCGGACGGCTCGACGGTGCGGATCGACATGCCGCATCAACTGAGTTTCGACGACGTGCAGGCGATCGCTGCGGCCGGTGCGTCGGGGTTCGGGATCGCGTGGCTGCCGAGCTGGCTGCTCGACCATTACGTGAAGCGCGGGGAGATGGCGGTCGTGCTGGATCGCTGCTTCGTCTGCGAAGGGGACATTCACGCGATCTGGCCGAAGACGCGCTACCTGCCGCGCAAGACGCGCTGCGTGATCGATGCGCTCGCGCAGGCGATTCCGCCGATGATCGAGCGCGCGGACGAAGCGCGACGAGACGCGTGAAAGCCGACGCGCCGCACGGCGCGTCGGCGCATGCGCATCACGCCGCGCCGAGATCGGCGAGCGGATGCGCGAACAGCTTCCACGGCGACGTCAGGAAATGCCGCACGCGCTCGGCGCGCAACTCGACGAGCGACGCGGGCGCCCAGCGCGGCTTGCGATCCTTGTCGACGAGATGCGCGCGCACGCCTTCGCAGAAGTCGCCTTCCTCGATCGCGCGCGCCACGATGCCGAGCTCCATCCGGAACGATTCCGCGAGCGTCATCTGCCGGCCGCGCAGCAGCGCCTCTCGCGTCACGGCGAGCATCGTCGGCGAATGGCTCGCGAGCGCATCGAGCGTCGCCTGCAACCATTGACGGTGCTCGCGCGCCAGCTCGTCGCGCGCCAGGTCCTGCGTGAGCGTCGCGACGATCCGCTCGACGGTCGAGCGCTTGTCGAAGTGGCGGACGATCCACGGCATCTGGCCGTCGAGCGCCGCATGCGGCACCACGTTGCACGGCGGCTCGAACACCTTGCGCAACAACGGCAGCGCGTCGCCATCCCATTTCACGCTTTCGATGCGCGTCTCGAACGTGTCGAGCCACGCGGACGGCACGCACAGGTCCGCGAGCTTCGCGCTCAGCGCGTCGGCGCCCGACAGCATCGCGCCGGTCAGCCCCACGTACAGTTCGAGTTCGGCCGGCATGCGCGACAGGAAATGCGTCGCCCCCACGTCGGGCACGAGGCCGATGCGCGTTTCCGGCATCGCGATCTTGCTGCGCTCGGTCGCGACACGCAGCGCCGCGCCCTGCGCGAGCCCCATGCCGCCGCCCATCGTCACGCCGTCCATCAGCGCGACCACCGGCTTCGGGAACGTGTGGATCGCGTAGTCGAGCCGGTATTCGTCGACGAAGAACGGCAGCCAGGTCTCGCGCTGCGCGACCATCCTGTACAGCGCGCGCACGTCGCCGCCCGCGCAGAAGCCCTTCTCGCCCGCGCCGCGCAGCACGACCGCGACGATCTGGTCGTCGTGGCGGCAGCGCTCGAACAGCGCGCTCAGCTCGCCGATCATTGCGTACGACAGCGCGTTGAGCGCGGCCGGCCGGTTCAGCGTGATCAGCGCTACGCGGTTCACCACGCGAAACAGCACCTCGGGCGCATGCTCCGCGAATGCGTCGTGATTCGTCACCGGCGTGCTCATCGTTGCGACTCCCCATCGGTGCGCCACTGCGGCGCGCGCTTGCCGAGGAACGCCGCCACGCCTTCGCGCGGATCGGCCGTGTCGAACAGGTCGACGAAGCGCTCGCGCTCGACCGCGAGCGCCGCGCCGCGCGGCACGCCGCGACGGGCGAGGCCGATCAGCTCCTTGCTGTAGCCGACCGCATGCGGGCTTTGCCGTGCGACGTTGCGCGCCAGCGCGAGCGCCGCGTCGCGCGCGGCGCCGCTTTCCACCACGTCCTCGACGAGGCCGATCCGCAGCGCGGTGGCCGCATCGACGCGCGCGCCGGTCAGGATGATCTTCTTCGCCCAGCCTTCGCCGACGAGCCAGGGCAGCGTCTGCGTGCCGAGCCCGCACGGCAGCAGGCCGACCGACGGTTCGGGCAGCGCCATCTGCGCATGCGCCTCCGCGATCCGCAGGTCGCACGCGAGCGCGCATTCGAGGCCGCCGCCCATCGCATAGCCGTTGATCGCCGCGATCGTCACGACGCGCGCATCGTGCAGCGCCTCGAACGCCGCGCCGAAGCGCGACGCCATCGCGCGCGCGACCGCGCGGTCGCCGTCGGCGAACGTGTTGAGATCGGCGCCCGCGCTGAAGAACTTCGGGCCGTCGCCGGTAATCACCAGCGCGCGCACGCGCGGGTTCGCATTCAGTTCGGCGACGGTGGCCTGCAACTGCTGCAGCCCGTCGGCGGTAAAGGCGTTCGCGGGCGGACGCTTGAGCGTCGCGCACGCGATCGCGCCGTCGTCGACGTAGTCGAGTTCGATCATCACGCGTCCTTCTTCGTGGCCGGTTGGTACAGGCGGATCACCGCCGAGAAATCGAGCTGGCCGTCGCCGCGGCTGCTCATCGTCTGGTACAGCTGCTGCGCGAGCGCGCCGAGATAGACGGGCTGGCGCGCCTGCTTCGCCGCATCGTTCGCGAGGCCGAGATCCTTCAGCATCAGGTCGGTGCCGAAGCCGCCGGAGTAGCCGCGCGACGCCGGCGCGGTCTCGATCACGCCCGGATACGGGTTGTAGGTGTCCGAACTCCAGCAGCGGCCCGTCGACGTGTTGACGATGCCGGCCAACACCTTCGGGTCGATGCCGAGCGCGACGCCGAGCGACATCGCCTCCGACACCGCCGCCATCGAGATGCCGAGCACGAGGTTGTTGCAGACCTTCGCGACCTGCCCCATGCCCGTCGCGCCGCAGTGGACGATGTTCTTGCCCATGCCGGCGAGCACGGGCTTCACGCGCTCGAAATCCGCATCGCTGCCGCCGACCATGAAGGTCAGCGTGCCGGCCGCCGCGCCGCCGGTGCCGCCCGACACCGGCGCATCGACGAACGCGCCGCCGTGCTCGCGCACCAGTGCGCCGAACGCCTGCGCGCTCGCCGGGTCGATCGTGCTCGAATCGATCACCGTCGCGCCCGCGCCGAGGCCGGCCAGCACGCCGTTCTCGCCGGACAGCACCGAGCGCACGTGCGGCGCGGCCGGCAGCATCGTGATCACGAACGTCGCGCCCGACGCCGCATCGCGCGGCGACGCGGCCGCCTGCGCGCCGGCGTCCTGCAGCGCGCGCAACGCGTCGGCGCTCAGGTCGAACGCGTGCACGTCATGGCCGGCTTTCAGCAGGTTCAGCGCCATCGGCGCACCCATGTGGCCGAGGCCGATGAATCCGATTTTCATGTTCGTTTCCTCCACCGCTCAATGCAGCCGGATCGTCGTATTCACCGGGCCGGCCGTCGTGTCGTCGTCGAACCAGCGCGCGGTGACCGTCTTGGTCTGCGTGTAGAACTGCACGACCTGCTTGCCGTACGGGCCGAGATCGCCGAGCTTCGAGCCGCGCGAACCGGTGAAGCTGAAGAACGGCACCGGCACCGGAATCGGGATGTTGATGCCGACCTGGCCGACGTCGATCTCGCTCTGGAACTTGCGCGCCGCCGCGCCGCTCTGCGTGAAGATGCCCACGCCGTTGCCCATCGGGTTCGCGTTGACGAGCGCGATCGCGTCGTCGAGCGTGTCGACCGCCATCACGACCAGCACCGGCCCGAAGATTTCATGCGTGTAGATCGACATGTCGGTCGTCACGCCGGAGAAGATCGTCGGGCCGATGAAGTTGCCGTCCTCGTAGCCGGGCACCTTCACGTCGCGACCGTCGAGTTCGAGCTTCGCGCCTTCCTTGATGCCCGCGTCGATCAGCGTCAGGATCCGCGCCTTCGCGCCGCGCGACACGACCGGGCCGACGTCGGTGCCCGCTTCGGCACCTGCATTGACCTTCAGCGCCTTCGCCTTCGCGACGATGTCGGGCAGCCACTCGCGCGCCTTGCCCACCAGCACCGCGACGGAGGTCGCCATGCAGCGCTGGCCGGCCGCGCCGAAGCCCGCGCCGACGAGCGCGTTGATCGCCTGCTCGCGGTTCGCGTCGGGCAGCACGATCGCGTGGTTCTTCGCGCCCATCATCGACTGCACGCGCTTGCCGTGCTGGCCGCCGAGGTTGTAGACGTGCGTGCCGACCGCCGTCGAACCGACGAACGAGATCGCCTTCACGAGCGGATGCGTGCAGATCGCGTCGACGACTTCCTTGCCGCCGTGCACGACGTTCAGCACGCCTTTCGGTATGCCGGCCTCGAGCGCGAGTTCGACGAGTTCCATCGTCGACATCGGGTCCTGCTCCGACGGCTTCAGCACGAACGTGTTGCCGCACACGATCGCCATCGGGAACATCCACAGCGGAATCATCGCGGGGAAATTGAACGGCGTGATGCCCGCGCACACGCCGAGCGGCTGGCGCAGCGTGTAGGTGTCGACGCCGCCCGCGACGTTCTCCGCGAATTCGCCCAGTTGCAGCGTGCCGATCGAGCATGCGTGCTCGACCACTTCGAGGCCGCGGAAGATGTCGCCTTCGGCGTCGGGAATCGTCTTGCCCTGCTCGGCCGTCAGCGTCTTCGCGATGCGCTGTTGGTTCGCGCGCACCAGATCCTGGAACTTCAGCATGATGCGCATGCGCGCGGCGATCGGCGTGTTCTTCCACGTCGCATACGCGGCGTGCGCGGCCTGCACGGCCGCGTCGACTTCCGCGACGGTCGCGAACGGCACGCGCGCGAGCACCTGCTGCGTCGCCGGGTTGACGACGTCGCGCCACTCGTCGGTGGCGGACTCGACGAAAGCGCCGTCGATCAGCAGCTTGACCGTCGGCACGTCTTGCCCCGTACGGGGCGTCGGATTCGCGTTCATCAGCGTTTTCTCCTTGCAGTGGGTCGCGGCGTGGCGGCATGCCGCCGCGCGACCGGTTCGATTCGGTGCGGGCGGCGGCCGCGGCATGCGGCGCGCACGGCCCGCGATCGGTCATTCCAGTTCGGCGGCGAAATCCTCTTCCCAGTATTCGCCGGGCATGCGCGCGGTCGCGTCGTCGCCGCGCTCGATCTCGCGGCGGCGCAGCTCGACGCGGCGGATCTTCCCCGAGATCGTCTTCGGCAGCTCCGCGAATTGCAGGCGGCGGATGCGCTTGTACGGCGCGAGCTTCTCGCGCGAGAAACGGAAGATCTCCAGCGCGAGCGCGGGGCTTTCCTCGTAGCCCTGGCGCAGCGTGACGAACGTCTTCGGCACCGACAGCCGCACCGGGTCCGGGCTCGGCACGACGGCCGCTTCCGCGATCGCCGGATGCTCGATCAGCACGCTTTCCAGTTCGAACGGGCTCAGCCGGTAGTCGGACGACTTGAACACGTCGTCCGCGCGGCCGACGTACACGTAGTAGCCGTCGTCGCGACGCATCGCGATGTCCGACGTGCGGTAGTGGCCGTCGCGCATCGCATGGGCCGTCGCGTCGGGATTGTTCGCATAGCCGTTCATCAGCCCGACCGGGCGCGCGGCGCCATCGCCGAGCGGCAGCGCGACCTCGCCTTCGCTGACGGGCGCGCCGTCCGGATCGAGCAGCGCGATCCGGTAGCCGGGCAGCGGCCGGCCCATCGAGCCCGCGACCACCGGCTGACCCGGCGAGTTGCCGATCAGGCAGGTCGTCTCGGTCTGGCCGTAGCCGTCGCGGATCGAGATGTTCCACGCCTTCTTCACGCGCTCGATGATCTCGGGATTCAGCGGCTCGCCCGCGCCGACGATCTCGCGCAGCTTCACGTCGAACGACGCGAGCGGCTGCTGCACGAGCATGCGCCACACGGTCGGCGGCGCGCACAGCGTGGTCACCCGGTATTTGACGAGCGCATCGAGCACGACCTTCGGCTCGAAGCGCGCATAGTTGAACGCGAACACGCACGCCTGCGCATTCCACGGCGCGAAGAAGCAGCTCCATGCGTGTTTCGCCCAGCCGGGCGAGCTGATGTTCCAGTGGATGTCGCCCGGCTGCAGGCCGACCCAGTACATCGTCGACAGATGGCCGACCGGATAGGTGCGGTGCGTATGCTCGACGAGCTTCGGCTTGGACGTCGTGCCCGACGTGAAGTACAGCAGCATCGGATCGTTCGCGTGCGTGACGGCGTCCGGCTCGAACGCGGCGCTCGCCGCATAGCCGTCGTTCATCGCGAGCCAGCCCGCGCGCGGCGCGCCGGCGACGATCTTTTGCGCGAGGCCGAGATCGGGCTGCTCGAACTTCGCGGTTTCGTTCTCGTCGACGATCGCGTATTTCGCGCCGCCGATGCGCACGCGGTCGCGCACGTCGTCGGGCGACAGTTGTGTGGTGGCGGGCAGCACGATCGCGCCGAGCTTCATCGCGGCCAGCATCGCGTCCCACAGCTCGACGCGGTTGGGCAGCATCAGCAGGATGCGGTCGCCGCGCACGACGCCGATCGAGCGCAGCCAGTTCGCGATCCGCGACGAACGCTCGGACATCTGCGCGAACGAATACGGATCGCCCGTGCCGGTCGCCGCATCGACGATCCACAGCGCGGGCTCGTCGTTGCCGCGCGCCATCGGGTCGAAGTAATCGAGCGCCCAGTTGAACGCGTCGAGCACCGGCCATTCGAACTCGCGGTACGCGGTGTCGTAGTCGGTGCGATGGCGCAGCAGAAAATCGCGTGCGTCCAGGAATGCCTGTACCGTCATGTGTCGTCTCCGTCCAGTCTCCATGCCCAGCGGTCAACCGGCGCACGTGCTGCAGCACCTGCCCGGCTCCGTATTGCACGGCGCACGGTCACGTCGTTGCGTGCCGTGTTCGCCGCGCTGCCCTCGTGCTTGCGTTGTATGCCTGCTTGTTCGACCGTTTGTTCGACTGCGTGACACCCCGGATGAGCGCGCGCCGCGACTCAAAGCTGTCGCGCGATCACCATCCGCTGCACTTCGCTGGTGCCTTCGTAAATCTGCGTGATGCGCGCGTCGCGATAATGACGCTCGACTTCGTAATCGACCAGATAGCCGTAGCCGCCGTGAATCTGGATCGCGTCCGAGCACACGCGCTCCGCCATCTCGGACGCGAACAGCTTCGCCTGCGACGCTTCCGACAGGCACGGCAGCCCGGCCGTGCGCAGCTTCGCCGCGTGATGCACGAGCAGGCGCGCGGCGTTGATCTGCACGGCCATGTCGGCGAGCTTCTGCTGGATCGCCTGATGCTCGGCGATCGGCTTGCCGAACTGCACGCGCTCGCCCGCATAGCGGCGCGCCTTGTCGAATGCGGCGCGCGCGATGCCGAGCGCCTGCGCGGCGATGCCGATGCGCCCGCCTTCGAGGTTCGACAACGCGATCTTCAGCCCTTCGCCGCGATTGCCGAGCAGGTTCTCCTCGGGAATCGCGCAGTTCTCGAACGTGATCGGGCAGGTGTCGGACGCGCGGATGCCCATTTTCCTCTCGGGCTTGCCCACGATGAAACCCGGCATGTCGGTCGGCACCAGGAACGCGGAAATGCCGCGCTTGCCGGCTTCCGGATCGGTCATGGCAAAAACGATCGCGACGCCCGCGCGCTGGCCATTGGTCACGAACTGCTTCGCGCCGTTCAGCACCCACTTGCCGTCGCGCAACTCGGCGCGCGTACGCAGGTTGTTCGCCTCGGAGCCGGCATGCGGCTCGGTCAGGCAGAATGCGCCGATCACGCGGCCGGCCGCCATGTCGGCCAGCCAGCGATCCTTCTGCGCGGGCGTGCCGAAGCCGAGGATCGGCCCGCAGCCGACCGAGTTGTGCACGCTCATCATCGTCGCGCACGCGGCGTCGCCGGCCGCCACTTCCTCCATCGCCAGCGCATAGGCCACGTAATCCGTATACGAGCCGCCCAGTTCCTGCGGCACGATCATCCCGAGCAGGCCCAGTTCGCCGAGCTGCGCGACGATCGCGTCGGGCAGGTGCGCGTCGCGGTCCCACTGCGCGGCGTTCGGCGCCAGCACCTCGGTGGCAAAAGCGCGCGCGGCATCGCGGATCATCCGCTGGTCTTCGGTGTAAAGCTCGTCCATGGTGCTGCAGTCTCCCGCGGCCGCCGGGCGCGACCGTCCTTGCGTTTCGATGCAACAAGTGTAGGCAAGCACGCGCGACTGTTCGATGCTCGCGTCGCTCATTTACACTGAGCGTTTTTGCCATACCGGCGACACCGATGAAGCAGGAAGACAAGGGAACCGTCGCGATCGGCCTCGTCGCGTACAGCGTCGCGCTGGCCACGCGCCGCGGCGTCGCGGCCGAGCCGTTGCTCGCGCAGGCCGGCATCGCGCCCGCGCTGCTCGGGCAGCCGCGCGCACGCGTGTCCGCGCAGCAATATGGCGCGTTGTGGAACGCGATCGCGCGCACGCTCGACGACGAGTTTTTCGGGCAGGATCGTCACCCGATGCGCAGCGGCAGCTTCATCGCGATGAGCCAGGCCGCGCTGTCCGCGCGCGACGGGCTGCACGCGATGGCGCGCGCGGTGAACTTCATGCACTGCGTGCTCGACGACTTGCACGCGGAGCTCGACGCAAACCCGCAACGCGTGCGGCTGCGTTTCGTGCACCGCAACAACGGCGCGACGCCCGCGATGTTCACGTACGCGACCTATTTCATCATCGTCTACGGCCTCACCTGCTGGCTGATCGGCCGGCGCATTCCGCTGCTGCATGCGAGCTTCCGTTGCGACACGCCGCCCGCCGATCACGAATATCCGTCGATGTTCTGCGACGACATGCGTTTCAACGAGCCCGATTCGTATGTCGATTTCGATCCCGAATTCGCGACGCTGCCGGTCGTGCAGAACGCGAAGACGCTGAAAACGTTTCTGCGCAACGCGCCGGCCAGCTTCATCGTCAAGTACCGCAACCCGAACGCGCTCGCGCAGCGCGTGCGCGCGGTGCTGCGCGGGATGCCGCCCGCCGCGTGGCCGGGCGCGGGCGGGATGGCCGCGCGGCTGCACGTGGCCGAGGCCACGCTGCGCCGCAAGCTGCACCAGGAAGGCCACGCGTACCAGTCGATCAAGGACACGCTGCGGCGCGATCTCGCGTTCGAGGCGCTGGCCGACCCCGCACGCACGATCGCCGACGTCGCGGCCGCGACCGGATTCGCGGAGCCGAGCGCGTTCTACCGCGCGTTCCGCAAATGGAGCGGACGCAGTCCGGCCGACTATCGCGACGAAGTGCTCGCGCGCGGCGGCGGCGCCAGCTGAATCCGGCCGGCGCGGCCGCACCTTCGCGCTTTCCGCCGAAACCGCCTAATCTTCAGGTATCGGGCCCACGCCCTTTCCGCAAGCCGGACGGCACGCGGTCGTGCGCCGCCCGGACGTCCCGATGCGCTTTCACCGTCATGGGCCGCCGCCGGCCTCTGCCGCGCCCGACGGCCGCCCCCGTCACCCGCTGTCCGCGCGGGTCGCGCGCGCCGCGCTGTTCGCGGCGCTGCTCGTCGTATGCGCCGCGCTCGCCGCACCGCCATCGGCCGACGCGCCGGCCGCGCGTCCGGTCGTCGTGATTCCCGTCAATGGCGCGATCGGCCCGGCCAGTGCCGATTTCATCGTGCGTTCGCTCGAGCGCGCGGCCCGCGAGCACGCGCCGCTCGCGATCCTGCAGCTCGACACGCCCGGCGGCCTCGATACGTCGATGCGGCAGATCATCAAGGCCATCCTCGGCTCGCCGGTGCCGGTCGCCGCGTTCGTCGCGCCGGGCGGCGCGCGGGCGGCGAGCGCGGGCACCTACATCGTCTATGCGAGCCACTTCGCGGCGATGGCGCCCGGCACCAATCTCGGCGCGGCGTCGCCCGTGCAGTTCGGCATCGGCGGCGCCGCGCCGCCGGGTGCGCCACCCGGTGCATCGGGCGCATCGGGCGCATCCGCCACCGCCGCCGCGCTGCCGACCGACACGCAATCGACCGAGATCCGCAAGGCGATGCAGGACGCGTCCGCGTACATCCGCGGCCTCGCGCAGTTGCGCGGGCGCAATGCGCAATGGGCCGAGCGCGCGGTGCGCGAGGCCGTGAGCCTGTCGGCGAACGAGGCGCGCATGCAGCACGTCGTCGACCTGATCGCGCAGGATCCGGCCGATCTCGCGCGCCAGCTCGACGGCCGCGCCGCGACGACCACCGCCGGCACGCCGCATCTCGCGACCGCGCACGCCCCGCTCGTCGTGCTCGCGCCGGACTGGCGCAGCCGCTTCCTGGCGATCATCGCCGATCCGAACGTCGCGCTGATCCTGCTGACCATCGGCATCTACGGCCTCTTCTTCGAATTCGCGAACCCCGGCTTCGTGCTGCCGGGCGTCGCCGGCACGATCTGCCTGCTGGTCGGGCTGTTCGCGATGCAGTTGCTGCCGGTCAGCTATGCGGGCCTCGGCCTCGTGCTGCTCGGGCTCGGCTGCCTCGTCGCCGAGGCATTCCTGCCGACCTTCGGCGTGCTCGGGTTCGGCGGAATCGTCGCGTTCACGATCGGCGCGCTGATGCTGATCGACACCGACGTGCCCGGCTACGGAATTCCGTGGCCCGTGATCGCGAGCCTCGCGCTCGGCGGCGGGCTGCTCGTCGCGGGCGTGTCGAGCGTCGCGCTGCGCGCGCGGCGCCGCCCGGTCGTGACGGGCGCCGAGGCCATGCTCGGCAGCATCGGCGAAGTGCTCGACGACGGCCTGCATCCGGACCAGCCGAACGACGCGGCCGGCGCCCCGCCGTCGGCCGCCGGCTGGGCGCTCGTGCACGGCGAGCGCTGGCGCGTGGCCAGCCGCACGCCGCTGGCCGCCGGCTGCCGCGTGCGCGTCACCGGCCGCCACGGGCTGACGCTGACGGTCGCGCCGCTCTACGACGTGCCCGCCCCCGCCCATCCCCAGGGAGAACCTTCATGATCGGTTACACGTTCGGCTTCAGCAGCGTCCTGATCGTCTTCGTCGTGGTGCTCGTCGCGTCGTCGATCCGCATCTTTCGCGAATACGAGCGCGGCGTCGTGTTCATGCTCGGCCGGTTCTGGAAAGTGAAGGGGCCGGGGCTCGTGCTGATCATCCCGATCGTCCAGCAGGTCGTGCGGATCGACCTGCGCACCGTCGTGTTCGACGTGCCGCCGCAGGACGTGATCACGCGCGACAACGTGTCGGTGAAGGTCAACGCGGTCGTGTATTTCCGTGTCGTCGATCCGGAGAAGGCCGTGATCCAGGTCGCGCGCTTCTTCGACGCGACGAGCCAGCTCTCGCAGACGACGTTGCGTTCGGTACTCGGCAAGCACGACCTCGACGCACTGCTGGCCGAGCGCGAGCAACTGAACGCCGACATCCAGAAGACGCTCGACGCGCAGACGGACGCGTGGGGGATCAAGGTGTCGACGGTCGAGATCAAGCACGTCGACCTGAACGAGACGATGATCCGCGCGATCGCGCGGCAGGCCGAAGCCGAGCGCGAGCGGCGCGCGAAAGTGATTCACGCGGAAGGCGAATTGCAGGCGTCGGAGAAGCTGCTGCAGGCCGCGCAGCGGCTCGCGCAGCAGCCGCAGGCGATGCAGTTGCGCTATCTGCAGACGTTGACGACGATCGCCGCGGACAAGAATTCGACGATCGTGTTCCCGCTGCCGATCGATCTGCTGGGGGCGTTGCTGGAGCGGTTGGGAGGGAAGCGGGAGGGGTAAGAGAGAAAAAACAGTCCTGACGACAAGGAAGCTTCTCGATCGAAGCCTGCCGATCGGCAGGCATTGCTCTTGGCCCTGCTCGCCCGGGATAATGAGGCCATGTCCCCGGAACGCGTACCTACGCCAATCATTGCATGATCGATTCCCTGCCAACGGGCCCTTGGAGCGACGACGACTACCGACACTGGCTGGCGGTGCTCAAGCAGCGGGTGACGCACGCACGCCAGCAAGCAGTTGCCAGCGCGAATCGGGAACTTGTCTCGCTGTACTGGCAGATTGGCCACGACATCCTCGAGCGCCAACAGCGCCAAGGGTGGGGAGCAAAGGTGATCGACCGGCTCGCGCGGGATCTGAAAGCAGCGTTCCCCGACATGCAGGGCTTCTCTCCACGAAACCTCAAATATATGCGGGCATTGGCGCAGGCGTGGCCGACACCGGCAATTGTGCAACAGGCCGTTGCACAATTGCCTTGGTCCCATGTCGTGACACTTCTCGACAAGGTCAAGGAGTCAGCGGCACGCGACTGGTATGCAGGCAAGTCACTTGAAAACGGGTGGTCGCGCAACGTGCTTGCAATGCAGATCGATACGCACGCGCATCTCCGCGCCGGAGCTGCAGTAACAAATTTCGACGTCCGGCTACCACCGCCTCAGTCGGATCTAGCGCGCGAGGCGCTGAAGGATCCTTACGTATTCGACTTTCTGGGGCTGACCGACGATGCGCAGGAACGCGACATCGAGCAGGCACTCACACGCCACATCACGCGCTTTTTACTGGAGCTCGGGGCGGGTTTCGCATTTGTCGGCCGTCAGTATCGGCTGGTAGTCGGTGGTGACGAGTTCTTCATCGATCTGCTCTTCTATCACTTGAAACTACGCAGCTACGTCGTGGTCGAGTTGAAAGCGACGCCATTTCGCCCGGAATACGCGGGGCAACTCAATTTCTATTTATCTGCGGTCGACGCCGAACTGAAAGCGCCGGACGATCAACCGACGATCGGCTTGCTGTTGTGTCGCGAGAAAAACCGACTCGTCGCCGAGTATGCGCTACGCGGCATGACCAACCCGATGGGGGTCGCTGAATATGAACTCCTGCGGCATGTGCCGGCATCGCTCGAATCCGGTCTGCCATCGATCGATCAGATCGAAGCAGAATTGGGGTCAGAATTACCCGACGAGTGACGGAAACGGATCCTCACTCCGCGAGTCATGCCCCGATCTTCCTGAATACCTAGAGCTTCTCCTCCATTTCCCCCCTCCATTAGGACAAATCCTCACCCCACGGGGCTGGCGCGTTTTCCGGAACCGTCTATGATAATTACATTGCTCAATGGCACATTAAATGCTGACTGAATAACGCGTGACGGCGGATGCCGGCGCGCGCATTCCGGATCGGCACCCCGCGAAGAACAGGACTCGAGTAAGCGCCGATGCGCCAACTCCGGTCGACCCATGGAGACGCATCATGACCGCCCACCACCCGCTGCCGGAAGTCCATCTCGACGAACTGCCGCAATTCCGCGCGGTCCAGCAGCTGGCGTACCGCTGCGTCGAAACCGTCGGCGCGATGCTGTACCCCGGCATCACCGAGAAGGAAGCCGCGCGCCTCCTGACCGAATGGCTGCAGGACAACGGCGTGCACGACTGGCTGCACAAGCCGTTCGCGTGGTTCGGCGACCGCACCGCGTTCGAGGGCTTCTCCGGCCTCAAGCACATGGGCGGCTTCAATCTCGCGTTCTTCCCGAGCAGCCGCCAGCTCGAAACCGACATGCCGGTGATCCTCGACGTCGCGCCGGTGCTCGACGGCATCGTCGCCGATGTCGGCTACGCGCACTGCCTAGGCCGCAACCCGATCCTCGAGCAGTTGCAGGACGACCTGATGGACCATCGCGACATGATCGTGCGGCTCGTGAAGGCGCGCCGGTCGATGGCGGAAGTCGCGCAGGAAGTCGACGCGCTGTGCCGCCGCCAGGGCGTCGAGCCGCGCCACAAGGCCTACCCGTTCAAGGTGCTCGCGCATCGTGTCGCGAAGATCCACAAGCTGTCGAAGCCGCGCTTCGTCGCCCGCTTCGGGCTGAACGCGACGCGCAACCTGCTGCTCGACCAGGGCCGCGCGGCGAAGCAGCAAGGTTGGTCGCCGCTGTGGTCGATCGACCGCCGCTCCGAGCATGCGCCCGTGCCGGGCCTGTGGGCCGTCGAGCCGCATCTCGGCTTCGCCGGCGTCGGCGCGAAATTCGAGGAGCTGCTGGTGATCACCGACGACGACGCGTACTGGCTCGACGACGATCTGCCGCACGTGCGCCGCTGGCGCCGCCGCCAGGCCGAGCGCGCGCAGGCCGCGGCGAACGTGCCGGCCGCCGCCTGACCCACCCGCCCCTCCTCCCGACTCCCTGAACGACGGACTCACGATGCAACCTCTTTCCGACGAAGCGCCGCTGGCCCTGTTCGAATCGGTTCACGGCGAAACGGCGGTCGCCTCCGGCGACCTGACGCTCGCGGTCAGGACCTGGGGCGACCCGGCCCGCTCGCCGGTCGTGCTCGTGCACGGCTATCCCGACGACAGCAGCGTCTGGCAGCACGTCGCGCCGCTGCTCGCGCGCCGGCACTACGTGATCGCGTACGACGTGCGCGGCGCGGGCCTGTCCGGCGCACCGAGGCGCACGGCCGACTACCATCTCGCGAAGCTGACCGACGATTTCGTCGCGGTGATCGATGCGCTCTGCCCGGGCCGCGCCGTGCACCTCGTCGCCCACGACTGGGGCTCGATCCAGGGCTGGGAATTCGTCACCGATCCGCGCCTCGATGGCCGCATCGCATCGTACACGTCGTGCTCGGGGCCATGCCTCGACCACGTGGGCTATTGGCTGCGCGAACGCGTGCTGCGCCCGACGCCCGCGTCGCTGGCCACGCTCGGCGGCCAGCTCGTGCGCTCGTGGTACGTGTATCTGTTCCACCTGCCGTTCATCCCCGAGCTCGGCTGGCGGCTGTGGCTCGGCCGCGCGTGGCCGGGCCTGCTGCGCCGGCTCGAGAAAACGCCCGCCGCGCCGCGCCCGACCCAGGCCGACGACGGCGCGCGCGGCGTACGCCTCTATCGCGCGAACTTCATCCGCTGCCTGTTCGCGCCGCGCGAGCGCCATGCGCACGCGCCGGTGCAGACGATCGTGCCGCTCGGCGACAAATACGTGAGCCCCGCGCTGTCCGAAAACCTGTCGCGCTGGGTGCCGCAGTACTACCGCCGCGAAGTCGCGGCCGGCCACTGGCTGCCGCTCGCCGATCCCGCGCGCTTCGCGGATCTCGCCGGGCAATTGATCGACGCGGTCGAATCCGGCAACGAGCCGCCAGCGCTCGCGAACGCGCGCCGCCGCGCAACCAGCGGGCGCTTCGACGGCAAGGTTGCGGTCGTCACCGGCGCGGGCAGCGGGATCGGCCGCTGCGCGGCGCTGGCCTTCGCTCGCGAAGGCGCGACCGTCGTCGCATGCGACATCGATCTCGCGAGCGCCGAGCGCACCGCGCTGCTCATCGGGCTGACCGGCGCGCACGCGCAGGCGAAACGTGTCGACGTCGGGTCCGCCGACGAAATGGAAGCGCTCGCGACCTGGGTCGGCGGCGAACTCGGCGGCGCGGACATCGTGATCAACAACGCGGGCATCGGCATGGCCGGCGGCATCCTCGACACGGGCACGCGGGACTGGGAGCGCATCCTGCACGTGAACCTGTGGGGCGTGATCCACGGCTCGCGGCTGTTCGCTCGGCAGATGGCCGCGCGCGGCACCGGCGGGCACATCGTCAATACCGCGTCGGCCGCCGCGTTCGGCCCGTCGCGCGACCTGCCCGCCTATGCGACGACGAAGGCCGCGGTGCTGATGCTCAGCGAATGCATGCGCGCGGAACTCGCGGAGCAAGGCATCGGCGTGACGGCCGTGTGCCCCGGCTTCGCGGAGACCGGGATCATGGCGTCGACGCACTACGCAGGCGCCAGCGCACAGGACGAAGCGCGGCTGCGCAAGCGCGCGACCAGGCTGTACCAGATGCGCGGCCTGAAACCCGAAACCGTCGCGCGGGCGATGGTCGACGGCGTGCTGCGCAACCGCCCCGTCGTGGCGGTCGGCGGCGAAGCGCACGCGATGCGTTTCGTCGGCCGCTTCATGCCGTGGCTGGGCCGGATGATCGCCCGCGTCAGCATGGCATCGCATTGACGGCGCACGACGCCGCACCGAGACAGGGAGACGACATGACCGATACCGCCGACTACCACAAGATCAAGGCCCGGCACGTGAAGTTCGACTTCAGCGATACGCCGATCACCTGGGTGCCGAACGATCCGGGCAGCACGCACATCATCAACACGCTGAACCTGCTGTTCCCGGAAGGCGAACTGTGGTTCTGCCGCGTGTACAACAAGGCGCTGCCGCTGATCGCCGATGCACGCCTGCGCGACGAAGCCGAAGGCTTCCTGCGGCAGGAGGCCGTGCATTCGCGTTCGCACGGCGGCGTGCTGAAGCACTACTACGAGCGCCACGGCATCGACACGAAGCCGTTCACGCAGAGGCTCAACCGGTTGTTCACGCGCGTGCTCGGCGAGCAGCCGCTGGGGCTGAAGATCGGCCATACGCGCTTCTGGCTGCGGCAGCAACTGGCCGTGATCGCGTCGCTCGAGCATTTCTTCGGCTATCTCGGCAACTGGGTGCTCAACGCGCACGGCCTCGACGAAGGCCGCGCCGACCCCACGATGGTCGACCTGCTGCGCTGGCACGGCGCCGAGGAAGTCGAGCACCGCACCGTCGCGTTCGACATCTACCGGCACATGGGCGGCACCTATCCGGAGCGCTGCGTGCACATGGCGTTCGTGATCGTGCTGCTGCTCTACTACATCACGACCGGCGCGAAGTTCATGTACCGGCGCGATCCGGACGCCGGCCGCTATCCGGGCTTCGTGCTCGCGTGGCGGCAGGGTTCGCGGCGCGGGCACCTGCCGTCGTTCTGGAAGGTGATCGGCGCGGCGCTGCGCTATTTCAAGCCGGGCTATACGCCGCACCACGAAGGCTCGACCGAGCAGGCGCTCGCCTACCTCGCGCGCTCCCCTGCCGCGCAGGCGGCCGCGCATGGCGGCAACTGGGGCACGACGAAAGGCGCGTGAGCGGATGCGCGGGCGGCGTCGCAAGCGGGGGCGCGATGGCGCCGCCGGGCGGCGTCCGCCGAAATGCGTACAATCGCGGCTTCAATTCCCGGAGGTGCCGCGATGGCCATGAAGAAAACCGATCTAGAAAAGAACAAGGCGCTCAAGCTGACGCACGCGATGAAGCAGTCGAGCTCCGCGCGTTTCGGCAAGGGCGCCGAAGAAGCGGCGAAGCTGGACCGCCGCGCACAGCGCAAGCTCGACCAGGAACAGGGCCTCGTGCCGTTCGCGTGCAAGCTCAACGCCGAGCTCGTCGAGCAGCTGAAGGCGCGCGCCGCCGACCACCCGAACGGGATGACGGGCCTGCTGTCCGAACTGCTCGTGAACGGGCTCGCGCAACGCGACGCGTGATCGCCGCCCATCTCGAAAATAGTCGTTGACAACGCCGCGCGCCGACAACAGAATCGTTCGCATGCCTACGTTCAAGCTCATCGCCATCGCGAATCATTGCCCGGTGAACATTCGAAAGAATGGATCACGGGAGGCGCTTGTGCGTTAGCAATCGAGCAGTACCGCATGTCACACAAGGCCTCACCGGAAACGGATGAGGCCTTTTTGTTCTGGTGCACGTCATCCGTCCGGCTCACTGAATGGAGAAGACGATGGACCAGGCAAGCCCGCTGTTCGAACGCCGCGATCGGCGCCACGCCGGCACGATCGCGTTACCGACCGTCGTGATCCGCTTCGCGGTCGCGCCGCGCACGACACTGACCTGGCGCGCGCCCAGCGATGCGGAAATTCGTGCGCACGGCGCGCCGCTGTGGATCACGCGCCCACCGAGCATCGACGACTACTGGGTACGCCCCGGCGACGTGCTGCGCATCGCACGCGGCGATCGCATCTGGCTCGGCACCGACGATGACGCGGCGGCCGAAGCGTCGATCACGACGGCCTACGTGCGGCGCGGCGAGCGGCTGAGACGCGCGCTCGCGCCACTACAACGTTTGCTCGTCGGACGATGGCGAAGAAGGGATTGACGACGTGAGCGCGCGCGCAACGGCAAACCGTGGCGTGCGGAATCACGGTATCCGGAAACGGACGCACCCGCGGCGCAACGCGCCGCAGGTGCGCATCGAAGGACGCGGCACGCCGGTGCGTGCCGCGCGCGATCGCGCGCCGTGCGCAGCGAGGGGATGCAGCGGGTGCATCAGGTGCTGGCGGCGAGACGCGGGCCCGTGCTTCGGGGCGTGGAATCGACGTCGGGACGTTGCGCGGCCTGCGAGGTCACCCACGGATCGATGCCCTGCTTCTGCACCTCTTCGAGGAATGACACACGTGTGCGCCAGTAATCCGCCTGTAATTTCGCATCGATGACGCGCTGTTCGGCTGCGAACAGTTCCATGCGCGCCGTCACGAGCATCGACGCGGCGGTTTTTTCCGGCGTGGGGGCGTGTCGCATCGCCCAGCGGCTGATCCAGTTCAACATGCTGACCTCCGTGATTACGGACGAACCCGCATCGGGCAATCGCAACCGGCCGTGCCTAACCGGCCGTGCCTGCCCAAACGCGCAACGGCCTTGACCGCCATTCACCGCCTGGCCTGCACGGACTGCGACTCCCCCGCGTCGGCAATGACCGGCCGCGTGTGCATGCGCGGTGTGTCTATCCTAGAAAGACTTGCCGGTTTACGCGATGGGGTCTTGCAATCTTTTACACAGAAACCACAGTCGCCCCCGCATCGCGAAATGACAGTTGCGGACGGGACGGCTTCGGCGCACGATTGCCCGATACCTTCAATCGCCTGGACTGACGAATGGCCGCCGCACGCGGCCGCCGCGCGAACGCACCGGCCGCGCACGCACGTTTGCGTGCACGCGCCGCATGCACCGCGTTCGTGCAGCATGCGAGCGCCCCGTTTCAGTCGCATGTCATCGCGCCGGCCGCGTGCGGCGCTGCCGGCGTGCCGTTGCGCACGCATCGGCTGGCGTCGTGCGCCGGCCCGTGCCCCTTCCACTCGTTTCCCCCGTTCCCCCGTTTCAGCCATTTCTGCCGGCCCGTGGCCCGCGAACCGGTAAAATGCGCGCCTTCGTCGCGCGGGCGGGCTGCCCGACCGTTCGCGCGCAGGCAATCGATCGTGCCCTCCAACTATATCGTCCGAGCTATCCGCGCTATTACAATCCGCCGATAGCCGGACAATAGTGGCTGGTTACAGTGAGCCGGCCGCGCTGCCTGTACAACAAATCGGCACAACAATCAACACGACAACCCGACCGGAGAAACGCCTTCATGGAATCCATCAAGCGGTATTTCGGCTTCGCTGAAGCCGGCACCGACTTCCGCACCGAAATACTCGCGGGCGTCACCACGTTCCTGACGATGGCCTACATCATCTTCGTCAACCCCGCGATCCTCGGCGACGCCGGCATGCCGAAGGAATCCGTGTTCGTCGCGACCTGCCTCGTCGCGGCGCTGGCGTCGATCATCATGGGGCTGTACGCGAACTACCCGATCGCCTGCGCGCCCGGCATGGGCCTGAACGCGTATTTCGCGTACACGGTCGTCAAGGGAATGGGCTTCACGTGGCAGGCCGCGCTCGGCGCCGTGTTCATTTCCGGCTGCCTGTTCCTGCTCGTCACGCTGTTCCGCGTGCGCGAGGCGATCGTCAACGGCATTCCGAAATCGCTGCGGATTTCCATTACCGCCGGCATCGGCCTGTTCCTCGGCATCATCTCGCTGAAGACGTCGGGCGTGATCGTCGGCAACCCGGCCACGCTCGTCACGCTCGGCGATCTGCACAAG
Organism: Burkholderia sp. MSMB1826; assembly: GCF_001526325.1. Classification (NCBI taxonomy): domain Bacteria; kingdom Pseudomonadati; phylum Pseudomonadota; class Betaproteobacteria; order Burkholderiales; family Burkholderiaceae; genus Burkholderia; species Burkholderia sp. MSMB1826. The sequence goes on from NZ_LOYN01000015.1 coordinate 340,973, forward strand.
CCCACGACGATCCTCGCGATCGTCGGCTTCTTCACGATCGTCACGCTCGACCACCTGCGCGTGCGCGGCGCGATCCTGATCGGCATCATCGGCGTGACGGTCCTGTCGTTCTTCTTCGGCGGCAACCAGTTCCACGGCGTGTTCTCCGCGCCGCCGTCGATCGATGCGACGCTGTTCAAGCTCGACATCCGCGCCGCGCTGTCGACCGGCATCATCAACGTGATCCTCGTGTTCTTCCTCGTCGAGCTGTTCGACGCGACGGGCACGCTGATGGGCGTCGCGAATCGCGCGGGCCTGCTCGTCGAAGGCAAGATGCACCGCCTGAACAAGGCGCTGCTCGCCGACAGCACGGCGATCGTCGCGGGCTCGGTGCTCGGCACGTCGTCGACCACCGCGTATATCGAAAGCGCGTCGGGCGTGCAGGCCGGCGGCCGCACCGGCGTGACGGCCATCACCGTCGCGGTGCTGTTCCTCGCGTGCCTGTTCATCGCGCCGCTCGCCGGCGTCGTGCCGGCCTACGCGACCGCGCCCGCGCTGCTGTACGTGTCGTGCCTGATGCTGCGCGAGATGGTCGAGGTGCCGTGGGACGACGCGACGGAAGCCGTGCCGGCCGCGCTGACCGCGCTGCTGATGCCGTTCACGTACTCGATCGCGAACGGTGTCGCGTTCGGCTTCATCGCGTACGGCGGCCTCAAGCTGCTGACGGGCCAGGGCCGCACGGTCAAGCCGATCGTGTGGATCATCGCGGCCGTGTTCCTGTTTCGCTTCTTCTATCTCGGCAGCGAGTAAGCGAAGCGCATCGCTGCACTGCGCGATGAAATGAAAGAACGCCACCTTCGGGTGGCGTTTTTCGTTTTCGCACGATTCGTCTGCGATCCTGACGAACCCGCGCGCACGCTCCTATCGACGCTCCATCATCCCGCACGGCCCGCATACGAAAATGCCGCCCGGCCCCGCCGAACGGCATCACGTGAACGCAACGTCTTCGCGTGCGCCGCCCGGAGGCGCGCGCCGCCGGACGTGCGTCGTGTCGTCAGCGCCAGTTGGCCTCGTAGAAACGCACGTAGCCGCTGCGCAGCGTCACGCATTGCGCGCGCGTTTCCGACAGCAGGCGCCGCGCGGCCGCCTCGATGCGCTCGCGGTGCTGGTCGAATGCGCCGACCATGTCCTCGAAGCGCGGCGATGCCGCGCCGAAGTGGTCTTCCAGCGCTTCGGCGGTGATCTGACATTGGACGCGCTCGCCATTGACCAGAGCCGTGAACGCCAGCATCAGGTCACGCCCCGAATACTCAGGCTTCTCGTTCGTGAAATGGATCTGCATGGAAGCCGCCTCGACCGGTAGAAAACGAATGACCGCGTCCGTCGTCCGCCACCGGCCGGACGAAATGGACACGGGCTCGCCGGCGGAGGCCCCGACCGCGGGGTGTGGCGCGGTCGATGCATGCCGGTTGAATTCCACTTTAGACGGTTTCGCGCGGGAGACAAAAATTTCGGTGTGCGTCGTTCCGACGCGCATTTCGTCTGATCTGCGCGGCATCCGGCACCGTTTCGCAAACCGACCGTCAGTGCGGATCGGTCGGCCAGACGTTGAGCGCGATCGCGGCGGTCGTGACGCCCACCGCAATCGCGGCGGCTCCGTATCTCACCGCGTCGGTCAGGTCGAACAGCAATCCGTGGATCGCCACGGCAATGCCGCCCAGCATGATGAAGGTGGCGATGGCCGCCAGCACGACTCTCAGTTCCGCCCGAACCATGATGCGTCTCCCGAACGGATGCATGTCGCGTCGCATGCTTGTTGCAGTGCAGAACACGGCGCGTGCGTGCTCCATTTCCATCATTGCAGGCGGGCGCTTAAAAGCAAGGGGATTTTGTTCGCGGTCGCACATCGCACGTGGCGCTTGTATGATGATGCGTGCCCGGACGGACGACTGTCGCGCCGAATGGTGCACCGCGAGCGGAGCCGCACTCCGCCGCCGATTCCGATCCGATCGGCCCCGACGGCCCCGGGAACAGGAGACAAACCATGCCGCAACCCTTCGTGCTGCCCGCCGCCGCGGGGCGTACCGACCTGCTCGCGCAGGCGCATGCGCGTTCGACCGCGGTCGGCCTGCGCGCGCACGAACGCCCCGATTTCTCGCCGCTGTCGCGCGTCGCGCTGCGCGAACTGCTCGACACGAACCACACGCTGTTCTCGCATGCCCGCCCGGTGATGGAGGATCTCCACGCGCAGATCGCCGAGACACAAAGCCTGGTGCTGCTGACCGACGCCGACGGCGTGATCCTGCACAGCATCGGCGACGCGGACTTCATCGAGAAAGCCAACCGCGTCGCGCTGTGCAACGGCGTGTCGTGGGCCGAAGGCGCGCGCGGCACCAACGCGATCGGCACCGCGCTCGCGTCGGGCCAGGCCGTCGTCGTGCACGGGTCCGAACATTTCCTGCGCGCGAACCACATCCTCACCTGCGCGTGCGCGCCGATCGCCGATCCGTTCGGCCGCACGCTCGGCACGCTCGACGTCAGCGGCGACCCGCGCGGCGCCAGCCCGCATACGCTCGCGCTCGTGCGGATGTCCGCGCAACTGATCGAGAACCACCTGTTCGCGAACCAGTGCGGCGAAGCGCTGCGGCTGCGCTTTCACGCACACGAGGATTGCGTCGATTCGCTGTTCGCGGGGCTCGTCGCGTTCGGCCCCGACGGCGGGCTGATCGCCGCGAACCGCAGCGCCCAGTTCCAGCTCGGCGCGTCGTTCGACGCACTGCAGCACCAGGCCAGCGACGCGTTGTTCGGCATGCGCTTCGGCCAGCTCGCGCAGCAAGCCGCGCGCGCACCGGGCGCCACGTTCCGCCTCACGCTGTCGACCGGCGTGCGCGTGCTCGCGCGCTGCGAATTCCCCGAATCGCATAAAACGACCGTCGCCGTCAGGCCACCCGCGCCGGCTGCGCGCGTGCGGGCGCCGGACCCCGACGCGATCACGTTCGCGACGCTCGACACCGGCGACGCGCGCATGGCCGCCGTGCTCGAACGCGTCGCGAAGATCCGCGGGCGCGACCTGCCGCTGCTGATCCTCGGCCAGACCGGCACCGGCAAGGAATGGCTCGCCCGCGCGCTGCACCAGGCGTCGCCGCGCGCGGACGGCCCGTTCGTCGCGGTCAACTGCGCGGCGCTGCCCGATTCGCTGATCGAGGCCGAGCTGTTCGGCTATGAAGACGGCGCGTTCACGGGCGCGCGCAAGCGCGGCAGCCCCGGCAAGATCGCGCAGGCCGACGGCGGCACGCTGTTTCTCGACGAAATCGGCGACATGCCGCTCGCGCAGCAGGTGCGGCTGATGCGCGTGCTGCAGGAGCGCGCGGTGATGCCGCTCGGCGGCGCACGCGCGGTGCCGGTCGACGTGCGCGTGGTCTGCGCGACGCACCGCGACCTGCGCGCGATGATCGCGGACGGCACGTTCCGCGAAGACCTGTTCTACCGAATCAACGGGCTCGCGGTCACGCTGCCGGCGCTCGCCACGCGCACCGACCTGCCGGCGCTCGTCGAGCGGATCCTCGCGCGGCTCGCGCGCAGCGAGCCGATGCCGCGCCGCCTCGCGGCCGACGTGCTGGACGCGTTCGCGCGCCACCGCTGGCCCGGCAATCTGCGGCAGATGACCAACGTGCTGCGCACGGCCGGCATGCTCGCCGAGGACGAAGACGAGATCACGCTCGCGCATTTGCCCGACGATTTCTGGCTCGACTGCGACGCCGCCGCGGCTGCGCCAGAAGCAGCCGCGCCGGCCGGCAAGCGCGAAGGCACGACGCTGCAAAGCCACCAGGCCGCGATGATCGATGCGGTGCTCGCGCGGCATGGCGGCAACGTATCGGCGGCCGCGCGCGAACTCGGTCTCGCCCGCAATACCGTGTATCGGTATCTACGACGGCACTGACGCCCACGACGGGCGGCCGCCGGCCGCCGGCGGGTTCGGGTATGCTTGGCGCGTCGCCGCCGAACCGCTGCCCGCTTCAGTCATGACCGATCCAGAACATCCGTCCCTCGTGCGCATCGAGCCGCTCGGCGCAACCTTCGACGCACCCGATTCGCTGACGGTGCTCGAAGCCGCCGCGTTCGCCCGCGTGTCGCTGCCGCGCTCCTGTCGCAACGGCACGTGCCGAAGCTGCCTTTGCCGGATCGTCAGCGGCAGCGTACGCTACACGATCGAATGGCCGGGGCTGAGCCGCGAGGAAAAGGCGGACGGCTATACGCTGCCGTGCGTGGCCGTTGCCACGTCGGACCTCGTGCTCGACGTGCCCGACGCGGCCATGCTCGACTAGACGCGGCGCGCAAGCGCGCGCGTCGCCCCTGCAACGCTCGATCCTGCATGGAGAACACGATGATCCAGCAAACCGATCGCATCGAAAAACAGGCGCTGCTCAGTGCATCGCCCGACCGCGTCTGGGCAGCCGTCGGCAATTCCGGCGAATTCGGGCAATGGTTCGGCGTCTCGTTCGACGGCCCGTTCGAGGCCGGCCAGCCGCTGTTCGGCCGCATCACGCCGACCCGCGTCGACGAGGACATCGCGAAAGCGCAGGAACCCTATGCGGGCACCGTATTCGAAATCGTCGTCGATCGCATCGAGCCGCAACGACTGCTCTCGTTCCGCTGGCATCCGTTCGCGATCGACCCGCACGTCGATTACGCGTCCGAGCCGATGACGCTCGTCACGTTCACGCTCGCGGCGCAGGCCGGCGGCACGCTGCTCACGGTCACCGAAACGGGTTTCGACCAGTTGATCGAAGCGCGTCGCGCGACGGCGCGCGCCATGAACGACCAGGGCTGGGCCGCGCAGATGACGCTGATCGCGAAATATCTGGCGCTGCACGCGTAGCGCGCCGCTACGCCGCACGTTCGGGCCGGCCGACGCATCGACGTGCGTGGCATAATCGGCGGCATCGTCGTCCACCCGCCGCCGCGCATCGCATGCTGAATCGTCGTCTCCGGAAGATCGGCAGTCTGCTCGGGATGCTCGCCATCCTGATGACGGCGCTCGCGCCGACGATCTCGCAGGCGCTGACCACGCAAGGCCGCGTCGACGCGCTGCTGGCCGGCTACTGTTCGTCCGCGCCGGCCGCCGGCGACCGCTCCGCCGATGCGTCGACGAAAAGCCTGCAGGCGCATCTCCACGCATGCGGCTACTGCAGCCTGCTTGCTCATACTCCCGCGCTGCCCCCCCCCGAACTGACGTTCGAGGCCCACGTGCACGCGATCGAGCATCGCGCGGCGACCCGCTTCGAAAGCCTGCGCCGCGCGCTGCCGCTTACGGCCGCGCAACCGCGCGCCCCGCCGCTCGCGTCCTGATCCGTCGTCATCGCGCGCGATGCCGTCGTGCATCGCGCAGCCTGCGCACGCCGCCCGCGTGCGCGACGTGTCACGTTTCGAAGGACGATCATGTCTCACCATGCTGCGCGCGGCGTCGTGCCGTGCGCGCGGTTGGCCGCCGCCGGTTCGAATGACCGCGCCTGCATTCGCCCGCATGCGAAGGTCCGGCCACGCACGGCCGCGCCAATCGTCGCCGACATCGATGCCGCTCGCGCAGCCGTCCGTCGAATCCGTCTTTTCCATCCGATTCGTCACTCGCTCATCCAGCCATGAAAACCACCCCTTTCGTTCGCGGCGCACTCGCCGCACTCGGCTTCGTCGCCATCCAGGCCGCCCATGCGCATGCGCTCCCGAAAATGCAGGACCCGGCCCCCGACGCCACGCTGTCGAGCGCGCCGCACGCAGTCACGATCGACTTCGGCGAGGCGCTCGAGCCGGCGTTCAGCTCGATCGCCGTGACCGACAGCCACCGGCAGTCGGTCGTCGACGGGAAGTCGGCCGTCGACGCCGGCAACCGGAAGCGGATGCGCGTCGCACTGGCCGATCTGAAGGCCGGCACGTACACGGTCGCGTGGATCGCGGTGGCCAGCGACGGCCATCGCACGCACGGCCGCTACGCCTTCACGGTGAAGTAACGCACGCGATGCGCATCGGCGCGGCGCGCCGATCGCATTTGCATCGATGCCCCCGGCATCGCACTCGATCAGGAGAACACACGATGAAACGCACGATTTCGACCGGCCTGCTCATGGCGCTGGCGCTGCACGTGTCCGCTACGTTCGCCGCGCCGGCCCTGCAGGCCGATGCGTGCTGGATCCGCACGATGCCGGCGACTGTGCCGTCCTCCGGCTACTTCACGCTGAAGAACGACGGCGACGCACCCGCGACGCTCGTCGGTATCGACACGCCCGCCTACGGGATGGCGATGATGCATGAAACGCAGACGAACGGCAGCACCGCGAAGATGGTCCACATCGACTCGGTCGTCGTGCCGGCGCACGGCACGGTCGCCTTCAAGCCGAAGGGCTATCACGCGATGCTGGAAGCGCCGCGCCGGGCCGTCGCGCCCGGCGCGAAGGTGCCGCTCCGGCTGCATTTCGCGGACGGCTCGATCGTGTCCGTGACCTGCGACGCGAAGGCGCCGACCTACGCCGGCCAGTAACGCCGCCTGCCCCTCGACCGAAGGAGACGCACATGAAAGACCGCCTGCCGCTCGCCGACCTGATCGTCCGCTACCGGACGCCGCTGAATGTCGCGGTACTGATCGTCTGCGGCTTATGGGCCGCGTGGATCGCGTGGATGACGCGGCCTGCCGCCATCGATACGCCGCCGTCGATTCCCGCGTACTGCATGCGCGACGCGCGCTGACGCGCCGAGACGGCACGGTTGCGGCGGCGGCCCGCGCCATTATTGGCGTGGCATCATCGCTTCATCCCGACCGCCGCGACCGCCTTTCGGAGCGCCGCATGTCCATTCAGACCTGGATGCTGTTTGCCGCAGCCTATCTCGCCACGACGCTGTCGCCGGGGCCCAACGTGCTGCTCGTGATCCGCAACACGGTGCGCTACGGCACGCACGGCACCGTCGCGACGATCGCCGGCAACCTCGTCGCGCAGGGCGTGGTCGTGCTGCTGGTCGCGCTCGGCGTCGGCGCGGTGCTGGCGGCGATGCCGCCGCTGTTCGTCGCGATGAAGGTGATCGGCGCCGCGTATCTGATGGTCCTGGGTGTCCGGCAGTTGCGCGGCGATAGCAAGACCGCCGCATCGAGCGGCGCGGCGGCGATCGTCGCGCCCGATCGCCGAAAGCTGTTCCGCGAAGCGCTGTTCGTGTCGGGCAGCAATCCGAAGACGATGATCTTCCTGTCCGCGTTCATGCCGCAGTTCATCGTGCACGATCGCCCGCTCGCGCTGCAGTTCGTCGTGATGTACGCGACGATCGCCTGCACGGTCGTGATCGTTCACGGCGTCTATTCGGCCGGCGTGCGCCGCCTGCATCGCGGCTTCGGCATGAGCCGCGCGGTGCGCGCGCTCAAGCGCGCGAGCGGGCTGCTGTTCGTCGGGCTCGGCATCAAGCTGCTGACCGCGCGGCAGGCGTAGGCCGGCCCGATCCCGTCAGCGCATGCGCGCGGCCAGTGCGGCCGCGATCTCGTCGAACGACGGCCGTGCATCGACGTCCTCGTTCACGCACGCCGCCGCAAGCGCATCGAGCGCGCCGGCACGCGGTTCGCATCGCTCGAGCAATTCGCCGAGCAGATAGCCGAACGCGCGCACTTCGAGCCGCTCGAACCGGGCGCCGCGTGTGCGCTCGTTCACGTCGTACGGCGACGCCGCCCCGAAATCCCCGAGCAACGCGCCGCCTGCGCCGTCGTGCAGGATGTTGTGCGCGTACAGATCGCCGTGCATGATGCCGCGCGCGTGCAGATGGCCGGCCGCCGATGCGATGCCGTGCGCGATCCGCAGCGCCTGCGCCGGATCGAATCTCGCATCGGCGGCGTAGACGTCGCGCGTGCAGGACGCGAAGCTCGGCGGCCCGGCGAGATTCGTCAGCGCGGGATCGACCAGCTCCATCACGAGGCCGTGCGTGCCGTCCGGATGCCCGCGCACCTTGCCGATCACCGGGATCAGATGCGGATGGCGGCCGGCATGCAGGCACGCGGCCATTTCGCAATCGGGCAGGCCGTCGCTCGTGACCGCGCCCTTGAACAGCTTGACCGCGACCGTGCGCGGCGAATCGCCGTTCGCCCGCCATTGCGCGCGATAAATGACACCCGACGCGCCCTCGCCCAGTTTCCGTTCACATGAAAGCGCCGCCCAGTCGATCTCCGCGACGTCCGGCCCGGCAGACGCCGCGGCCTCCGGCGCCGCGCCGAACGGATTGCCGGCCACCGCAAGCCATGCGAGACGCGGCAGGTGCAGCAGCCAGTCGGGCAGCGCATCCAGCCGGTTCGCCGACAGGCGCACCAGTTCCAGTGCGCGGCAGGCGGCCATTTCCGCGGGCAGCGTCCGCAACCGGTTGCCGGCAAGCATGAGCTTTTGCAACCGCGCACAGTCGCCGATGTCGGCCGGCAGTTCGTCGATGGCGTTGTCGGTCAGGATCAGCCAGCGCAGCGCACGCGGCAGCGCGCCGCGCGGCACGGTGCGGATCCGGTTCGCCTTGAAGCCGATCATGTCGAGCCGATCGCACGCGCCGAGCACGTCGGGGAAGGCGGTGAAGCGGTTGCCCGACGCGAACAGGATGCGCAGACGATGCAGCCGCGGCAGATCGTCCGGCAGCGCCGACAACGCATTGCCGGTCAGGTCGAGCACTTCGAGCGTGTCGGCCAGATCGAAGATCTCGCGCGGAAATTCGGTCAGTCCGCACGCGAGCTTGAGTTGCCGCGCGCCCGACAGTTGTCCGGCCTGCAGCTGTTCGAGGGTGTGTATCACGGGGAGAAAACGGGTGGCGGTTACGGTGATCGTCGGGTCGATCGGACGAATTCTACCGGGATCGATCGCGTGCACACACACGACCTCGTCACACCCCCTTCACAAACGCGCGATGTGACGTTAGAATTGCGCCCCTTGCAGTGCCGACGTGGTGAAATTGGTAGACACGCTATCTTGAGGGGGTAGTGGCGAAAGCTGTGCGAGTTCGAGTCTCGCCGTCGGCACCAGATGCGCTTCCAGCGCATTCCGCGCATGATCCGAAACCCGCGACAGCATATGGCTTCGCGGGTTTTTTTGTTGTCGGCTACGCCAGCAACAGAAAATTGCGCACCACCGCCGACGGCTCGTCGCAGCGCGACGCAATGGCGAGCCTGGCGCGAAACCGGTTACCGGCGAACGGCCGGTACACGACCCCGGGCACCTGCACCTGCGTAATCGCTTTCGGCACGACCGACACGCCGAGCCCGGCCGCCACCAGCGTCACCGCGGACGCGATCTGCGGCGCCGGTTGCCCCATGCGCGGCTCGAACCCGGCGGCCTGGCACGCGGCGACGATGTCGTCGAACAGCGCGGCGCCGGCCGCGCGCGGCACCTGCACGAACGACTCGTCGGCAAGTTCCGCCAGATCGATGCGCCGACGCTGCGCCAGCCGGTGCGCGACGGGCAGCGCGACGAACATCGGCTCCTCGTCCCAGTCGGCTACCCGCAGCGTCGCGGCGACGCGGCGCTCGGGCCGCACGATCGCGACGTCGAGGCGCCCGGCCTCCAGCGCCTCCAGCAAGACGCCCGACGTCGCTTCCTGCAACGTCAGCTCCGCATCCGGATACGCCTCCCGAAAACGGCGAATCAGATCCGACACTTTCGGATTGAACGCGGCCGTGCCGGTGAAGCCCACCCGCAAATGGCCGGTTTCCCCGCGTGCGGCGCGCCTGGCCGCCCGCGCCGCGCGCTCGGCATCGTCGAGCACGCGGCGCGCCTCTTCCGCGAAGACCTCGCCCGCCAGCGTCAGCTCGGCGCCGCGCGCGGTGCGTTTGAACAGCTCCACGCCGAGTTCGCCCTCGAGCGCCTTGATCTGCTGGCTCAACGGCGGCTGGCCGATGCCGAGCGTTTCGGCGGCCTTCGTGAAATTCGACGCGGCCGCGACGGCCAGAAAGTAGCGCAGATGCCGGAGTTCCATGCGTGACGTGACCTCGCGGTGAGTCGGGCTGGTCTGCCAGCCAGTGTTAAAACATATTGCTGCGGTTCATTTCATATATTGGACATATACATGACCGTGCGCAAGAATTCGTGTATTCCGTCGCACATCGAGTGCTCTCATGTCCTCCGCTTCGATTTCCCGATCCATGCCCGGCACGCAACCCTCCGCACCCGATGCGCTGCCGGCCGGCGTGTCCCCGCGCTCGGCCGCGTACAAGCGCATCGCGTTCGCGCTTTTCCTCGCCGGCTTTTCCACTTTCTCGCTGCTGTACTGCGTGCAGCCGCTGCTTCCCGCGTTCGCACGCGAGTTCGACGTCGGCGCGGCGTCGAGTTCGCTGTCGCTGTCGCTGTCGACCGGGATGCTCGCGGTGTCGATCCTGTGTGCCGGCGCGCTGTCCGAACGGGTCGGGCGGCGCGGGCTGATGTTCGCGTCGATGACGTTGGCCGCGGTGTTCAACCTGCTCGCCGCGCTGTCGCCGAACTGGCACCTGCTGCTGGTCTGTCGTGCGCTCGAAGGCTTCGCGCTGGGCGGCGTGCCGGCGGTGGCGATGGCCTATCTCGCGGAAGAAATCGCCGCCGACGGGCTCGGCTTCTCGATGGGACTCTATGTCGGCGGGACCGCGTTCGGCGGCATGATCGGACGGATCGGGATGAGCGCGCTCGAGGAGCACTTCTCGTGGCGCACGGCGATGCTGTCGATCGGCGTCGTCGACCTGCTCGCGGCGCTCGCGTTCGTGATGCTGCTGCCGGCCTCGCGACGCTTCGTGAAGCGCACCGACCTGACGCTGCGTCACCACCTGCGGCTGTGGCACGCACAACTGCGTCATGCACGCCTGCCGTTCGTGTTCGCGATCGGCTTCCTGATGATGGGCGCGTTCGTGACGATCTACAACTACGCCGGGTTCCGGCTCATGGCGGCGCCGTTCAACCTGAGCCCGACCGCATGCGGGCTGATCTTCGGCGCGTACCTGTTCGGGATGGTGTCGTCATCGAGCGCCGGCGCGCTCGCCGATCGTCTCGGGCGGGGGCCGGTCCTGGTCAGCGGCATCGTCGTCTTCGCGGTGGGTCTCGCTCTGACGCTGTCGCACTCGCTCGCCGCGATCGTCGTCGGCATCGTGCTCGTGACGATCGGCTTCTTCGTCGCCCATTCGGTCGCGAGCGGCTGGGTCGGCGCGCTTGCGGGCGCCGCGAAAGGGCATGCGGCCTCGCTGTATCTGCTCGCCTACTATGTCGGGTCGAGCGTGCTCGGCTCGGTCGGCGGCGCGTTCTGGCAACGCGGCGCGTGGGCGAGCGTCGCCGCTTATGTCGCGGTGCTGCTCGTCATCGCGGTGCTGGCGGCGCGGCGCTTGAGCCGCGCGTGATGCGACGCCCGACGACAATCGCGGCATCGTCGCCGGTTCCGAACCGGCCAGTGAATATCAGGAAACCGAACTGAAGCTGTCGGGCATGCAGGCGGCGATCCGCGTGCGCGATGCGGCGGCGAACAGGCGTGGCCGCACGCAAGCGCCGGCCTCGTCGACGGTCGAGCGATCCGCGCCGCCCGTCACAGCAACGGCAGCGTCTGCCGGATATGGTCGGCGAATGCCGCCGTCAGATGCGACGGCCGCTTCCGGTCGAACCTCAGCGTGATGCCCACGGCCGGCAACGGCGGCAAATGCGGATCGCCGTTGACGATCGCGAGGTCGGTCGGCACCGCCGTCTGCGTCATCACCGCGAACGCCTGCCCCGAGCGCACCAGCGCGATCAGCCCGGCGAGGCTGCTGCTCGCATACGCGACGCGATAGTCGCGGCCGGCGCGGTCCAGCGCGTCGCGGGCCGCGAGATGATCGAGCGTGTCGCGGTCGGACAGCGCGAGCGGCAGCGGATCGAAATGCGCGGGTTCGAGCCCCGGATAGCCGATCCAGACCAGTTGCTCGCGGCGAACGATGTCGTCGGTCGTGCCGTCGTCCGGCACGGAAATCATCGCCAGATCGACCGCGCGCTTCTCCAGGTGTTCGACGAGCCGCGGCGTGGGCGCGCAGACGACCTCGACGATCGCCTGCGGATGCTGGCTCGAGAACTGCCGCAGCAGCGACGGCAGCCACACCTCGGCGTAATCGTCCGGGCAGCCGAACCGGATGGTCCCCGACAACCCCGTGCCGCACAGGTCGGCCATCGCCTCGTCGTGCAGTCGCAGGATGCGCTGCGCGTGCACGAGCAGCCGCTCGCCCGGATGCGTGAGCACCACGCCACGGCCGGTGCGCTGAAACAGCGGCTGATCGACGGCCGCTTCGAGCCGCTTCATCTGCTGGCTGAGCGCGGATTGCGTGCGGCCCACGCGCGCGGCCGCGCGGCTCAACGCACGCACCTCGGCGATCGCGACGAACGAACGCAGCAGGTCGATTTCGAGCGAAAGCGCCAAGGTATTAGCCCCTTTTCTAGCTTGCATTAGAACTATTCGTTTCCATCAAACCAGACGCGCGCCTAGACTGCAAGCGATCCCTGCCCTTTTGCCCGGAGCCGCCCGATGTCCCTGAACGACGACGCAACCTTCTGGCGCAACGCCAGGCAGCATCTGGTCCGCTACGGCGGCACGTTCGAGCCGATGATCGTCGAGCGCGCGAAAGGCAGCTTCGTCTACGACGCCGACGGCCGCGCGATCCTCGACTTCACGTCGGGCCAGATGAGCGCGGTGCTCGGCCACAGCCATCCGGAGATCGTGTCCGTGATCGGCGAATACGCGGGCAAGCTCGACCACCTGTTCAGCGGCATGCTGTCGCGGCCGGTCGTCGATCTCGCGACGCGCCTGGCCGACATCACGCCCGCCGGGCTCGACCGCGCGCTGCTGCTCAGCACCGGCGCGGAATCGAACGAGGCGGCGATCCGGATGGCGAAGCTCGTCACGGGTAAGTACGAGATCGTCGGGTTCGCGCAGTCGTGGCACGGGATGACGGGCGCCGCCGCGTCGGCCACGTACAGCGCCGGCCGCAAGGGCGTCGGCCCGGCGTCGGTCGGCTCGTTCGCGATTCCCGCGCCGTTCGCGTACCGGCCCCGCTTCGAGCGCAACGGCGCCTACGACCCGCTCGCCGAACTCGACTACGCGTTCGACCTGATCGATCGCCAGTCGAGCGGCAACCTCGCCGCATTCATCGCGGAGCCGATCCTCAGTTCGGGCGGGATCATCGAATTGCCGGAAGGCTATATGGCCGCGCTCAAGCGCAAGTGCGAGGAACGCGGCATGCTGCTGATCCTCGACGAAGCGCAAACGGGCGTCGGTCGCACCGGCACGATGTTCGCGTGCCAGCGCGACGGCGTGACGCCCGACATCCTGACGCTGTCGAAGACGCTCGGCGCGGGGCTGCCGCTCGCGGCCCTCGTGACGTCCGCGGCCATCGAGGAACGCGCGCACGAACTCGGCTATCTGTTCTATACGACGCACGTGTCCGACCCGCTGCCGGCGGCCGTCGGCCTGCGCGTGCTCGACGTCGTGCAGCGCGACGGCCTCGTCGCGCGCGCGAACACGATGGGCGAGCGGCTGCGGCGCGGCCTGCTCGACCTGATGGAGCGCTTCGACTGCATCGGCGACGTGCGGGGGCGCGGGCTACTGCTCGGCGTCGAAATCGTCAAGGATCGCCGCACCAGGGAGCCGGCGGACGGGCTCGGCGCGAAGATCACGCGCGAGTGCATGAACCTCGGGCTCAGCATGAACATCGTGCAGTTGCCCGGCATGGGCGGCGTGTTCCGGATCGCGCCGCCGCTGACCGTCAGCGACGACGAGATCGATCTCGGCCTGTCGCTGCTGGAGCAGGCGATCGCGCGCGCGCTGTAACGGCACACGACAGCCTCGTTTTTTTGCAGAGCGATCCGTCGCACCGGCTCGACCGCCCGGCGCGACGCGCTCATGCTTCGTACACCGGAACGATCAGCGGGCTTCGGCGGCCCATGCTTCGGCATCGGCGCCGGCCGGGATACGCATCGGGCTCGACGGATCGGTCGCCGCGCGCCACACGGCTTCGGCGACGTCCTGCGCATGGGTGATCGGCCCGGACGCATCGAGCATCCGCGCCACGGCCTTGCCGGCGAAGTCCGCATACGCTTCGTGCTCGAAGCCGTGCATGTTGGCCCGTGCGTTGTCGGCGAAGCGCGTGTCGGGCGCGCGGCCCGGCAGCACGAGGTGCGCGCGCACGCCGAACGGCGCGAGTTCGAGCGCCATCGATTCGGTGAACGCATTCACCGCCGCCTTGCTTGCGCGATACGCGCTGACCAGCGGCAATACCTTCAGCGTGACGCTCGACGTGACGTTCACGATCACGCCGGCGCCCCGCGCGCGAAATTGCGGCAGCACGGCCTGCGTCACCGCGATCGTACCGATCGTGTTGGTGTCGAACAGCGCGCGCACCGTGTCGAGCGGCGTGAGTTCGGCCGGTGCGGCCGCGCCGAAGCCCGCGTTGTTGACGAGCACGTCGATCGGGCCGGCGGCATCGATCGCGGCGCGAATGCTGTCCGCGTTCGTCACGTCGAGCGGCAGCACGCGCAAGCGCTCCGACGGCGGCAGCACGTCGCCGTCGGGCGTACGCATCGTCGCGACGACCTGCCAGTCGCGCGCCAGAAAATGGCGGGCGATTTCGAGGCCGAAGCCGGAAGAACAGCCGGTAATCAGTACGGTCTTCATGCGAACTCCTGGGATGTGTTGAGCACCTGTCCGTACGATAGATGGCCGCCGCCGTATTCGCTACAATCGACAATCCGCTTTTCTTTTGCGAGAGTCCGGCGATGATCGACCCGCTGACCGAAGTCGTGACGCTGCTGCAACCCGGCGCGCGGCATTCGAAGTACGTGCGCGGCGCGAGCCCGTGGGCGATCAATCGCACGGTCGCCGGCGAGCCGTTCTATTGCGCGGTCCTCGACGGCGGGTGCCGGATCGCGATCGACGGGCACGCGCCGATCGAACTGCTGCCCGGCGATTTCATGCTGATTCCGGCGGCCTACGGCGTCGCGATGTCGAGCCTCGAACCGCCGCCGCCGGGCATCGACACCGCGCCGCCGGTCATGCTCGATCACGGCGAATACCGGATCGGCGATCCCGCGAACCCGGTCGACATGCGAATGATGGCCGGCAACTGCAGCTTCGGTTCGCCCGATGCGTCGCTGCTGGTGTCGCTGCTGCCCCGCTTCGTGCACGTACGCGGCGAGCCGCGGCTGACCACGCTCGTGCAACTGGTGCGCGACGAATCGCGCGCGCAGCGGCCCGCCCGCGAGATCGTGCTGGCGCGCCTGCTGGAAGTGCTGCTGATCGAGGCGATGCGGTTCACGACCGGCACGCACGCGTCGCCCGGGCTCGTGCGCGGGCTCGCCGACAGCCGCCTCGCGGCCGCGCTGCGCCGGATGCACGAACGCCCGGCGCATCCGTGGACGATCGTCGAACTCGCGAAGGAAGCCGCGCTGTCGCGCTCGACGTTCTTCGAACGCTTCAGCCGCGCGGTCGGCGTCGCGCCGATGGAATACCTGCTCACATGGCGCATGGCGCTCGCGAAGGATCTGCTCCGCCGCAACGAAGGCCGCATCGCGGAGATTGCGGCGCGCGTCGGCTACAGTTCCGCGAGCACCTTCAGCGTCGCGTTCGCGCGGCACGTCGGTCGGCCGCCCGCGCAATATGCACGCGACGAACAGGCGGCGACGAACGAATCATGAACCGCACCCGCCTTCCCTGTTCCGCCGCCTGCAACCGCGTTCCGTCACGCCACGACGACGTGCGAGGCGCGCGATGACGACCGACGCAAAGACCGGCGGCACGACCGACCACTGGCTCGTCGCGCGCCGCGATGCGGAAACCGGCATCGAAAGCCTGCACGCCCATTTCAACGGCCATGCGTACGATGCGCACGATCACGACGACATGCTGGTCGGCTTCACCGAACAGGGCGTGCAACGCTTCCAGTGTCACCGGTCGCTGCATACCAGCGTGCCGGGCCGCGCGATCCTGATCGAGCCGGGCGCGATGCACGACGGCCACGCGCCCGAAGCCGACGGCTTCACGTACGGGATGCTGTACCTGCCGCAGGCGTGGGTCGAGCGCGCCGCGCGCCGGCTGGACCTGCCGGGCCTCGGCAGCGTCGAAGCCACGTTCGGTCATACGCTCGTCGACGATCGCGGCCTCGTCGACGCGATCCGGAACGCCTTCTTCGCGATCCACGACAACGAAGGCCGGCTTGCGCGCGACCAGACGCTCGACCGCCTGCTGATGCGCCTCGGCAGCCAGCTGGGCAGCCCGCTCGCGCTGGAGAGCAGCGCCGTGCCGCCCGCAATCGCGCGCGTGCGCGACCTGCTGCACGCGCACATGGACGGCAACATCGGCCTCGACGAACTCGCGAGCGTCGCCGGCATCGACCGGTTCCGGCTCACGCGGATGTTCCAGCGCGCGTTCGGCACGTCGCCGCACGCGTACCTCGTGCGCTTGCGGCTGCGTGCCGCGCGCAAGCTGCTGGCCGCCGGCCGTACGCCCGCGCAGGCGGCCGCCGACGTCGGCTTCGCCGACCAGAGCCACCTCGGCCGCTGGTTCCGCCGCGCATACCGGATCACGCCGGCCGCGTACCGGCAACTCTGCACAAATGTTCCAGACTGATCGCGCACGACGTCCGATCATGGATGCTCCAACCGGGAGCAAGCATGTTCGATACCAAAGTAGCGCTGATCGTGCGCGACGATCTCGCCGCGTGGCAGAAACTCAACGTGGTCGCGTTTCTCGCGACGGGCGTCGCGGCCGGCGCGCCGGACGCACTGGGCGAGCCTTACGAGGATGCGGCCGGGCGCCGCTACGGCCGGATGCTCGGCCAGCCGATGCTGGTGTTCGCCGCCGATTTGAACGGATTGCAGGCCGCGCACCGTCAGGCGCTGTCGCGCGAGTTGACGATCGTGCCGTACGTGCGGGCGATGTTTTCGACCGGGCACGATGCGGCCAACCGCGCGGCGTTTCGCGCCGAGGACGCGGAGCATCCCGATCTGGTCGGCCTGGCGTTGCACGGGCCGAAGAAGGCCGTCGACAAGGCGGTGAAGGGGCTGGCGTTGCATGCGTGAACGCCGACGTGCACCGCCCGCCGCCTGCCGGCCGCCGTCGCCGCTCAGCGATGCGCGAGCACGTTGACGAGTTTGCCGAACGGATCGCGCACGTAAAACCGCCGCACGCCCCACGGCTCGTCGGTCGGGCCGTATTCGACGGGCACGCCGGCCGCACGAACGCGCGCGAGCGCTTCATCGACATCGTCGACCTCGATCGACAGATCGGGCGTCGGCGTGCCCGCCCCGCCCTGCGACGCGAAGCTGATCTGCACGTCCATCCGCTCGGCATTGCCGTAGGTCGCGATCCAGCCGTGGTCCATCAGCAGGTCGAGGCCGAAGATGTGCTGATAGAAGCGCTTGGCGTCGTCGACGGACCGCGTGTCGACGTTGGCGACGATTCGTTTGACTTTCATCGGATTCCTTGACGATTCGGGCAGTCTCGCGAAGCTACACCGGAATCATTCGCGCGACCAGCGTGTCGGCGGCCGGCCGTCTCCATGTCCGCGCAGCGCGGCCGCGCAGGCCGTGCACCGTGCTTGCCGGCCAGCCAGACACCGATCGCGACGACGACGATGCCGACGTAGGTCGTCGCCTCTATCCGGTCGCCGAACATCCATGCGGCCCATATCAGCGTTACCGGCGGTTCGAGATAGACGAGCGTCGCCACGCGCGTCGCCGGCATCCGCCCGAGCAGCGCCCACAACGACAGATAAGCGATGAAAGTCGAGAACACCATCAGCCACACGACCGACACCCACACGTTCGGCTGCGTCGGCACGTGCAGGTCGCCCGTGGCGATCCCGCACGCCGCGAACAGCACGAGGCTCACGCAGCCCTGCACGAACAACGGCAGGACCAACCCGTCCTCGTTACTGCGCACGTCGGTCAACGCGCGGCGGCGCTGATAGATCGTCGCGATCGACAGCCCGAACGCGGACACCAGCGGCAGCAGGTACATCACGATCCCGACCGACCCGGCCGGCAGCGCGTATTGCCCGCCGATCACGATGCCCACGCCGACGAACCCGACGACGAGCCCGGCCCACTGGCGCGCTCCGCTGCGCTCGCTGCCGCCGAACGACGCCATCGCCGCCGTGATCAGCGGCTGCAACGCCGCGACGATCGCCGCGATGCCCGGCGGCAGCCCATGCTGGATCGCGGTGTACACGCAGGCCAGATAAAGAAACTGCGACAGGAAGCCGATCACCGCGTGATAGCGGATTTTTTCGAGCGTCAGGCGCCCGATCCGCCGATTGACGACGATCGCGACGCACAGCGTGACGAGCAGAAACCGCCAGAACAGCAGGTTGAACGCGCCGGCAGTCTCCGCGCCGAGCTTGGCGCCGATGAACCCGGAACTCCACGACAGGACGAAAACGAGTTGAAGCAGGAATAGCTGCATGGAGCGACGATTCTCGGAAAGTGGCCGGGGACAGGCGCGGGCCGCGCAACTGCGCCGGACGAATCGGTTCGAGCCGTTGACCCGAGAATATGGGTTGCTCGATAATTCCGTCAATCGACATTACATGAATCACCGATTCGGAAAAACCAAATCATGCCGCGTACCCTGGACGTCGACCTGCTGCGCACCTTCCACGCCGTCGCGAAGCTCGGCCGCTTCAAGGATGCGGCCGTTCATGTGAACCGCAGCCCGTCGTCGGTCACCGCGCAGATTCAGAAGCTGGAAGAAATGGTCGCGCAGCGGCTGTTTACGCGAAACAATCAGGCGGTCGAGCTCACCCAGTTTGGTCACAAGCTGCTGAGCGACACCACCGAGTTTCTGCTGAGCCACGACCGGCTCGTCGAATCGCTGTCGCCGCAGATGCTGACCGGCAAGCTGCGGCTCGGCATCCCCGATTCCTATGCGGCGCACTTCATGGCGGAATTTCTGCCGCGCTTCGCCGCCGACCGGCCGCTGCTCGAACTGACGGTCGAAGCGCGCTCCAGCGACGAGTTGCAGCAGCTGTTCGCGCGCGGCCAGCTCGACATCACGATCGCCGTGGTACCGAAAGCGCCGCCGCACGCCGAGCTGCTCGGCAAGACCCATCCGGTGTGGGTCGCCGCGCGCACGTTCAAGTTCGATCCCGACGCGCCGCTGCCGATCGCGGTGCAACTACAGGGCTGCCCGTACCGCGACGTCGCATTGAGTGCACTGAAGAAGGCGAAGATCGCACACCGGCTGCTGCTCGAAAGCGCCAGTTCGCCGGCGGTCGAAGCGTGCATCGCGAACGGCCTCGCGGTCGGCCTGATCGAGCATGAGCGCGTGTCGGGCAACCTGACGAGCCGCGTCGCCGGCATCGTGCTGCCCGATCTGCCGCCGCACCTGGTCACGGTGCTGACCGACGACAGCAATCGCGCCGCGCGGCATCTGCGCGACGTGCTGAAAAGCACGTTCAGGATCGGATAGGGAAAAAGGCCGGGAACCGGTCTTGCAAGCGATTGCAAGCGGACGCGAACAGCCAGGCAAACCGCCGCCGGCCCGTTGCAGGCCGGCGGCTTTCCTGCGTCAACCGCCGAGATACGCCTGCTTGATCCGGTCGTTCGCGAGCAGGTTCGCGCCCGTGTCGGCCAGCACCACGCGCCCCGTTTCGAGCACGTAGCCGCGATCGGCCACGCCGAGCGCCTTGTTCGCGTTCTGCTCGACCAGGAACACCGTGACGCCTTCGTCGCGGATCGTCCGGATGATGTCGAAGATCTGCGCGATCACGAGCGGCGCGAGGCCGAGCGTCGGTTCGTCGAGCAGCAGCAAACGCGGCTTGCTCATCAGCGCGCGGCCGATCGCCAGCATCTGCTGCTCGCCGCCCGACATCGTGCCGGCTCGCTGCGTCGCGCGTTCCTTCAGGCGCGGAAACAGCTTGAACACGTGCTCGATACCGTCGTCGATCTCGTGACGGCTCGCGAAGAAGCCGCCCATCTTCAGGTTCTCGAGCACCGTCAGGCTCGGGAACACGCGCCGCCCTTCGGGCGAGATCGCCATCCCCTGCCGCATGATCTGGTGCGTCGACATCGCGGTGATGTCGTTGCCTTCGAACAGCACGCGGCCCGACGACGCGCGCGGCGTGCCGCATACCGTCATCATCAGCGTCGTCTTGCCGGCGCCGTTGCTGCCGATCAGCGTGACGATCTCGCCCTTGTTCACCTCGATCGACACGCCCGCGAGCGCCTCGACCGCGCCGTAGTGCGTATGGACCTGTTCCAGCTTCAGCATCACTCTTCCCCCAGATACGCCTTGATCACGCGCGGGTCGTTGCGGACCGCTTCCGGCGTGCCGATCACGATCGGCCGGCCGTGCTCCATCACGAGGATGCGGTCGGACACGCCCATCACGAGGCTCATGTCGTGTTCGATCAGCAGCACCGATACGCCGAACTCGCGGCGCAGCTTGTCGATCAGATGCTGCAGCTCGATCTTTTCCTGCGGGTTGAGGCCGGCCGCCGGCTCGTCCAGCATCAGCAGGCGCGGCTCGGTGATCATGCAGCGGGCGATCTCCAGACGCCGCTGGTGCCCGTACGACAGCGTGCCCGCCGGCCGGTTGGCGACCGACGTCAGCCCCATCCGGTCGAGCCACACGGCCGCGCGTTCGAGCGCTTCCTTCTCGGCGTGACGATACGCGGGCGTCGCGAACAGCCCGTGCAGCAGCCCCGCCTTCACCTTGCGGTGCTGCGCGACGAGCAGGTTCTCGACGACGGTCAGCGACTTGAACAGGCGGATGTTCTGGAACGTCCGCACGAGGCCCTTCAACGCGATCTTGTGGCTCGGCAGCCCCGCGATCGCGTGGCCGTCGAGCACGACGTCGCCGCCGGTCGGCTTGTAGAAGCCGCCGACGCAGTTGAACACCGTGGTCTTGCCCGCGCCGTTCGGCCCGATGATCGCGAACACCTCGTCGCGGCGCACGTCGAAATCGATGCCGTCCACCGCGAGCAACCCGCCGAAGCGCATCTGCAGCCCGGCAACCTTCAACAGTTCTGCATTCGCGCTCATTGCGGCAACTCCACGTGGGGACGGCTCGCAGGCAGCAGGCCCTGCGGACGCCACATCATCATCAACACCATCACCAGACCGAAGATCAGCATCCGGTACTCGGCGAACCCGCGCGCGACTTCCGGCAGCACGGTCAGCAGGATCGCCGCAAGAATCACGCCGAGCTGCGAGCCCATCCCGCCGAGCACGACGATCGCGAGGATCAGCGCCGATTCGATGAAGGTGAACGATTCGGGATTCACGAGGCCCTGACGCGCCGCGAAGAACGCGCCGCCGATACCCGCGAACGCCGCGCCGAGCGTGAACGCCGACAGCTTGATGCGCGTCGGGTTCAGGCCGAGCGAACGGCACGCGATCTCGTCGTCGCGCAGCGCTTCCCACGCGCGGCCCATCGGCATGCGGATCAGGCGGCTCGTGACGAACAGCGTGAAGCCCACCAGCAGCAGCGCGATCAGGTACAGGAAGATCACCATGTGCTCGCCGCTGTATTCCAGCCCGATCAGTTCATGGAAGGTCTTCGCCCCTTCGACGCTCGCCGAGCGCGCCATCTCGAAGCCGAACACCGTCGGCTTCGGAATGCTCGAGATGCCGTCCGGGCCGCCGGTGAGGCTCGTCAGGTTGTTCGCGAGCAGGCGAATGATTTCGCCGAAGCCGAGCGTGACGATCGCGAGATAGTCGCCGCGCAGGCGCAGCACCGGGAAGCCGAGCAGGAAGCCGAACGTCGCCGCGGCGATCGCCGCGATCGGCAGACACTCCCAGAACGACAGCCCGAAATACTGGTTCAGCATCGCGTACGTATAGCCGCCGACCGCATAGAACCCGACATAGCCGAGATCGAGCAGCCCTGCGAAACCGACCACGATGTTCAGCCCGAGGCCGAGGATCACGTAGATCAGCGCGAGCGTCGCGACGTCCACCGCGCCGCGCGAGCCGAAGAACGGCCACACGAGCCCCACCGCGAGCAGCACCCAGATGATCGCGCGCTGCTGCCGCGCGCCCATCGCAGGCGCCGCCGGCAGCTTCACGGCCGCTTTCGCGCGCATCAGCCACGGCTTGAACAACTGGAACAGGAATACCGCCGCCACGGCGATCCACACCGGGCGCCAGTGCGGCGTCAGCACGACCTGGTAGCCGTCGAGCTTCAGTTGCAGCCCGAGCACCGGAATCGTGAGGATCGCCGTCAGGATCGCGGCAGCCACCGCATTCTTCAGCGCCTGGCCGATCGAAGCATCGGCGGCCGGGCGGCGAACGGAAATGACTTGACTCATCTGCGTCTCCCTCAAACCTTTTCGATGTCCGACTTGCCGAGCAGGCCGGTCGGGCGGAAGAGCAGGATCAGCACGAGCAGGCCGAACGCGACGACGTCCTTGTACTCGGCCGGCATGTAGCCCGCGGCGAAGGTTTCGGCCAGCCCCAGCAGCACGCCGCCGAGCATCGCGCCCGGGATGCTGCCGATCCCGCCGAGCACCGCGGCGGTGAACGCCTTGATGCCCGCGACGAAGCCGATATACGGATTCAGCTTGCCGATCGTCAGCCCGATCAGCACGCCGCCGACGGCCGCCAGCATCGCGCCGAGCACGAACGTGAACGAGATCACGCGGTTCGTGTCGATGCCGAGCAGGTTCGCCATCTTCATGTCCTCGGCGCACGCGCGGCACGCACGGCCCATCCGCGAATGCGAGATGAACAGCGTGAGCGCGATCATCAGCACGAGCGTCACGCAGACGATCAACAGCCGCGCATACGGAATCGTCACGTCGTAGTCGCCGCCGAGATGGATGTCGAATGCGCCGGAGATCAGCACCGGCACGGACACGTCGCGCGCACCCTGGCCGATCTGCACGTAGTTCTGCAGAAAGATCGACATGCCGATCGCCGAGATCAGCGGCACGAGCCGCGGGCCGCCGCGCAGCGGCCGATACGCGACGCGCTCGACCGCGAAGCCGTACAGGCCGGTGACGATCACCGACACGATCAGCGCGGCGCCGAGCACGAGCGGCAGCGGATAGCCGGCCGAGATGCCGATTGCGGTCAGGGTCACGAGGCCCACGTAGGCGCCGATCATGTAGATCTCGCCGTGGGCGAAGTTGATCATGCCGATGATGCCGTAGACCATCGAATAGCCGATGGCGATCAACGCATAGATCGCACCCAGCGTCAGGCCGTTGACCAGCTGCTGGGCGAATTGAGGAAAGAAGTCAGTCATGTGCGGGAAGCTCCCGTTGGCATTGGGTCGCATGCCTGCGCCGGATCACGGCGATCGGCCGCGCGCAACGCACGGTGTCGTCTCGGGCCGCCCGTCGGCCGCGGAACGGCCAAATGCGCACGCGCTCCGCCCGGGTGACGGGCAGAGCGCGTGTGCGGGGCGGGTACTCCGTATTACTTGGCGGCGGTCTTCGTCGCGTCCTTGTGCCACGTGTAGACGACGAACTTGAACGCCTTCAGGTCGCCCTGTGCGTCATACGCGACCTTGCCGATCGGCGTATCGAACGTCGTCTTGTGCATGTACGCGGCGACCTTGGTCGGATCCGTCGTCTTCGCGCCCGCGATCGCGTCGGCGATGATCTTCACCGCGGCGTACGACGGCATCTGGAACGGGCCGTTCGGATCGCGCTTCTTGTCCGCGAACGCCTTCACGAGCGCCGCATTGGCCGGATCGGCCGAGAAGTCGGCCGGCAGCGTGACCAGCATGCCTTCCGACGCCGGGCCGGCGATCGCCGTCACGTCCTTGTTGCCGACGCCTTCAGGCCCCATGAACGTCGCCTTCACGCCCTGCTCGCGCGCCTGGCGCATCAGCAGGCCCATTTCCGGGTGGTAGCCGCCGAAGTAGACGAAATCGACGCCTTGCGACTTCAGCTTCGTGATGATCGCCGAGTAGTCCGAATCGCCGGCGTTGATGCCTTCGAACAGCACGACCGGGATCTTCGCGGCTTCGAGGTCCTTCTTCACCGACGACGCGATGCCCTGGCCGTACGACTGCTTGTCGTGCAGGACCGCGACCTTCTTCGGCTTCACGTTGTTGATGATGTAGTGCGCGGCGGCCGGGCCTTGCTGGTCGTCGCGGCCGATCGTGCGGAAGATGAAGTGACGCTTCTTGCCTTCGGTCAGCTGCGGCGCGGTGGCCGACGGCGTGACCATCACGATGCCTTCGTTCTCGTAGATGTCCGACGCGGGAATCGTCGAACCCGAGCACACGTGGCCGATCACGTACTTGATCTTCTGGCTGACGATCTTGTTGGCGACGGCGACGGCCTGCTTCGGTTCGCACGCGTCGTCCATCAGCACGACTTCGAACTTGTTGCCGCCCGCACCGCCTGCCGCGTTGATCTGTTCGATCGCGGTCAGCGCGCCGGCCTTCACCATGTCGCCGTATTGGGCGACCGAGCCGCTCATCGGACCAGCGATGGCGATCTTCACGGTTTCCGCTTGCGCGGCGGCGGCGCCCGCGGCGAACAGCACGGCGGCGACGGAAATGGACGTAAGACGGGACAGCGTCATCTGGGAGCTCCTCGATGTTGTTTAGTCATACGGGCAAAGGCGGCATGACTTGCGCAATCGAACAGCACCCGGGGCGAGGACATGGGACACGCCCGAGACACATAGAAGACGGAACTCC
This sequence comes from Burkholderia sp. MSMB1826, assembly GCF_001526325.1. Lineage (NCBI taxonomy): Bacteria > Pseudomonadati > Pseudomonadota > Betaproteobacteria > Burkholderiales > Burkholderiaceae > Burkholderia > Burkholderia sp. MSMB1826. Next base: position 365,576 of record NZ_LOYN01000015.1, read on the forward strand.
GGCGGAATGTTGCGTAGCGGGGCCCGGCTCTTGCAGTCCCCGAAAGGGACGTCTGGTTCGGAAAGACATCGTGATGCGTCTTGCATTGCGCAAGCGTTTCGCCTGCCCCGCTTGCCAAATCGCTGGTTCGGAGGGATGGTCCGACAGCTGTTGGCAAGGCAGCCGAAATTATATGGGCGTTTTTCAATCGTCTGTCAAAAATGCCTGTCGATTGAGGGAAAACACGTACGTTTTTGAGATGGATGGGTGGCGACTGCGGCGCAACCTCGGCGGGGCGAGAACGTTTGCTTCGAGTGCAATCGGGTTGCTATTCGGCACGGGGATCGGGGCGGATTCCTTGCTGGGCGGGGTTTTCAGCGATGGGGGATTCGCGCCGGCGCATTTTTCGAGCTGCCGGCGGCCCGGGCGCTGGAAATCAATCGACTGATGATTGTGGGCGTGCGCACCAGGACGGGGCGCTGCGCGAGGCGGTAAAAATTTCCGTTTAGCGGGAAAACTAAACGATCTGAAAGCTTTTTGATATATCCGTGAAATAATGCGACCTCGTTTCCGCAATCCAGCCAGCCTTCGTGCAAGTCGCGCCCGCCGCGCCTCGCAATCGCCTCAGGGCCGCGCCGAACCCGCTCGTCGCCCAGCAGCCAGCCAGTGATTGATCTGCCGTTTTGTTCAATGCACATCGCCTGCTTCGGATCGCCCATGAATTACTCCGTCCGCCTCTCTTCCGCCGCCGCGATCGCGTGCGCGCTTTCTGTTTCGACTGCCCATGCTTCGGGACGCGATGCGCTGACCGATCGGTCGGCCGGTGCCAATGTATTTCGATCGGAGCGGCGTGCTGCTGCTCGGGAGGATGGGCATGCGGCACGGATGAACCGCCGACGCGTGCAGTTCGCTGCGCCTGCCGAACGTAGCCCGTTCGATACGCCGGATACGCGGCCGTTGCGGGTGACGAGCGATGCGCTCGTGGCATCGCCGCCCTCCTCTAAACAAGAACCCGATTTTGTCTCGGCTCCGAACCGCGTCGCGCTTGGCGCGGGCGGGAGCGATAGTTTGGGTCGCGTAGGGCCCGGGTATGTGCAGCGCGAACAGAACTGGAATGAATACCTGCGCGCGAACGGCTCTCGGTCAGTTGGAGGTAGGGGTGCGTATGCGCCCCAGCGGCCGTACGATGCGCCGCGCGGTCCGCACGGCGTGCCGAATCCGTTCGATCCGTCGGTGCCGCAACCGGAGACGCGAACGTTCTATGACAACGGATCGGGGACGAAATGCACGGCTACCGGCGGTGCGGGGACGTCACGATCGTCTTGCGATATCGCTTGGTGATGCGGGGTTTAGGGTGGCTGCCGCTTGCGGCTGCTCTACCCTGTCCGGCGCGCTGCGTGATGTCGCGCAGCGCGGCCGCATCTCGCGGCGTTGCGCTTACAGCTGCGTGATGATCAGCCTACCTGGCTCAATCTCGATCCTCGCCTTGCGGGGCAACGACGCCCAATTACAGTCTTGCATATCCAGCACCACAGGCACATGACTGCCCTTGGTCACCACGCCCTTTTTGCCGACGGGCCATATGGAATTTAATTTAAATAACTCTATTCCATGATCCATTTTCCGCCCTCTCAGGTTCCACGAATACCCAAATCGAATGACACTGAGCGCAACGATAGTACATTGCAGAACCTGCCGAGCCTGGGCCCTCGGAATCAAAAAGCGGCGGAACGATTTCCGTAAGAATTCCGTTTGCAACAGTAGCATCACGGCGTTGTGAATATTGCTGATACTCCATGCGCGACACGAACTGCTTGGGCAACCCGATACCACGGCAGTGCGTGCACGCGGGCAGCAACTGAGCGATCGCTCCGTTGCTCTGGGCTTCGCTTCCCCGCCGAAGTTTCAGCAACTGACCTCGTGGAATTTGTGCTTCGACGCGTGCTCCTTGGTTATCTAACCATGCGCGTAGCTGTTGCAAATCAACACCTCGATCGCGGTAGCGCCGAAACATATCTTGAATATCTTGATCCATGACGGTCACATTGATTTGTCGACCGGAATAATCCAGTCGTCAGACCACGATTTCGTTGTTCCCATGAACTGATTCTGTCCACCGGATCCTGCTGCCGGATAGAACGACGTTTCTGGTTCCCATCCAACCGAATGTAGCTGAGCCCGGTCTCATCGTCTGCCCATTGACCAGGGAAGCGTAGCGTCGTGTCGATCGGCGTGTTCTGTATGTTGTTCGCTGCTCGCCTAACCGGCAGCAGTTTTCCCCACAACGAATACGCGGCCCTCCACATCGGCTGGCCTTGTTCGTCGAGCACTGCTCTCGGCAGGCCGATCTGGTCGGTCAGGATCGGATATAGACCATCCTCGGTCTCCTGCGCGAGAGACGAGAAACTGCCCGGCTCGATATGGATGATGGATATGCGGCGCGGATGAGCCGCCGACGCGTGCAGTTCGCTGCGCCTGACGAACGTAGCGCGTTCGATACGCCGGATACGCGGCCGTTGCAGGTGACGAGCGATGCGCTCGTGGCATCCCCGCCTTCTTTTAAACACGAACCCGATTTTGTCTCGGCTCCGAACCGCGTCGCGCTCGGTGCGGGTGGGAGCGATAGTTTCGGTCGCGCAGTGCCTGGGTATGAGCAGCGCGAGCAGAACCGGAATGAATACCTGCGCGCGAACGGTTCCCGGTCAGCCGGAAGTGGCGGCTCGTATGCGCCCTCGTATTCGAAGTTATAAAGTAGATCAGACCATTGTCATCAACACCGCGCATAGCTTCGAGCTCGGGAATCAGCACGTCAGCAAAACTATCGATCCAAGAAAATCCTACAAGATTCTTTCGGAGGCTTAGATCCGGTTGCAGCATGCCCGCTTCACGGAAGTCATCGTCAATCCAGTCAATTCCGGTATCGTCTCGAAACTGATTGGAAGCGTCACCTTTCTCGTCGCAAGCGTTCTCGATGTAGTCCGTAAGATCATCGTCGTCAGCGAACTTTCCAACCCAGACAGATACTTTGTTAGCTTTTTCCATTCCTCCCTACTCCGTCGGCGGCGGAAGACCCACGGACAGGTCGTCGACGCCATTAGCGAGACGATAATTTCCCCAGATCCGCAAACGTGTAATTTAGTTACGATTCACGCCTTCCGAAAATGACCTCAGGGCAATTTCCGCGCCGGCTTATTCGCAGGTGCCTTTTGCCAAGCGAGCAATATCCCTGCTTCTCCACAAGCGTTGTTTACTGCGGTCAAATCTGCATCCTCAACGGCCCAGAGCCACATATTGTTTGGAATACTTTTCAAGGAGCCCCGAGATGAATCAGACATAATCCACTCCCTCAATGAAATATCATCGATTCGAATCTCCATGTGATTCTCGTTGAGTACGTTCAAAGGATAAATCATCCTGAGCTTTTCTCGTTCATAACTCGCCGAGCCCGGCACCCTACCGGGAAGTTCTCGCGTGAAAAGTGCCGTATTCTCAAAAGGGAAAATCCTAACCAAATTCACCCCGGTCGAGTATTTATACGCAATCGACGACTTTTCCGCATCGTACACAATGGCATATTTGCAACTCAAGTGCACCACAACGTCCTCAAGAAATTTTTCTATCTCTTTATTTATCTCACACACCGACCTCTCGATCTGAACATCGACAAATGATAGCCCCCCAAATTCCGGGACATTGCAACCAAACGAAATAGCCGGAACGTCAACTTTTTTTCCGTCATTAAATACCTGAAATGCGGAAACTTCCCCATTCGATATTTTTGACCTCAGATCAGGGAGAGATGTTTCTTGATCGTCAACAGTTCTCTCCCCGCCTCGAACGACGAATTTAAAAAACATCGCCCTGGTTGCCTCCGAGCCTAGTTGACGAAATAGATCTTCAGCCACCTCTAGAGTGGAGATGACCTGAGTCGGACTAGTCCCATAAATTACGATTCCCGTACTCATATCCTCTCAAATCCCTGATATCAAATTATCCAAATCCGTCTTTATCATCTGCGCATCATAAGGATGCTCAAACACGAGTATATCCCCGCGCGCATTTGGTGGAAGATTTTGCATTGCATCATAGTTACGCGTAGTTAGCGTTCGCAACTTTGTCCCCATGTCGGTCCGGGAAGCCATTTCGATCGCATGCACCCTACCATTAACATCTACCGCCATAATGTCGGGGCGTCGCGCTGAAACGGCATTATCAGTAGCAAAATTGTAGGATCGATTCAGATAAATTTCCTTGAATTTGCCACTCATCGCAAGTTTGTTGGCAATCATCTCTGAGAACTGATCGTGCCCCGGTGTTCCGTCCTTCTGCCCCTTGCCGTATATCTTCGTTCCATTGACTTCCCGTTCTGGGCATTGCTGTAACCCGAACGGATCAACCCACTCGCTGGGTTCATGAACGTAGCCCTGGGTCCGGAATCCGCCCGCAAGCCCGAGCGGATCAACGCTCAGATACTGGGCTGAGTCCGGGTCGTAATAGCGATGCAGGTTGTAGTGCAGCCCCAATTCTTCGTCGAACCATTGTCCCGGGAACCGCAGCGTCGCATCGATGGGCGCAACATCGCCATCGTTAGCTGCGCCTCGTATCGGCAACACTTTCCCCCAGAGTGTATGGGAGGCCTTGAAGATTGTCTTGCCGCGTACGTCGAACACCGCCTTCGGCTGGCCAATCTGATCGGTCACGATAGGGTACAGACCATCGTCAGTCTCCTGCGCCAGTGGCGACAAGGTCTCTGGCTCGATATGCCACGTCACCACCTGTCCCGTCGTACCGTCCCGCTGCTCGATCCAGCGCTCAGCCAGCGTCGAACCGTCCCAAACGTACTTCACTGCTTCGCGACCGCCAACTTGCTGCTTCTCGATCCGGCGGTTGAAAGCATCGTATTGGTACAGCCAGACACCTCGTTCAGGTGTCTTGACCTTTACGATCCGGTTAAGGCCGTCCCACGTGTATTGCCATGTCTTCGGCCGAAACCCCGGCTGTTCGACCGTTTTCTCGATTGTGCGGCCACGCGCGTCGTACCGGTAGCGTGCATAGCCGATTCGTTCCGGCAGGCCGCCCCGACCATAATGATGAGCATCCACAGGAGCTTGACGCCCATGCGCAGCAATGTTCATCACCGCGTCATAGCGGAAGTGTTCGGCAGTCTGAAGCAGACTATCCACGGAGACGATCTGGCCGCGTGCGTCACGCCGGTACTTGAGCGTATCGGCGTCAGTGTCGACTCGCTCAAGTTGTCCGGCAGCGTCGTAGTGATAGACGTGCCTCGTCAATTGCTCGAACGCGCGGGCTGGGTCGGTTTGTAAGGCATCGAACGCTGCCGCAGGACCCGCGATTTGTCGGTGAATGCGGCCAAGCATGTCGTAGGTTTGCTGCGCAACGAACTCCCCCGCTTGCCGACCGATCTCGCGTCCCACGCCGTCGCGCCGGATCGTTAGCCCGCTCACCTGGATCAGTGCACCCAACGCATCATATGCATAGACCGTTTCCCGCCGAGGCGTCATCCGCAGGCGTCGCTGACCATTAGCGTCGTAGACGTGCCGCAACAGTTCGCCATGCTGATCCTCACCGATCACGCGTCCGTTCCTGTCGTAAGCAAAGCGCGTCACGTGAGAGCGCTCACCCTGCACCTCCGCCGATGCCAGTCTTCCGACTGCATCGTAACGATAGGCCAGTCGCACGTCACCCGCGTCGACCTCGATGAGCCGGTCGTATGTATCGTACGAATAGCGCCACTGCCCACCGTCCGGCAACGTCTTGCTTATCAGGCGACCGGTAGGATCGCGCTCGTATCGAGTCTCGCGCCCTCCCCAGTCGACCTCGGCCGTGAGACGTCCAGCCGCGTCGTACCGGTACGTGTAGGACTCGCCCAGCGCGTTGATGACCTTCGTCAACCTGGTCGCATGGTCATACTCGAAGCGTGTGGCATGACCAGCGGCATCGATAGACGCCGTCAGCAAATCGAATGGGCCATAGGTTCGCTGGATCATGCGACCGAGCGGATCGATCCATTCGACTGGGAGGCCCTCGCTGTTGTATCGCGTCCGCGACACGGATCCATCAGGGCGCGTAACCGCACTCAGCAGACCGCGTGGATTTGCCGGGCCGTCAGCATAGTCGTAACGCGTCACATGCCCATCGGGCGACGTTTCCTCCAACAGCCGGCCCAGCACGTCAATCTTGCGCCTAAAGCGCGCCCCCGTCGGCAATTCGATGTCGGTCAGCCGCAGCCGGTCATCGTAGTCCAGGCGCGTCTCGCGATCACCTTGAACCACTCGCAGCAGTTCGCCACGGGGCCCATAGCGATAGGTCGTTTTGTTGCCGTCAGGCTCGGTCCGTGCAATCAACCGATACAGATGGTCGTACTCGAGCTTGATCGTGCCGCCGTTCGGCAAGCGCACCCCGGTTAGGCGCTGCTCATCGTCATAATCGAAGTCAACTGTCCTTCCCGAGCTTTCGACGACCGAAGTCAGTTGGCCTCGCTCGTCGTATCGATAGTCCGTCCGTCGACCAAGCGGATCGATCCGAGCCATCAAACGACCAAGTTCCCATTCGGAGCAAGTGCAATGGCCGAGCGGATCAGTTTCGGCCGTTACAAGACCTTCGTCGTTATAGGCGTAGGTCCATTCGCCGTCGACGTCAATCACGCGTGTGCAGCCGGCTTCGTAGATGAATCGGCCCGTGTGATAGCCCTGCCGTGTACCTGTCTCGACTACACGACCAGCGGTGTCGTACCGATATCGAACATCGGTCTGATCTGTATCCCGCCATTGGGTCATCCAGCCGTGTTCGTCGTACGCGTAATAGAACTGCCCAAACTGGAAGCTCGCCACATGGGTAAGCATGCCGTTCTGGTAGTCGTAGCCCACAAGCGTTCTGGAACCACCGTCCGCCTCATGGAGAACGATCCGTTGCAGCTGACGGTCGCGGCCAAGATAGGCAATCTCGAGCCGATAGCCATCGCTATGGACCATGCCGCTCAAACGGCCAGCAGTATCGTAGGAAAGAACGATCGCGTTGCCGTCGAGGTCCTCGATCCGTTCGAGGCGAGACGAGCGCCCGTCGACGAGCGGCGCGAAAATACGCAGTTGCCGAGTGTCACGATCGAAGATGCGCGGTTCGAGTCGGCTTCCGACCAGCCGATAACGCGGCTCACGCAGGTTAATGCCGTTGAGCGCCATATCCGGCGCGTCAAAACCGATCACCAGACCTGCGCCATCGTGGAATCGCACGAAGCGGCCACCATCGAACGCCAATCGCTGCGACCAGTTGTCCGACCAGCGGTGACCGAGCAATCCATGATCGTCCGATCGAGTCCGATAGCGTCGTTTGAACTCAAGAGGCAGGATTCCAGGAATGGTCAGATCCGTGCGGATCTCCAGCATTTCTCCGGATACCGGATCAACCGGGTCCTTGCACTTCGGTCGATTCTCGTCCTTGATACCCCTCTGCTCTGCCGACCGGGTGGGCTCGGGCCGGAATTTTTCGCGCACCGCCCGCAGCCCCTTGCCGCCAACTTTTCCAACTCCGCCGCCTACAATCCCGCCGATCAAACCCGCCAGGAATTCCTGCGTCGCGGACAGCTCCGGGTTCTTCGGGCCATAATTTCCGGTCGTCTTGTCGATCCAGATGCTGTTGCGCCCCGAATTGACTTTACCGCTACAGTGGGTCTCGTGGCCGATCCGCACCAGCGGCAGCCCGTTGACGAACACGGTTTTGCTGCCGTCGACGAGCGCCTGCGGTGCGCTCGAATGGTGATCACACTTCACCAGATCCGTGACACGCGCGACCTTTTTGCCCTCGAAGTACACATTGTCCGATCCAGTCTTGATCTCCCCACAGTTGCTGCCCATGCTCTGACTGGCCGACGCAAGCGCACCACCAAGCGTCAGGCCGCCCGCCAGGCACGCCCCGACGATCAACCCGCCGACGAGTCCGCCAGTCGCCACAGTAGCCGCCACCGCAACACCGATCGCCACCCCGACGGCAATGCCGGTGAGGATTCCCATAAACCCCGACGAATGCGCGATGCGATCGCCTACGCAGGCGGGATGCGGATCGCCGTGGCCGATCGTCAGGCCCAGTGCATCGCCGACCCGCGTGAATTGCCCGGAGAGCCATCCAGTGAAACCAACCTTGTCGAGTGCCCAGGCGCCACCGACTGCAATCGCGAGCGGGAGCATGACAGTGCCCGCCGCGACCGCGCCCGCACCCAGTGCCGCCCCGCCGGTCGCGCCACCAGCCAGCGCTGTACCGGCCGCACTCAGCCCGGCGGCCGTCCCCTCAACGGCGGTCAGGCCCGCATCGGCGCCAAGCATCCCGTAGTTGAGGTGCTCGTAAAACGGCTGCTCGGCCGCTTTCGCGGCTTCACCGTCCTCCAGCCTGGCGATCTGATCGAGACGTTCCTGTGGGCTGCCGCTCGGCTCGTCGTAATTCGGCGTGTCCGACATTGCAGCCTCAGATCGGATCGCGCAACTGAAGGCTCTGAATCACCGCCCGGATTTGTTCGCGCTGTGTGTCACTCAGCGTGCCGGGCGCAGTAAAGGTGAGCATCAGGACAACCTGCCCGTATTCCACCATCGTCAGCCGCTGGTGAATGGGCGCCTGGTTGTTCGTCCACGTAAACTCGTGCACATGCGCGGCGCGCCCGGATACGGTGGCGTCTTCATTTGCCACCTCGGCATAGTCTGGAACCTGCTTCGCCACCTTCCGGATTTCGCTTGACACATATTCGGCGAACTTCATGCCCCACGGCAGTCGCTCGCGCGTGATCACGAAACTCACGCCTTCCGTGCCAGTCGCTGCCGACACAAATACGTTCATCGTTTTGTCCTGCCACTCCACGGGCAGCGCCAACGTGCCTTCCTGCATCTGGTACATGCTTTGTTATCCTTATTGGTGTTAGCCGTTCTTCGGATTGATGTCGGTTCGAGCAGCCTGGATATTGATGTTGCTGTCGTCCAGGTGGATCACCGACTCGCCCTTGTAGATATCGATCGAGTCAGCAGTCATGTGGATACGCGTGCCGCCGTCGCCGCCGATCTTGATCCAGAGTTCCTTGGCTTCCAGTGTGTGCACACCCTGCGGAGTCTGATGCAGCGTATTACCTTGCACGACAACGTCCGACAGGTTGCCAACCGCGACAGCCGTCGTATGGTTGCCCTTGCCGACCTCGACGGTCCGGTCGCCTTTGAGAACTTGAGTCCATTGCGCGTCCTCGACAACGGTATGCATGTCTTTCTGCGCATGCATGTAGAACATCTGTGCACCATTGACGTCGCTCATCAGCAACTCGTTCGACCCCTGCCCCTTGTGCGTCTGGCTCTTGATCCCCATCGTCTGGCCGGCCGCGCCGTGATACGGGTTGCCCTGCTCGCCGTTGAACACGCGGCCGACGATCACCGGGTTATCCGGATCGCCTTGGTTGAACGCCACCAGCACTTCCTGCTTGATCCGCGGAATCGCGGCCGCGCCCCAGCCGTCGCCCGCCCACGGTTGCGACACGCGCACCCACATCGAATCGGAGCCGTCCTTCTTGCCGCGCCGGTCCCACGGGAAATGCACCTTCACCGCGCTGCCGTTCGTATAGATTTCCTCGCCCTTCGGCCCGACGACGATCGCCGACTGCGTGCCGTGAATCACCGGCTTCGGCGTCGCGCGCGGCGCGCGGTACGGGATCTTCTTCGGCAGCAGCGAGAAGCTGTTGCGGTACGGCAGCTTCGCGCTGTGCTGCGTATAGTCGTTCACGGCCTCGTGACGCACGTGCAGGATCACGTACTCCTGGTTGTTTTCGAGGACGGGGTGGTTCGCGACGGTCACGGCGCCAGCCGTCGTCATGCGCCACGCATAACCGCCGCCGGTATAACGATGGGCTTGCGCCTCCTCGGCCTCCATCGCGTAACGCGCGTAGCGGTTGCCGTCGTCGCCGTGGTCGTACAGCGACTGGTGCTCGAACCGCTCGGTCGCATCGAGCCGCGCATGCTTGAGGTTTTGCGGCCCGGCCTCCACCAGCATCAGCGGCGACGACGGATTCTGGTAATTGAAGTCGCGGAACGTGACCTTGCCGACGCCGAAACGCCGGCCTTCGTGCAACTGGTCGATGCCGCTGCTCTCGCTGGCCTCGGTCGCGGCGAACGGCACGGTGGCGAGCCCCTCGATCGGGCGGAACAGCAGGTTCGTGTCGCCGATCACGAGAAAGTGCTTGTCCTTCTCGTAGCGGTGCGTCCACACGAGCCCCTCCTGCTCCATCAGCCGCGCGCAGAAATTGTAGTAGCTCTCCTGGTACATCACGACGTACTCGAGCGGCTTCTGGCTCGTCCGGATGTCGAACGTGAAATCGGAAAAACCGTGTTCCTGGAAGATCTCTGTGAGGATGTCCTGCGCGGTCTTGTTCTGGAAGATCCGGCAGTCGGTCGAGCGCGTCAGAAACCAGAACCACGGCACGGCCGTCAGGTGGTATTGCGTGACGTTCCCGGGGTTGCCGGCGCGGTCGAACGACGCGACGTAGCCGTCGAAATAGCGGTCGTTGTCGCCGGTGCCCGACGCCACGACGCGTTCGAGCGTCGACAGTCGCGCCTGCTGGTCGAAGCGGATCTTGATCTGCTGGCCGATCAGATCCTCCGGGCGCAGGTCGTGGCGATGCGACAGCAGGTCGAGGTGGATTTCCGGCAACCGGTTCACGTGCTCGTCGACGACGGCCGCGCTGACCAACAGCACATCCGGGCCGAGCGGCGTGTCGAGCGTCACGTAGCGGTTGAGCTGGGTCAGGCGTGCCGGGTTGGCAGCGCCGTTGATCGCCTCGGCAATCGCGCCGGGCGTCTTGTCCATCAGCGAGAAGCCGGTCTGCGCGAGTTGCATCGCGCGCTGCACGGTGTCGACGTGCCCGGCCAGGCCGGCGAGCGGCCCGAGGCTGCCGGCCACGCTCGACGCCACCGGGCCGGCGAGGCCCCCGAGCGCGCTCAACGAGCCGAGCGCACTGCCGCCCAATCCACTGGGAATACCCCCGTTCGGAGCGAAACTCATTCTTGTTCCTTGCGTGTGATCTCAGGTTCCATGAGCCGGCTCGCCGGCCCGCAGCCCCGATAATGTAGGGTAAAACCCGACTGCTTGAAAGACGTCCGCAAACGTTTTCGTTCGAGCCCTGAAAATCCGAAAAAGAGACCACCGGCTGGGCCCCGGAGGCGGCACGCCGCGCCGACGCAGCGCGACGGCCTGCAATGAAAACCGTGACACTGCATCCTCAGGCGTCTGCGTGACAATGGCAGGAAACAGTTGAAACGAACTGACCGCTCCAGGACATTCCGGCGGCAGTGTTTGAGCAACCATACTAGACAGCCTACTGGTCGGCAGGTGTGCAATCGATATTGCGGCGCACCTCCCTCACCGCGGCGAAACCACGATCGCCGCCCGCCGATTCTGCGCCCGCCCTGCCGGCGTCTTGTTGTCCCCTACCGGATCGCGCTTCCCTTTCCCGACGATCGCGATCCGCTTCGCATCGAGTCCGACGTCGACCAGTTCGACAGCAACGACTTCGGCCCGCCGTCTCGACAACTCCAAATCGTAAGCCGCCTCCCCTTCATCGTCCGAGTATCCATAAACCCGCACCCCGTTGATCCCCGCCGACTGCAACGTCCGACCGATCCGTTCGACGATCCGCCGCACATCCGGCTTGAGGTTGTACCGATCGAAATCGAACAGGATCGGCCCGGTCGAACCGAACTCGAACCCCTGCCCGGTCTCCTGGAACCCGGCCGACTTCAGCGCCGTGACCTGCGTCTGCGTCAGCCCGCGATGAAGCGGCGGCGTCTTGCAGCCCCCCAGCAGCATGCCCAGCAGCAGCGCACTCCCGACGCACATCCGCCCCATGCTCAAAGGAAACGAGTGGTTCATTTCGCATCCCCTTCTATCGCGCCCGCTCTGCAAGCGCTTCTTTTAACCGCCGCTGCGGCCTCGCCCGCAGCGCGAGTCGATCAACGTCACACCGGCCCTGCAACGCTCTCCGCCAACCGCCACGATCCCGGCCGCGCGCGCTTGGCGCGGTACATCGCGATATCCGCCGCCCGCAGCAAGCCGCTCGCGTCCGACGCGTGATCGGGATACAGCGCAATGCCGGCACTCATCATGGTGGCCACCACGCGGCCGTCGGACAGCTCGATCGACGGCGCCATGCCGGACAAAATCTCGTCGGCGATCCGGCCCACGCTACCCGCCTCGGGCACCGACGCCAGCATCACCGCAAATTCGTCGCCGCCCAGGCGCGCGACGAGATCGGCCTCGCGCACCCGCGTGCGCAGCCGCGACGCGATGCCGATCAGCACCGCGTCGCCGGCGTCGTGGCCGAGACAATCGTTGATCTCCTTGAAGCGGTCGCAGTCGAGATAAAGAACGGCGACTCGCTGCCCCGTCAACGTGGCATCGCAAAGCGCAAGCGCGAGGCGCGATTCGAACTGCACGCGATTGGGCAACCCGGTGAGTGCATCGTGCGTCGCCTTGTGCTCGAGCGACGCGTTCTCGTCACGCAGCGTGTTCTGCCAGTCTTCGAATTCGTCGAGCAGCGCGTTGAAGTCGTCGCCGAGCTGGTTGAGTTCGGCGATCGCCGCGGGCTCGACGCGCCGCCCGAACGCACGCTCGCGTCGCACCGCGTGCGCGACACCCGCCAGCGCGCGCAGCGGCGAAACGATATCGCGCAGCAGACGCTTCGAGCTGACATACGCACCGAATACGCTGAGGGCCAGGCAGCCGAGAATGCCGCCGACGCCGCCGAGCAGGAAGCCGAAGAACTGGTGCCCGCGGCCGCGCACGACGACGTGGCCGACGATGATGCCGTCATGCATCACCGGCACGGTGACCGGCCCGGGCAGCGCCACGTCGGCGACGGCGCGCTCGAGCCGCACGATCCCGTTTCCGGCCGGCAACTGCCACGTCGCGAACAGTTGTCCCTTGCTGTCGGTGACGACCACCTGCGCGACGTCCTCGTCGCCGGCGATCATCCCGATCGCTTCGTTCGCCGCGATGCGATCGCCGAACACGAGCGCCGCCTCGACCGTATAGCCGAGCGAGCGCGCCAGCAGGTTCAGGTTGTTGCCGGCATAGGCTCGCAACGCGATCACGGCGACGACGATCAACGACACCGCGGCCATCGTCACGGCGACGAACGCGAGACGCAGGTGCGCGCGGCGCAACACGCTTTGCAGCGTCGGGCGCGGCGGGCGCGAAGCGGAAACGGAGGGTGCGGACCGTGTCATGGCGTCACCGGCCGTCGTGCGAGATTGAGGACGTTCGGATGCACGCGCACGCCGCTGCGCGCGACGGCGTCGAGATTGATGTCGAACGACACGCGTTCGCCGTCGACGTTGAGACAGAACATGCCGCCTGCGGTGCACGACGGATCGTGCTCCGAGATCGTCAGGACAGGATGGCCGGCCACTGCTGCCCTCACCCGTGTTTTCTCGTCTTCGCTCAGGGTGCCGAGATAGACGACGTCGCAGACCATGCCGAGCGCGGGATCGTCGAAGCGCACGCGCTGCACGTCGAGCAGCGTCGAGCCTGCCTGCAGCGTGTCGATCAGACCGCGTGCGTAGTCGGGCCGGCCCGTCACGCACAAATGCAGGCGAACGGGGGTCGTCGGCCAGCGCGTGAAGCTGATGATGCCGAGCACGACCTGACGCACGGCCGTGTCGTGTGACGAAATGGCGGGATCGCGGGAATCGGCGGGGCTCGCGGCGGCGGCGATGCGCACGGTGTCGGGCGTATCGTCGGCATCGGCGGGAACCCCGGCTAGCACGGCGGGAGCAGCACTCAGAACGCAAACGATTGCGAGAAACGCGTGGCGCAGCGAAGCGATTCGGCCAAGGCGGCCGGACGCCGTCCGCGCGGCCATTGCCGCCGCGCCCGTTGGCGCCGCTGCAGTCGCAAAACTGGCAGCGGACGCGCTCACTTTCGCATCCATGACGGGAACATCCGCTGGCGTCGGTCCCGACGCTGCCTACTGCCTCCCTCCATGCGCGTGCAGGTACCGAATTAACGCGCACGATTCCTTCATCTTAGGTAGAAAGTCGCGTGGACAACCAGTGGGATACACCCGGGAGAAATCGTGGGAAGTATGGGGAATTGGGGCTGTTTCGGTGATTTGGGCAGTGTGGCATCCATCGTTGGTTCAGTGCCAACGCCTCAGGATCGATCAGCGGATTGGATGCGCGGCTGCCTCAAAATTCATATGGTCTTACTTGGTGAGTCAGAACGTTTTCCAGTGCATGGGGCCGCCGTCTGCAACTACCTCCACGGTCGGCTCGACAAACTGCACAGTCGATTGACGAATCACGGCATCGCAATGCTGACGCTCGACTGCAGATAGCCGTTGTCACACGATCTGCCCACGCACCGGACGCGAGTACCTTCTCGCGTTCGGTTGCGCGAACAACCGCGATACCTCTGAGCCACCCATCGCCGACAAATCAGCCGACGTCTCCCCTAACCGCCTCCCCGCCAACTTGAACACCCGCATTCGCGATCACCGGCGTCACGACAGACCGAGCCGATCTCATTCGCGGGACTGCCGGTCGTCAGCGCGCCGTGCTTCGCATCGGGCGAACTGCCGGTCGGCGTGCAGTTGATCGGTGCGCCCGGCGACGACGCGGTGTGCTTCGACGCCGCGCGTCGGCTTTCGGCCGCGTGGCGCGACCTGCCCCGCTAGCGACGCGCCCCTTGGTGCCGCGCGCCGCCGCGAGTATGCTTGCAGCTCGAACACTCTCCAACCCGGGCGCGCGCACCGTACCGCGGGCAGGCGCCCCGCCAACCGTCACTCACCATCGATGGATTTCGACGTCATCGTTCTCGGCGCCGGCATCGTCGGCGTCTCCGCCGCGCTGCACCTGCAGGATCGCGGCCGCAAGGTTGCCCTCGTCGATCGCGGCGCGCCCGGCGAAGGCACGAGCTTCGGCAATGCGGGGCTGATCGAGCGCTCGTCGGTCGAACCGTATCCGTTCCCGCGCAGCCCGTTCACGCTGATGCGCTATGCGCTGAACCGCTCGACCGATCTCTACTGGCACAGTGCGTCGCTGCCCGCGTTCGCGCCGTGGCTCGCACGGTTCTGGTGGGAATCGGCGCCGCTGCGCCACGCGGCGGCCTCGCGCGACATGCTGCCGCTGATCGAACGCTGCATCGTCGAACACGACGCGCTGATCGCGCGGGCAGGCGCCGGCGAACTGATCCGCGCGAGCGGCTGGCTGGAGGCGTTCCGCACGCCGGCGGCGTTCGAACGCGGCGTGGCCGAGGCCGGCCTCACCGCGCGCCGCCACGGGCTCGGCATCACGCCGCTCGACGCGGCCGCGCTGCTCGCGCACGAACCGAGCCTCGCACCGGGCTTTTGCGGCGCACTGCACTGGCTCGACCCGAAAAGCGTCGTCGATCCGGCCGCGCTCGTCAAAGCGTATGCGCAACTGTTCGTGCAAGGCGGCGGCACGCTGCTGACGGGCGACGCCGCGAGCCTCGACGCGTTGTCGCCCGGCTGGCAGGTCCGGACCGACGACGGCCCGGCGGCCGCGCCGGCCGTCGTCGTCGCGCTCGGCCCGTGGTCCGATACCGTGTTCGGCAAGTTCGGCTACAAGATCCCGCTGCGCGAGAAGCGCGGCTATCACATGCACTACGCGCCGTCCGCGCGCGGCGTGCCGTCGGCGCCGATCGTCGATCGCGAATACGGTTACGTGATCGCGCCGATGCGGCGCGGGCTACGGCTGACGACGGGCGTCGAGATCGCGCGGCGCGGGCTTCCGCCGACGGGCGTGCAGCTCGAGCGCGCGGAACGCGTCGCGCGGCCGGTGTTCGGGTTCGGCGAGCGGCTCGACCCGCAGCCGTGGCTCGGCTTCCGGCCGTGCACGCCCGACATGCGCCCGGTGATCGGCCCCGCGCCCGCGCATCGCGGGCTGTGGTTCGCGTTCGGGCACAACCATCACGGGCTGACGCTCGGCCCCGTCACCGGGCGGCTGCTGGCCGAGATGATGACCGGCGAGGCGCCGTTCACCGATCCGGCGCCGTATCGCGCGGATCGCTTCTGAGCACGATACCGGCCGGCGTGCGGGCCCGAACGGCGCCGCACCCGCCGTCAGCGAAAGCGCAGCTGATGCCGCCCGAGCTGCGCAACGGACGCGCAGCCCATCAGCCGCATGTCCCGTTCGATCTCCGCCCGCATCAGCTGCAACGCGCGCTCGACGCCGGGCTGGCCTGCGGCGGCGAGCGGGAACAGGTAGTAACGCCCGAGGCCGACCGCCTTCGCACCCAGCGCCAGCGCTTTCAGTACGTGCGAACCTCGCTGCACGCCGCCGTCCATCATCACGTCGATCCGGTCGCCCACCGCGTCGACGATCTCGGCAAGCTGATCGAACGCAGCGCGCGAACCGTCCAGTTGCCGCCCGCCGTGGTTCGACAACACGATGCCGGTACAGCCGATGTCCACGGCCCTGCGCGCGTCGTCGACCGACATCACGCCTTTCAGGCAAAACTGTCCGTTCCACTCTCGCACCATCGCGGCGACGTCGTCCCATGACATCGACGGATCGAGCATGTCCGTGAAGTAGCGGCTGATCGACATCGCGCCGCCGCCCATGTCGACGTGCCGGTCGAGTTGCGGCAAACGGAACCGCTCGTGGGTCAGATAGTTGAATGCCCAGGCCGGCTTCAACGCGAACTCGGTCAGCCCCGCGAGCGTCAGCCGGAACGGAATCGAGAAGCCCGTGCGCTTGTCGCGCTCGCGATTTCCCCCGGTGATGCTGTCCACGGTCAGCATCATCACGTTCACGCCGGCCTGCCGCGAGCGGTTCATCATCTCGCGGTTGAGGCCGCGATCCTTGTGAAAGTAGAACTGGTACACCTGCGGACCCTGGCTGATCGCACGGGCTTCTTCCAGGCTCACCGTGCCGAGCGACGACACCCCGAACATCGTGTCGAACTTCGCGGCCGCGGCGGCGACCGCGCGCTCGCCGTCGTGATGAAACAGGCGTTGCAGCGCCGTCGGCGAACAATAAACCGGCATGCCGAGTTTCTGCCCCATGACCGTCACCGACAGATCGACATCGCGCACGCCGCGCAACACGTTCGGCACCAGATCGCAGTGCTCGAACGCACTGGTGTTGCGTCGATACGTGGCTTCATCGTCGGCCGCGCCGTCGATGTAATTGAAGATCGGCCCCGGCAACCGCCGCCGGGCCAACTCGCGGAAGTCGTGAAAATTGTGGCAATCGTTCACGCGCATTCGTCACACTCCATTCGGCGCGCGAGCGGCGTGCCGGTGGGCCGGCGCGCGGCGCTCGCATCGCAGCGTTCGTTCGGTCCCGGCGGCCGGCGTCCTCGTGCGGAACGGTGGCCGCGTCGGCAGCCGGGAGGGGGGTGCATCGCGTCCGCCGCTTCCGAACCTGCAGGGAATCGACGCGCGCACTCAGTCGAGCGCGCGGCCGAAGATGCGGATCACTTCGTCGAGATGCTCGGCCATCGCACGGCGCGCGGCATCGGGGTCGCGCGCGCGGATCGCGTCGAGGATCGCGCGATGCTCGCGCTCCGACCGGTGCGGCATGTCGTTCGGCATGTACAGCGACTGCAGCCGCTGGAACATCGGATCGTACTTGTGCGCGAGCAACTGCTTGATCATCAGCGCATATGCCGGATTGTCGCTCGCTTCCGCGATGCGGATATGGAACAGCCGGTCGCCCGGGTGCGTGAGCGAGCCGCTGCGGTTGTCGTCCTGATTGCGCAGGAACGCTTCGTGAATGCCTTCGATCTGCGCGTCCGAGCCGTGCTGCGCGGCCAGCGACGCCGCTTCCGGCTCGATCAGCCGGCGCGCCTGCAGCAGCGCGAACGGCGGGATTTCCGTGTCGAGATCGAGCGCGATGCCGAGCTCCGGATCGATCTCGACGATCGAGAACGGCGCGACCGTTACCGTCGCATCGGGCGCCGACGCGGGTTCGGGCGCGGCGGACGCTTCGGGCTGGCGCACCTTCACGCCGTCGCCGACGCGCACACTGACGAGCCCGTTCACTTCGAGCGCGATCAGCGCCTCGCGCACCGACGTGCGCGACACGCCGAACCGTTCGGCGAGTTCGCGCTCGGGCGGCAGATAGCTGCCCGGCGGGAAATCGCCGGACTCGATCATCGCACTGAGCTTGTCGGCGATCTGCTGGTAGAGGCGGCGGTTCTGAATCGGCTGGATGGACATACGTTGACGCTGGTAATCGGTTTCGTTCCGGACGGCCCGACGAATCGGCAGACCGTTCGCGCCTATTTTATATGCCGCGCTTCACATCGCCCGGCACCGCGTAGCAACGCGCGGCCGTGCCGCCCCACAGCGCGCCGCGTTCGGCCGCCGACAGCCGCGACTCGGCCCAGCGCTCGACCAGCGACGCCACTTCGTCGTACGACGCCGCGAGCAGGCATACGGGCCAGTCCGATCCGAACATCAGCCGCTGCGGGCCAAACGCGTCGAGCGCCGCGTCGAGGCACTGCTCGATGTGCCGGATGTCCTGCGCGCGCAGGCCGCGCCGCCAGTCGGCTTCGGTCACGAGCCCCGACAGCTTGCACGCGACATGCGGCAGCGCGCCGAGTTCGCGCAGCGACGCGCGCCAGCGCGCGAACGCCGTGTCGTCGCGTTCGAACTCGGCGAGCGCCGGCTTGCCGACGTGGTCGAGCACGAGCCAGTGCGCGTCGTGCCGCGCGCAAAACGCACGCACGTCAGGCAACTGGCGCTCGAACACGAGCACGTCGTACACGTAGCCGTTCGCCTGCAGCCACGCGACGCCGCGATTGAAGCCGGGATCGGCGACGAACGCGCCGACGTCGGCTTCGTCCTGCACCTGATGACGAAAACCGCGCAGCTTCGGACTGCGCCACTCGGCGACACGGTCGGCCAGCGCCGGCGCACCGAGATCCTCCCAGCCGACCACCGCCGCGATGCGCGCATCGTCGCGCGCCAGATCGAGCAGGAACGCCGTCTCGTCGCGCCCGGCGCGCGCCTGCACCGCGATCGACGCGCCGAGCGCCTGCGCATGCATCTGCGGCCACAGCGCGTCGGGCAGGTAGTCGCGTGCGAGCACGCCCATGCCGGGGCCGATCCACGGATAGTCGGCCGCGCGGTAACGCCAGAAGTGCTGATGCGAATCGATACGCATTGCGCCCATGATGCCCTCGTCTTCGATCGTCGCGGCGGCGGCGGCCCCCATCGTCGCCCGCCCATTCGCCACGTTCAGTCGTACAGCACCGCCGCGATCTTCGGATCGTCGATATTGGTCTTGTCGTACCAGTAGAAGCCGGTATCGATGACCTTCGGCAGCTTCTCGCCCTTGATCGCCTTCACGGCCGCCTCGACCGTCTTGTAGCCGATGCCGATCGGGTTCTGCGTGATCGCGCCGGCCATCAGCCCACTGCGGATCGCGTCCTTCTGCTGCTTGCCGGAATCGTAGCCGACGATCACGACCTTGCGCTTCATCTCGCGCACGCCGTTGACCACGCCGATCGCCGAGCCTTCGTTGGTGCCGAACAGCCCCTTGAGCTTGGGATACGCCTGCAAGATCGACTTCGTCACTTCGGTCGATTTCAGCTGATCGCCTTCGCCGTACTGCACGGTCACGACCTGCACCTTCGGATGCGCCGACTTCATCCGGTCGAGGAAGCCGTCGCGGCGGTCGATGCCGGTGCGGCTCGTCTGGTCGTGCGCGACCACGGCCACCTGCCCTTCGTCGCCGATCAGCGCGGCGAGCTTGTCGGCGGCGAGCGCGGCAGCCGCCTTGTTGTTGGTCGCGGCCGTCGTCACGGGAATGTCGCTATCCACCCCCGAGTCGAATGCGATCACCGGAATCTTCTCGGCCTGCGCCTTCTTCAGCAGCGGCAGCGCGGCCTTGCTGTCGAGCGCCGCGAAGCCGAGCGCGGCCGGCTTCTTCGCGATCGCGGCCGACAGCATGTCGATCTGCTTGTCGACCATCGCTTCGGTTTCGGGCCCTTCGAACGTCACCTTCACCTTGTAGTCCTTCGCGGCCTGCGTCGCGCCCGATTTCACGGCCTGCCAGAACTGATGCTGAAAGCCCTTCGAGATCAGCGGGATATAGGTTTCCTGTGCCTGCGCGCCGGTCGTGACGCCGACGGCGAACGTCAGTCCGACGATCGCGTTCAACACCTTGCTCCTGATCACTTCGCGTCTCCTTGGTTGGTATCGACTGAAATGCCGGCCCGGCCGGCGGTGAAGCCCATGCGTGTTCGCGTCCGTGTCTGCGTCAGCGGCGGCGCCGGCGCAGGATGTCCACGTAGACGGCGAGGATGATGATCACGCCCGTCACGACCGTCTGCCATTCCTGCGCGACCGACATGATGCGCAGGCCGTTGGTCAGCACGCTCATGATGAACGCGCCGATGATGGTGCCGACGATGCTGCCCGCGCCGCCGGACAGCGACGTGCCGCCGATCACGACCGCCGCGATCGCATCGAGCTCGTAGCCCTGCCCGAGCGCCGGCTGCGCGGAGTTCAGCCGCGACGCGATCAGCAGGCCGGCGATCCCGCACACCGCGCCGCTGAACGTGTAGACGGCGATCTTCCATGCGTCGACGTTCACGCCGGAGAGCCGCAGCGCCTCCTCGTTGCTGCCGAGCGCGAACGTGTAGCGGCCGAAGATGGTGCGGTTCAGCACGATCGACGCGCCGATCGCGACGAGGAACAGGATCAGCACCGCGTTCGGGATCGGCAGCGCGGGAATCAGGTTGCCGATCAGCGAATCCTGCGCGATCGACGTGAAGCCCGGCGTGTCGTTGAAGTAGATCGGCCGCGTGCCCGAGATCACGAGCGACAGCCCCTTGAGCAGCATCATCATGCCGAGCGTCGCGATGAACGGCGGCACCTTCATCTTCGCGATCACGAAGCCCGACACGCAGCCCGACAGCGCGCCGAAGCACAACGCGGCCAAGATCCCGAGCGGCAGCGGCATCCCCCATTTCGTGAGCACGACGCCGGCCATCACCGCGCAGAACGTCATCAGCGTGCCGACCGACAGATCGATGCCGGACGTGATGATCACGTACGTACAGGCGACGGCCAGCACGCCGTTCACGGCGGTCGCCTGCAGGATCGACACGAGGTTGTCGACTTCGAGGAAGTTCGACGACGCGAAGCTGAAGAACACGATCAGCAGCACGAGGCTCGCGAACGCGAGCAGCTTCTGCCGCGCGGCCGGGTTGAAGAAGCGCGATTTCAGGCGCGATGCGGCGGCCGGCGTGTCGCCGGTGGCAAGGGGCGGAACGGGATGCGTATCGTTGGACATGATCGGGTAGGCGTCTGAATCGGGACAATCGAGGCAATCAGGGCAACACGGTCGACTCGCGCTGCGTCGCGAGCTGCATGATCCTTTCCTGCGTGGCGTCGGCCGCGCGCAATTCGCCGGTCACGCGGCCTTCGCACATCACGAGAATCCGGTGGCTCATGCGCAGCACCTCGGGCAGCTCCGACGAGATCATCACGATCGCCTTGCCGTCGGCGGCGAGCGCATCGAGCAGCTTGTAGATCTCGCTTTTCGCGCCGACGTCGATGCCGCGCGTCGGCTCGTCGAAGAACAGGATGTCGCAGTCGCGCAGCAACCACTTCGCGATCACGATCTTCTGCTGGTTGCCGCCCGACAGCAGCCGCGCGGGCTGCGCGACCGACGGCGTGCGGATCGCGAGCTGCCGCACGTACGACTGCGCGGTCTCGCGCATCCCGCGCGCATCGAGGAACATGCCGCGGCGCACGAAGCGGCGCATGCTCGACAGCGCGATGTTGTTCTGCACGTCCATCCCGACCGCGAGCCCGAAGTGCTTGCGATCCTCGGACAGATAGCCGATGCCGGCCTTCACCGCGTCGGCGGGCGTGCGGATCGTCACGGTCCTGCCGTGCACGCGGATCTCGCCCGCATCGACCGGGTCCGCGCCGAACACCGCGCGCGCGACCTCGGTACGACCCGCGCCCATCAGCCCGGCGAAGCCGAGGATCTCGCCGCGCCGCAGCGTGAAGCCGACGTCGCGGATCGCGCGGCCGCGCGACAGCCCGCGCACTTCGAGCGCGATATCGTTCGCGGACGTATCGGGCGGCGTGCGGGTGTCCGTATCGAGCTGGCGGCCGACCATCATCGAAATGATCGCCTCCATCGACGTATCCGCCATCGGCACGGTCGCGACGTACTTGCCGTCGCGCATCACGGTCACGCGATCGGCGATCTGGCGCAGCTCGTCCATCTTGTGCGAGATGTAGACGATGCCGACCCCGTTCGCGCGCAGGTCGCGGATGATGCGAAACAGTTCGGCGATCTCCGCGTTGTTCAGCGCGGCGGTCGGCTCGTCCATGATCAGCGCGCGCGAGTCGAACGACAGCGCCTTCGCGATCTCGACCATCTGCTGCTTCGCGACCGTCAGCCTGCCCACGGGCGTGCGCGGATCGAGATCGAGCCGCATCCGCCGGAAAATCGCGGCCGCGTCGCGGTTCAGCCGGTCTTCGTCGACGAACACGCCGAAGCGCCCGCGCAGCTCGCGGCCGATGAAGATGTTCTGCGCGACGCTCAGGTGGTTCATCAGGTTCAGTTCCTGATGGATGATGCCGATGCCGAGCGCCTGCGCGGCACGTGGATCGGCGATCTCCACCGGGCGGCCGTCCATCCGGATTTCGCCGGCGTCGCGCTGATAGACGCCCGCGAGAATCTTCATCAGCGTCGACTTGCCGGCGCCGTTCTCGCCCATCAGCGCATGCACTTCGCCCGCGCGCAGGTCGAAACGGCAATCGTCGAGCGCCTGCACGCCCGGAAAGCGCTTGCCGATGCCGGCCAGCGCGATCAGCGGCGGCGCGGTGTTCGGGTTCGGGTCGGGTTGCATGAATCGCGGCCCTCAGCTGATCGCACGATCGAGATGCGTATAGCCGCCGTCGACGAACAGCCACTGGCCCGTCGTGTGCGACGCGCGATCCGACAGCAGGAACACGACCGTATCGGCGATCTCGTCGGCCGTCGTGAAGCGCCGGCCGAGCGGCACCTTGCCCGCGATGCCGGCGAGCTTCGCGTCCGGATCGTCGAAACCCGCCAGCCAGTTCCGGTACAGCGGCGTCATCACTTCGGCGGGGATCACCGCGTTCACACGCACGCCGTCGTCGCGCAACGCGACGGCCCATTCGCGCGTCAGTGCGAGCTGCCCGCCCTTCGACGCGCAATAACCGCTCGTGTTGCCCTGCCCGGTCACGGCCGTCTTCGACGAGATGTTGACGATCGCGCCGCGCGTCTGTTTCAGATGCGGCACGCAGTAATGCGCCATCACGTAGTAGTGGATCAGGTTTCGCTCGAGCGACGCGACGAACGCGTCGCGCCCGGCGTCGAGCCCGATGCTGTCGTTGACGCCCGCGTTGTTGACGAGGCCGTCGATGCGGCCGAAACGCGCGACGGTCTGCGCAACGGCGTCGCGGCACTGCGCGTCGTCCTGCAGCTCGACGGTCACGCACGCGGCGCGCGGCTGTTTCCGGGCGAGTGCTTGCCAGAACGCGTCGTCGGGCGCGTGGCGCGCGAACACCACCGGGATCGCGCCTTCGTCGGCCAGCCGCATCGTGATCGCAGCACCGATGCCCGACGCGCCGCCGGTCACGATCACGACCTTGTCTTGCAGATTCAAATCCACTTCGCGTCTCCGTCGTTCATGTTGTCGCCGCGCACGACACGCGTGGCGCGCCGTCGTGCGCGGCCATGCGTCAGCCGCGGAACCGGTACTGCTCCAGCGATTCGGGCTTCATCTCGATCGAGAAACCGGGCGCCGTCGGCGGCATGTACGCCGCGCCGCGCACCACGCACGGTTCGACGAAATGCTCGTGCAGATGATCGACGTACTCGGTCACGCGCCCTTCCTTCGTGCCGGAAATGCACACGTAGTCGATCATCGACAGGTGCTGCACGTATTCGCACAGCCCGACGCCGCCCGCGTGCGGGCACACCGGCAGCCCGTATTTCGCGGCCATCAGCATCACCGCGAGAATCTCGTTCACGCCGCCGAGCCGGCACGCGTCGATCTGCACGACGTCGATCGCGCCGCGCGCGATGAACTGCTTGAACAGCACGCGGTTCTGGCACATCTCGCCGGTCGCGACCTGCACCGGCGCGATCGCCTTGCGGATCTTGCGATGTCCTTCGACGTCGTCGGGGCTCGTCGGCTCCTCGATGAACCACGGCCGCGCGAATGCGAGCTCGCGCACCCAGTCGATCGCCTCGTCGACTTCCCACACCTGGTTCGCGTCGATCATCAGCTTGCGGTCGGGGCCGATCACCTCGCGCGCGATCGTCACGCGGCGGATGTCGTCCTCGAGGTTCGCGCCGACTTTCAGCTTCACGTAGTCGAACCCTTCTTCCACCGCCTCGCGGCACAGCCGGCGCAGCTTGTCGTCGCTGTAGCCGAGCCAGCCGGCCGACGTCGTGTAGCACGGGTAGCCGTCGCGCTCCAGCGCGGCGATCCGCGCGGCCTTGCCGGGCGCCTGCCGGCGCAGCAGGTCGAGCGCTTCGTCCGGGCTCAGGCAGTCGGTCAGGTAGCGGAAGTCGATCGCTCGCACCAGCTCCTCCGGGCTCATGTCGGCGACGAGCCGCCACAGCGGCTTGCCGACGGCCTTCGCCCACAAATCCCACACCGCATTGACGACGGCGCCCGTCGCCAGATGGATCGCGCCCTTGTCGGGGCCGATCCAGCGCAACTGGCTGTCCGACGTGACGTGCCGCCAGAACCGGCCCATGTCCTCGCGGATCCAGTCGAGGTCGAGGCCGACGACGAGGTGGCGCATCGCGTCGATCGCCGCGCAGCAGATTTCGTTGCCGCGTCCGATGGTGAACGTGAGCCCGTGACCTTCGAGGCCGTCGCGGTCGGTTTCGAGCACGACGTAGGCCGCCGAATAATCGGGGTCCGGATTCATCGCGTCGGAGCCGTCGAGCTGGCGCGAGGTCGGAAAGCGCACGTCGAGGACGCGCATCGATCGAATGATAGGCATGACGAACCGTCCGTTGAAGGAAATCAGGCCTGCACGGTGCGCTGGCGTTGCTCGCCGAGCCCGTCGATGCCGAGCGTGATCACCTGTCCGGCGCGCAGATAGACGGGCGGCTTCTGTCCGAGGCCGACGCCCGGCGGCGTGCCGGTCGAGATCACGTCGCCCGGCTGCAGGCTCATGAAGCGGCTCAGGTAGCTGATCAGGTGCGGCACGCGGAACACCATCGTCGCGGTCGTGCCGTTCTGGTAACGGTGGCCGTCCACTTCCAGCCACAGCCGCAGCGCGTGCGGATCGGGCACTTCGTCGGCCGTCACGAGCCACGGGCCCAGCGGGCCGAACGTGTCGTTGCCCTTGCCCTTGTCCCACGTGCCGCCGCGCTCGAGCTGGTATTCGCGCTCCGACACGTCGTTTACGACGCAGTAACCCGCGACGTGAGACAGCGCATCGGCTTCGTCGATATAGCGGCCGCCCTGGCCGATCACCACGCCGAGCTCGACTTCCCAGTCGGTCTTCTCCGAGCCGCGCGGGATCTCGACGTCGTCGTTCGGGCCCGAGATCGCGCTCGTCCACTTGCCGAACACGACGGGCTCCTTCGGGACTTCCATCCCGGATTCGGCCGCGTGATCCGAGTAGTTGAGCCCGATGCAGATGAACTTGCCGACGCGGCCGACGCACGCGCCGAGCCGCGGCGTGCCTTCGACGAGCGGCAGCGACGACGGCGGAATGTCGCGCAGCCGCGCGAGCGACGCGGGGGTCAGCACGTCGCCGGCGATATCGTCGATCACGCCGGACAGGTCGCGAATGTGGCCCTGCGCATCCAGCAGGCCCGGTTTTTCATGGTGTTTGTCGCCAAATCTCAGCAGTTTCATAGCGTCGTGTATGCGGAAAGTGAATGGGGAGGCGCGGTCGGTCAGACACGGTCGGTTGGACACGGTCGGTTGGACACGGTCAGTTGGACACGGTCGGTTAGACACCGTCAGTTCGACCAGCCGCCGTCGATCAGATGAATCGTGCCGGTGGTGAACGACGCTTCGTCGGACGCCAGATACAGCGCGAGCGCGGCGACTTCGTCCGCGGTGCCGATGCGGCCGATCGGCTGACGCGCGACGAACGCCTGGCGCACCTCGTCGGCGGACACGTGGCGCGTGCGCGCCTGGTCCTCGATCCGCTGCGCCAGCGACGGCGATTCGATCGTGCCCGGGCAGATCGCGTTGCAGCGGATGCCCAGCTCGACGAAATCGGCCGCCACCGCCTTGGTCAGCCCGATCACGGCCGCCTTGGTGGTGCCGTACACGAAGCGGTTCGGCACGCCCTTCACGCTCGACGCCGCCGACGCCATGTTGACGATCGACGCGCCGCCCGCTTCGAGCATCGCCGGCAACAGCGCGCGGATCAGCCGGTACATCGACGTGACGTTCAGGTTCAGCGAGAACGCCCACGCGTCTTCGTCGCACTCGAGGATCGAGCCGTGGTGCACGTAGCCCGCGCAGTTGAACAGCACGTCGAACGCGCGTTCGCTCGCGGCGAGCGCGGCGATGTCGTTCGCGTCGGTGACGTCGAGCCGCCGCGTGACCAGCCTGCCGCCCGCGCGCTCGGCGTCGGCTTCGAGCCGCACCAGCGCGGCCTCGTTGATGTCGGTCGCCAGCACGTCGGCGCCCTCGCTCGCGAAGCGCAGCGCGGTCGCGCGGCCGATGCCCTGCCCGGCCGCCGTCACCAGCGCGCGTTTGCCCTGCAATCTCATGAGCATCTCTCCGAAAAAGCCGGCCAGCCGTCGGCCGATTGGCACAAAGGACTGAAGGTCCAACCAATCATAGGAACGGATCGCGCGTTTGTCACGAAATTGGGATTCAGTATTTACCCGGGGCCGAAGAATCCGTCCGACGCACGAAATTGGCCGCGAAAGTAGCGTCGAGGCGTCGCCCCGCGATCCGCTCGAACCCAATACCGGCGGGCGTTCCAGCCGCTTCTTCCCGCGACGTTCGCGCGGCGGACAGGAAAACTGACAAAAAAGTCATGTTCGCGTCAGGGTGTCAACGGGTGGCGCGCGCCATCATGGCGTTGCCGGACCGCGCTTCCGGTACATCGCCTCCCCCGCCCGCGCCGGATCTCTGCGGGCACCTCCGTCCCTGGCGATGTATCCCGTGACTGGGCGAGCAGACACGGCGCGCGGGCCGATTTTCGCCCCGGACTTCGCGTCCGGGGCCTTTTGTCGTTGGTTTTTCAAGAAAATAAGCGTGGATTGTTTCTAAATCGGCAAAAGGTAATTTGAGCCAGACAGGATGTTTTTTCCGGTCACAGACGCTTACATTTAGCGCACCACTCATGGAAACCGCTACGGATTCGCCATCGGGTAGTGACATCCACTGCCACGGCCGAACCCGCACGAGCTTTAGGAAACGGCAAAATGAAGGCCTCCAAATCCCTGCCTGCGCTCGATCCCGCCGACGTCCACGTCGAA
The DNA here is from genome assembly GCF_001526325.1 of Burkholderia sp. MSMB1826. Classification (NCBI taxonomy): domain Bacteria; kingdom Pseudomonadati; phylum Pseudomonadota; class Betaproteobacteria; order Burkholderiales; family Burkholderiaceae; genus Burkholderia; species Burkholderia sp. MSMB1826. Next base: position 393,028 of record NZ_LOYN01000015.1, read on the forward strand.
ATCCTCGAACGTTCCGATACGCTGCTCGTCGTCCGCTGGGTCGAACCCGGCCGCTGCCACTACGGTGAACAGCGCTGGCGACGCCGCTTCGCGCAGCGCACCGGGACCTGCGCGCTGTCGCGCCAAGTCATCCACCGCGGCGACGAAGTATTCCGTCCGGCCGAACGCCCGGCTCCCGCGAACGCCGCCGCCATGATCTCCGCCGCCGAAGTGCTCGCGCTGGCCGGCAGCAGGTAAAACCCGCCCGCCGTGCGCCGGCCGGCGGCGCCACGCCATCCGCCCGCCCTAGAAGCGCCGGTCTAATTCCTCCGCTTGTCTGCAACGTCCGCCCGCACTATCGTTACATCATTCAATGTAACGATTAGGCGCCGCAGCCGATCGGCCGCGCCGATGGAGGCAGACATGCATGCATGGAGCGCGCGCCACGTCCCGGCGCAAGGCGGGAAGGTCGCGGTCGTGACCGGCGCCAACAGCGGTCTCGGCTGGCAGCTCGCGGAAACGCTGGCCGCGAAAGGCGCGACGGTCGTGATGGGCTGCCGCGACGCCGCCCGCGGCGCGCAGGCCGCCGACGCGATCCGCCGGTTTCATCCTCATGCACGCGTTGAAGTCGATCCGCTCGACCTCGCCGATCTCGCGTCGATCGCACGCTTCGCGGCCGACGTCGGCGAACGCCACGGCCGCGTCGACATCCTCTGCAACAACGCCGGCGTGATGTTCCTGCCGCTGCGGCACACGCGCGACGGCTTCGAGATGCAGTTCGGCACCAACCATCTCGGCCATTTCGCGCTGACGGGCCATCTGCTGCCGGCGCTGCGCGCGGCGCGCCGGGCGCGCGTCGTCACGATGTCGAGCGGTTTCAACCGCGCCGGCCGGATTCGTGTCGACGACCTGCGCGCCGCACATCGCTACAACCGTTATCTCGCCTATTGCGACAGCAAGCTCGCGAACCTCGTGTTCGCGATCGAGTTGCAGCGCCGTTTCGAGCGCGCGGCGTTCGCCGGCATCAGCGTCGCCGCGCACCCCGGCTACGCGGCGACCAACCTGCAGTTCGCGGGCCCGGCGATGGACCGCTCGCCGGCCCGCGCCGCGCTGATGCGCGCCGCGAACCGGTATCTCGCACAGCCGGCCGCTCAGGGCGCGCTGCCCGCGATTCATGCGGCGACGTCGCCCGATCTGGCCGGCGGCGCGTACATCGGTCCGTCCGGCTGGTTCGAATCGCGCGGGCTGCCGGCACCGGCAAGCGTGCCGCGCGCGGCGCGCAGCGCGGCGTCGGCGGCATTGCTGTGGGAAGCCTCGGAAGCCGCGACGGGCGTGCGCTTCCTCAGCGCCGGCGCGCCCGCGGGACGCGCGCCGGGCCGACCGTTCGACACGACGGCCGAAGCGCGCTGAATCGCGTGCCGGCGCGCACGATATTCTTCATACTTATTGCATCAACCGAAAAGAAAGCCCGTTGAAAGACTGATTCGGCGTCGCACTGTTACCGGTCAGGAAACAATTTATCGTCAAAATCAGCGTTTACCCTGAACATGCCGGTGACTAAGATTTGATCAATCGCTCAAGACATGGTGTCGAGAGCGAACTCAATAAAACACCGGAGGTCACCATGAAATCGCTCGTTTCCGCAGTCGTTGCCGCTGCCGCCCTGTCCGCTTCGTTCGGCGCATTCGCGCAAAGCACCGTGACGCGCGCTCAAGTGCGCAACGAACTGGTCCAGCTCGAACAAGCCGGCTACAAGCCGGGTGTGTCGAGCCCGTACTACCCGAACGACATCCAGAGCGCCGAAGCGCGTGTTCATGGTGCCGACACCAGCGGCTACGGCGCGCAACCGGCTCCGCTCGTCCACTCGGGTGCGCCGGCTGCGTCGTCGAACGCACGCGATTCGATCTTCTTCGGCCAGTAAGCCGACGCGCCCCCAGCGGGCGCCGCGCATCGCGCGATGAAGTCACGCAGTCCGGACGAGCCCCCTTCGCGGGGCTCGTCTTTTTTGTGAAACGCATACCTCCGCCGCCCGGCAGCGGGTGGCTTCGCCCGGACGCGTGGCGTCCGGGCGCTTTTTCCCGGCGAGGTGTGCGTGAATGCGTCGTGTGCGCCGGTCAGTGCGCCACGGCCCCGGCCGGCGCCGACCGCGACAGCACGCGCCGCCGCGACAGCAGTTCGTCGCGATCGACGTAACAGCCCTGCAAGTGCCGCCGGCCCGTCGACGGGTCGAACTCGGTGCGCGCATGCAGCACGCGCCGGTTGTCGAACGCCCACATGTCGCCCGCCCGCAGCCGGCGCTGCACGCGAAAACGCGGCTCGCGCGCAAGCGCGAGGAATCGTCGGTACGCACGATAGACCGCTGCAACCGAACCGGCCGGCGCATCGAGCGGCCCGCGCAGGAAGTTCGCGACGCGCACTTCCGTGACGTTGCCGCGCGCATCGAGCCCGATCACCGGCGCCGAACAGCGGTAGTCGCTGTTCGCGCTCTTGTTCCAGAACTCGAACGGCGTCGACGCGAGTCGTTCGAAATCGTCCGGATGTTCGCGCCGCAGCGCATCCGCGAGCGCGAAGCCGTCGAGGAAGATGCTGTCGCCGCCCGTCGCGTCGTTCGCGAGGCAGTGCAGGAACTGCACGCCGGGCTGCAGTTCGCGTGTCGGCAGGTCGGTGTGCGGCGGAAGATTCAGCGACGTATACGCATTGCTGTCCGGGCGCGGCTTCGATTCGACGTCGAACAGCACGCCGAAATTGCTTTCGCGGATCAGGCCGATGCGGCGCGCGATCCCGTCGACGCGGCCGCGCTCGGCCGGCACGCCCTCGACGAGCGTCAGCCCCGTGCGCTGCAAGGCGCCGAGCCATGCGAACAACGCGCGGTCGTCCTCCATCACGTCGCGCCACGCGAACACGCCGATCGCCGCCGCATCGTCGCCGGTCCATACGTGGCGCTCGTGCGCGGCCAGGCGCTCCGCGCGCGACGCATCGTCGTATGCATGCGCACGCAACCAGCCCGGCGACCACGCGCTGCGGTGCCCGTCGTTCCATTCCACATGCAGCGCACCGTCGGTTTCGACATGCACGGTGAGCGCCGACAGATCCTCTCGCGCATCGGCGATCTCGAACACCTGTTCGCGCGTGATCGCATGCACGCACGCGGCACACGCGCAGTTGTCGCGCAGCCAGTCGAAATGGAACGGCGATCGTCGCGCGTCGCTCCACTCGATATTCACCGCGTCATCGCCGATCGTCGCCGTCGCGATGGCCGCGTCGGCCGAAAACGTCCGCCAGTCCTCGATACGGTGTTGCGCCGCTGCCTGCATCGTTGCCTCCCGGAAAACGCTCGCTACGCGTGCGGTGCGAGCAAGAACCCGCCGACCATCCGGTGCATCCGTGCGGCCTGCGGGCTCGTCCCGAGCGCGCGCCAGCAGCCGTGCACCAGCCCCTCTCCCATCCAGTGGCGCGCGCCCCCGCCGGCCGCGCGAATCCGTTCGACGTACACGCGCGCATCGTCGCGCAGCGGATCGTGCTCCGCGCCGATCGCGAGCACCGGCGGCAGGCCGTCGAAACGCGCTGCCTCGAGCGGCACCGACGCGCGCAGCAGCGGGTTGCCGCTCCGCAGCGCGTCGGGCGAGTCATCGCCCCAGTACAGCGCGCGATAGCGATGCACGTCGTCGAGCGTCAGCATCGGCGCGTGCGCTTCCGTCTCGCGCGCGGGCGATTGCGGTTCGAAACCGAGCATCGGATAAACAAGCGCGACGCCGTCCACGCTCGCTTCGCCCGCATCGCGCAGCGCGGTCGCCACCGCCGCCGCGAGCATCCCGCCGGCGCTGTCGCCCGCGAGCGTCAACGGGTGCGCGCACGGCCCGAACGGCCAGCGCGCATCGCGCGCGGCGCGCGTCACCGCCACGCAATCGTCGAGTGCGGCCGGCGCGCGGTGTTCGGGCGCCAGCCGGTAGTCGACGGCGATCACGTCGAGGCCCGTATCGGCCGCCAGTTGCGCGGTGATCAGCGCATGACTGTCGAGCGAGCCGACAACGAAACCGCCGCCATGAAAAAACAGCACCGTGCCGCGCGGCGCACCGTGCGCGGACGTATAGCGCCGCAGCGCGATCGTGCGGCCGTCCGGCGCGCGCCACACGACGTCGTGCTGCACGATGCCGGCCGGCAGCGCAGCCGGCGTCCATTCGGCCGCGAAGCGGTCGTAGAGGCGGCGCTGCTCGCCGGGCGAGCGCGCCGCCGCATCGGCCGGATACCACGCGTCGACGGCCGCGACGAACGCCGCGATTTCCGGTTCGAGCATCGTGTGCGCTCCGCGGTCGAAGGGGGATCGGAAGGCGAAGCGCGCCGCTAGCGGCGCGGCGGCAGCCCGATCACGCGGCCCGCATACGCAGGCGCCGCGCAATCGCGCTGCAATGCGTGCAGCGCGGCCACGCGCGCGGCCACGTCGTCGTCGAACGGCGCCGATTTCGCACCGTCGCGCGTATCGACGTGCAGCAGCATCTGCTCGCTCGCCGATACCGCGTCGCCATGCCCGTCGGCGAACAGTTCGAGATACAGGTGCAGCCGCTTCGCGTCGTGCGCGAGCACGCGCGCATCGACGCGCACGGCCGTGCCTTCCTTGATCTCGTGCAGATAATTCACGTGCGCTTCGAGCGTGTAGACCGAGCGCCCCCGCTCGCGACGCGCGGCGTCGTCGAGGCCGATGCGATCCAGCAACGCATCGGTCGCGAAGCTGAAGATCAGCAGGTAGAACGCATCGCGCAGGTGGCCGTTGTAGTCGACCCATTCGGGCCGCACCACGTCGCGGTAAATCGTCAGCGGGGTATCGCCCGTCATCGCCTGTCCTTTATTCCTCGAATCGCATCCCGTGCCGCGCCTTCACCGCGGCGATCGATTTCAGCACCTCGGTGATGCACTCGTCGCGATAGCGCTCGAGCTCCTTGATGCTGCGCGTGCCCTGCTGTTCGGTCGTGCCTTCGACGACGCGGTCGATCAGCGCATCGGTCAACGTCGGCGCGACCAGTTTCGTCCACGGCAGTTCGAGCGCGGGGCCGAATTGCTGCATGAAGTGTCGCATGCCCGCATCGCCGCCGGCCAATGTGTAGGTCAGGAACGTGCCCATGAACGACCAGCGGATACCCGCACCGAAGCGGATCGCGTCGTCGATCTCGCCGGTCGTCGCGACGCCTTCGTTGACGAGATGCAGCGCCTCACGCCACAACGCCTCGAGCAGACGATCCGCGATGAAGCCCGGCACTTCCTTGCGCACGTGCAGCGGCCGCATGCCGAGCTTGCGATAGACCTCCATCGCGCCTTCGACCGCTTCCGGCGACGTGCGTGCACCGCCGAGCACCTCGACGAGCGGCAGCAGGTAGACGGGGTTGAACGGATGGCCGACCACGCAGCGCTCCGGATGCGTCGCCCGCGCGTAGAAGTCGGTCGGCAACAGCCCCGACGTCGACGACGCGATGATCGCATCGGGCTTCGCCGCGCGGCTGATCTGCTCGTGCAGCTCGAGCTTCAGCGCCTCGCGCTCGGGCGCGCTTTCCTGGATGAAATCGGCGTCGGCGACGCATTCCTCGATCGTCGACACGAACCGCAGCCGCGCGGGATCGGCGCCCGGCGCGAGGCCGACGCGTTCGAGCGCGGGCCACGCATTCGCGACGTTCGCGCGCAGCCGCGCTTCGGCGCCCGGCGCCGGATCCCACACGACCACGTCGAGACCGTGCGCGAGCGCGCGGGAAATCCATCCGCTGCCGATCACGCCGGTGCCGATCGCGGCAAACGTCTTGATGTCGGTCTTCACTGCCATGTCGATACATCCTTCAATTCAGGGGAAATCGGTGGGCGGCCGCGCATCGACGCATACCGCCATGCAATGTCGGTCAGTGAAAAAGCTCACGCGAATTCGGCGATCGCGCGACGCTCCAGCGCACGTTCGCCGCGCGCCGGCAGGCCGAGCTTGCGGCGGCCTTCGGCCGGCGTCAGCACGCGGCCGCCGAGGCGTTCGACGATCTCGCGAGCGCGCTCGACGAGCGTGCCGTTGGTCGCATGCACGCCGCGATCGAGCCAGATGTTGTCTTCGAGGCCGACGCGGACGTGACCGCCGAGCAGCATCGCCTGCGCGACCATCGGCATCTGCATGCGGCCGATCCCGAAGCCGGCCCAGTGCGCGCCCGGCGGCAGGTTGTCGACCATCGCCTTCATCGTGCCCGTATCGGCCGGTGCGCCCCACGGAATGCCCAGGCACAGCTGGAACAGCGGCGGATCGTCGAGCAGCCCTTCCTTCAGCAACTGCTTCGCGAACCACAGATGGCCCGTATCGAAGATCTCCAGCTCCGGCTTCACGCCGAGTTCCTGGATGCGCTTCGCGCCGGCGCGCAACTGTGCGGGTGTCGACACGTAGATGTAATCGCCGTCGCCGAAATTCAGCGTGCCGCAGTCGAGCGTGCAGATTTCCGGCAGCAGTTCCTCGACGTGTACGAGGCGTGTGAGGCCGCCGACCAGGTCGGTGCCCTTGCCGAAGCGCATCGGATCCTCGCCGGGGCCGATCTCGAGATCGCCGCCCATGCCGGCCGTCAGGTTGATGATCACGTCGACGTCGGCCGAGCGGATGCGGTCGACCACTTCGCGATACAGGTTCGGGTCGCGGCTGCCGCGCCCCGTCTGCGGATCGCGCACGTGGCAGTGGGCGACCGTCGCGCCGGCCTTCGCGGCTTCGATCGCGGCGGCCGCGATCTCCTTCGGCGTGACCGGAATCGCCGGATGCTTGCCGACCGTATCGCCCGCGCCCGTGACGGCGCAGGTGATGATGACTTCGTGGTTCATGCTGGATGCCTCGCTTGATTCGGGTTGTGTCGCATTGCGGGTAGCGCGCGGGCGCAGGCCGTTACAGGCCGAGATACGCCTTCACGGCAGGCAGGCCGTCCTTGCCGTCGAACGTCTTGACGCCCGCGAGCCAGGGATCGAGCACCTGCGGGTTCTTCTTCAGGTACGCCTTCGCGGCCTCGGCCGGCTTGGTCTTGTTCATCACCGACTGCATCAGTTGGTTCTCGAGCTGGGTCGAGAAGCGCAGGTTCGTCACGAGTTTGCCCGCGTTCGGGCAGCGCGCGATGAAGTCGGGCGCGGTCAGCGTGTACACGCGCGCTTCGCCGTAGTTCGGCCCGAACGCCGCGTCGCCGCCGGACAGGTAGTTCATGCTGAGCTGGATGTTCATCGGATGCGGCTCCCAGCCGAGAAACACCACCCACTTCTTCTCGCGGACCGCGCGCTCGACCGTCACCAGCATCCCGGCCTCGCTCGATTCGACGAGCTTGAAGCCGCCGAGCCCGTACTGGTTCGTGTCGATCATCTTCTGGATCGTCGCGTTCGCGCTGCTGCCCGGCTCGATCCCGTAGATCTTGCCGTCGAGTTCCGCGCGGTGTTTCGCGATGTCGTCGAAGGTTTTCAGGCCGGCCTGGTATTCGTAGCTCGGCACCGCGAGCGTCGCCTTCGCGCCGGACAGGTTCGGCGGCTCGACGACGTTGATCGACTTGCTGTCGAGGAACGGCTGCAACTGCTTTTGCTGCACGGGCCACCAGTAGCCGAGCGACACGTCGAGCTGCTTGCTCTTGAGACCGGCGAACGAGATCGGCACCGACGCGATCGTCGTGGTCGGCTTGTAGCCGAGCGCCTCGAACACGGTCGACGCGAGCGCCGTGGTCGACGTGATGTCGGTCCAGCCGATATCCGCGAAACGCACGGTGCGGCAGGTCGCGGCCTCCGTCTCGGCATGCGCGGCGTGCGTGAACGCACCGGTCGCCAGCACGGCCGCGGTGAGCGCGGCGATCTTCGTCGACTTCATGGTTCGATTCCTCCCGGTTGATCTCGCGGCAGCCGGTGCGCGGAGTGTGCGCCGGCCTGCATCGTGGGAGTAAAAGTAACGAGCCATATTCGAGCCGAGAAGACCGGCGGCGACCTGTTCTTGCCTGTTTGCGACTATGAGTGGAAACCACTAGATTCCGCAGGAGGCTTGCCGGATGGGGATTTGGGGTTTTTCTGGCGGGCGACGGGATTGCCCGGATGCGGCGTGCGCCTTTCGATTCCGCCACGGCCTTGCTGACAGGTTTCCGACACGTCGCCGAATACCGCGGGCCGGCCCTATGCTGGGCGTCGCCGGGCGATCGCGCGCCGCCCGCCGGTTAGCGTGCCGCGCCGGGCGCGGATGTTGCGCGTCAATGGCGCGGATGCCGACGGACACGGCCGGCCGTCGCGGTGTCCGCCTCCAGTCTCTCCAGCCAGGAGCCATACGATGCTCGTCGCTTGCTTCGTCGTCGCCCTTTTCGCCATCGTCGCGATCATGCACCGCGGCGTGACGGGCGACGCGGATGCGAACCTTCGCGCGCGATTCGATGCGGAAGGCGCGCGCGGCGACGTGGCGCGCCGCTTGATGCGCGACGCGGGATACGGCGTGTGAGTCGCGACGTCGGTCCGGCCGAACACGCCGGCCCGGTAGCGACGCGGCGCGGTCGGCGCGCCGTCACCGCGCGCAACCCGCCGCGACGCTCACGCGTAGTTCATCATCACCGACTTGCTTTCCATGTACTGGTCGATCACCGCGCGGCCGAGTTCGCGGCCGAAGCCCGACTGCTTCATCCCGCCGAACGGCAATGCATTGTCGAGCAGCGAGTGGCAATTGACCCACACGGTGCCCGCCGCAATCCGCGGCACCAGCTTGTGGATCGCCGCAAGATCGTTCGACCAGATGCTCGCGCCGAGACCATACGGCGTATCGTTCGCGAGCCGCACGGCCGTATCGGGATCGTCGAACGGCATCGCGACGAGCACCGGCCCGAAGATTTCCTCGCGCACCACGCGCATCGCCTGCGTCGTATCGACCAGCACCGTCGGTTCGACGAAGAAGCCGGGGCCGTCGATCGCACGGCCGCCGGCGGCGGCGCGCGCGCCTTCGCCGAACCCCGAGTCGATGTACCCGCACACACGCTCGCGCTGCTTCGCCGACACGAGCGGCCCGATCTGCGTCGACGGGTCCATCCCCGGGCCGATCTTCAGGCTCGTCGCGATCTTCGCGACGCGTTCGATCACGTCGTCGAAGACCGTCGAATGGATGTACGCGCGCGAACCGGCCGTGCACACCTGCCCCTGGTTGAAGAAGATCGCGTTCGCGACGCCCAGCGCGGCCTTGTCGAGATCGACGTCGGGCAGCACGATCACCGGCGACTTGCCGCCGAGTTCCAGCGACATCCGCGTCATGTTGTCGAGCGCCGCGTGGCCGATCGTCTTGCCCGTTAGCGTCGACCCGGTGAATGCGATCTTGTCGATGCGCGGATCGCGCGACAGCGCCGCGCCGGCCGTGTGCCCGTAACCGGTGACGATATTGACGACGCCGTCCGGGAACCCGGCCGCCTGGATCAGCTCGCCGAGCCGCAACGCGCTCAGCGGCGTGTCTTCGGCAGGCTTCAGCACGACGGTGCAGCCGGTCGCGAGCGCCGGCGCGATTTTCCATGCGGCCATCAGCAGCGGGAAATTCCACGGAATGATCGCGCCGACCACGCCGACGGGTTCCTTGCGCGTATAGGCGAAGATTTCGCTGTCCGGCAGATACGGCACGCCGGCGTCGATCACGCTGCCTTCGATCTTCGTCGCCCAGCCGGCCATGTAGCGAAAGCACTGCGCGGCCATCGCGACGTCGAGCCCTTGCGCGACCGTCACCGGCTTGCCGTTGTCGAGCGATTCGATTTCGGCGAGCTCGCGCGCGTTGGCTTCGATCAGGTCGGCGAGCCCCAGCATCAGGCGCTCGCGATCGGTGGTCTTCGCGCGGCGCCACGGGCCCGCATCGAATGCTTGGCGCGCGGCGGCGACGGCCTGCTGCACGTCGCGTTCGTCCGCTTCGGGCACGCGAGCGAGCACGGTGCCGTCGGCCGGGTTCACGACCTCGATCTGGCGGCCCGACGCGGCGTCGCTCCACTCGGCGCCGATCAGCATCCGGCTTCGCGAGAAACGCGCGGGTTGCGTCGAGCAGCGGAAAGGTTCCGTTCGTCTCCATGTTCACGTTTCCCTGATTCGTTGAGTCAGTCGGTCAATAGCGATCCGCGACACCGTCGATCCCGCGCGCCTGCAACGCGCGGACGAGGCCGGCGCGCACGGTCGCGACGTCCGACAGCGCGGGACGGCGGTGCGCGGCAACTTCGGCGGCCGTATACGGTTTGAAGTCGCGTGGCAGCGCATCGCGGTTCGTCGTCGTGAGCAGCCAGTTCAGCACGTCGGCCAGTTCCCGATCCGACAGCGCCGAATTCGACGCGCCGGGCACGCGCATCAGGTACTCGCGCCCGGCCGGCAGATGCGTGAAATAGCCGAGCGAATTCGCGAGCGGCGGCACCTTGCCGGGAATGCCGCCGCCCGTCGCCGTGTGGCAGCCCATGCAGTTGAGCACCCAATGCTGTCGTGCCAGCGCCGCATCGGCTGCGCCGTCCGCATGGGCAGGCCCGGCAAACGCGCAAGCCGCGGCACCCGCCAGCAGCAGCCTGGACGACAGGCGACGCGACAGGCCGCCGAACCGCGACGACGGCGCGCAAGCGCCGTTCACAGGCCGAGCCCCTTGATCACCGCCGCGCGCTGCGCGTGCACGGCCGTGCCGTCCATCGGCTTCGCGCGCGCCGCGCGGATCTCGGCCGCCGTGAACGGCTTCGCATCGCCATGCTGCGCGTTGAGGTCGAATACGACGTAATTGAGCACGTGCGCGATGTCGTCGTCGCTCGCGCTCGCGAACGACGGCATCTTGAAGTTGTAGCGCTTGTCGTGCACTTCGATCTCGCCGAACATCCCGTGCAGCAGCGTCGCGATCAACTGCGCACGCCCGGCTTCCGCCGCCGCGTACTTGCCCGGATACTCGGTCAGCGGCGGCGCAAGGCCGTCCTGCCCTTTCCCGCCCGCCTGGTGACACACCGCGCACTGCGTGTCGAACACGCCTTTCCCGGCCGGGTAACGCACGGTGTCCTGTGCGCCGGCCGCGTCGGGTAACGCGATGGCCGCAATGGCCGTCATGTATGCCACGACGATTTTTCCCGCCTGCTTCACGCTCATTGTCTTGCCGCTCCCAGCAGAACCGAAACCGAACAGTGGTAATTCGAATTACCGTTCGCCATGCACCAGTTGATGTCGTTGTTCAGCGACAGCTTGTACAGCGGCTTCTCGCGCTCGTTGCGGTTGCAGAAGCACTTGCCGCACGAGGTCTTGCCGCAGCAATCGTTGTACGAAACGATGTAGTCCGAACCGTCGTGGGGATTGCGGCAGGTGCCGATCCACGTGATCGGCGAAGGCGTCGTGCCCGGCGGGCAACTGCTCGACGTGCCGCCGCAGCAACTGCACAGCCAGCCGTCGATCGCGCAGTATTTCCAGTAGTCGCAGCTCGTCGGGTCGTCGCTTGCGCCCGATGCGGCAGCGCCGGATGCGCCCGACGCCGCGGATGCCGCGTCGGCCGCGTACGCGGTGCGGTCGACGGGCAGCAGCGGCAGCAGCGCCGAACCCACCAGCACCTTGCCGAGCTTCGCCATCGCGCTGCGCCGCGAACTGTGCTGCGCGACGCCGCGCGCCGACCGCTCGAACCATGAATCAAACACGCCCATGTCGTCGTTCTCCAATGACGTTGAAAAAGGTTCGGCCGGTCACGCGTGCTGCGCGTGCCCGTCGTGGGCATCGTGGCGCGGCGCGCCGTGCACGTACTGCTGCAGCGACGCGACGCCGCGCTCCTTCGCCTCGAACAGGCTCTCGAGATGCTCGCGCGTGTTGACGAGCCCCTTCGCGCGCACGGTGCCCGTTTCGTCGAGCAGCACCGCATACGGCAGCTTGCCGATCTGATACGCGAGGCCGAGCTCCTGCGACAGCACGTACGGGAAGCGCCCGAGGTCGTGCTTTCGCGTGAAGCGCACGTGTTCGTCGGCATCGCCGTCGCTCGCGAGCACGATGTTCACCGGCGTCGCTTCGCTGGCCTGCAGCGACGGCAGCAGCGGCAGCAGCTTCTTGCAGACCGGGCACGTCGGCGACAGGAAGAACAGCAGCGTCGCCTTGCCCGATGCGTCGATGCCGCCGACCTTCACGTGCGAGCCGCGAATGTCGGTCAGTTCGAACGTCGGCGCGATCGCGCCGACCGCCGGCCCCTTGTCGATCATCAGCGCGCCGGCCGGCATGATGCGTTCGTACAGGATGCCGATCTGGCGCACCAGGGCGAGGCAGATCGCGCCGAGCGCGAGAACGGCCACCCACAGCAGGGCGGTGGAAACGGTGAGAGCGGTTTGCATCATGAATTCCTCAGGTGGGCAAGGCGCGGGACGTTGGCGAGCAGCACGTCGACGGTGAGCAGCGCGCAGACGATCAGCAGCACGGAAAAGAACAGCGTCAGGTAGTCGAGCCACACGACGGCGCGCGTGCCCGGCTCGACGAACGCGGTCGCGGCCAGCGCGACGAGCAGCAGCACGCGGCCGACATGCAGCCAGCCGATGCCGCGCGGTGCGTCCGCACGGGCGGCGGTGAAGCCGGAACAGCCGCAGTCGATGTCGGTGTGGCCGCGCAGCAGGTTGATCGCGAGGCCGGCGGCGAACGCCAGGAGCAACGCGATCAGCGCGATCGCGCCGGCCGTGCGCGTATCGGGAAACAGCAGCGCCGCCGCGCCGATCGCTTCTGCCAACGGAATCGCGAACGCGACCGGCGCGTTCAGCGCATCGGGCAGCAGCCGGTAGCCGGCGAGCGCCTGGCGGAACGCGGCGGGCCGGCGCATCTTCGCGAAGGCGCCGAGCAGCACGACGGCGGCCGCGCCGGCCTGCGCGCTGGTGGCGAGTACGGGATCGAGGGTCATCGCGGCCTCACGGGTTGACGAGCAGCGACGACGTATTGCCGATCTGCTTCTCGACGTGCCGCAGCGCGCCGGTGCGCGCATCCATCACGACGAGATCGGAGGTCGCCGTCAGCCCGTAGAACAGCGGCTTGTCGTCCTCGCTGACCTGGATCGACACGAGCGGATCGACCTTCTGCTGTGCGAGATCCCAGCGCGCGACGCGCTGCTTCGACTTCAGGTCATACACCCACACCTGCGTGCCGGGATCCTTGTGCGAGCCGTCGGCGCCCTTGTGCATCAGCACGTAATAACGGTTCTGCTTCGCGTGCACGGCCGTCTGCTGCATGCCGCCCGGGCGCCAGCCTTCCGCGCGCTCGGCGTCCGTCAACAGCGGCCACGGCTTGCCGAACGCCGGCTTGTCGCCGCTGAAATCGGCACTGCGCACGTTGCCGCCGTAGGTGGTGAACAGATAGTCGCCCTGGTACCGCGACGCGTTCACGAACGCCGGATCCTTGTCGACGTCGATGAACGCATCCGACATCGTGCGCTTCGTTTCCCTGCCGTTCGCGTCGAGCGTGACGGTCAGCGCCTTGCCGCTTTCGCACAGCGCGGTGAAACGGTCGTTGCCCGACGGATACGCGAGCACGCACGCGGCCATGTCGATCTCCGACAGCACCCGCTTCGAGACGGCGTCGATCACCGTCACCGATGCGGCCGGCGTGATGTTCGCGACGTACAGCCGCTTGCCGTCGGCGCTGAACGCGGTGTTGTACGGCGACGGCACGTGCTGCGCATGCTTCGCCGGAATCACGATCTCGCCCGCGTGATCGAGGGTCGCGTTGTCGATCATCTCGACGACGTCGGTACGCGTGCCGTGCGAGCCTCGCGAGAAGTAGGTCGTCGCGACGAAGCTGGTCTTGCGGTCGGGCGAGATCGCGAAGCCGGGGGCGAAGCCGCCGTCGATCTGGCCGAGCAGTTTCTTCGCATCGGCGTCGTATACGTAGATGCGCCCGTCGGTCATCGACGGCATCGAAATGTCGACGATGTAGAGCGCGTGCGGATGCCACGGCGGCATCTTCTGCACGACCAGTTCTTCGGGTTTTTCCGCCGCGTTCGCGCCGCCGGCCCATGCCGCCGCCAACGCCAGCGTCGCCGCGAGCGCCGCGGTTCGCCGCCTTGTCCTCATGCCGCCTCCAGTGGGGGTTCACGTGATGTGGAGCGACTGTAGTTCGACAATAAAGCCGGCCGGCACCCGGACCGGCAACGCGTGCGTGCCGATTCGGGATATTGGAAATGCGCGTGAAAGCCACGCGGGCGCACGCCTTCCGACCCTCCGAAGCGCGCGCGCGGAATAGCGCTCCCCCGTATTGCGCCGACCGCCCGGTCGGTTTAGTCTTGCGCGGTCCGAACGATCGCCGGAGGCGCCATGCGTGTGTTACATCAGAGGTTCGACGACGCAGACCGGCATGCCGCGGCGCTGCGCGGCTGGGATCAGCGTTACGACCAGATCGGGGCCGGCCCGTATCGCAGCGTGGTCAAACACGCGGTGCTCGACGGCGTGCAACTGTTCCAGGAAACGGCGAACGTGCGCATCATCCAGCGCGGATGCTTGCCGCCCGGCCATACGGTATTCGGGATGCCGCTCGCCGGCTCGGGCGCCTTCGCCTTCGGCAATGCGCGCGTCGAGCCCGGTACGATCGTGATGGCGCGCGGCGGCGTACCGTTCGAACTCCATTCGCCCGACGACATGTCGATGATCGGCGTGGTCGTCGAACCCGAGTTGATGCAGCAGATCGAAGATGCCGCCGGCGTCCGGCTGGACGCACGCGCGCTGCGACGCGGCGTGGTCGAGGTGCCGGTCGCCGCGCGCGAGCGCGCGAGCGTGCAACTCGCCACGCTGCTCGAACGCGTGCTGTCGGCGCCCGATACGTTCGACGCGGCACGCGTGCAGCGCGCGATGCGCGCCGACATCGGCAACGTGCTGGTCGATCTCATGACCTACCGGATACCCGAGCCGCCGCACCGGCTCACGCACGCGTGCCACGCCGACATCGTGCGCCGCGTGCACGACTACGTGATCGACCACCCGGAAGCACCCGTCGACATCCTGAGCCTGTGCACGCAACTGCGCGTCAGCCGGCGCACGATGCAGAACAGTTTTCAATCGGTCGTGCAGACGACGCCGCTCAACTACACGCGCTCGCTGCGCCTCGCGCAGGTGCGACGCCTGCTGCTCGACACGCGGCAATCCGACCTGCCGATCAGCGAGGCGGCCGCACGCTGGGGCTTCATCCATCTCGGGCATTTCGCGAATGCTTACAAGGCCCAATTCGGCGAATTGCCGTCGACGACTGCGCGCCGGACGGTGCATCGTGCAAAAACGCGCTGAGCGCCGGCAAAACCCGCGATAATCCCGGCTCGAACGTCCGGCGCCCGCGAGCCGGGCGCGGCCCGCGTCGGCCCGCCCGTCGCGACGCGCGGCACGCACCGCCCACCTGCTTGCACCCCACACCCCGATGCCCGAGGATTTCCACTTCCTGTTGCTGCCCGGCTTCTCCGCGCTCGGCTTCATGTCCGCGGTCGAGCCGCTGCGCGTCGCGAACCGCTTTCGCACCGAGCTGTATCGCTGGCACGTGATCAGCCTGGATGGCGCACCCGTGGCCGCGAGCAACGGCATTCCGGTCGCCGCCGAAGCCGCGTGCGCGGACGTCCCGCAGGTCGATACGGTGTTCGTCGTCGCGGGCTTCGATCCGCTCGTGTGCTACACGCGCACGCTCGGCGACTGGCTGCGCCGCCAGCACCGGCATGGCGCCACGCTGGGCGGCATCGATACGGGCAGCTTCGTGCTCGCGGAAGCCGGGTTGTTCGACGCATCGCAGCCGCTGACGCTGCATTGGGAAGCGCTGGCCGCGTTCCGCGAGCGCTATCCCGGCCTGAACGCGACGCAGGAGCTGTTCGAGATCGACGACCGGCGCATCACGTGCGCGGGCGGCACCGCGTCGATCGACATGATGCTCGACCTGATCGGCCGCCGGCACGGCGCCGACCTCGCGGCGGCGATCTCCGAGCAGTTCGTCGTCAGCCGCATCCGGCAGCGCTCGGACAGCCAGCGGCTCGAGATCGCCGCGCGCTACGGCGTGCACAACCGCAAGCTGATCCAGGTGATCGGAACGATGCAACGGCACATGGACACCCCGCTCGGCTCCGACGCGCTCGCGCGGGAAGTCTCGATCACGCGGCGCCAGCTCGAGCGGCTGTTCAGCGCGACGCTGAACGACACGCCGACGCGCTTCTACCTGAACCTGCGCCTCGATCGCGCACGCGAACTGCTGCAGCAGACCGACATGAGCATCACGTCGGTGTGCGTCGCGTGCGGCTTCGAATCGCCGTCGCATTTTTCGCGCACCTATCGCGCGCGATTCGGGATGAGCCCGCGCAGCGACCGGCGGCCGACGCGCTGATCGTCTCGGCTTTTGATCACAATCCGGCGCGGTATTGCGCGTTCCGGCGGCGTTTCCCGCCGTTCGCTGAACAATGCCGGCGACTGGTCGACGAACCGAAGCGGTCATCGAAAATAATCTGGAATGTCGTTGAAAATATTCTGTAACATACCAAACAAAGTTAGATAGGCAGCCTAACGACTCGATCGACGGGCTCGACGGACGTCGGGTCACGCAGGCTGCCAACCGATATCCAATATCGATCCGAGGGGTATGACATGACGATGCTCGATTCGCCGTCGCCGCACCTGCCTGCCGTTCGCTTCTCCTCCGCTTCGCCTGCCCGCTTCTTTTCGACCTGACATTTAGGTTTCCTTAGTCAGTCGACACCCCAACACCGCTTCGCCGCACCGGTTCCATCGAACCGGCGCGCGGGCCGTGTCGTGCCTGCTCGCCACGAGCGCGCGGGCGTGTCCAACCGTTGAGATGAGGATCACGTATGCAGACATCACGCAAAGCATTGCCGCTCGCCCTGAGTCTCGCGCTCGGTTTCGGCATCGTCGGCGGCACCCTGGCCGATACGAAAGCGCCGAATCCGCAGGCCGCGAGCCTGCGCGAAAGCCTGACGCGCGGCGTCGCGCCGCCGGCCGCGAAGGCCGACACGGCCGCCGGGCAGTTCCGCGCGGACGGCGTCGCCGTCACGCTGTACAACCCGGCCTATCGCGTCAAGAAAGCCGCCGCGACGCCCGCGGCCACCGCGCGCGACTTCGTCGCGTCGCAAGCGGCGCAGCTCGGGCTCGACGCCGCCGCGCTCGCGAGCCTCGTCGTCACGTCGGAACGCGACGACGCCGACTTCACCGTCGTGCGCCTGCAGCAGCAGGCGGCCGGCTTGCCCGTGTACGGCAGCGACATCGCAGTGACCGTCGCGAAGGACGGCCGCATCCTGTACGTCGCGAGCAACACGATCAGCGGCGTGGTCGCGACGGCGCGCAAGTCGCAGGCCGTCGACCAGCAACAGGCGTTCGACCGCGCCCGCGCGTATCTCGGCGCGAGCGGCTTCACGCATCTCGATGCGCAACTCGTCGCGTTCGTCGACAAGGCCGGCACGCACACCGCGTGGAAGGTGCGCGGCCGCCCGCAGGACGGCCCGAAAGGCGACTGGGAGCTGCTGATCGATTCGGGCAGCGGCGAAGTGCTGCGCGCCGAGGACAAGGCGTTCTACGCGACCGACGGCACCGGCTTCGTGTTCCGCCCCGATCCGCTGTCGCCGACGAAGAGCAGCTACGGCAGCACGGGCTACAAGGACGGCAACGACGCCGATTCGACGCAGCTCACGGCCGCGCGCGTACGCGTGACGCTGAAGGATCTCGCGCAGTCGGGCACGCGCTACACGCTGACGGGCCCGTACGCGGCATGCGTCGATTTCGATGCGCCGCTCGACAAGGCCTGCCCGTCGCAATCCACGCCCGCGTTCGAATTCACGCGCGGCAACCTGTATTTCGAGGCCGTGAACGCGTACTACCACATCGACACGTTCCTGCGTTACGTGAACCAGACGCTCGGCATCAAGGCGCTGCCGTACCAGTACACGGGCGGCGTGCAGTACGACCCGCACGGCGAATCGGGCGACGACAACTCGTCGTACTCGTCGAGCAGCGGCCGGCTGACCTTCGGGCAAGGCGGCGTCGACGACGCGGAAGACGCGGACGTCGTGATCCACGAGCTCGGCCACGGCATTCACGACTGGATCACCAACGGCGGCCTGTCGCAACAGGAAGGCTTGTCGGAAGGCACCGGCGACTATCTCGCCGCCGCGTACAGCCGCGACTTCAACCAGTGGAGCCCGTCGGATGCGCAGTATCACTGGGTCTACAACTGGGACGGCCACAACGAGTTCTGGGGCGGCCGCGTGACCAACTGGAACGTCGGGCGCACCTATGCGCAGGCGCGCGGCGCGGAGATCCACACGGCCGGCCAGTACTGGGCGTCGTGCAACCTCGTCGCACGCGATGCGATCGGCGCGCAGGCGATGGACAAGGCGTTCCTGAAGGGGCTGTCGATGACCAACGGCTCGACCAACCAGAAGGCCGCCGCGCAAGCGGTGCTGACGGCCGCATCCGCACTCGGCTACAGCAACGCGCAGCTCGCCGCGATCGGCAACGCGTACAACAAGAGCTGCACGTACGGCGTGACCGTCCCGCAGAAGTCGTAACGCCCGCAGCAGGCGGGAGCGCATCGCACGATCTGCGGCGCGCTCCCTTCATCGACATCGCCATCCTCACGAGATCGAACATGCCTACTCTGACATCGACCCGCCTGAGCGCCGCGCTGGGCGGCATGCTGCTGACCGCCGCCGCGCACGCGGCGCCCGTCTGGATCACGCTCGGCGACACCGCGTTCCGCCAGCTTCAACGTACCGACGCAACCGCAACCGCGCAATACAGCACGACCGTCGAAGCCGGCAAGGCGGACGACGGCGCCGCGCGTCGCGAAACCGTTCACGTCGTCGAGATCGACGATTCCCGCCTCGGCGAGCTGGCCCGCGCCGTCCACCGCACGCGCGGCCACGGGCCCGGCTACGTCGTGCACGATTCGTTCGACGACGCGCGGCAGGCGCTCCAGCCGTGGCCTGCGACGCTCGCGAAACAGGCTGCCGCCCCCGCGTACACGGTGTCGAACGTGCCGCAGATCGGCACGTGGGTCCAGCAACTGCAGGCCAGCAACATCGTCGGCACGATCACGTCGCTGTCGGGTTTCACGAACCGCTACTACACGACGTCGCACGGCGTCGCCGCGTCCGACTGGCTCGCGTTGCAGTGGAAGCAACTGGCGGCTTCGCGCGCCGACATCGCCGTCGAACAATTCGCGCACACGGGCTTTCCGCAGAAATCCGTGATCCTGACGATCCGCGGCAGCGATCCGGCCGCGGGCACCGTCGTGCTCGGAGGCCACCTCGATTCGACGGTCGGCCGCACGACGGAAAACACACGCTCGCCCGGCGCCGACGACGATGCGTCGGGCATCGCCAGCCTGACCGAGGCGCTGCGCGTGCTGCTCGCGAACGGCTACCGGCCGAAACGGACGATCAAGTTCGTCGGGTATGCGGCCGAGGAAGCCGGGTTGCTCGGCTCGAAGGCGATCGCAAAGCAGTTCCGCACGCAGAATGCGAACGTGGTCGGCGTGCTGCAGCTCGACATGACGAACTACAAGGGCGATCCGAAGGATATCTACCTGATCACCGACTACACGAACGCGGCGCAAAACGCCTACCTGACGAACCTGGCGAAGACCTACCTGCCGGAGCTTGCGATCGGCACGTCGCAGTGCGGGTACGCATGCTCGGATCACGCGTCGTGGAATGCACAGGGGTATCCGGCATCGTTCCCGTTCGAGGCCGACCAGAACGACAGCCCGTACATCCACACGGCGAACGACACGCTGGAAAACTCGGATCGGCAAGCGAACCATGCGCTGAAGTTCGGCAAGCTGGCGCTTGCCTATGCGGTCGATCTCGGCGGCATTGCCGGTGCGACGGTCAAGCGCTGAGCGTTCCCCGTCGAGCGGCTCGCACGTTCGCAGCGAAACGGGCGCTCACCCGCACGGTTGCGCCCGTTCGAATGCCTTTTCTCCGTCCGGCTAGAATCGTCGTTCGACCACTCGCCACACGCTTTCCCACCATGACCGAACCCACCCGCTCCATCGACGACCTGTCGCCCGCCCGCGTCACGACCGCGTTCGATCTACCCGGCCATACGACCGTCCGCTCGCTCGGCGTCGCACAGGGCATCGTCGTGCGCTCGCGCTCGATCGTCGGCTCGTTCGGCGCGTCGCTGCAGACGATCTTCGGCGGCAACATCACGCTCTACACGTCGCTGTGCGAAAAGGCGCGCGAGCACGCGTTCGACAAGATGCTTGCCGATGCGCGCAAGCTCGGCGCGAACGCGATCGTCGCGATGCGCTACGACTCGACCGAGATCGGCTCGGGCGTGACCGAGGTCATCTGCTACGGCACGGCCGTGCGCGTCACGCAGGATGCGTGACGTGTGATGCGCGTCACGCGTCGCGTTCGAGCGACTTCATGCGCGTGAGCTGCGGAAACAGCCGCATCCACGCGAGCGCGACGGCGATCGTCGCCGCGCCGCCAACGACGATCGCGGCCGGCGCGCCCCACCACGCGGCCGTCACGCCCGACTCGAATTCGCCGAGCTGGTTCGACGTGCCGATGAACAGCGAATTGACCGCGCTCACACGGCCGAGCATGTCGTCGGGCGTGCGCAGTTGCACGAGCGACAGGCGCACGACGACGCTCACGACATCCGATGCGCCAAGCGCCGCCAGCGCGACCAGCGACAACGCAAAGTGCCGCGACACCCCGAACACGATCGTCGCGATGCCGAACGCGATCACGCCGCCGAACATCGCGCGGCCCGGCCGGCCCTTCAACGGGAAGCGCGTGAGCCACAGCGTGCCCGCGAGCGCGCCGACCGCCGGCGCGGCGCGCAATGCGCCGAGCCCCCATGGGCCGACCTGCAGGATGTCGCGCGCGTAGATCGGCAGCAGCGCGGTCGCGCCGCCGAACAGCACGGCGAACAGATCGAGCGACAGCGCACCGAGAATCGCCGGTTCGCGCCGGATGAACGCGATGCCCGAAAACACCGAGCGCAGCGTGACCGGCTCGCGGGCCGGTGGCGCGCCGCGCAGCGGGATCGTGCCGCTCAGCATCGCCGCGATCGCGAAGGCCGCCACGCTCGTGCCGAACGCGACGGGTGCGCCGACCCCATAGAGCAACCCGCCGAACGCGGGACCGAGAATCTGCGCGGCCTGGTTGGCGGACGTCGACAGCGCGGTCGCGCGCGGCAAATCGGTGCGCGGCACGACGGCCGGCAACAGCGACGACACCGACGGCGACTCGAACGCGCGAGCCGTGCCGACGATCGCCGCGAGCGCATACACGGCCGGCGCGGCCAGCCACCCTTGCACCGCGCCGAGCAGGAACACGCCGGCGGCCAGTGCCTCGACGCCCTGGCAGATCGTCGCGATGCGCCGGCGGTCGTAGCGGTCGGCCACCTGCCCGACGACCAGCGTCAGCGCGAACATCGGCACGAACTGCGCGAGGCCGACCAGACCGAGCGCGAACGCGCTGTGCGTGAGCGCATACACGTACCAGCCGATCGCGACCGACAGGATCTGGAAGGCCAGCGACGACATCACGCGCGTGCCCCAGAAACGCCGGAACGGTGCGTGGCGAAACAGGTTGGCGGGTAACGGGGATAACGGACTGGAATCGGGCACGGGGGTGGTCATCGGGGTCTCGGCAGCTGGCTGTGCGCCCCGCAACCGTTCGGGAAACGACGGCGCACGCGGGTGCGCGCGGCAACGGGGCGGACGCGGCCAAACCGCGATGATATGCCAACCGCCGAGAACCGGCCGGGCGCCGGCCGCGCGTGCCGTCGAGCCGGCGCCTCGCACAAAAAAAAGCGCGAACCTCGGTTCGCGCCAAAGAGAGACCTCGCTGAAGACGTCACACCAACCCGCCACTCCGCTCAGAACGAATGCCGCATCCCGATCCGTACGTCGGCCTGCGTCTGCGTCGTCGACGGCGTGAAGCTGTAGCCGATCACCGCATCGACGCCCTGCGACGCGCGCAGGTAGTCGCCGGAGATGTACACGTCCGTGCGCTTCGACAGCAGATAATGCAGGCCCGCCGTGCCCTGGTTCCAGTGATGGCCCTCGAAGCGCGTGTGCTGGTAGCCCGCGATGAAGCTCAGCGCCGGCGTGAACTGGTACAGGCCGCCGCCTTCGTACACCTGCATGTGCGACGACTGGCCGAAGCCCTTGATCGTCGTGTACGAGTAGTTGGCGTCGAGCGTCAGCTTGCCGATCGTGTAGCTCGTGCCGATGCCGAACGTGCCCTGGCTGTCGACGTCCATCGGCGTGTTCGCGAACAGATCGGTGCGCGCGCCGGTCGCCGGATCGACCGTGACGGTCTGCTGGCCGAGGAACGTATGCGTGCCGATCATCGCGTACGGGTCGAACGCGTAGATGCCGTTCGGATTGTTCAGGCGCGTGTACGCGGCGCCGATGGAGAAGTCGCCCTTCGTGAAGCTCGCGCCCGCGCTCCATGCGCTGTTGCGATGGAAGTTGCCCGCGACGTTGCCGAACGAGTACATCGCGCCGAACTTGAAGCCGCTCATGTCGCTCGACAGGAACTTCACCGAATTCGGCAGGCGGTCGCCGTTGAAACGGTCGAAGTCGCCCTGGTGGATCGCATAGCCGCTGCCCCACGCCGAAATGTTGTAGATCGACACGAGTTCGTTCGTGATGTCGAGCTGGTTGCCGAACGACAGCGTGCCCCAGTCGTTTTGCAGGCCCACGTACGCCTGCCGGCCGAATTCCGCGCCGCCGAAGCCGAGTTGTCCGTTGCCGAGATGGAAGCCGCTCTCGAGCGCGAACACGGCCTTCAGGCCGCCGCCCAGGTCCTCGGTGCCCTTGAGGCCGAAGCGGTTTCCGTAGGCGACGCCGTCGTCGAACTTGACCACGTGCGACCCGCCCGTGTTGTTCACGTACGTGATGCCGGCGTCGAGAATCCCGTACAGCGTCACGCTGCTCTGCGCGTGCCCGATGGCGGGAATACAGGCCGCGCATGCAAGCGCGGCGGCTACGGCGACTTTCTTTTGCTTCATTGTCGACCACCCTCCCTGAACCGTTCGATGGAAAGAACCGTGGCCTGGCGCGTGCGGCGATACGCCGGCTGATTCGAATTCGGTACGTCTGCTGGCTCCGGCATTTCGTTTTCCGCAATAACGCAGCCATTGGCGAAAAATACAAACCCATATTTCGCGTCACCCGTCTGAAGGCGACACTAAATGGTCACGATGCGACGGGTCGGGAAAACACGTAGACGGGCGGCACGGTAAAAACCGGCCGCCCCGGGGAGGGAAATCAACGACCGTCGAGGGCCGCACGCACGGCCGGCAGGCCCGGCGCGCCGGTCGCCGTCGTCACGCCGTCGAGCCAGCCGGCGACCAGCGCCGGCTCGGCCTTCAGCGCACGCTGCGCCGCGAGCGCGGGCGACGTCTTGTGGTCGAGCATGTCGGCGATCATCCGGTTCTCGACGTCGACGGAGAACGTCATCTGCCGGAACAGCCGCGCGAGGTTCGTGCACTGGCCGGCGAACCCGGCACGCGCGACCGTGTTGACCGTCGCGCCGCCGTAGTTCGGGCCGAAGTACGCATCGCCGCCCGACAGATACGTCAGACGGAACTTCGTGTTCATCAGATGCGGCTCCCACGCGAGAAACACGATCCAGCGCTTGTCGCGCACCGCCCGCTCGACCTGCGTGAGCATGCCCGTCTCGCTCGATTCGACGAGCGACCAGTTCGCGGACCCGAGCGCGTGGTCGGACAGCATCCGCTTGATGTTCTGGTTCGCGGGCGCGCCGGGCTCGATCCCGTAGATCTTGCCGCCGAAGCGGTCCGCGTAGCGCGCGAGATCGGCGAACGTATGCACGCCGGCGGCGGCCACATAGTCGGGCACCGCGAGCGTGAACTTCGCGCCGCTCAGGTTCGCGTGCAGCACGTCGATCGACTTCTCGTCGACGAACGGCTTCACGAGCGGCGCCTGCGCGGGCATCCAGTTGCCGAGGAACACGTCGACCTGCCCTTTCTTCAACCCCTGGTACGTGATCGGCACCGACAGGTTCGCCACGTCCTGCCGGTAGCCGAGCGCCTTCAGCACGACACCCGCCATCGCGTTGGTCGCGTCGATGTCGGTCCAGCCGGGCGCCGCCATCCTGACGTCGCCGCACGTCTGCGGATCGGCGGCATACGCGGGCTGCGTCGCCACCCCGCACGCGGCGGCCGCGGCGAGCGCCGCGCCGATCCTTCGGATTGCTGCATTGCCTTGCCGTTTCATGGTTCGCTTCCTCCGTCGTTCTTCAATGATCGCGATGCGGTGCGCTCAGCGCCCGACGCGCGGAAAACGCGCCATCGCTTCGAGCGTGTCGAGTTCGATGTGATTGCGCATGTAGCGCTGGCTCGCGTCGGTGAACGGCTGCCAGTCCCACGCCTGAATCCGGCCCTGCGTCGTCGCCGCGTAATGGAAGCGCCGGCGCCGCTGGCTCGCGCGCACCTGCCGGTCCAGTTCGGGCAGGTTCCAGCGCTGCGCGGCTTCCGCGCGGAACGCGGCGAGCACGTCGGCGGCTTCCGGCCGCCCGGCGAGGTTCGTCAGTTCGCGCGGGTCGTCCGACAGGTTGTAAAGCTGGTCGGGATCGGCCGGGCAATGCACGTATTTCCAGTCGCCGCGGCGGATCATCACGATCGGCGCGAGCGCGCCTTCCGCGAGGTATTCGCCGAGCGCGACATCGTGCGCGGGCGTGCCGTTCAGGTGCGCCACGAGGCTCGCGCCGTCGACCGGGTCCGGCCAGCCGCCGGCGGGCGCGGCGCCGGCCAGCTCGACGAGCGTCGGCAGCAGGTCGACGTGCGACACGGGCCCGCGCACGCGCGCGGCGTCGAAGCGGCCCGGCGCATGGACGATCAGCGGCACGCGGCAGCCGCCTTCGAAGAACGTCATCTTGTACCAGAGCCCGCGCTCGCCGAGCATGTCGCCGTGGTCGGACGTGACGATCACGATCGTGTCGTCGGCGAACCCGCATTGCTCGAGCGCGGCCAGCACGCTGCCGAACTGCGTGTCCACGTAGGACGTCGCTCCATAATACGCGCGGCGTGCGGCGCGGATCTGCGCGTCGGTCGGCGGCGTGCGGTCGTTCTCGCAGACGAAACGCAGCCGCTGCGAATGCGGATCGCTTGCGGCCGCATCGAGCCGCACGGCCGGCATGTCGATTTCGTCGTCGTCGTAGCGATCCCAGTATTCGCGCGTGATCGCATACGGATCGTGCGGATGGGTCAGCGACACGACCATGCAGAACGGCCGCGCATCGCGGCCGGCCGCGCGCTCGCGCGCGACGTCGTACAGCTTCTGCTTCGCCGCGAACGTCACTTCGTCGTCGAAATCGAGCTGGTTCGTGCGCACGCACGGGCCGGCGTCTAGCACCGAGCTCATGTTGTGATACCAGCTCGGCCGCTCGGTTGGTTGATCCCAGTCCGGCACCCAGCCGAAATCCGCCGGATAGATGTCGGTCGTCAGCCGCTCCTCGAAGCCGTGCAACTGGTCGGGCCCGCAGAAGTGCATCTTGCCGGACAGCATCGTCCGGTAGCCGCCCGCGCGCAGGTAGTGCGCGAACGTCAGCGTTTGCGCGGGCAATTCGGCGGCGTTATCGTAGGCGCCGATTCCCGACGGCAGCTTGCCGGTCAGCAGCGAGAAGCGCGACGGCGCGCACAGCGGGCTCGCGCAGTACGCGGCGTCGAACACCACGCCTTCGGCGGCGAGCCGGTCGAGCGTCGGCGTGCGGGCGACGCGGTTGCCGTACGCCGGCAGCGCGAACGGCGTGAGCTGGTCGGCCATCAGGATCAGGATGTTGGGTGTCGGGTTCGTCATCGGCGGTCGTGGGGAAAGCGGTGTTCGAATGGAACGGCTCGCCGCCCGGGCAGCGAGACGTCCGGCATGACGGAGACGGTCCGCAGAAACTGCCGCGCGCAAGGGCCGCGCTGGCTAGAATCGGGGAGTGCGTTGCGCGGCGGCGCGCGAAGTGCCTGTGCCGTACCGTCCGCTGCACTATCGCCCGCCCGAATTCGCGCGGGTAGGCGTCCGGCCCTTATGGGGCCATTAGAGGGACTTATGTCGAAATCCGAACCGTTACCGTCGATGCAGGCGCTGCGCGCGTTCGAATCGGCCGCCCGGCTCGCGAGCTTCACGGCCGCCGCGCGCGAGCTCGGCTCGACGCAGCCGGCCGTGAGCCAGCAGGTGTATCAGCTCGAAGCCGAACTCGGCGTACCGCTGTTCGAACGCAGCCCGCGCGGCGTCACGCTGACGGCCGACGGCCAGTGCCTGTACGAAGCCGTGCGGCTCAGCCTCGACACGCTGCGCGGCGCGACCGCGACGCTGCGCGCGCGCCGCGAGCACGGCGCGCTCACGATCGTCACCGATTTCGGCTTCGCGACCTACTGGCTGATGCCGCGCCTGGCCGGGCTCAAGCGCGTGATGCCGGACGTCGACGTACGCGTCGTCACGTCGCAGGACTACGACGCGCAGCGCGACCACGGCGACATCGCGATCCTGTTCGGCGACGGCCACTGGCCCTCGTGCACGGCCGCGCGGCTGTTTCCGGAATCCGTCACGCCCGTCTGCTCGCCCGCGTTCCGCGACGCGCACCCGGGCGTCGCGCGGCCCGAGCACCTGCTCGCGCTGCCGCTGCTGCACGTGCAGCCGACGCGCCCCGAGCGCTGGCTGTCGTGGTCGGGCTGGTTCGACGCGCACGGGCTCGAACCGCCGCCCGCCGCCCGCGGCGTGACCTTCAACAGCTATGCGCTCGTGATCCATGCGGCGCTGCTCGGCGAAGGCGTCGCGCTCGGCTGGTCGCCGCTCGTCGACGAGCTCGTCGGGACCGGCCAGCTCGTGAAGCTGGTCGACGCGCCCGTCGTCACGCCGCGCGGCTACTTCCTGGTGCGCCCGCCGCAGCGGCCCGAGCCGGATGCGACCCACGTGTTCCGGCGCTGGCTGCTCGACGCATGCGCGGCGGCCTGAGGCCGCGCGCCCGCCCCGGCCCCAGCCCCCGAGCCGCTGGCGCACCGATACCAGCCACACGGCGGGTTGGTTCTATCCGCGCCGATATCGTCCTGATTTACTTGAGCCTCCCGCTACCCGCGCGGCGCGGCGCTTCGTGCGCCGCCGCGCGGCCGTGCGCCCCTGCCATCCGAGGAGTCTCATGACCGCCGAGCACCGCCCCGATCAATTCGTCCTGACACTGTCGTGCCCGAGCGCGGCCGGCCAGGTCGCCGCCGTCGTCGGCTTTCTCGACCGCCATCGCTGCTACGTCGATGCGCTGAACGTGTTCGACGACGATCTCAGCAACCGCTTCTTCGTGCGCTGCGTCTTTCATCCGACGGATGAGACGCTGCAGATCGACGCGCTGCGTCAGGAATTCGCGCCGATCGCGGCCGGACTCGGCGGCCACGACGGCGCCATCCAGTGGGCGATCCACGACGTCAACGCGCGGCCGAAGGTGCTGATCATGGTGTCGAAGCTCGAGCACTGCCTCGCGGATCTGCTGTTCCGCTGGCGGATGGGCGAGCTGAAGATGGACATCGTCGGCATCGTGTCGAACCATCCCGACTTCGAGCCGCTCGCCGCGCAGCACGGGCTGCCGTTCCGACACTTCCCGATCACGGCCGAGACCAAGGCGCAGCAGGAAGCGCAATGGCTCGACTTCTTCGAATCGAGCGGCGCCGAGCTCGTGATCCTCGCACGCTACATGCAGGTGCTGTCGCAGGAGACGAGCGCGAAGCTCGCGAACCGCGCGATCAACATCCATCATTCGTTCCTGCCCGGCTTCAAGGGCGCGAAGCCGTATCACCAGGCACATGCGCGCGGCGTGAAGCTGATCGGCGCGACCGCGCACTTCGTGACCGACGATCTCGACGAAGGCCCGATCATCGAGCAGGTCGTGGAGCGTGTCGATCATGCGCTGCGACCCGAGCAATTGCTCGCGGTGGGACGCGACGTCGAAAGCCTCACGCTCGCGCGTGCGGTGAAGGCGTTCATCGAGCGGCGGGTGTTTTTGAACGGCGATCGGACGGTGGTGTTTTCGTAAGCGGGTCGCAGCCGCACTCGAACGCGACGGAAACGAACGAGGCCCGACCGGTAAACCGGTCGGGCCTCTTTTGTCGTCGTGTTGCGACGGCGCTTCACGCGACGGCCCCGCGTATGCTCTACGAAGCCATCACGTGCTGCGACACGCACGCATTAACGCGTCACTTCACCCACGCGAAGTAATACGACAACCAGATCGTCAGCGCAGCACCGATCAGCGCCACATACGGCATCAAGCTCAGCCACGGCGCGCGCTTCGGCACTTCGAGTTCCATGTCGCGCTGCATCTGCGCGGGAAAGCGGCCGCGATCCTGCCAGTAGTGGCGATAGAGGAACACCGGCACGATCAGCAGCATCGCGATCAACCCGTTGCGCAGCGTGCCTTCGCCTTGCAGGTTCGCACCCGCGCCGACGTAGACGAGGTTCGCATAGCCGCAGATCACGCCGCCGACGAGCAGCCACGTCGGGCAGCGGAACGGCCGATCCCAGTTGCCGCGATCCATCCGGTGGATCCAGCCCGACTGAAGGTTCAGGAATACGAACAACATGTAGCAGACGTTCGAGATCGACAGCACCGTCATGTAGTCCGACATCATCAGCAGCACGAGGTTGAAGCCGAGGTCGGTCCACATCGCGCGGGTGGGCGAGCCGTGCTCGTTCACGTGCGACAGATACTTCGGCAGCCAGCCGTCGACCGATGCCTGGTACAGCGTGCGCGACGAGCCCATCATCGACGTCATCACGATCAGCAGGATCGACAGCATCAGCATCACGACGACCGCATTCGCGACCCACGCGCCGCCGCCGACGATCTTCGCCATCGCCGCCGCGACGCCGGTGCCGTCGCCGATCGCCGGATCGAGCATCGCCTGCGTGCCGAGCGCGCCCTGGAACGCCATCGGCACGAGCGTCATCACGACCAGGCACAACGCGCCCGACCAGAAGATCGCCTTGGCGGTATCGCGCCGCGGATCGCGGAATTCGCGCGTATAGCAGACGGCCGTCTCGAAACCGTACGACGCCCACCCGGCCATGAACATCGCGCCAAGCGCCATCGTCACGCCCTGCCCGTTCCACGAGCCGAAGGACGCGGCCGTGAGGTTGCCTTGTGCATCGTGACCGAGCGGCAACAGCGGCAGCAGGTTCGACATCGGCACGTCGCCGGTGACGAACGGCACGATGCCGACGATCAGGAGCGGGGTGAGCGATGCAATGCCGAGAATGCGCTGCGTGCGTGCAGCCTTCGACGCACCGCTGTGCTGAAGCTTGAACGTGATGAGAAGCAGAATCGTCGCGATGATGAACGTCGCGTTGATCCGCAATGACAGACCGGGCTTGATGAAACCGAGATCCGCAACCTTGAGCTGCCAGTGCAGGACCGCCGCATCGGCGGGAAAGAGACTCGTGAGCGCATAGCTCGCCGCGAGCCCGCAGCCGAGCGCGAGCATCGGCGACCACGCGAGCCAGTTGCACCAAACGGAAACCGGGGCAATCAGTTTGCTGTAGCGAACCCAGCCGATCGCGCCGTACACGGACGCGCCGCCCGATTTATGAGGAAATAGCCCCGAGATTTCCGCATAAGTCGCGCTTTGAATCAGGCCCATCGTGATCGCGGCGATCCAGATCGCCCACGCGGGCTGGCCGATCGTCGCGCATACGCCGCCGATCGTGAACAGCACGCCTGCCGGCACGCCGCTCGTTACCCAAAAAGCGTCTTTCCAGGTCAGGCCACGATGCAGCGTGTGGCCCGTCGAATCATGTGAGATGGTTGCCTCGACATCACTGGTGCGATTCGCACGCAGTCCTGCTTGACTCATCCAATTCCTCCTGTCGATCAGTGTCAGCGCTTTGGCGCTTACTCTGGTCCCATGCAAAGCTGTGATGACTCCACGCAAGGGCGCTAGTGTAACAACTTACGCGCCTTTTTGCAGAATCCGCAAAAGAATTCCGGGATATGGCCGCATGACATCCTGATTATTTCGGATTCCTGCGTGCCATTCCCGGCGTGTTTTTTATGACGATTGGTGCGACATATATCGGAATGCTTACTGTGCGCCTTCCGTCCACGAATTCACGCGGTCGGCATGCGCCGCAATCCACGCATCCGCGGCCGCTTCCGGCTTCGAGCCGTTCTGGATCGCGAGCATCACGCTGTCGATTTCACCCGGCTTCCACTGGAATTTCTTCAGGAACGCGACGACCGGCTTCGCCTTGGTTTCGAGTCCCGGATTCACGACGCTGTCGACGTGCTCGGCGCCGCCGAACACCTTCTTCGGATCCTCGAGGAAGCGCAGCTTCCACTTCGCGAACATCCAGTGCGGCGCCCAGCCCGTCACGATGACCGGCTTGTTCGCATTGACCGAACGCGACAGCTCGGCCGTCATCGCGCTGCCCGAGCTCGGCATCAGCGTGTAGTTCAGCCCGTAGCTCTTGATCGCGTCGTCGGTCTTGCGCATCACGCCGGCGCCCGCATCGATGCCGACGATCCGGCCGCCGAAGCTGCCCTTCTCCGCATTGAGGTCGTCGATGCTCTTCGCCTTCACGTACGCGGGCACGATCAGGCCGATCTTCGCATCGGGAAAATTCGCGCCGAGGTCGACGACCTTGGCCTTGTACTCGTCCCAGTACGAGCCGTGCGTGACCGGCAGCCACGCGGACAGCGTCGCATCGAGATCGCCGCGCGCGACGCCCTGCCACATGATCCCGGCCGCCACCGGCACGAGCTTCACCTCGTAGCCGAGCTTCTTCTCGATGACGCGGGCCGCGACGTTCGACGTCGCGACGCTGTCGTCCCAGCCTTCGACGTAGCCGATTTTCAGCGTCGGCTTCGTATCGGCGAGCGCCGATGCGCTCAATGCCACCATCGCCGACAGGGCGCCGGTCCACAACAGTTTTCCGAACAGCTTCATGGTCGATCTCCTTGGTCTGCGCACCGTGCGCGTTGTCTCTCTAGGTTCTTCAACCACAAATCCGCGGTATCGTTGTTTTCCGACGGATGCTTGTCCGGATGCGACGCACCCGGACAGCCGACGGCGAGTTTCGACTACTTGTCGATCACGAGATCCGACAGCGGCTTGCTGCAGCACAGCAGCACCATCCCCTGATCGATCTCGCGCTGGCGGATGCCGCCGTTGTGCTTCATGTCGACCTGCCCCGACACCAGCTTCACCTTGCAGGTGCCGCACATGCCCTGCGTGCACGATGCCGGCAGCCGCACGCCCGACTGGCGCGCCGCGTCGAGCACGTGCTGCTCCGAGCCGCACGAGATCTCGCGGTTGCTCTTCGCGAAGCTGACCGTGTACTGCTTCGTGCCGGCGTCGCCGCCTTCGACCGGCGGCGCGAGATCGGCGAGCAGCTCGTCGCTCGCCGTCTGCGCGAGCGTCTCGAACGAGAAGCTTTCCTCGTGATATTGCTTGCGATCGAAGCCGGCTTCGTCGAGCAGGTCGCGCACGGCCTTCATGTAGGGCGCGGGGCCGCACGTGAAGATCTCGCGTTCCATGAAATCCGGCGCGATCAGCTTCAGCAGCGGCAGCGTCAGGAAGCCCGTGACGCCCGGCCAGTTGGTGCGCGCGCCGACGCGCTCGACGACGAACGACGTGCGGAAATTCGTGTGGTTCGACGCGATCAGATCGAGCTCGCGCGCGAAGATGATGTCGTCCGGCGTGCGTGCGCTGTGCACGAACAGGATGTCGCGATCTTCCGCGAGATCGTGGTGCGCGCGGCTCATCGACATCAGCGGCGTGATGCCCGAGCCGGCCGACAGGAACAGGTACTTGCGCGCCGGATGCCGCGCGCACGTGAATTCGCCGGCCGGGCCGAGCACGCGCACCGACGCGCCCGGCTGCAGGTTGTCGTGCAGCCAGTTCGACACCTTGCCGCCCGGCACGCGCTTCACCGTGATCGAGATCGTGTGCGGCCGCGCCGGCGACGACGAAATCGTGTAGCAGCGGTTGATCGTCTCGCCGTCGATGTCGAGCTCGAGCGTGATGAACTGCCCGGGCTCGAACGAGAACGTGCGGCCCTGCGGCGAACGGAAGAAGAAGCTCTTCACGTCGTGGGTTTCCTGCCGCACGTGGCAGCACACCAGCGTTTCCTCGACGTCGCTCGTCCAGCGCTCGGGCAGCGCGTTCCAGAAGGCCGGGTGCGTCACCCGGCTGTCCGCCGGCTCGAAATTGGCCGCATCTCGCATCATGTGTAACTCCGCTTGCTGTCTGCTGACTACGCGCCGGTTTTTTCGGCGAGCCGGCCGATGTACCAGGCCGAGAATTTTTCGACGAGACCTTCCGTGTACGGCGAATACGGGCCCGGCTCGTACGCGCTGCTGTTCGCGCCGCGCTGCGAGAATTCGACGAGCGCGCGATCCTGGTCGTTGGTCGCGTTCCACACGGCCGTGAGGTTCTTCACGTCGTAGTCGATGCCTTCCTTCGCGTCCTTGTGCACGAGCCACTTCGTGCGCACGAGCGTCTTGCCGGCCGACAGCGGAATCACCGAGAACGTCACGATGTGATCGCTCATGAAGTGGTGCCACGAATTCGGCTGGGTCCAGAACGACAGCCCGCCGAGATCGGCCCTGTCGAAACCGCCGAGCAACTTCTTCGACGCGACCTTCGCGTCGAGCGTCTGCGATTCGCCGTCGCGGTCCAGCGGCAGGCGTTGCGTGCGGAAACCCGTCACGTCGAGCAGCTTTTCGATTTCGGCGGACGGCAGGCCCATCTCGGCCCACTCCTTGCCGCGCCGCACGCAGGTTTCGGCGAATGCGTCCATGCCTTCGGCGTTCGCGTCGGAGCGCTGGTAGCCGAAGCCGTATTCGTACAGCGAGATCGTCAGCTCCGGATGGTTCGCGACGCAGTGATAGCACTCGCGGTTGTTCTCCATCGTGAGCTTCCAGTTGCCTTCCTCGATGATGTCGATCTGCGCGGCGATCTTCGTGTTCGGCAGATCGTGCGGCAGCAGGTACGGCTCCATCTCGGCCCGCATCTGCGCGAAATCGACCGGCGGCTCGTCGGCGAGGCAGATGAAGATCAGGCCCGCGAGGTTCTCGACGTGCACCGACTTCAGGCTGTGCTTGCACCGGTCGAACTTCTCGCCCATGTGCTCGGCGAACATCAGTTGGCCCGTCAGGTTGTAGGTCCAGCTGTGGTACGGGCACACGATGTTGCCGACCGAGCCCTTGTCCTCGTTGCACAGGCGCGCGCCGCGGTGACGGCACACGTTGTGGAACGCGCGGATCGCCATGTCGTCGTCGCGCACGATCAGGATCGAATCGCTGCCCAACTGCACGGTCACGTAATCGCCCGGCTCGGGAATGTCCGGTTCGATCGCCACCTGGATCCAGTGCTGGCGGAAAATCGCCTCCATGTCGAGCGCGAAGATGTCCTCGCTCGTGTAGAACGGTGCGTCGAGGCTGTGCCCTTCCTTGCGCCGCTCGATCAATGCACGAATGTCTGCCGATACTTTCATCGTTTGCTCCGGATTCCTTGCATCCCTGGGTTCTTGCCGACAGGCATCAAAATCAGTAGTCGATGAGCTGATGCTCGCGCAAATACGCGAGGATCACTTGTGCTTTTTCGACCGAACTCCCTTCATTTACGACGTTGCCGCCGCGGCTTTCGGTCGTCGTCGCGGACAGCATCCGGGCATGCCCGGAGCGCTTCTCGGCGGCGACCAGCTTGACGGGCTTACGCTCGACCGGGCCGACCGTCCACGCGGCCGCGTCGGCGTCCGCACCGGGCGCCGCGAGCGCGGGCCGAATCGCGCCGGCGCGCAGCCGCGCATACGCATAGCGCGGCTCGACGCCGGCGAGCGGATGCACGGCGACGACGGCCGGCAGCGCCGCGTCGACACGCCGCCGCAGCCCTTTCGGCAAAAATTGCCGAACCGCTGCGCGACCGCCTTCGACCGTCACGTCGACGGCCGAGCCGACGAGCGGATAGCCGAGCGCCGCGGCGACACGGTACGGCAGCATCCCGGTGTCGTACGCGCCCTCGGCGCGCGTGCCGGTCAGCACGAGGTCGTAGCCGTCGACACGCGCGGCGAGTGCGTGCACGGCGTCGTCGCCGTCGCGGCAGGCCAGCACTTCGACCTCCCGCGCACCGAGCGCCAGATAGTCGGCAAGCGCCGCATTCGCGGGGTCGCCTGCATGGATCACGTCGAGCGTCGCGCGATGCTTGTCCGCGAGCCGGCGGCCGGTTTCGAGCGCGGCCGCATCGTTGCGGCTGTAGCGCGCGACGCCGCTGACCGGGTGCCGGCCGACGGACACGAGCACCGCGATGCGTTGCAAGGGGCGAGGGGCGTTCATGCGGCGACTCCTTCGGGTTCACGGGTACCGACGGCGGCCGGCGATTCGCCGCGCGCGGCCCGCGCGGCCTGGACCTGTTCGATCAGCGCGGCGATCGTCGCCTGCGCGTCGCCGACCACCGTCAGGTTCGCGCGCTTCGCGATCGGCGCGCTGCCGTCGAGGTTCACCGCGATCACGTGGCGGCAGTCCTTGATCCCCTGCAGGTGCTGCACCGCGCCGGAGATGCCGAACGCGATGTACACGCTCGCCTCGACCGTCTTGCCGGTCGCGCCGACCTGCTTGTCGCGCGTGAAGTGGCCGTTGTCGACCGCGACGCGGCTCGCGCCGATCGCCGCGCCGAACACGCCGGCCAGCCGCTCGAACGCGCCGATGTCGGACACGCCGTTGCCGGCCGACACGATGAAATCGGCTTCCTCGAGCGCGACCTGGGCCGCGTCGATTTCGTCGAGACCGAGATCGCGGTACGGCTGCGCGGCATCGCGCGCCGGGCGGATGAAATCGGCGGCGACGCGTTCGCCCGCGCCGACGAACGGCAGCTTCGCTTCGACCGCGTTCTGCGCGAGCAGGATCACGTCGGGCAGCGCGCGGGTGGCGAACGCACGTCCCGCCTGGGCATACGCACCGACATGCTTCGCGTCGATTTCGACGACGTGAGTCGCGACGCTCGCGCCGGCGGCCGCCGCGTAACGCCGGCCGAGATCGCCGTCGCCCGTCGCGTTGTCGGGCACGAACACGTGTTTCGGCGCGAGCGCGGCCACGCAGGCCTGCAATGCTTGCAATTCGCTTTCGGGATCGAACGCGCGGCGTTCGAAGCCGGCCAGCTCGAGCAGCTTGTCGACGCCGAGTTCGGCCACGTCGTCCTTCAGTTCGCCGAACGCGAGCAGCGCGACTTCGGTTTGCGCATCGGCGAGCACGGCCGCGGCGGCGATCGCCTGCCGCGAATGGTCGTCGAGCGCGCCGCGTTCGCTATGCGCGACCACCAGCATCACGTGCTTCGGGTCCTGCAGCGCGCGGCGCGGCTTCGCGGCCGCGGCGCCATGACCGTGCGCGGACCACTGCGCGGCGTTCGCATCGGCGCTGCCTTCCTCGCCGAGCGTGATGCGCTTCAGGCCGGCGGCCGTGATGACGAACGGCCGGCGCGGATCGATTCGTTTGATCGTATTCATCGATTCACTCCAGCGAGGCGGCGACGAGTTCGGCGACGTCGAGCACGTCGGGGCGCGGGCCCACGACGCCTTCGAGCATGGCCGTGCAGTTCGGGCACGCAACCGCGACCACGTCCGCGCCGATCGTGCGCGCGTCGGCGATGCGGATGTCCGGGATGCGCTGCTTGCCCGGGATGTCGGTCAGCGGCGCTCCGCCGCCACCGCCGCAGCAGCGGCCGCGCATGCCGTTGCGCTCCATCTCGACGACCTGGATGCCGATCGTCTTCAGCAGCTTGCGCGGCGCTTCGGTCTCGCCGTTGTAGCGGCCGAGGTAGCACGGGTCGTGATAGGTCGTGCGTTTCTCCTGCAGCGCCTCGACGGCCTTCGGCGCGATCTTGCCGCTGTCGGCCAGTTCGGCGAGATAGGTCGTGTGATGCTTGACCGTCACGCGCAGCCCGAGCGCACGGTATTCGTTGCGCAGGCTGTGCATCACGTGCGGGTCGGCCGTCACGATCTGCTTGTACGACAGCGTGCCGAGCGTGCCGATCAGGCGCTTCGCCATCTGCTGGAACGTCGCTTCGTCGCCGAGCCGGCGGGCGACGTCGCCCGTGTCGGTCTCGGTCGGGCCGAGCACGGCGTAGTCGACGCCCGCCTTGTTCAGCACCTTCACGAACGCGCGCAGCGTACGCTGATAGCGCATGTCGAACGCGCCTTCGCCCGCGACGAACAGCACGTCGACCGGCTTGCCGGGTTGCGCGACGGGCGCGCTCAGGTCCACCGACCAGTCGTAACGTGCGGCGGTGTCGTAGCCGCCCATCGTGCCCGTCTCGCGCAGGTTCGCGAGCACTTCCTGGCCCTTGCCCGGCACCGTGCCGTGCACGAGCGTGCGGTTGCGGCGCATGTCGACGATCGCGTCGACGTGCTCGATCAGCATCGGGCACTCCTGCACGCACGCGCGGCAGGTCGTGCACGACCACAGCGTCTGCTCCTCGATCAGGCCCGACACGATCGGGCCGTTCGGCTCGCCGCGATGCTGGCCGACCGGGATGCCCGGCGACGGGCTGCCCGCGTACGCCGCATCGGTGCCGCCGGCCATCCCGACCACGAGATCCTGGATCAGTTTCTTCGGATTGAGCGGCTGGCCCGACGCGAACGCGGGGCACGCGGCTTCGCACTTGCCGCACTGCACGCAGGCGTCGAAGCTCAGCAACTGGTTCCAGCGGAATTCGACCGGCTTCGCGACGCCGTACTCCTGATGCTCGATGTCCGGCAGCTTCAGCGCGGTCGGCGGCGTGGCCGTGCCGTTGCCGGTGAACGATTCGCGCGTCGCGGCGAAACGCTCCTGGCGCGGGTGGAACGCGAGGTGCAGCAGGCCGGCGATCGCATGCTTCATCGGGCCGCCCTTCGCGGCGCCGATCGTCATCGTGAACGCACCGATGCCGATCAGCAGCGCGCAGAGCACCGCGAACGCACCCGACATCGCGCCGGTCGGCACCAGCATGAACAGCACGAGCCCGAGCGCGAACGAACCGAGCAGCCAGGGCAGCGTATTCCACGGGCCGCGCGACAGGCGCGCCGGCACGTCCTTCGCCGCGCGTCGACGCCACACGAACACCGCACCGACCAGCATCGCGAGCGCCGCGAGGAAGATCAGCTTGTCGAGCCACGGCGAGTAGATCGCGAGGCCGTAGTTGACGAACACCAGCGCGAGCGCGCCGATCGCGCCGCCGGCGGTCGCGACGTGGGTCTTCGCGATGTACGGATCGCGGGCGACCACGTGGTGCAGGTCGACGAAATAACGCTTCGGAATCGCGAACAGGTTCGCGACGCCGAACGCGCCCGGCGCCGTGGCGCGGCCCAGACGCCAGTAAGACGAGCGCTTCGCGACCGCGAACGCGAGCCCCGCCACCGACAGCCACAACAGGGCGGTAATGAGGAAGGACGGGTTCATCTTTCAGAAATCCTTCACGAGACGCAGCGAGTCGTAGATGGCCCCGTGGACGTTGTGCATCGAAATGCAGTCGCCGACACGGAACAGCAGGAAACGGCCGTTGCCGAGTTCTTCCGACAGGCACGGCTGCGGCTCGGCCGCGAACAGCGTGTGCGGATCGATCTGGCCGCGGTTCACCGACTCCGGCTTGAGCTTCCAGTACAGTTCGTCGTTCGGCGACGAACCGTTCTCGATCACCACCTGGTCGACCGCGCGCTCTTCCAGCTCTTCCGTGTACTCGTTGCGCAGCACGGCGATCATCTTGCCGTTCTCTTCATAGACGCGATCGAGCATCGTGTTCGGCGTCGGAATCACGCCGAATGCGTACAGCCGGCGATAGAAGATCGGGAACGTCGTGCCGCCGCAGTCGTCGGCCACCTTCACGTCCGGCGTGACGACCTCGACCTTCGAACCGCGGCTCGCCATGAAATCGGCCACGCCCGCGCCCGCATGCGTGCTCACGCCGTCGAACAGCAGCACGTTCTGCTTCGGCTCGACCTTGCCGGTCAGGATGTCCCACGAGCTGACGGCGAGCCCTTCGGCCACGCCCCACGCCGGCACCTGCCACGTGAAGCTCGAGCCGCCCGTCGCGAGCACGACGATGTCCGGCTTCTCGGCCATGATCGTCTTCTCGTCGGCGGCGACGCCGAGACGCCGGTCGACGCCCAGACGCTTCGTTTCCATGTCGAACCAGCGGATGATCCCCGACATCTGCTCGCGCTGCGGCGCCTTCGCGGCGATCATCACCTGGCCGCCCACTTCCGCGTTCTTCTCGAACAGCACGACGTCGTGGCCGCGCAGCTTCGCGACGCGCGCCGCCTCGAGGCCCGCGGGGCCGGCGCCGACCACCACGACCTTGCGCTTCGGGCCGCGCGACTTCTCGATGATGTGCGGCATCGTCGCTTCGCGCGACGTCGCGGCGTTCTGGATGCACAGCACGTCGAGACCGTTGTACTGGCGGTCGATGCAGTAGTTCGCGCCGACGCACTGCTTGATTTCGTCCTCGCGGCCGTCGCGGATCTTGATCACCATGTGCGGATCGGCGATCTGCGCGCGCGTCATGCCGACCAGGTCGATCATGCCGTTCGCGAGCAGGCGCTCGGCCTGGCCCGCGTCGCGGATGCTCTGCGCGTGCATCACCGGGATCTTCACGACCGACTTGATGCCGGCCGCGAGGTGCACGAACGGCTCCGGCGGCAGCGCCATCGGCGGCATGCAGTTCGCGATCGTGTTGTGCGTGTCGCCGCCCGAGCCGACCACGCTCAGGTAGTCGATCAGGCCCGTCTCCGACATCGCCTGCGCGATTTCCTTCAGCGCTTCGTGATCGAGGCCGTCCTCGTGGAATTCGTCGCCGCACATGCGCAGGCCGACGCAGAAGTCCTTGCCGACCGCCTCGCGCACGGCCGTCAGCACTTCGATGCCGAAGCGCAGGCGGTTTTCGAGGCTGCCGCCCCATTCGTCGGTGCGATGGTTCGAACGCTTGCTCCAGAACTGGTCGATCAGGTGCTGGTGCGCGGCGGAGATTTCGATGCCGTCCATGCCGGCCGCCTTCACGCGCTTCGCGGCCGCCGCGAAATCGCCGATGATGCGGCGGATTTCCTCGATCTCGATGATCTTCGCGTTGCCGCGGTGCACGGGCTCGCGCACGCCCGACGGCGACATCAGGTGCGGCCAGTGCTCGCCGTGGAACGACGAGCGGCGGCCCATGTGCGTCGCCTGGATCATGATCTTCGCGCCGTGCTTGTGCATCGTGTCGGCCAGGCGCGTGAGCGGGTCGATGATCTTGTCGTTCGACAGGTTCACCGATTTCCACCAGCCTTGCGGGCTGTCGATCGAGACCGGGCTCGAACCGCCGCAGATGGCCAGGCCGACGCCACCCTTCGCCTTTTCTTCGTAGTAGCGGATGTAGCGGTCGCCCGGCAGGCCGCCCGGCTCGGCATACACTTCCGCGTGCGCCGTGCTGACGATCCGGTTGCGCAGCGTCAGCTGGTTCAGCTGCATGGGTTTGAACAGGTGGGGATAACGCATCGCAGGCGACCTCTGGCGTTCGAATGTCTCGTGTTGCGGGTGTTTATATGTTTCAGTGCATCGGTGCGTCAGTGCGCGAGCGGCGACACTTCGAAGACGCAGTGGTCGTGATGCTCGGCCGCGCACTGCACTTCCTTCGATTGCGCGCGCGGCGCGTTCTTGCCTTCCGGCGTCGTGTCGTTGACCCAGTCCATCGCGCCCGCGAACCAGCCGGCGAACATGTAGCAGAGCTTGCCTTCCTTGCCCGGTTGCTGGAGCACGAACGACGAGTGGCGCAGTTCGATCTTCGCGCGGGCGCTGGCCGGATCGGCCTCGATGATCGAGAACAGGCCCCAGCCGCGTTGCGACAGGCGCTTCAGGTAGTGCTCGAACACGGCCATGCCGGTCAGGCCGTGCAGCTTCGCTTCCTTGTCGCACCAGTGGTAAGCGGACTTGTAGCCGGCCTTGTAGAGGATCTCGGCATACGCTTCGACGCCGAGCGCTTCCTCGACGGCGACGTGGTTGTTCGTGAAGAAGTGGCGCGGCACGTACAGCATCGGCAGCGCGTCGGTGGTCCAGACGCCGGTATCGGGATCGACGTTGATCGGCAGTTGCGGTTGCATCGTGGTGACTCCGTGAGGAAATTGGCCGCGCGGCTCAGTGCGCAGGCGCGACATCGTCCGCGTGCCCGCGCGGCAGGCGCGGGCACGTCCCGATTTTTTTATGTTGAAACGCGGGGAGCGGTTCGGCGAGCGTGGCGCTTACGCGCCCCACACGTCCTTGAACACGCGCACCCAGTTCTCGCCCATGATCTTGCGGATCCGCGATTCCTTCCAGCCGTGGCGCTCCATCGCGGCGGTCAGGTTCGGGAATTCGCCGATCGTGCGGATACCTTCCGGGTTGATCACCTTGCCGAAGTTCGTCAGTTGGCGATAGCGGCCCTTGTCGTGCGTGAGCATGTCGAAGAACTCCTTCGCATAGTCCTGCGTGAAGTCCGTGCCGATGCCCACCGCGTCTTCGCCAATCAGGTTCACGACGTAGTCGATCGCCTCGATGTAGTCGTCGATGTTCGCTTCGATCCCGCGCTTCAGGAACGGCGCGAACATCGTCACGCCGACGAAGCCGCCCGCATCGGCGATCTCCTTCAGCTGCGCGTCGCTCTTGTTGCGCGGATGCTCCTTCAGGCCCGACGGCAGGCAGTGCGAATAGCACACCGGCTTCTTCGAGAATGCGATCGCTTCCGACGACGTGTTGCCGCCCACATGCGACAGGTCGACCATGATGCCGACGCGGTTCATCTCGGTGATCACTTCGCGGCCGAAGTCCGACAGCCCGCCGTCGCGCTCGTAGCAGCCGGTGCCGACCAGGTTCTGCGTGTTGTAGCAAAGCTGCACGACGCGCACGCCCATGTCGGCGAACGCCTCGATGTAGCCGAGGTTGTCCTCGAACGCATGCGCGTTCTGGAAGCCGAGGATGATGCCGGTCTTGCCTTCCTTCTTCGCGCGGAAGATGTCGTCCGTCGTGCGCACGAGCGTCAGCAGCTCGCCGTTGTCGCGGATCTTCTTCTTCATCACGCCGATGTTGTCGACGGTCTTGGCGAAGTTTTCCCACACCGACACCGTGCAGTTCGCGGCCGTGATGCCGCCCTTTCGCATGTCCTCGAACACCGGCTTCTCGAACTTCGAGATGTTCAGTCCGTCGATGATGATGCTGTCCTGATGCAGCGTGCTCATATCTGCTCTCGCTCGTGTGACTGTTCTGGTGGGGTCGATCAATAGATCGGGAAGCGCTCGCAGAGCGCGAAGATCTCGCGGCGCACGCGCTGTTCGGTCGCCGGATCGCCTTCCGGGTTCGCGCGCAGCGCGTCGAACACTTCGAGGATCAGGCGGCCGATCTCGCGGAACTCCGCGACGCCGAAGCCGCGCGTCGTGCCCGCCGGCGTGCCGAGACGGATGCCCGACGTGACGGTCGGCTTCTCGGTGTCGAACGGGATGCCGTTCTTGTTGCAGGTGATGCCCGCGCGTTCCAGCGCCTGCTCGACCGGCGCGCCCTTCAGGCCCTTCGGGCGCAGGTCGACCAGCAGCAGGTGATTGTCGGTGCCGCCCGTGACGAGATCGACGCCGCCGGCCTTCAGCACTTCGCCGAGCGCCTGTGCGTTCGCGAGCACGTTGTCGATGTAGGTCTTGAAGTCCGCATGCAGCACTTCGCCGAACGCCACCGCCTTGCCGGCGATCACGTGCATCAGCGGGCCGCCCTGCAGGCCGGGGAACACGGCCGAGTTGATCTTCTTCGCGATCTCCTCGTCGTTGGTCAGCACGAAGCCGCCGCGCGGGCCGCGCAGCGTCTTGTGCGTGGTCGACGTGACGACGTGCGCGTGCTCGACCGGGTTCGCATGGCGGCCCGCGGCGATCACGCCCGCGATGTGCGCCATGTCGACCATCAGCTTCGCGCCGACGCTGTCGGCGATCGCGCGAAAGCGCGCGAAGTCGAGCGCGCGCGGGTACGCCGAGAAGCCGGCGATGATGAGGCTCGGCTTGTGCTCGTGGGCGAGCGCCTCGACCTGGTCGTAATCGATGCGCAGCGTGTCGCGATTCACGCCGTACTGGACGGCGTTGAACCACTTGCCCGACAGCGCCGGCTTCGCGCCGTGCGTCAGGTGGCCGCCCGCGTCGAGCGACATGCCGAGCACCGTGTCGCCCGGCTTGGCCAGCGCGAGCATCACCGAACCGTTCGCCTGCGCGCCCGAGTGCGGCTGCACGTTCGCATAGCCGGCGTTGAAGATCTGCTTCACGCGGTCGATCGCGAGCGCCTCGACTTCGTCCGCGAATTCGCAGCCGCCGTAGTAGCGCTTGCCGGGATAGCCTTCCGCATACTTGTTGGTCAGCACCGAGCCCTGCGCCTCGAGCACGGCGCGCGACACGATGTTTTCCGACGCGATCAACTCGACCTGCGACTGCTGACGCTCGAGTTCCTTCAGGATGGCGCTGCGCACCGGCGCGTCGCGCTCGGCAAGGGGCTGCGAGAAGAAAGGCTGGGTATTCGACATAGTGCGTCCGTGACGAAGAATGAAGGGCTGCAACCGAAGCTCAAGGGCCGCCGTGCCTGGGGTTCCCGCGCGTCCAGTGCAAGGCTGCCGACGGCTCTATTCTTGTCGTTCGGATTTTCGGCGGATTGATGAATTTAGACGCGTTCTTTGCCTTTTCCGCCATGCGCGTCCGTTTTATACAAGTGACCGGTCGTGCTTTTCGGGACGATCGCCAGAAACGGTGTCGGTGATTCACCTATGGACACGCACACCGGCAGTGCGTTTGCCGCACGTTCGCGTGCGGCTTCTCCCGGATACGGTGCAGTGCAGCAACGGCCCGATGCCCAGACAACGTATGGAGCTAGGGTTTAGCCGTATGGCACGCTTGTTGCACTCGCTCACACAATACCGCAGCCCGATTCGTGCCCCGGGCCAAAAGCTATTAGAGATTCAAGGAACGCTCCCCATGTCGCCCGACCGCACAGCGTCGCTGTCCCACTTCGCGTTCATGCCTTTACCGAACTTCACGATGATCGCGTTCACCAATGCGATCGAGGTGCTTCGGATGGCGAATTATCTGAGCGGCCAGCCGCTCTACCGCTGGTCGGTGATCAGCCCGGACGGCGGCCCGGTCACGGCGAGCAACGGCCTCACGGTCGACACGGGGCCGGCCGAATGCGTGGGGCAGCCCGACATCGTGTTCGTGTGCGGCGGCGTCGACGTGCAGCGCGCGACCACGCCTGCTCACCTGTCGACGCTGCGCCGCTTCGCGCGCTCGGGGCTGCCGCTCGGCAGCCTGTGCACGGGCACCTATGCACTCGCGAAGTCGGGGCTGCTCGCGGGCTACGCGTGCGCGATCCACTGGGAGAACATGTCGGCGCTGAAGGAGGAGTTTCCGGACACGCGCTTCCTGAAGGAACTGTTCGTGATCGACCGCGATCGCATCACGTGCACGGGCGGCGTCGCGCCGCTCGACATGATGCTGAACCTGATCGCCGCGCGCGTCGGCACCGCGCGCGTCACGCAGATCGCCGAGCAGTTCATCGTCGAACACGTGCGCGACACGAGCGCGCAACAACGCATGCCGCTCGTCGCCCGCCTCGGCTCGGCGAACAAGTCGCTGTTCGAAGTGATCTCGCTGATGGAGAACAACATCGAGGAGCCGCTGTCACGCGAGGAACTCGCGCGGCTCGCGAACATGTCGCAGCGGCAGTTGCAACGCCTGTTCCGCGAGCATCTCGGGATGACGCCGACGCACTACTACCTGACGCTGCGGCTGCGCCGCGCGCGCGAACTGCTGCTGCAGACCGACATGTCGATCATGCACATCACGATGGCGTGCGGCTTCCAGT
Organism: Burkholderia sp. MSMB1826; assembly: GCF_001526325.1. Classification (NCBI taxonomy): domain Bacteria; kingdom Pseudomonadati; phylum Pseudomonadota; class Betaproteobacteria; order Burkholderiales; family Burkholderiaceae; genus Burkholderia; species Burkholderia sp. MSMB1826. Next base: position 436,793 of record NZ_LOYN01000015.1, read on the forward strand.
CGGCATGCCACTTCAGCAAGAGCTATCGCGACGCGTTCGGCGTCGCGCCGACCCGCGAGCGCCGCAAGCAGGTTGCGCCGCTCGCGCAGGGTGCGGCGGCGGCCGGGCCGGCGTTTCCGACGCATCTGCTGCATGCGTGAAGCACGGACTATCTGAAGCAAAAAAAAGCGGCCTCGAAGGCCGCTTTTCCGTTTGCGCTTACGATCCCCACACCTGCATTTCATCGAGCGAGTACCCCCACTGCGTCGCCCGCTTCGTGCCGAGCATCCGCACGTAACGCCCCTGCCCGTTCAGGTTCGGCAACGTCACGTGCCCGTACGACACGCCGTTGTTGGTCGAGTAGATCGTCGTCCAGTTCGCGTTGTCGTTCGACGTCTGGATCTGATAGACGAGCGCGCCCGCATCCCAGTACAGATCGATGCTGCTGATCGTCTTCGTCGCACCGAGATCGACGGAGATCCATTGCGGATCGACGCCCGCGCCTTCCGGCGAATCCCAGCGCGTGCTCGTCGTGTTGCCGTCGAACGCCTTGTCGGCCGTCAGCGACGCGCCGTAGCTCGCCGATGCGGCGGCCGGACGGCCTTGCGACAGCAGCGTCAACTGCCTGGCGGACGGACCGCCGTAGTAGTTCGCGCCGAGCTTGGCCTTCGTCGCGTCCGCATTCACGCCGAACTGCGACAGGCTCCAGCGCTGGCCGGTCGTCACGTCGCCGACGTAGAGCTGATAGCCGCCCGCCGTCGTCGACGAGAAAAACAGATAGTTCGTACCACTGACAGGCGCCGGATCCGAGTTGTTGCTCATGCAGTCGTTGAGCGCCAGCGCACTCGGCGTCGACGCCGGGTCGGCCGTCTTCGCATAGATCTGGTCGGCTCCGCCGCTGTCCTTCCAGCGCGCGTAGTACACCATGCCGTCCGCCCGCACGATCGGGTAGTACGTCTGCAACCCGGCCGGACGATCGAACACGGCGGTCGCACCGGTCGCGATCGTGCGCTTCATCAGCCCCATGTTCGAGCCGGTGCCCGTCGCGTAGTACACGGCGCTCGCGTCCGGTGCGAGGAACGGCATCGAGTATTCGGCGCCGGCCGGCGCGTTCGTCAGGCTCACGACGGACGTGAACACCGGCCCCGCGCTCGTGTACGACAGCGTCGCCTGCTTGACGTCGCCGTTCTGCTTGAACACGAGCGTCTTGCCGTCCGCGCTGAACTTCGGGTCTTCGTTGCGGGTGGCGCCCGTGCTGTTCGTCATGTCGACGGGCGGCGTGCCGGCGCCGAGCTGCAGCATGAACACGTTCCATGCGCCGTTGCGGATGCCCATGAACGCGAGCCACTTGCCGTCGGGGCTGAAAACGCCGTTCATCGGATCGGTGATGCCCCACGCGCTCTTGCTGAGTTGCGTCAGCGTGCGGGCCGAGAAATCGTACAGGAACAGCTGGCTCGTGCCGTCGCCGTACTTGACGTAGCTGTGATAGACCAGCTTGCCGGTCAGCGCGGCGGGAAACGTCGCGTTCGGCTGGGCGGCGGGATTGTTGACGCAGGCTGCGGCGGCCACGCCGCTGAACAGGTTGAGGGCGATGCCGGCCACGAGGCCGGCGACGAGGGTCTTCGATTTCACGCTGGATGCTTCCGGGTAAGGTGGGGACGCCGCTGACGAGGACCCGCGCGGCACGCGCGGGCGTCACGGATCCGCCGTCGGGCAGCGTGAATTCCGTATCGGTCGGACATCGGGAATAAAACTTGCGGCAGTGTGCCTTCTGGTCAGACGAAAGAAAAGGATCAGAGCGCGCTTAAAACATACGGATCAGCGATTTAGGGCGCGCTTGCACGTGACGGCTGCCGTACTACTCTTTGTCATCTGGGTCCAACGCCGGGAGGACACGCATGAAGCGTTATGCGGTGCTGGCGCAGACGATTGCCGACGCGATCCGGCGCGGCGACCTGGCGCCCGGTGCGCGCATTCCTACCGTGCGCGCGGCATGCCGCGCGTATCGCGTCAGCCCGTCCACGGTGTTTCGCGCGTACTACGCGCTCGAAAGCGAGGGCCTGATCGTCGCGCGGGCGCGCTCGGGTTATTTCGTTGCGAACGTCTCGGACAAGCACGTTCGGTTCGGCCGCGATCCTCCGCGCAAGCCGGGCGCCGCGCAAACCGGCGACGACGATGCGCTGTTCCGCCTGCTCGACTCGCTCAAGTGCGACGACATCGTGCCGCTCGGCTCGGCATTCGCGAGCTATTCGCTGTTCCCGATGAGCAGCCTGTGGCGTTACGTGGCGTCGGCCGCCCGCAACATGGACCGCACGAAACTGCTCGCGGGCCTGCCGCCCGGTAACGAAGCGCTGCGCCGCCAGATCGCGTTGCGCTATCTGAGCGCGGGCGGGTCGTTGCCGCTGGAGGAAATCGTGATCACGACGGGGGCGACCGAAGCGCTGACGCTCAGCCTGCAGGCGCTGACGCGCCCGGGCGACATCGTCGCGATCGAACGGCCGGCATTCCATGCGGTGCTGCAGGCCGTCCAGTGCCTGCACCTGAAGGCCGTCGAAATTCCGGTCGACCCGCGCACCGGCCTCGACCTCGACGCGCTCGCCGAGGCGCTCGACACGCATCCGGTGCGGGCGTGCTGGTTCATGACGTCGTTCCACAACCCGACCGGTGCAACGCTGACCGACGAGCGCAAGCGCGCGCTGATCGACCTGCTCGCGTCGCGCGGCGTGCCGCTGATCGAGGACGACGTGTACGGCGAACTGCAGTTCGGCACGGCGCCCACGCGCCCGGCGAAACTGTACGACGACAGCGGGCTCGTCCTGCATTGCGGGTCGTTCTCGAAATGTCTCGCGCCCGGGTTCCGGATCGGCTGGGTCGCGGCCGGCCGCTTCGTGCGGCAGATCCGCCAGGCCAAGGGCGCGAGCGCGCCGGCCGCCGACGTACCGGCGCAGATGGCGATTTCGAGCTACCTGCGCGACGGCGCATACGATCGTTTCCTGCGCAAGCTGCGACGCAATCTCGCCGCGCACCAGGCGCAGATGCTCTCGGCCGTGCGCGCGTATTTTCCGGCCGACACCGAAGTGTTCGCACCGCGCGGCGGGTATTTTCTGTGGATCGAATTGCCGCCGCACATGGACGCGATGCACCTGTTCGACGACGCGATGGAAAGCGGCGTCAGCATCGCGCCCGGGCCGATCTTTTCCGCCACCGGCGGCTTCCGCCGCTATATGCGACTCAACTACGGGCGCCCGTGGACACCGGCCGTCGAGCGCGCGCTTGAGACGCTCGGCACGCTCGCATCCCGGCAACGGCACGGCGGCTAGCATGAGACGGGCGGCACGAAACGTGCGGCACGCGACGCGCGACATGCGCCTTGCGTTTCACGCGCGAACGACCAAGAATGAAGCGGCAGGCAGCCGCGGACGAACGGGTTCCACGCGTCCGATGTTATGGAGAATCAAATGCACACCGTATCCAGACGACCGCCGATGTGTCACCCGACGATGGCACCCGTCGGTCGCTGACATGCGCGTCCTGCCCAACCGAAGTGTCCGCGCGCGCGATGCGTGGCGTGCCGTGCTGAACGCGCGCGCCGAATCGCGGCACGCGACGTGTTGCCGCTGCCGCGAATGCGGTTTCGTGGCATTCCGCGCGCTCGAGCATTGCCCCGTCTGCGGTCAGTGGAACTGGCCGTTCGAACCGATTCGCCGCACGCCGGCCGACGCGCGTGCCGCGCATGCGCCGCGGTCGTTCCATACATGGTCGTCGCGCGTCGCCCGCGCGCTGCGCAACGCGGCTGTCCAGCGGCCGCGCGCATCGAGCGCGCCGATCCTGAGCATCCTCACGCTCGTGCTGCTGGTCGGCGGCTACGTGACGGTCGACCAGACCTGCAAGGCCGATCCCGCTTGTCGCGGATCCGCTGCGCCGGCCGCTGTCGCGACCGGAGCCGTACTTCAGGCGTCGAACGAGCCATTGATACCGGTCGTGCCGGCCCCCGTCTACCCGTTTCATTCGACCGATGAAACACGGGTGGCAGCCAATCCGCCACAGGCCAATCCGCAACCGGCCGCCCCGTTCGCCGGCAAACCCGCGCGCAGGATGGCGGTTGCGCAAGCCGCGCCGTCGTTGCGCGCGCCCGAGCGCATGCGCACCGGCGCAGTCCGCGTGGCCGACTGGAAAGGCGGCCGCGACGTCGCCCATCGCACGCGCGCGATCCGCCGCGTCGGCCTGCACACCGGGCGCGCCCGCCGCGCCGCGGCCAGCAACGCCGAAATCGCGAAGCTCTATCGCGGCCACTGAGCGCGCGATCCAGACCCGCGCGCCCGTCGATTCGATTTTCTAAACCGCCCGTCGCAAAACCTCGTTTGTGTCGCGACGGACACATGACGTTCAATGGATCATTCGCCCGCGCCGGCGCGTATCGCACGCCGGCCGCCCGATCCACCGAACGGAGTCCGTCGATGAATGCACTGCAGCTCGTGACCCTGGCCGCCATCTGGGCGCGTCCGCTCGCCGCATTGCCTCCCCCGCCTTCGCGCCCGCAACGAAAACGGGCGGCCCGTTTCCGGCACCGCCCGCTTCGTGTCGCGCGTGTCGAACGCTAGCGCATCACGCCGCCAGCAACCCGTGCGGGTCGATGACGAATTTGCGCGGCGCGCCGCCGTCGAACTTCTTGTAGCCTTCCGGCGCCTGGTCGAGCGAAATCACTTCGACGTTGACGATCTTCGCGATCGGCAGCCGGTCGAACAGGATCGCCTGCATCAGGTTGCGGTTGTACTTCAGCACCGGCGTCTGGCCCGTGAAGAACGAATGCGACTTCGCCCAGCCGAGGCCGAAGCGGATGCTCAGGCTGCCGTGCTGCGCGGCCTTGTCCTTCGCGCCCGGATCGTCCGTCACGTACAGGCCCGGGATGCCGATCGCGCCGGCCGGGCGCGTGATTTCCATCAGCGAGTTCAGCACCGTCGCGGGCGCTTCCTCCGCATGGCCCGACGAGCCGTGGCCGTGCGCCTCGAAGCCGACGCAATCGACCGCGCAGTCGATCTCCGGCACGCCGAGGATCTGCGCGATCTGCTCGCCGAGCGACGCGTCCTTCGACAGGTCGACCGTCTCGAACCCCATCGCCCGTGCGTGCGCGAGGCGCTCCGCGTTCATGTCGCCGACGATCGTCACGGCCGCGCCGAGCAGGCGCGCCGACGCGGCGGCCGCCATCCCGACCGGGCCCGCGCCCGCGATGTACACCGTCGAACCGGGCTTCACGCCCGCGCTCACCGCGCCGTGATAACCGGTCGGCAGAATGTCGGACAGGCAGGTCAGATCGCGGATCTTCGCCATCGCCTGATCGCGATCCGGGAATTTCAGCAGGTTGAAATCGGCATACGGCACGAGCACGTACTCGGCCTGGCCGCCGATCCAGCCGCCCATGTCGACGTAGCCGTACGCGCCGCCGGCACGCGACGGGTTCACGTTCAGGCACACGCCCGTATGCGTGTCCTTGCACATCGCGCAGCGCCCGCACGCGACGTTGAACGGCACCGACACGAGATCGCCGATCTTCAGCGTCTCGACGTCCGGGCCCACTTCGATCACTTCGCCGGTGATCTCGTGACCGAGCACGAGGCCGACCGGCGCGGTCGTACGGCCGCGCACCATGTGCTGGTCGGAGCCGCAGATGTTCGTGCTGACGACTTTCAGGATCACGCCGTGGCCGATCGCGCGGCCGCTCGGGTCGACCATCTTCGGATAATCGATTTTCTGGACTTCGACCTGACCCGGCCCAAGATAGACGACACCTCGATTGCTGCTCATCGTATTGTCTCCATGTCTCGTTGGATGGCGCCGCGGCGCGCCGGCCCTTGCGGCGCACGCGCAACGTGCTGTTCGAGAGTAGTCCGGGAGGCAGGGGGGCCGATGTCTCAAACGCGACACGCGTTTGATCCGGGCCGACATCGGCGCCCCGGGATACGCCTGCATGCGGATCCCGCACGTCGCACCCCGTTTTCGACAAAATCTGACAAGACAAATCGATAACGCAGTTGGCCTAGTACTCATCCAATATCAATACGCGGCCACGCTCCGTAGTATCCCCGACGCTCCACGCGCCCATCGGCGCGCCAATCCGTCGAGGGTGAAAATTCGTCCCATCCACCGCATCCCGCACCACGCCGATTCCGATACCGCCGTCGGGTCGGCGATCTCCGGGCAGCCGCTCCCGCTACACGACACGTCTCGTCCACGGCATCGCACCGCCCGCACCGGTTGCATCGCGCACTGGGCGGGCCTCCCGGTCTGGCGCATCGGCGCCGTGCTGTTGCTGCCGGGCATTGCACACGCGCTGCCGCCCAGCGCCGGGCAATCGATGCGTGACATCGAGGCCACACGCCCCACCCTGCCTGCCGACTCGCCGCCCGATCTCGCCATCGCGCCGCCGCCCGACGCGAAGCCGCCGCCGCCCGGCGACGACGCCGGGCCGCGCGTACGGGTGCAGGCATTCGCGATCGGCGGCAATCGTGCGTTCGACGCCGAACGGCTGCAGCCGCTTCTCGCGGATCTCGTCGGCCGCGAACTGAGCTTCGACGAACTCCGGCAAGCCGCCGACCGGATCTCCGCGTATTACCGCGAACACGGCTACGTGCTCGCGCGCGCCTACCTGCCGCGGCAGGACATCGACGACGGCGTCGTGCGCATCGACGTGCTCGAAGGCCGTTACGGCGCCATCGAACTGAACAACCGCTCGCGCGTGCTGGACGGCGTCCTGCGCCGGCCGCTCGCCGGCCTGCGCCCCGGAGACGCCGTGCAGGGCGACACGCTCGAGCGCAGCCTGCTGCTGCTCGACGACCTGCCGGGCGTCATCGCGAAGGGCACGCTGCGCCCGGGTGCGGAAGCCGGCACGACCGATCTCGCCGTCGACGTCGAACGCGGCCGGTTCGCATCGGGCTCGCTCGATGTCGACAACTACGGCGACCCGCTCACCGGCCGCTATCGCGCCACCGGCAGCGTCGACGTCGACGCCCCGCTGCGGCTCGGCGATCGGTTCGCGCTGCGCGGGCTCACCAGCGATTCGCGCCAGCGTTATTACCGCGCGGCCTATCAGTTGCCCGTCGGCCCCGCGTCAACCCGGCTCGGCGTCGCGTATTCCGACATGGGTTACCGGGTCGGCGGAAGCTTCGACGATCTCGACTATCACGGCCGCGCATCGGTGCAAAGCGTATCCGTCTCGCAACCGCTGCTGCGCAGCCGCCGCGCGAACGTCAATGCGCAGCTGCTCTACGAGAACAAGCGGCTGCACGACGACTACGACGCATTGGACGTGCACGGCGCGAAACGCATTCGCATGGGGTCGTTCAGCATCGGCGGCAGCAACCAGGACGACTGGTTCGGCGGCGGCCGCAGCAGTGCGTCCGTGACGTTCGGCATCGGCCGGATGAGCGGCAACGATCCGCTCGATTTCGATTCGCTCGCGAAAACCCACGGCCGCTTCGCCAAGCTGAACGTCAACGCATTGCGGCTGCAGGCGCTCACCGCACGGTTTCAGCTCTACGTGCAGTTCAGCGCGCAACTGGCATCGCGCAATCTCGACTCGTCGGAAAAATTCAGCCTCGGCGGCCCGTACGGGGTGCGCGCATACGGGCTCGGCGCGGGCAGCGGCGACCAGGGCTGGCAGGCCAGCGCGGAGCTGCGCTACCTCGCCGCGCCGGGCTGGCAAGTCAGCACCTTCGTCGATACGGGACGCGTACAGCTCAACAAGCAGCCGTGGAACCGGGAACGCAACACGTTGCAATTGTCGTCGGCCGGCATCGGCTTCGGCTGGTACGGCGCAAGCCGGCAGGTCAACGTCGCGGTCTCGCGACCGCTCGGCAGGTCCGACGAGGTGGCCGCGATCACGCGATCGCCAGGTGTCTGGCTCCAGGCGACCCAGTACTTCTGAGTCGCCCGGCGCCGACGGCCAGCCCGGCAGCGCCGCGGGCCGGCATTCGGGCGGCGGGCGGCGTGACTGCCCGCCGCATGAAGCGGAAAGCCGTTTCGCCTCTCAATTCGTCAGTTAGGTTTGCTGATGAACTCAAGCTACTCATCACCGAGGAAATGAAAACGATGAACAAGACCTACGCATTGGTGTGGAACCACGCACAAGGGTGCTGGAGCGCAGTCGGGGAAACCGCGCGCCGCCGCGGCAAATCCGGCGGCGGCAAGCTCGTCGCGGCCGCCGCCGTGTCGCTGCTCGGCCTCGCCGCCGTGCCCGCCCACGCGCTGCCCACCGGCCAAGCCGTCGTCGCCGGCCACGCCGACATCGCCACGTCCGCCGACGGCAAGACGATGTCCATCAACCAGCACTCCGACAAGCTCATCACCCACTGGCAGGACTTCGGCGTCGCCGGCGGCGAGCGCGTGTCGTTCCACCAGCCCGGCAGTTCGTCGATCGCGCTGAACCGCGTGATCGGCACCCGCGGCAGCCAGATCGACGGACGCATCGACGCCAACGGCAAGGTCTTCCTCGTCAACCCGAACGGCGTGATGTTCGGCGCCGGCTCGCAGGTCAACGTCGGCAGCCTCGTCGCGTCCACGCAGAACCTGTCCGATGCCGACTTCCTCGCCGGCAACTATCGCTTCGCCGGCACATCGGCCGCGTCCGTCGCCAACGCCGGCCACATCACCGCCGCCGACGGCGGCAGCGTCGCGCTGCTCGGCGCGCGCGTGTCGAACACCGGCGTGATCCAGGCGAAGATGGGCCGCATCGCGCTCGGCGCCGGCAACGCGTTCAAGGTCAACTTCGACGGCAGCGATCTGCTCAGCGTGCAGGTCGAAGGCGGCGCGGTCGACGCGCAGGCGAGCAACGGCGGGCTGCTGAAAGCCGACGGCGGCGAAGTGCTGATGACTGCGCGCGCCGCGGGCGACCTGCTGAACGCGGCAGTCAACAACACCGGCACCATCGAGGCGCGCGGGCTGAGCAGCCACGGCGGGCGCATCACGCTCGACGGCGGCACCGTCCTGGCCGGCGGCACGCTGGACGCGAGCGCCGCGGCCGGCAACGGCGGCGAAGTTGCGACGCGCGGCGCGAACGTGCGCATCGCCGACGACGCGAAGGTCGACACGCGCGGCGCGAACGGCCGCTCGGGCACGTGGAAGATCGACACGGCGAACGCACGCGTCGCCGACGACGCGAACGCGACGATCGGCGCGGCCACGCTGTCGCGCAATCTCGGCACCACGCCGGTCGAACTGACGAGCACCGACGGTGCGCTGACGACCGACGGCGCGATTGGCTGGAACGGCGATCACGGCCTCACGCTGACGTCCGTGCGCGGCGACGTACATCTCGGCAAGTCGCTGACGGCGAGTGGCGTCAATGCGCGCATCGCAGTCAACGCCGCACGACGCATCGCCGTCAACGACAAGGTCGCGCTCACGGGCCGCAACGCCAGCCTCGCATTGAACTCGGGCGACGGTCACGCATTGAACGGCAATGCAGCTGTCACGCTGTCGGGCGCGAATGCGTCGTTCAACGCGAACGGGCAGGCCTATCGCGTGATCCGCGACGTCGATGACTTGCGCGCGGTCGATACGAATCTGAACGGCCGCTACGTGCTCGGCAATGCGATCAAGGGCAGCGGCGCGTTCCGCAGCATCGGCGGCAACGCGGCGTTCGCCGGCACGTTCGACGGCCTCGGCAACACGATCTCCGGGTTGTCCGTCTACAACAGCGCGCCGTTCGTCGGCCTGTTCGCGATCAACAGCGGCACGATCGCCAACCTGACGCTCGATTCGGTGTCGGCGCGCGGCACGGCGAACTACGGTATCGGGCCCGTGATGGTCGGCTCGCTGGCCGGCGCGAACGTGCGAGGCACGCTGTCGAACGTGCACGCGCGCAATGTTTCCGTCACGACCGGCGGCTCGCCCGCCAACGTCGCCGGCGGCCTCGTCGGCCGGAACCAGGGCGGCACGATCGACCGCGCGTCGGTGTCGGGCCGCGTCGCAGGCGACCGCTACACGACCGCGCTCGGCGGGCTCGTCGGCGAGAACGTCACGTCGCCCGACGCCCGCTCCGGCACCGCGACGATCGCCCGCAGCCGCACCGACGCGAACGTCTCCATCGATATCGCCGACACGCTCGTCAACAGCGAGAAAAGCGGGATAGGCGGCCTCGTCGGCTTCAGCAACGGCGATATCCGCGATTCGTCGAGCAAGGGGCAGGTGTACGTAGCACGCTCCGGCGCAGCCGTCGGCGGTCTCGTCGGGAACAACACCGGCACGGTCGCCGGATCCGATGCGTCCGGTCGTGTCACCGCCGGCACGGCCGGCGTCGCCGGTGCACTGGTCGGCGTCAATGCGGGCGCCATCGCCGCCTCGCGCGCAGGCGGCAGTGTCACGGCCGGCGTGCGCGGCACGGCCGGCGGCCTCGTCGGCCGCAACAGCGGCGCAGTGACGGGCGCCTACGCATCCGGCAGCGTCGCAGCCGCGACGAACGGCATCGCGGGCGGCCTCGTCGGCGTCAACGACGGCCTCGTCGACCGTTCCAGTGCGACCGGCGACGTGGCGGCGCTGGATAACGGCGTCGCCGGCGGGCTCGTCGGCGTCAACGGCGGCCGCATCCAGGCGTCGGACGCACATGGCGACGTGGCGGCGCGCAACGCCGTCGGCGCCGTGGGCGGGTTCGTCGGCATCAATCGAGGAAGAATCGACGCGTCGAACGCAAGCGGCGACGTGATGACTTTCGCCGGCGCACCGGCGGGCGGCTTCGTCGGCCGCAACGCGGCCGGCGGCATCATCGACGGATCGAGCGCACGCGGCAGCGTGGACGGTATGGATACCGAATCGATCGGCGGCTTTGCGGGCATCACCGACGCGAATTCGACGATCGGCGCGTCGTCCGCGCACGGCTCGGTGCGAGGCGAAACGAACAGCCGCGTCGGCGGCTTCGTCGGTACCAACGGCGGCCGCGTCGTGAGCGTCAGCGCATCGGGCACGGTCCAGGCCGACGAAAACGCGGAGATCGGCGGCCTGATCGGCCGGAATACCGGAACCGTCGATTCGTCACGGGCGAGCGGCACCGTCATGGCCGACGCTGCGAGCCAGGCGGGCGGACTGGTCGGCTTCAACAGCGGCACGGTACGAAGCTCGCATGCGTCGGCAGCCGTCGTCGCCGGCAACAAGAGCAACGTCGGCGGGCTCGTCGGCCACCACGCGAGCGGCACGATCGAGCTGTCCGACGCGACCGGCAACGCGACGGGCGGCCGCAACGCCAACGTCGGCGGCCTGGTGGGTCTCAACGACGGCAGGATCAGCCAGTCGGCGTCGTCCGGCACCGTGAGCGCCAGCTTGTACGCGAACCTCGGCGGCCTCATCGGGACGAACCGCGGCACCGCGCAAGCGTCGTCGACCAGCAGCCGGGTCGCCTACGAGTTTGGCCGTGGTCAGCAATACGGCGGCATCGCGGGCTTCTCGAAGACGTCGATGCAGGGCAATACGGTATCGGGCGAAGCCATGAACGTGCCGTTCGTCGGCAACCAGTTCGGCATCCACTGACTGTGACCCGGCGCAGGCGGGCAGTCCGACCGCCGGCGCCGGCACATGGCGGCGGGCAGATCGTCCGCCGCTTGAAGCGGAAATTCATTCCGCGCCATCGTTCATCAGTCATGTTGTCAGGTGGACTGATGAACTCAATATACTCATCACCCAGGAAACGAAAACGATGAACAAGACCTACGCATTGGTGTGGAATCACGCACAAGGGTGCTGGAACGCAGTCGGGGAAACCGCGCGCCGCCGCGGCAAATCCGGCGGCGGCAAGCTCGTCGCGGCCGCCGCCGTGTCGCTGCTCGGCCTCGCCGCCGTGCCCGCCCACGCGCTGCCCACCGGCCAAGCCGTCGTCGCCGGCCACGCCGACATCGCCACGTCCGCCGACGGCAAGACGATGTCCATCAACCAGCACTCCGACAAGCTCATCACCCACTGGCAGGACTTCGGCGTCGCCGGCGGCGAGCGCGTGTCGTTCCACCAGCCCGGCAGTTCGTCGATCGCGCTGAACCGCGTGATCGGCACCCGCGGCAGCCAGATCGACGGACGCATCGACGCCAACGGCAAGGTCTTCCTCGTCAACCCGAACGGCGTGATGTTCGGCGCCGGCTCGCAGGTCAACGTCGGCAGCCTCGTCGCGTCCACGCAGAACCTGTCCGATGCCGACTTCCTCGCCGGCAACTATCGCTTCGCCGGCACATCGGCCGCGTCCGTCGCCAACGCCGGCCACATCACCGCCGCCGACGGCGGCAGCGTCGCGCTGCTCGGCGCGCGCGTGTCGAACACCGGCGTGATCCAGGCGAAGATGGGCCGCATCGCGCTCGGCGCCGGCAACGCGTTCAAGGTCAACTTCGACGGCAGCGATCTGCTCAGCGTGCAGGTCGAAGGCGGCGCGGTCGACGCGCAGGCGAGCAACGGCGGGCTGCTGAAAGCCGACGGCGGCGAAGTGCTGATGACTGCGCGCGCCGCGGGCGACCTGCTGAACGCGGCAGTCAACAACACCGGCACCATCGAGGCGCGTGGACTGAGCAGCCACGGCGGGCGCATCACGCTCGACGGCGGCACCGTGCTGGCCGGCGGCACGCTGGACGCGAGTGCCGCGGCCGGCAACGGCGGCGAAGTTGCGACGCGCGGCGCGAACGTGCGCATCGCCGACGACGCGAAGGTCGACACGCGCGGCGCGAACGGCCGCTCGGGCACGTGGAAGATCGACACGGCAAACGCACGCGTCGCCGACGATGCGAACGCGACGATCGGCGCAGCCACGCTGTCGCGCAATCTCGACACGACCCACGTTGCATTGACCGGCGCGGCAGGCGACCTGTCGGTCGAAGGCCCCGTGAACTGGAGCGGCGACCACACGCTGTCGCTCGCGTCGCAGCGCGGCGGCGTGAAGCTGCAACGCGCGTTGAGCGCGCACGGCAGCCGCGCCGGGCTGGAGGTCAACGCCGCGAAGCGTATCGACATCGCCGGTCCGCTCGCGCTGACCGGCGCGAACGCCGCCCTCGCGCTGAACTCGGGTAACGGACATGTGCTGAACGACAACGCAACCGTCACGCTGTCGGGCGCGAATGCGTCGTTCAGCGCGAACGGGCAGGCCTATCGCGTGATCCATGACGTCGATCAATTGCGCGCGGTCGATACGAACCTGAACGGCCGCTACGTGCTCGGCAATGCGATCAAGGGCAGCGGCGCGTTCCGCAGCATCGGCGGCGATGCGGCGTTCACCGGCACGTTCGACGGCCTCGGCAATACGATCTCCGGGCTGTCCGTCTACAACGACGGACCGTTCGTGGGCCTGTTCGCCGGAAACTTCGGCACGATCGCCAACCTGACGCTCGATTCGGTGTCGGCGCGCGGCACGGCGAACTACGGTATCGGGCCCGTGATGGTCGGCTCGCTGGTCGGCGCGAACATCCAGGGCACGCTGTCGAACGTGCATGCACGCAATGTCGTCGTGACGAGCGGCGGCTCGGCCGCCAACATCGCCGGCGGTCTCGTCGGCACGAACCTGAGCGGCACGATCGACCGCGCATCGGTGTCGGGCCGCGTCGAAGGCAACCGCTACACGACCGCGCTCGGCGGGCTCGTCGGCGAAAACATCACGTCGCCGGACAGCCGGCTCGGCACCGCGACGATCGCCCGCAGCCGTGCCGACGCGAGCGTCTCGATCCAGGCCGCCGGCACGTCGCCCGACAACGGACAAAACGGATTCGGCGGGCTCGTCGGCTTCAACAGCGGCGACATCCGCGATTCGTCGAGCCACGGCGCCGTGTCGGTCGCGACCGTGGGCGCAACCGTCGGCGGTCTCGTCGGGCGCAACACCGGCACGGTCGGCGGGTCCGATGCGGACGGCCGCGTCATCGCCGGCGCGGCCAGCGCCGCCGGTGCGCTGGTCGGCGTCAACGCGGGCGCCATCGCCGCATCGCACGCGAGCGGAGGCGTCGCAGGCGGTGCGCGCAGCACGGTGGGCGGCCTCGTCGGCATCAACACCGCCGTCGGCACGATCGACAAATCGAACGCCACGGGTACGGTCGCCGTCGCCGGCAACGATGCGACGGCGGGCGGGCTCGTCGGCCGCAACGACGGTCGCGTGTCGGGGTCCAGCGCATCCGGCGCAGTATCGGTCCTCGGCAACAGCGACGCCGGCGGCCTGACCGGCCGCAACACCGGAACCGTCGAATCGTCGCATGCACAAGGCACTGTTTCCGCCGGCGCCGGCAGCAATGCGGGCGGGCTCGTCGGTTTCAACGGCGGCGACATCCGCGACTCGTCGAGCAGCAGCGTTGTATCGGTCGCGAGCGCCGACGCCGCCGTCGGCGGTCTCGTCGGACGCAATCAAGGCCGGGTTCTCGGATCCGAGACGTCCGGCCGTGTCACCGCCGGTACGGCCAGCGTGGCCGGTGCGCTGGTCGGCCTCAACTCGGGTGCCATCGCCGCATCGCGCGCGAGCGGCGACGTCGTAGGCGGCACGCGCAGCACGGTGGGCGGCCTCGTCGGCATTAACGCCGCCGACGGAACGATCGACAAGTCGAATGCCACGGGTACGGTCGCCGTCGCCGGCAACGACGCGGCTGCGGGCGGGCTCGTCGGCATCAACGTCGGCCGCGTCGACCACGGCAACGCGTCCGGCAAGGTATCGGTTCTCGCCGATAGCGACGCGGGCGGCCTGATCGGCCGCAACGTCGGAACGGTCGCCTCGTCACATGCGCAAGGCGCCGTTTCCGCCGGCGCCGACAGTAATGCGGGCGGGCTCGTCGGCAACCACGCGCGCGGCTCGATCGTGCTGTCCGACGCAAGCGGCAGCGTCAACGGCGGCGCACGCGCGAAGGTCGGCGGCCTGGTCGGCATCAACGGCGGCACGATCGACCGATCGTCGTCGTCAGGCACCGTGAGCGGCGGCCTGAATGCCACGCTCGGCGGCATCGTGGGAATGGACTTCGGAACGACGCAAGCATCGTCGACCACCAGCCGGATCGCCTACACGCAGGGCTACGGTCAGCGGTATGGCGGACTCGCAGGTTTCGCGATGACGTCGATGACGGGCAATACGACGTCCGGCGACGCGGCGCGGGTGCCGCTCGTCGGCGGCCAGTTCGTGTTCTTCTGACCATGACCCGGCGCAGGCGGGGAGTATGACCGCCTGCGCGCGGGGGAACGACGATGCGTTCGTTCCCCCGCATCCGCGGCGATGCGCGCCGGGCCGCGCCGCTACCCTGCCGCTACCCTCCCCGATTCTCCCGAATGATCGCCGCAGCGGCTACCTCGGCCTCGCTCGCCACGCCGTCGTGCACGCGCGTACTGACCGCCGGCGTCGGCGGTTCGCTGTCGAGCGCATGGCCGTTGCGATCGTGCGTGTCGACCGTCACGCGCATCGACAGCCCGACGCGCAGCGGATGCGCGGCGAGATCGCGCGGATCGAGCGCGATCACGACCGGCACGCGCTGCACGACCTTGATCCAGTTGCCGGCGGCATTCTGCGACGGCAGCATCGAGAACGCGCTGCCCGTACCCGCCGAAAATCCCTGCACGCGGCCGCGATAGACGATGCGTGCGCCGTAGAGGTCCGATACGACCTCGACCGGCTGCCCGACGCGCATGTGGCGAATCTGCCCTTCCTTGAAATTCGCGTCGATCCACAAGCGGTTGAGCTGCACGATCGACATCAGCGGCACGCCGGGGCCGACCTGCTGGCCGACCTGCACCGAGCGCTGTCCGACCGTGCCGTCGACGGGCGCAACGATCGTCGTGCGCTTCAGGTTCCGGTAGGCGAGCTTGAACTGCGCGGCCGCCTGCACGACGGCCGGGCTTTCGTCGACGGGCAGCCGGGTGCCGAGCGCGCGCGCCGCATCGAGCTGCGCCTGCGCGGCCGCCAGGTTGGCCTGCGCGCCGGCTACCGCCGCGCGGGCGCGCGCCAGCTCCTCGGGCGCGACGATCTCGACCGACGCGCCCGAACGCGCCGCCAGCGCGCGCTGCGCGAGCTGCAGGTCGGCCCGTCGCGCGTTCACCGCTTCGACGTACATCGTGTTCGAGATCTTCGCGTTCGCGACCTGCCGTACGGCCTGCACGAGTTGCGCCTTCGCCTGCGCGAACGCAACGGACGCCTCGGTATCGTCGAGCCGCACGAGTGTCTGCCCCGCGCGCACGACCTGCGTATCGGCGACCAGCACGTCGGTCACGGCGCCCGGAATCTGCGCGGCAACCTGCACGATGCTGCCCGCGACATACGCGTCGTCGGTGTCTTCGTAGTAACGCTGGCTCAAAAACCAGAACGCGAGCCATGCGAGCGCGGCCGCGAGCACGATCGCGAAGAACACCATGAAGCGCTTGCGGCGCGTCGCGCGGCGCGCGTCGAGCGCAGGGTCGTCACCGAGTGAGGCCGGCGGCGCGGCGGTATGAAGGTTGTCGTGATGCATCAGTCGCTTTGCGTAACGATCAGGCGGTCATGCTGAAACAGCGGAATGGCCGGCGTCGCGCGCGGGTCGGCCGCCAGGTTCGCGGACGCGGTACGGGTCGACGCGGGTGCACCGCGTGGCGTCGGGTCGTTGTTCGCCGCGGCCGCATTCGACGTACGGGTCGCCGTATCGCGCGATGCGACACCGGTGGCCGACGTGCCGCCGGATCCGGCGGCCTGCCGCGAGGCCCCGGCCGCCGAACGCGTATCGGGCGGCGCCGCCGTCGCAGTCGCCCGACTCACGCTCGCCGCCGTCGCCGGTCCTCGCTTCGCCACGCCGCCGCGCGCTTGGCGAACAGCCGGCGTCGATGCCGAAGCGGGCGCCGACGCCCCGCTCCTCGCGTCGAATCCGCCGCCCAGCGCGCCGATCAACCCGACCCGCAGCGTCCGCTGCTTGCCGAGCAACGCGATCATCTGCGCGCGCTCGTCGATCAGCGTGAGATCCGCGACATCGACGTCCTTCTGCATCAGCACGCCGCGCCGATGCCGATCCGCCGCGATCTCCACGATTTTCTGCGCGGCCGCGACCGCGTCCTGCTGCTGCGCGACGAGCGTCTGCGACGTCTGCAGCGACGTGACGAGTTGCGCGACCTGCCCGAGCGCATCGTCGACGGTCTTGTTGTACAACCCGATCGCGACGTCGGCCTGCGCGACGTCCGCGCCGAGCTTCGCCTTCAGCCGGCCGCGATCGAAGATCGGCAGCGAGATCGCGGGGCCGACGGAGCCCGCGAGCGAATCGCGCGAGAACAGCGATGCGGGCGTCAACGCGAACACGCCGCCGAGCGCGACGAGGTTCACGTCCGGATAGAACTGCGCGCGCGTCGAGTCGGCATTCGCGAACGCGGCTTCGACCCGCAGCCGCGCGGCGACGATGTCGGGCCGGCGGCCCAGCAGATCGGCCGGCAGCCGGGCCGGCAGCGCGCCGCCCGCGAACGCGCCGACGCGCGGCCGCTGCAGCGCGAGCCCGCGCTCCGGGCCACGGCCGGACAGCACGCCGAGTTGCAGTTGCGCGAGCTTGATCTGCTCGTCGTTCAGCGCGATCTGCTCGAGCAGGCGGCTGCGCTTGATCGACGCATCGCTCGCGTCGTACGCGTTGTCGAGGCCGCGCGCGGTGCGCTCGCGCAGCACGGCCGTCACGCGCTGGCTGATCTTCAGTTTCTGCTGCAACAGGTCGCGCATCGCGTACGCCTGGTCGAGCTGGCAATACACGGTGACGATCGCGACGGCGAGCGTGAGCCGCACCTGTTCGGCCTCGACGCCTGCCGCGTCGCGCAACGACATCAGGCTCTTCGTCGCCGCGCGGTTCTTGCCCCACAGGTCGAGCTGATAGTTCAGTCCGACGAAGATCGACGACGGCGACACGTTCGGATCGCCGAAGATCTGCACCGGCACGCGATAGCCGCCGGCCGTCACGTCGGCGATGTCGCCGGGCTTCGGCATCCGCGCGCGGCTGATCGTCGCGCCGGCCGTGCCCGTGAGGCCCGTCAGCGAATCGAACTGCTGAAGCTGCGCCTGCGCGATCCGCAGCCGCGCCTGTGCGACCTGCAGATCGGGATTGTTCCGCGACGCCTCGGCGACCAGATCGTCGAGTTGCGGATCCTGCAGCTGCTTCACCCAGTCGGGCGCCGGCCACGCGCCGTTCGCGCCCGGGCCGGCGGTATGCACGAGTGCATCGTCGGCCGGCGCGCGCAGCGACAGCGCCGGCAGGAAGCCCGACGGCACGCATCCGCCCAATGCGAGCAATGCCGCGGCCGCCGCGATCGACCAGCCGCCCTTCGCGCCACGCGGCGAACCCGCCGCTTGCCTCATCCTCCGCATCGTCACCCCTGCCGAACGTGCTGCGCCCGCGCGGCCAGACGCGGCCGCGTGCGCTCGAGCGGGCCGAGGCGGCCGAACAGGCCGTCCGCGACGCCGAACAGGATGCCGGCCAGCTTCGCGCGCTTGTCGCGCTCGACGAGCGCGATCTGCACGACCTGCCACACGGTCAGCAGATTCGGCACGAGCGCCACCGGAAAGCGCAGCCCGTACTGCATGCCGAGCTGCACCGCATTGCGTGCGCTGTAGTAGCGCCGTTGCCACGAGTGATTCATCGACGTCATTTCGAAAGGGCCGATCGCATGCCGCCGTTTCGCGCCGATCCGGTGCGGCAGCACCAGCGACGGCACGACATAGAGCGGCACGTTGCGCGCAAGCGCGCGGAAGCTGTACTCGGTGTCGACATGATCGATGAACAGCGTCTCGTCGAAGCGGCCGAGCACGTCGAACGCATCGCGCGACACGACGCAGCCCGACGAGATCAGGAACGCGCAGCGCTGCATCGGTGCGTCGGGGGCGAGACTCAGCCGGCGCAACCCGATCCCGTTCGTCGCGAGTTCCGGCAGGAAGCTTTGCGCGTTCTCGTCGAAGATGCGCGGGCCGGCGAGGAACGCGCGCGCCGCGAGCGTTGTGCAGACGCCGCGCATCGTCGCGAAGTATCCGGCCGGCACCGACGAGTCCTGATCGAACAGCGCGACTGCATCGACGCCGTCGCCGAACAGCGCCGCGAGCCCCGCGTTGTAAGCGCCCGCGATCCCGCCGCGATTACCGTGATGCAGCCACGCGATGCCGTCGCGCACGCACAGCTCGCGCGCACGCGCATCGGGCTGCGGCGTGTTGTCGACGACGAGCAGCGCGTCGCACGCGTGCCGCCAGCCGCGCAGCGCGTCGAGCTGCGCATCGCTCGGGTGATAGAGGATCACGAGTGCGCCGAGTGTCGTCATGGTCCGCTCCTCAATGCCCGAACGATGCTGCCGCGCCGCGCCTGGGTCGCGTCAGCCACATCATCGCGGCAAGCACGACGCACGTCATGCTCGCCATCCAGAACATGTCGTTGGTCGCCATCATGTACGCCTGCTGCATCACGACCTGATGCAGCGTCGTCAGCTCGCGCACGCCGTCCACGCCCATCGCGTTCAACGCATGCACGAAGCGTTGCGTGTTCGTCGACGCGTGCGTGACCGATTGCGACACGACGTCGTAGTGATAGGTCGCGCGGTTGTCCCACAGCGTCACGCTCATCGCGGTGCCGAATGCAGCCGACAGCGTGCGCAGGAAATTCGACAGGCTCGATGCGGCGGCGAGCCGGTCGTCCGGAATGCGCGACAGCGTGGCGGCAGTCAGCGGAATGAAGAAGCACGGCAGCCCGATCCCCTGGATCAGCCCCGGCGCGGCGATCTGCGCGAACGTCATCTTCAGCGTGAAGTGCGCGTCCCATGCGAGCACGGCCGCGAAGACGAGGAAACCGAACGTCGCGAGCACGCGCGCGTCGAAGCGGTGCGCATGCAGCCCGACGAGGATCGAGAACACCAGCGCGAGCACGCCGAGCGACGCGGTCGCGAGCCCCGCGTGGAACGCGTTGTAGCCCATCACGGCCTGCATCCACAGCGGAAACACGACGCCGACCACGGAGAAGCTCATCATCCCGAGCGAGATGATCAGCACGCAGAACGAGAACGTGCGGTCGCGAAACAGGCTCAGATCGACCACGGGATGCGCTTCGCCCGCCTCCCAGATCAGCAGCAACACGATCGCGAGCGCCGCGACCGCCGCGAGCGTGACGATCAGCGGCGAATCGAACCAGCCGCGGTCGTGACCGAGATCGAGCATCGCCTGCAGCGAGCCGACGCCGATCACGAGCAGCACGATGCCCGGCACGTCGATCGGGCCGGCCGCGCCGCGCTGCGCGTCGGGGTGCAGCATCGCGGTGCACACCGCGAAGGAGAACAGCCCGATCGGCAAATTGATCAGGAAGATCCACGGCCACGAGAAGTTGTCGACGATCCAGCCGCCGACCACCGGCCCGAAGATCGGCGCGAGCAGCACGGTCATCGCCCACAGCGCGAGCGCGATCGTGCGCTTGTCCGGCGGGAACGTGCGCAGCAGGATCGTCTGCGACAGCGGCACCATCGGCCCGGAACACAATCCCTGCAGCGCGCGGCAGATCACGAGCACGTGCAGGTCTCGCGCGAGCCCGCACAGCAGCGACGTCAGCGTAAACAGCAACACCGCGCCGACGAACAGCCGCAGTTCGCCGACGCGCCGTGCGAGCCAGCCGGTCAGCGGCACCGCGATCGCGGCCGCGACCGAATACGAGCTGATCACCCACGTGCCCTGACTGTTCGATACGCCGAGACTGCCGGAAATCGCCGGCACCGCGACGTTCGTCACGGTCGAGTCGAGCACCTCGATGAAGGTCGCGAGCGACAGCGCGAACGTCAGCAGCGCGAGCCGGATGCCGCGCACCGGCTGCGCGGCCGGCACGGGCGCCGGCCCGTCGAACGCGGACGGCGCGACGGGCCCGTCGCGAAGCGGCGACGCGGCGCTCATGCGCCGGCCACCGCGACATCGGCCCGCGCGGCCAGCCGCCCGCGCCCGGGCACGAACCGTTCGACGAAATCGGCGGCCGCGCCGCAGCCGTCCGGCGCGGCTGCGAGCAGCGCGCGCGTACGCTCGGCGTGTACCGCGAACGCGGGTTCTTCGAGCACGCGCGCGAGCGCCGCGCCGAGCCGCGCGCCGTCGAGCGGGCCGTCGACCCGCACGCCGCAGCCGTTCGCGACGACGCGTTGCGCGTTGTCGAACTGGTCGTGCGCGAACGGCGTGACGACCTGCACGATGCCGGCTTCGCACGCGAGCGCCGCCGTGCCGATCCCGCCGTGATGCACGAGCGCGCGGCAACGCGGCAGCAGCGCGCGCATCGGCACGAAACGGCGCACGAGCAGCCGGTCGCCGGTCTGCGCCGCATCGTCGTGCGGCGTCAGCAGGATCCCGCGCGCGCCGGTCGCGCTCAGCGCGTCCGCCGCCGCGCGCGCATACGCCGCGTGATCGACGAGCGTCGAACCGGCCGTGAACACGACCGGCGGCTCGCCGGCCGCGAGAAACGCATCGAGCGCCGCATCGTCGTCGGCGGCGGCGATGTCGTTGAACAACGGAAAACCGCTTTGCAGATGGTTCGACGGCCAGTCCGGCTGCGGCGGCGCGAACCAGCGGGGAAACAGGCACAGCACGCCGTCGGTCGAATGCAGCCAGCGGCCGAGCACGCGCCGCGCGGGCGCAAGCCCGAGCTCGCCGCGCACCGCGTCGAGCGCCGGGCCGCACACGCGGTCGAGCACCTGCCGCTCGATCAGCGTCATCAGCGCCGACTTCACCGGCAACGGCCAGCGTGCGGGAATCGTCAGGCGCGGGTGGGTCGGCGGCGCATGCGCGGACAGCAGCGTCGACGGCGACACCTGCACCGACACGTACGGCGTGCCGTGCAGTTCCTGCATGAAGCGCGCGGAAAATGCCCACAGCGTGCCGACCAGCACCGTGTCGGCATCGGTCAGCGCGCGCAGGGCGTCGTAATGCGGGCGCAGCGTCGGCGCGATCACCTGCCACAGCGTACGGAACGACGTGCGCGGATCCCACAGCGCCGGGTTCGCCATCGCCGCGTCGTAGTCGGCCGCGGTGCCGACCGGCACGAACGCGAACCCGCAGCGGCGCACGGCCGCCTCGAACGGCGCATGCGTACAGAACACGACCTCGTGACCGCGCGCCGCGAGCGTGCGCGCGATGCCGAGCATCGGATGCACGTCGCCCGCCGAACCGATCGCGGTCACGATCATCTTCGCCATCGCGCGCCTCGCGGAGATCAGTAAAAGCCGGGGATCAGCGCCGCCACTTCGCGGCGATACTGCACGTAGGCCGGCCCGAAATATCCGGTCAGCCAGCTTTCTTCGACGCGCACCTTGTACGCAAGGGACGCGAACACGAGCAGCACGCCGATCGCGCCGCGCCATTCGCCGCCGATCAGCGCGGCGCCGACCAGCGCGATCAGGCAGCCGGTGTAGATCGGGTGACGCACGAGCGCATACGGCCCCGTTCGCACGAGCTCGTGATCTTCCTTCAGCGTGACCGATACGCTCCAGTTCGTGCCCAGATGCAGCCGCGCCCACACCGAGAACAACAGGCCGGCCACCAGCACCGCGAGCCCGCACTGCGCCTGCAGCCCGAAGCGGTGCCAGTCGGGCGCGAGCGCCTGCCACGACGGATCGGGCAGGATGATCAGCGCGCCGCCGACGATCAGCGGAATCGACTGCAGCGTGCGCGAGCGCGACGCTTCCTTGCGCACGGTCGCCTTGACGCCCTGCGACGTGGCGATCCAGTACGCGAGCCACGCGGCCCACGGAACGACGATGGCGATGGTCTGAACGATATTCACGGCTGGCCTGCCTCGTTGGGATGGGAATTCGGATGCGCGGGACGAGCCCGATGCACGACGGACGACGTCACGACGACAGCGCAGGCATCGGCGCGGGCACGCACGCGTGCGCGGCAGCCCGTGCGATGCCGTTCGCGGCGGGCGCGTCGCCACAGAAAAATTCGAGCAGCGCGGCACGGGTGCATTCGCGCTGCGCCCGGCCTTCGATGTCGAGGAAATGGCCGGCGTCCGGCACCGTCGCGAACCGCGCGCGCGCCACATGCGCGCCGAGCTGACGCACGTCAGCCGGCGTCGTGTATTCGTCGCGCTCGCCGTTCAGGAACAGCAGCTCGCAGCCGATGTTCGAGAACTCGCTGAAGTAGCGCTCGGGCTGCAACGACAGGATCTGATCGACGTGGAACGCGACCTGGTCCTGCTCGTCGCGCGGCAGGCGCGTGAGATACCGGTAGTTGTACAGCTTCATGATGCGCGGCAGATAGCGGCCGACTGTGTCGTTCAGCAACTGCGCGGCCTTCAGGTTCTCGCCGGCCGCGATGTGGTCGCGCGCACGCGTCACGTAGTCGACCATCGCATCGTTCAGGAACGGCGAGAACGAGCAAATCGCCGCGCGCCGCACGCTCGGGCAGCCGCGCGCGAGCGCGAACAGCGACGCGACGCCGCCCCACGACACCGACACGAGGAACGCCGGCGCGAAGCGCTCGACCAAGTACTGGAGGATCGCGGCTTCGTCGTCCTTGGTCAGGATGGAGCAGCCGGGATTGTGCTGGCGCGACTGCCCCGCATACGGCAGGTCGAAGCAGATCGTGTTCATCCGCTCGCCGAGATACTGGACGGTCTGGCCGAACGACGCGGTCGTCGCGAGCGCGCCGTTGACGAGCATCGCCGTGTCGAAGGCCGGGTCGAACACGTTCCGTTCGACGTAGACCTTCAGGCCATTCGGTAGCGGGACCACGTGTTTTTCGGTCGGCATCGTCGTTCTCCGGTGGATGCGGCGTCTCGACGTCGCGGCATGCTGCAAGTGCGCAATGGCTGACGCCGACCCCGCGCGCGGTCGTTCGACGCGCTCATTGCCGACGCACCGCGGCAATTGCCCGCGGCGCCATTCATTCCTCGTGGTGCGGCGCCATACTAATACGGTCGATATTACTTACTCAAGTCGTTCCAAAAATACCCTCTACTCGAACCGGAAATACGTCGGATTCAAATTCATTTATCTATTTCCGTGGTATGAGGAATTCAGGAAGAGATGCTGGCAATCGTTTGCGAGCCACCCTTTTTGAAGCTCGAAAGCACAAACTTCTCTTTTATATTCAATGGTTTAATCAATATCATTCGGTCGATTGAAACGGATTTTTGAAAGCCAGCCGCCTTCACGATCCGGTTTGACGATTTCACATCGTGAATAATGTTGCAGATTTCGACATTCTTTCGTTTCGTAATGGAATCAGGCAGGGAAACGGTGCTTCCGATTACGTCGAATTTTCGTGAACCGTTTTAAACATATTCAAACTTAGTTAACCTTCTTTCAGCTCGTTTTTCCGCACCTGCACATGGGCTCCAGGCGTGACGAATCCTCCCGTTTGGAACACGTCCCTCCGTTCGCCCCCGATTTTTTGTTGATTGATCGTTCAATAAAAAACCGCTAAGCTGCCGACTTCCATGGACGGCCCACCCGGGCGAAGGGAGTCACGATGCCGAAAGTCGGAATGCGGGAAATCCGCCGCGCACAGTTGATCGACGCCACGTTGCGCTCGATCGACGAAGCGGGCCTGCCCGGCACGACGCTCGCATCGGTCGCGCAACGCGCGAACATCTCGACGGGCATCGTCAGCCATTACTTCGGCGACAAGGACGGCCTGCTCGAAGCGACGATGCGGCACGTGCTGCGCGACCTGTGGTCGGCCACCACGCGCCGCCGCGTCGCCGCGCGCAAGGATCCGCGTTCGCGGCTGCGCGCAATCGTCGCCGCGAACTTCGACGACACGCAGGTCAGCGCGCCCGTGATGAAGACGTGGCTCGCGTTCTGGTCGCAGAGCATGCACGACCCGATGCTCAAGCGCCTGCAGCACGTGAACACGCGGCGCCTCCATTCGAACCTGTGCGCCGAGTTCGCGAAGGCGTTGCCGCGCACCCAGGCGCGCGAAGCCGCCAGCGGCCTCGCCGCGCTGATCGACGGCCTGTGGCTGCGCGGCGCGCTCGCCGGCGGCCCGATCGACACCCGAGCCGCGTTGAAGCTCGCCCACGATTACATCGACCTGCTGCTCGCGTCCGACTGACGCGTCACGCAGTCGCCCTCAAGGAGATCCTCATGTCCGTATACGGTTTGCAGCGCCTCTACATCGGCGGCGGTTACGTCGACGCCACGAGCGGCAAGACTTTCGACACCTTCGATCCGGCCACCGGCGAGCTGCTCGCGCAGGTGCAGCAGGCGAGCGCGGCCGACGTCGATCGCGCGGTCGCGTCCGCGCAGGAAGGCCAGCGCGAATGGGCGGCGATGACCGCGATGCAGCGCTCGCGCATCCTGCGCCGCGCGGTCGACCTGCTGCGCGAGCGCAACGACGCACTCGCGGCCATCGAGACGCGCGACACCGGCAAGCCGATCGGCGAGACGCTCGCGGTCGACATCGTCACCGGCGCGGACGTGATCGAGTACTACGCGGGCCTCGCGACCGCGATCGAAGGGCTGCAGGTGCCGCTGCGCGCCGAATCGTTCGTCTATACGCGCCGCGAGCCGCTCGGCGTGTGCGCGGGCATCGGCGCATGGAACTACCCGATCCAGATCGCCTGCTGGAAGACCGCGCCCGCGCTCGCGGCCGGCAACGCGATGGTATTCAAGCCGAGCGAAGTCACGCCGTTGACCGCGCTGAAACTCGCGGAAATCTATACGGAAGCCGGCGTGCCGGCCGGCGTGTTCAACGTCGTGCAGGGCGACGGCTCGGTCGGCGCGTTGCTCACCGGCCACCCGGACATCGCGAAGGTGTCGTTCACCGGCGGCGTCGAAACCGGCAAGAAGGTGATGTCGCTCGCCGGCGCATCGTCGCTGAAGGAAGTGACGATGGAGCTCGGCGGCAAGTCGCCGCTGATCGTGTTCGACGATGCGGACCTCGACCGCGCGGCCGACATCGCGGTGACCGCCAACTTCTTCAGCTCGGGCCAGGTCTGCACCAACGGGACGCGCGTGTTCGTGCACCGCTCGATCAAGGACGCCTTCACGACGAAGGTGCTCGAACGCGTGAAGCGCATCCGCGTCGGCAAGCCGACCGATGCCGACACCAACTTCGGCCCGCTCGTGTCGGCCGCGCAGCTCGACAAGGTGCTCGGCTTCATCGAAAGCGGCAAGGCCGAAGGCGCGAAGCTGCTCGCGGGCGGCACGCGCCTGACCGACGGCCACTTCGGCAGCGGCCAGTACGTCGCGCCGACCGTGTTCGGCGATTGCCGCGACGACATGAAGATCGTGCGCGAGGAAATCTTCGGGCCGGTGATGAGCATCCTCGATTTCGAATCGGAGGACGAAGTGATCGCGCGCGCGAACGACACGCACTACGGCCTCGCGGCCGGCGTCGTGACCGAGAACCTGTCGCGCGCGCACCGTACGATCCATCGCCTCGAAGCCGGCATCTGCTGGATCAATACCTGGGGCGAATCGCCGGCCGAAATGCCGGTTGGCGGATACAAGCAATCCGGTGTCGGACGCGAGAACGGCATCACGACGCTCGAGCACTACACTCGAATCAAGTCGGTGCAGGTCGAGCTCGGCCGCTACAACCCGGTGTTCTGAAAAGGAGATCCGTCATGACGACACGCGAATACGACTACATCATCTGCGGCGCGGGTTCCGCGGGCAACGTGCTCGCCACGCGGCTGACGGAAGATCCGGACGTCACGGTGCTGCTGCTCGAAGCGGGCGGCCCCGACTACCGCTTCGACTTCCGCACGCAGATGCCGGCGGCGCTCGCCTACCCGCTGCAGGGCCGCCGCTACAACTGGGCGTACGAGACCGACCCCGAGCCGCACATGGACAACCGCCGGATGGAGTGCGGCCGCGGCAAGGGGCTCGGCGGCTCGTCGCTGATCAACGGGATGTGCTACATCCGCGGCAACGCGCTCGACTACGACAATTGGTCGACGCACAAGGGCCTCGAGAACTGGACGTATCTCGACTGCCTGCCGTACTTCAAGAAAGCCGAGACGCGCGACATCGGTCCGAACGACTATCACGGCGGCAGCGGCCCCGTGTCGGTCACCACCAGCAAGCCGGGCGTGAACCCGCTGTTCGAGGCAATGGTCGACGCGGGCGTGCAGGCCGGCTATCCGCGCACCGACGACCTGAACGGGTATCAGCAGGAAGGCTTCGGCCCGATGGACCGCACCGTCACGCCGAAGGGCCGCCGCGCGAGCACCGCGCGCGGCTACCTCGATCAGGCGAAGGTGCGGCCGAATCTCGAGATCGTCACGCACGCGCTCGCCGACCGCATCCTGTTCGACGGCAAGCGCGCGTCGGGCGTCACGTACCTGCGCGGCAGCGAACGCGCGACCGCGCACGCCCGCCGCGAAGTGCTCGTGTGCAGCGGCGCGATCGCGTCGCCGCAACTGCTGCAACGCTCGGGCGTCGGCCCCGGCGCATGGCTGAAGGAACTCGACATTCCCGTCGTGCTCGACCTGCCCGGCGTCGGCCAGAATCTGCAGGACCACCTGGAGATGTACATCCAGTACGAGTGCAAGGAGCCGGTGTCGCTGTATCCGGCGCTCAAGTGGTGGAACCAGCCGAAGATCGGCCTCGAATGGATGCTGAACGGCACGGGCCTCGGCGCGAGCAACCACTTCGAGGCCGGCGGCTTCATCCGCACGCGCGACGACGATCTGTGGCCGAACATCCAGTATCACTTCCTGCCGGTGGCGATCAACTACAACGGCTCGAACGCGATCGAGATGCACGGCTTCCAGGCGCACGTCGGCTCGATGCGCTCGCCGAGCCGCGGCCGCGTGAAGCTGCGCTCGCGCGATCCGAACGATCATCCGAGCATCCTGTTCAACTACATGGCCGAAGCGCTCGACTGGCGCGAGTTCCGCGATGCGATTCGCGCGACGCGCGAGATCATGCGGCAGCCGGCGCTCGATCGCTATCGCGGCCGCGAACTGAATCCGGGCGCCGACTGCAAGACCGACAAGGAGCTCGACGCATTCGTGCGCGCTCGCGCGGAAACCGCGTTCCATCCGTCGTGCTCGTGCAAGATGGGTTACGACGACATGGCGGTGGTCGACGAAGAAGGCCGCGTGCACGGGCTCGACGGGCTGCGCGTGGTCGATGCGTCGATCATGCCGATCATCACGACCGGCAACCTGAACGCGCCGACGATCATGATCGCCGAGAAGATCGCCGACAAGATCCGCCGCCGCACGCCGCTCGCCCGTGTCGACGTGCCGTACTTCGTCGCGAACGGCGCACCGGCGCGCAATGTCGCGAAGGCCGTGCGGCAACCGGAAACGGTCTGACGCAAGCGGGTATTCTGCGCGGTCTTTGCGCTCCTCGTGTAACGCTGCTGACGGTTGCCTTCAGCAGCGTTTTTCGTTTCCGGATTTGGCGATTGTCGATATCCGACCCCAAATGCTCGGCGTTCGACTCTGAACCAGATTCGGTCCCGGTCGGAAGCAAAATTTCCGGCTGGGTTGAGTAGCGCCCGTCGTCTGTCCCAGCCCTCCGAATTTCTTCTTCCAGTCGTCGAAAGTCGCGTCGCTTGTTCCGAGCTTGCGGCAGATCTCCTCGATCGTCGTACCCAGCTCGGCTAGCGTCAGTGCGAATGCGATCTGCTCTTTCGTAGACTTGCTCCTCTTCGTGGCATGGCCTTCGTCCCGCCTGGACACATCGCGCCGGATTTCTCCACTTTTGAACCCGGCTATTTCTCGGATCAGGGCCAGGGTATCGTCACCGCTATAACTCGAGCCGGCGTCGATTTTCGTGGCCTGCGGAATACGGGAAGCGCCCTGGTTAATATTTTTTAAATACCCATATTAGCCAGTTAATCGATAAATCATAAATAACTCTGTCAATCTTTGTCACGAGAAGTATTCGCAAAAATCAGACTGGATAGAATGCTGGTGCGTTGTCACCGATCAGCTTTCTTCCAAAAAACAATCTGCTTCCGACGAAGCAAATTGAGCAGCTGACGTGACTCTGCGAGATCCGAGCCTGTTCACGCCAATAGCGACCGAACGGGACCATTGAATCCAGCAAACGGGGAATCGGCACGGAAGATTTCCTGGCCGTATGCGTGGTCGCCCGAAATCACCTCGTACTCGACGAGGCAACTCCACTTATCCGGCATATTCGACTCGTTATTGGCGTGGGCAGGCTCGGCATACTAATCAGAGGCGCAGTGCCTCAACCAGCGAAGGAGTTCCAGATGAGCAAAAAAATCCTTGGACCGTTATCGGTGAGTGCGGTGGCATTGGCCATCGCCATGCCGGGCATTTCGCATGCGGCGGACGGCACGGTCAATTTCAACGGCGAAGTCGTCTCGCAGACCTGCACGATCAATGGCAACAACACCGGCAAGAGCGACTTCACCGTCACGCTCAAATCGGTGCCGACGTCGGCGCTCAAGAAGGATGGCGATACCGCCGAGCGTACGCCGTGGACCATTGCGCTGACCAATTGCACGCCCGCATCGGGCAACGTGACGGTCTACTTCGAACCCGGCCCGCAGGTCGACTTCAACACCGGTCGGCTCAAGAACAATACCGGCACGGCTACCAACGGCAAAGCGTATGCCACCAACGTCGAAGTGGGCTTGCTGAACAGCGGGTTCCAGCCGATCACGTTGGGTAATGATCCTAGCACTCAGGGTGCCGACGTCGTGGCGATCGGCGCGGACGGGACGGCCACGCTGAAGTTCTACGCACAGTATGTGGCAACGGGCGGAGCGGCAACGCCCGGCCCGGTGCAAGCCCAAGTCATGTACACGCTGAACTTCAGCTGATCGAAACACATCGGCATGAACCCCGCCCCCTTGTCAGGGGGCCTTCGCATTCCTAATCATCAGAATCGGATTCTCAGACATGTTCCCATGGAAGACAGCAGCGCGTTCCGCCGTCGCGGTGTTGCTGACGTGCGTTTCGACGGCGTACGGCAGTGTCGTGATCATGGGCACACGGGTGATCTACCCCGCCGGAGAGCGCGAGGTCTCCATCAAGCTCAGCAACGAAGGATCGTCGCCCGCACTGGTGCAGACGTGGCTCGATAAAGGCGATCCCAAAGCGCAACCTGGGGCCGTCCAGCTGCCGTTCACGTTGATGCCGCCGCTGTTCCGCATGGAACCCAGGAAAGGTCAGACGCTCCGCCTCATTTACACCGGAGAGCCGCTGCCGCAGGACAAGGAGTCCGTCTTCTGGCTGAACGTACTCGAAGTTCCACCCAAGGCGCAGGTGTCGACGGAAAACGAGAACCTGATGCAATTGGCATTCCGCTACCGCATCAAGATATTTTTCAGGCCAAAGGCGCTGCCGGATAACCCCGACGCAGCCGCCACTCAGCTGACATGGACGCCCGTGCCGGAAGGCGGCGAAATGAAAGTGCGGGTCGACAATCCCTCTGCCTATCACGTGACGATCGTGAACATCGACGCCGGAATCGACGGCAAGTCGTATTCGGACAGCGTGGGCGGCATGGTCGACCCAGGAGGGAACACGACGTTCCTCCTGAAGAAGTCCGCCGTCACGCCCGCCGCCGGGCCGTTCGAAGTCAAGTATCGCTATATCAACGACTACGGCGCGGAAATCAACGCGACATTCCCAAAGAGCAAGTAGCGACGCGCGTCGTGCCCTCCGTCGCTCGCTGCTCGAGCGACGACGCATGCGGCGCCCCAAGCCGCTCTCCCGATCATGTTCGCGGGTCATTCAAGTTCTCCCATCATCATGTATTCGTATTCGCTCGACTCCGGAAGCAAACGCATCGTCACGAGACCGTTGGTGGCGTTGCTCACGCTATGCGCAGCCAGCGTGATGCAGCCGGTTCGTGCGAATGGCGACACGACGACGAAGGACGTCCAGTTCGACAGCCAGTTCCTGCTGGGGCCGGACGGACGCTCGATCGACGTGAGCCGGTTCGAGAAAGGCAATCCGGTGGTCCCCGGTCAATATGTGGTCGACGTGATCGTGAACGGGAACTGGGTGGGCCGTCAGGCGGTGAAGTTCGGTGCTCGCAATGGCGCGAACGCCGCACTGTGCTTCGACCGCAAGCTCGGCGAGCGCATCGGCCTGAATTTCGACGTGCTGTCGCCGGAGAACCGCACGCGATTCGCCTCCGCGAACGTCGACGAATGCCTGGACCTGAGATCCATGGTGGGCGACGCCAGCGTCGATTTCGACCCATCCGACCTGAGGCTGGATCTCACCGTTCCGCAAATCGCGGTGAAGCAGAACCCGCACGGCTACGTGAGTCCGGAGCTTTGGGATGCCGGCGTGCCGTCGGCGACACTGGCCTACAACTTCACGGGTTCGCGTTCGACAGGAGGCGAGTCGCCCGACTCCCAGGGCTACCTCGGACTGAACGCGGGAATCAACATCGGCAGCTGGCACGTCAGGCACAACGGCTCGATGTCGTGGTCGACGGGGCGAACGCGCGAGTATCAAAGCATCGTCACGTACCTGCAGCACGACGTGCCGTCCCTGCGGAGCCAGGTGAAGATCGGCGACACGTATACCGACGGGCAGTTCTTCGACAGTTTCGGTGTGCGCGGCATTCAACTGGCCACCGACGATCAGATGCTGCCGGAATCGATGCGCGGCTATGCGCCGATCATTCGCGGCGTCGCGAACTCCAATGCCCGTGTGACCGTCACGCAGAACGGCATCAAGCTTTACGAAACGATCGTGACGCCCGGTACGTTCGAGATCAAGGATCTCTATGCGACGGGATACGGCGGCAATCTGCTGGTGACGATCACCGAGGCGGACGGAAGCCAGCGAAGTTTCGCCGTGCCGTACGCGTCGGTCGTGCAGTTGCTGCGTCCGGGAATCTATCGCGTCACGGCCTCCGCGGGCGAGTTGCGCGACCAGCAAATCACATCGAAGGTGAAGGTGCTGCAGTCGACCGTCCAGCGCGGGTTCACCAA
Source organism: Burkholderia sp. MSMB1826 (assembly GCF_001526325.1). Taxonomy (NCBI): domain Bacteria; kingdom Pseudomonadati; phylum Pseudomonadota; class Betaproteobacteria; order Burkholderiales; family Burkholderiaceae; genus Burkholderia; species Burkholderia sp. MSMB1826. Next base: position 468,576 of record NZ_LOYN01000015.1, read on the forward strand.
TCTGCTGACGGGATATACGGGCGCGATTGTCGCGCAGAATTATTACTCGGCGCTCGTGGGCGTGGCCGTCAACACGGATTTCGGCGCGGTCGCCTTCGACGTCACCCATGCACACGCCGAGATCGGCCCGGCAAACAACAGCAGCGGACAAAGTTTCCGCGTGAGTTTCAGCAAGTCCGTGCCGGTCACTCAAACGCTCGTCAACGCATCCGCATCTCGATACTCGTCCAGCGGATTCTGGACGTTCCGCGACGCGATGCTTGCGCGACAGGCGATCGAACGCGGCAACGACATACAGTGGGCCGGTCGGCCTCGTTCGCGGTTGCAGGTATCGCTGTCGCAATCGTTCGGACAACGCTGGGGGACCGTCTTCATGTCGGGCAACCGCGTGGATTATTGGGGGCGTGGCGGCAACGATACGTTCTACAACGCCGGCTATAGCAATTCGTTCCGCAGCATCGGCTACTCCGTGTCGGTATCGCGGCAGCGGGTGGGCACGACGTCGGCCATGAGCAACCAGATTTTCGCGAGCATTTCCGTGCCGCTCGGCGGTAACGGGCATACGTCGACCCTCACCACGACCTTCACGCGCGACGATGACGCGGGCTCGACGCTGCAGGCCATGTACAACGGCAGCGCGGGCGACTACAACGAGTTCAGCTACGGGCTGACCGCGACGCGCGCCCGCCCCGGATCGAGCGCCGACGCGAATGCGCAATATGCGAGCCCGTACACGACGATCGGCGGCAGCATCAGCCGCGGCAACGGGTATAGCCGGGCAACGGCGACCCTGTCCGGCGCCGTGGTGGCGCACCCGGGCGGTGTGACGCTGGCGCCGAGCATGGGCGACACCGTAGGCGTGGTCGACGCGCCGGATGCCGCCGGCGCGCGCGTCGAGAATGCGCCCGGCGTGGCGGTCGACGGGCACGGATACGCAATCGTGCCTTTCCTCACGCCGTACAGCCTGAATACCGTTTCACTCGATCCACGCGGCTTGCCGCTGGACGTCCAGCTGGATACGACCGCTCAACAGATCGCGCCGAGAGCGAACTCGGTCGTGATGCTGCACTTCAAGACGGTGAGCGGCCGCACGGCGTTGGTCACGGTCCACCTGCCGAATGGGAAGTCGCCGCCGTTCGGTGCGGCGGTACAGGACGAAAAAGGCAGCGACATCGGAATCATCGGCCAAGGCGGAAAGTTCTTCTTGCAAGGTGCGACCGACAACGGCCGGCTCACCGTGAAGTGGGGCAACGCGCCGGACGAGACATGCGAATTTTCCTACAGCCTGCCGCCGCGAGACCGCAAGCAGTTGGTCTACACGTCGCTCGACTCGATTTGCACGGCGAAAGCATCCAGGACGGAACACGTGACCGAGGCGGCGCATATCGTCGGTTCACCCGACGCTTCCAACAAATAGCACGTTACGCAACGTGCGCGTCCAGTCACGAAGAACACACCAGAGACCGAAATATATTTCATGAACACGGATGGCGAGGTAAGCAATGAAGCGTTTGATCAATTATTTTTGTTTGATACCTCTGGTAGCGGTACTGTGGTCGCCATCCATCGCAAACGCAGCATTCTGCTGGGGTCTGCCCGGATTCAGTACGAATGTAATAAATTTCCCGGGGAAGACGATCAACCCGGATCGTAACGCCACTGTCGGCACCGTTCTCGACACGATCACGGTCTTTCTTCCGACGAGATGGTCGAACGTCGTTCAATGCAGTGCACCTCAAGTACCGATGACCGTCAACCACAGCGGAAATCTCACGAGCCTTGGCAACTATATTTATCAGACAAATGCCCCCGGAATCGGCATCAGAATCAAAACAGTCGTCGACGGCCCGGCATGGGCAAATGGAAATTCCCGTGGGCAAACGTATTACGAGGATTTGGATAAAGGCGCCACGCTAACGTCTGATCCGTGGAATTTTCTTGGACCATTTACATGGATCGCCTACGGTGGAACATTCACGCTGGAAATTATCAAAACGGGCGAAATTCAGCCTGGAACAGTTTTCAGTGCTCAAATTGGAGAGGTTGCTGCCGGCGGGGTCGTATTCAGGCGATTCAATCTTTCCGGCAACATCGTCGTTCAATATGCGTCGTGCAAAGTCATGTCATCGTCGATTCGAGTACCGTTGGGCAGCGTGCCGCAGCGGAAATTCAAAGGCCCCGGCACGACGAGCGATCCGGTGAATTTCTCGATTCCCATCGATTGCACCGGCGTCACGCGCAATGTCTACATGACGTTTACCGACAACGCGAATCCCGCCAACACCGGCAACACCCTGCCGCTCACCCGCGATTCGACCGCGCGCGGCATCGGAATCCAGATCCTGCCCGACGGCGCAACCGGGATCTCCTCCCCGATCGCATTCGGCCCGGAATCCGGCGCGATCAATCAGCAACTCGTCGCAAGTCTTGGGCGCCAATCGGATATCGGACGGGTCGACGTCAAATTGCGCGCACGCTACGTTCAGACCGAAGCCAGGGTCGTTCCGGGGACCGCGAACGGAATCATGACTTATACGTTGTCCTATCAATGATCATGAACATCCGTCGCTGCCGCAGAGTCATTCGATTTCATATGGGGAGAATATCGATGCGTCGCTTGCTGTTCGTCGTGCCGTTCGCGGTCGCCATCCCCACCGCTTTCCACTTGCTGCCCGCAGCGCGCGCGGAAGATGGACTGGTGAACTTTCAAGGGCAGGTTGAAGGAGCGACTTGCAAGATCAATGGCGCGGAAGCCGAAAATTCCTCCTTCGACGTCAAGGTGGGTACGCTCCCGGTTGCATCATTTCGCTATGTCGGCGATCCGCCCACCATGACGCGCCCGTACAAGATCACGTTGAGCGATTGCACGCCGCCATCCGGACGCGTATCGGTCTATTTCGAACCGGGTCCGACCGTCGATCAGAACACGGGTCAGCTCATCAACACGGGAACGGCGAAGAATGTCCAGCTGTCGATCATGAACAGCGATTTCTCGAAGATCAATCTTGCAGGCGCCCGCGGTGCGCAAAACTCGCAGTCGTTCAACATCGTGGACGGCTCCGCTACCCTCGTATACTTTGCCGGATATGTTGCTACGTCGCTTCCGGTAGTTGCGGGGACCTTCAATACCTCGGTGACATATATCCTGAATTTTGAGTGATTCCCTTCCCGCGCTGCCGGAGCAGCGATCGTCAGGTTCGTCCCAGGAAGAGCAGAGGCGGACGCGGCCGTCTCGTCAGATCCGGATAACCGCGCCCGCCCGCAACATGAGCGTCGTGCCGCCTCGTACCGCCTCTGCGGAAATCGTCTCGATCTGGCGGGTCGTGACGCCCACCATCGCCTATACGATCGAGGCACGCTCGGATCGGACCTGGCTACCGTACTCGATCGACTCGTACCGGCGTCATCATTCGTGGACGATGTGTCCGCTCACGCCGCAGCCGGCCACGGACGACGTGGAAACGGCGATCCTGGCATGGGCCAATACGCTCGACGAAGCATATAAGCTGTACTGCATATGGCGCGCGAATTGACGTTTGTTGCATACGGCATTATTCCGCTGTAGCCCGTCCATCGGACCGGCGACGCCCCACCGGCCGACCTTCCTTCTCACGCGCCGCCGGCAGCGGAACGTTCGCTCAATGCGCAGCGCCTCATTTCGGTTCGATGCATCATGATTGCTCTGTCATGCGAAACATCTGACGTGCTGCGATTCCGGTAAAGCGCATCCCGCAGCGGCAATGCCGATCCAGCCGTGGCTTGGCAATTCCGCTTTGACCACGCCACGATCGCCGCCAGCTGTGGGAAATGGATATGAATCGCCTTCCCGACGTGCGCTACTTCGTCGTATAACCACCGTTGATCAGAATCGTCTGACCGGTAATCCACCAGCCGTCGGTCACGAGATGACGGATGAACGGCACGACATCCTCGATGTCGGTGAGGCCCGTCCTGCTGAACGGCGACAGCGCGGCGGCAGTCTTGTGATAGGCGACCGCGTCGGCCCCTTCGGCCGGATAGAAGAATGGTGTGTCCATCGGGCCCGGCCCGACCGCCGTCACGGAGATGCCGCGCGCGCCGAACTCCTTCGCCGCCGCACGCGTGAAGTGCTCGACTGGCGCCTTGGTTCCCGCGTAGGCCGCGTAGAACGGCGTGAACGCGCCGAGCAGAGAAGTGACCAGCGTGACGATCTTGCCATTGTCGTTGACGTGTCTGCCCGCCTCGCGCAGGAAAAAGAACGCGGACTTCGAGTTCACTGCGGCCATTTCGTCATACTCGGCCTCGCTGATCTCCGTGAACGGCTTTTTCAACACCTTGCCGACCGTATTGATCGCGACGTCCGGACGCCCGAACGTCGCGATCGTGTCCAGAAACAGCGCTTCCATCGCACCCGCGCTCGTCAGATCCGCGTGGAAAGCGGCTGCTTCGCACCCTGCCGCCTCGATAGCCGCGACCGTCGCGTCGGCTTCCGCCTTCGAACTCGCGCTGTTGTAGTGAATCGCTATCGCCTTCGCGCCATGGCTCGCCAGGTCTCGCGCGATCAGACCGCCGAGATTCTTTGCGCCGCCTGCGATCAGGACGACCTTGCCCTTGATGTCGTGATTGCCCACCGCTCCTCCGATATGAATGACCTTTCCGACCATCGAACCGAGCATCGACATTAGTGCAAAAATCGCCTCCGCGTGGCGGTGCCAACCAAATTTAACAGTCGCGAACACGCGAACTTAATAGCTTCAATTCGGCGTCGGGAATGTGAGCGTGAAGACGGTCTCTCCGTCGGCGCTGACGACACCGACCGTGCCACGATGCAGTTCCATGATCGATTTGACGATGGCCAGACCGAGACCGGAATTCTTCGACGAGCCGTAGCGCGACGGATCGGCTCGATAGAAGCGCTCGAACAGGCGGGCCGCATGTTCGGCCGGAATATCCTCTCCCTCGTTTCGGACACCGATCGACATCGATCCTCCCTGCCGGGCAATGGCGATACGAACGATCGTACCGGGCCGCGCGTGCTCGATCGCATTCGACAGCAAGTTCGCGACCGCGCGCTGGAACAGCATTTCATCCGCGACGACGGTACCGGCGCCATCGAAAGCGATCCGGATATTCCGGTCGCTCGCGACCTCGTTGTAGTACATGACGATCTTCGCGAGCGCCTCGCCGACATCGAAGCGTTCGAGCGTGACATGCTGCGTCGCATGATCGGAGCGCGCGAGAAACAGCATGTTGTCGAGCATTCTCTTGAGCCGTTTGCACTCCTCCAGATTGGATTCGATCAGCGTTTCGTATTCGGCACGTTCCCGTTCGCGTGACAAAATCACTTGCGATGCGCCGATGATGTTCGCGAGCGGCGTGCGCATGTCATGCGCGACATCCGACGAGAAACGCGACAATTGATCGAATGCAAGCTGCAGGCGATCCAGCATTCGGTTGATCGATCGGGTAATTTCGGCGAGCTCCTCCGGGGCATGGTCCATGCTCAGCCGTTCGTCGAGTCGGCTCGCCTCGATGCGCGTCGCGTGCCGGCCGATTTCGCGGACCGGATGCAGCCCGCTGCGCATGATCGCATAACCGAGCGCGGCGATCGACAGCGCACCGACTGCGGCCGCAACCACGACATGGATCAAATAGGCATGCATGAGTGAGGTCCGGTCGCCCGCGCTTCGCACGATCGCGACCGTCACGGTATTGCCGTCCGCCAGCAGCACCGGGCCATGCATGCATTCGGCCGGACCGATGCCGGGCGGCGCACACGCGTACGCCCGGTTGGGTTCATGCTCGCTGGCGATGCGCGCGTCCAGCGCGACGCCCGCCGCCTCCGAATGCTGGATGACCGACTCGCCGTTGACGCCGAACACGGCGACGAACAAGCCCGAATGCGCCTGCAACGCTTCGTGAAACAACGGCCCAGCCTGCCGGACGCCATCGAGCGTCCGGGACTCGTGCAAGATTTGTCCGATCTGCTTCAGTTTGTCGGAAATCTCGCCGTCGTCGCGTTGTCGGAGCTGCGTGGACAGCGCCTGGTACAGAAACGTGCCGATCAGGAACAGCACGACGACGCCAGCCAGCGCGAACGCCATGGTCAGCCGACCGAGCAGCGAATAGGACTGCGAGCGCGTCATGAGGAGCGATCTTCCAGCACGTAGCCCATGCCACGCACCGTGTGCAGCAGCTTCGGGTCCTGATCGTCGATCTTCAGACGCAGCCGGCGGATCGCGACGTCGACGACGTTCGTGTCGCTGTCGAAATTCATGTCCCATACCTGCGACGTGATGAACGCGCGCGTCAGGATCTCGCCCGCGCGTTCGACCAGCAACTGCAACAGCGCAAATTCCTGTGCGGTCAATTCGATGCGTGCGCCGCCACGCGTTACACGTCGCTTGATGATGTCGACCTCGAGATTCGAGATCTTCAACACGGTGCGATTGTCCCGGCGCGTCCGGCGCAATAGCGAACGAATGCGCGCGAGCAGTTCGGCGTAGTCGAAAGGCTTCGGCAGGTAATCGTCCGCGCCGAGCTCGAGCCCCTCCACCTTGTCGGTGATCGTGTCGCGCGCGGTGAGCAGCAGCACTGGCGTGTGTTTCTGTTTCCGCAATCGGCGCAACACTTCGAAACCGTCGACGACGGGCAACATCACGTCGAGGATCACCAGATCGAAATCCTCGCTCAATGCCATGAACAGTCCGTCCTCGCCGTTGCTCGCCGTGGCGACGCCGTAGCTCGCCTCCGTCAGGCCCTTGTGCAAGTACGACCGCATTTTTTCTTCGTCTTCGACAATCAGGATGCGCATGGTCTCGAGGCGGGCCCGGGTGGGGTTGACCGATATTTATGCGGCGCGGGCGCTGCACATCGAAAAGATAGCGCCAAAGACGGCAATTTTCCAGACAACGAACATGAACGGATTGTCATCTGGCAGCAATTTAGCTGATGTCGCTTCGTCGCTAATCTCGTCCCAAGCTCGACGGGCGGCGTTCTCGGGAAATCAGCCGTCGGTGATCGCGCGCCAGGACAACCGGACTTCATTCAGGTCATGCATCCAGATTTCGGCAGACGCACCTCGTCACCCGCATTGGCGCCGTCTGCCTCGCAGGCGGGTTCGGCCTGTGGCGGCCAGACGTATGGGCGCTCGCGCACGGCGACGACTGTGAACGGCACGCTGCCGGGACCGCTCGTGCGTGGGCGCGAAGGCGGCACCGTCGCGCTGCGCGTCGCCAGCCGGACGAACGAACCGGCGTCGATCCACTGGCACGGCTTACGCGGCAACGGTCGGCCCGTGCTGACGCACGCGGATTTACGGGGTGCATTTCCGGACCCCGTTGGCCGTGCGCCGACGCGCACGATCGAATTGCGCCTCATTGGCCATATGGAGAAATTCGTGTGGTCTTTCGACGGTTTGAAGTTGGCCGACGTGCAGCCGCGGCGCCTGCGTTTCGGAGAGCGCGTGTGGATTGTGCTCGTCGGCATGCGCCTCGCTCGTCCTGCTCGCCGTCGCCGCGCTGGGCGTGCGGAATCCTCGCCAAAGTCAATTTAATACATTAATAAAACGGAGAATGGTCAACAATGTAAATATCAAAAACATAAGCCAAAAAAAACACACCAGACCGTCGCTATACTTTCAACGTGCAGCACAACCCAGAAGCGACAGGTTAATAGCCCAGACAAGATATATCACGAACATCGAATACAAAGTTGCCAAGCCCGCCCCATCGGAAGCGCAACGATGCTCGTTACGTTAAGTTGCCGAGTGAGGTCAAAATGACTGAATTCTCCAATTTCTTGAACAGAAAGGCCTCGCTCGAGGCGCAGATCAACGAAGAGCGATTTCTCTGTCGTAAAAAAGTATTGTCGGAAATCATGATCGCTATTGAAGAGTTCAAGTTCGTCCCGGAAGAGGTGTTCCCGCGCAGCGAAAAACGCAAGGTTCGACCGCGCTATTTCGATCCCAAGTCTGGTGCAATCTGGAGCGGCAGAGGAAAAGAGCCACACTGGATTCGCGGCAAGGATCGCCGGATGTTCGAACTGGAAAGCGATTCGCTACAAATGAAGTGAAGAAGGCTTGCCAATCTCCATATTAATAAAAATACGTGAAGGCACCGCCAGAAGCGCCTTCATAGCGCAGAGACAGCCAATACAAACCATAGCGAGATGAACAATCAACTTCGGCATACGCCGAAGTTGATTGCTTTTTGCATCGACGAGATTTATTTGTCGATTTCTTACAATCAATATTCAACGCATCGTTAACATGAACAAGATATACAAGATCATATGGTCCCACGTCTCATCCGGATGGGTGGTCGTGTCGGAAGGGGCAAAACAGCGAGGCAAGACCGCTTCGACCAAGGAAGCACCGCAGCTGAGCAGGGAATTTCATCACGCGGTTCGGGCCGGCAGACTGGGCATCGTCCCACTACTGCTTCTTTCCGCATTCTCCCCGAGCGTATTTGCCCAGCAAATTCCGACGGTGATTTCAGGATTAATTCAAACCAACAGCTTCAACAGCAATTCGTACATAGCGGCTTACCAGCTCATCGCCAACAGCGATAACCAAACCCAGGGCCTTCCCGAGGGCGTTTTGTTAAGTGGATTCGGAACCGGAACGACGATCCGAAACTACTTTTATGGGTATACCGACTTAAACGGACTCACCCATACAATTATCGGCGACAGTACCGGGGATACCGGCAACAATTCGCTTTTCCAGGTAAATGCGGGGCGTATTCAGATCGGGAATGGGGCGAGCGCTGGCCCGAGTTCATCTATCGCGATCGGCGCCAATGCCACGGCGTCGGTTAGCTCTGGCATAGCGCTCGGCACCAATGCCTCGGCATCGGCTAATTCCGGCGATGTTGCCCTTGGGTCGGGATCGGTTACAGGCGCGACAAATCCGACCGCTAGCGTAACAATTGGATCCACGACCTATGGCGGTTTCGCTGGCACCAATCCGACGAGCGTCGTCAGTGTCGGTAAGGGCGGATCCGAGCGCCAGATTACTAATGTCGCCGCGGGGAGAATCACAGCGACAAGTACAGACGCAATCAACGGCAGTCAACTTTACTCGCTTGCCAGCACTACAACTAGTTCAATTACTTCGCTGTCCTCCGGTCTGAGCTCCGCCAATAGTAACGTCTCGTCGTTGTCGACGGGCCTGAGCTCGACCAGCAGCAATGTTTCGTCGCTGTCCACCGGTCTGAACTCCACCAACAGCAATGTCTCGTCGCTGTCGACCGGACTTAGTTCCATCAACAGCAACGTCTCGTCGTTGTCGAGCGGTCTGAGCTCGACCAACAGCAATGTCTCGTCGCTATCGACCGGTCTGAGCTCGACTAACAGCAACGTCTCGTCGTTGTCGACCGGTTTGAGCTCCACTAACAGCAATGTCTCGTCGTTGTCGTCGGGGCTAAGCTCCACCAACAGCAATGTTTCGTCGCTGTCGACCGGCCTGAGTTCCACCAACAGCAACGTCTCGTCGCTGTCGACAAGCCTGATCTCCACCAACAGCAATGTTTCGTCGCTGTCGACCGGCCTGAGCTCGACTAACAGCAACGTCTCGTCATTGTCGACGGGTCTGAGCTCCACCAACAGCAACGTCTCGTCATTGTCGACGGGTCTGAGCTCCACCAACAGCAACGTCTCATCGCTGTCGACCGGTCTGAGCTCGACCAACAGCAATGTTTCGTCACTGTCGACCGGTTTGAGCTCGACCAACAGCAATGTTTCGTCGCTATCGACCGGTCTGAGCTCGACCAACAGTAATGTTTCGTCACTGTCGACCGGTCTGAGCTCCACTAACAGCAACGTTTCGTCGCTGTCCTCCAGTCTGAGCTCGACCAACAGCAACGTCTCGTCGCTGTCGACGGGCCTGAGCTCGACCAACAGCAATGTTTCATCGCTGTCGACCGGACTGAGCTCCACCAACAGCAACGTCTCGTCGCTGTCGACCGGTCTGAGTTCCACCAACAGCAACGTCTCGTCGTTGTCGACCGGTCTGAGCTCTACCAACAGTAATGTTTCGTCACTGTCGACCGGCCTGAGCTCGACCAACAGCAATGTCTCGTCGCTATCCTCCGGACTGAGCTCTACCAACAGCAACGTCTCGTCGCTGTCGACCGGTCTGAGTTCCACCAACAGCAACGTCTCGTCGTTGTCGACCGGCCTGAGCTCCACCAACAGCAATGTCTCGTCGCTGTCGACCGGACTGAGTTCCACCAACAGCAACGTCTCGTCGTTGTCGACCGGCCTGAGCTCGACCAACAGCAATGTCTCGTCGCTATCCTCCGGACTGAGCTCGACCAACAGCAATGTTTCGTCGCTGTCCTCCGGACTGAGCTCGACCAACAGCAATGTTTCGTCGCTGTCCTCCGGACTGAGCTCCACGAACAGCAACGTCTCGTCGCTGTCGACGGGCCTGAGCTCGACCAACAGCAATGTCTCGTCATTGTCGACCGGTCTGAGCTCGACCAACAGTAACGTCTCGTCGTTGTCGACCGGACTGAGCTCCACCAACAGCAATGTCTCGTCGCTGTCGACCGGCCTGAGTTCCACCAACAGCAACGTCTCGTCGTTGTCGACCGGACTGAGCTCGACCAACAGCAACGTCTCGTCGTTGTCGACCGGTCTGAGCTCGACCAACAGCAATGTTTCGTCGCTGTCCACCGGCCTGAGCTCAACCAACAGCAACGTCTCGTCGCTGTCGACCGGCCTGAGTTCCACCAACAGCAACGTCTCGTCGTTGTCGACCGGACTGAGCTCGACCAACAGCAATGTTTCGTCGCTGTCCACCGGTTTGAGCTCGACGAACAGCAATGTTTCATCGCTGTCGACCGGTCTGAGCTCCACCAACAGCAATGTTTCGTCGCTGTCGACCAGTCTGAGCTCCACTAACAGCAACGTTTCGTCGCTGTCCTCCGGCCTGAGCTCAACCAACAGCAACGTCTCGTCGTTGTCGACCGGTCTGAGCTCCACCAACAGCAACGTCTCGTCGCTGTCCACCAGCCTGAGCTCGACCAACAGCAATGTCTCGTCGCTGTCCACCGGCCTGAGCTCCACCAACAGCTTGCTGACATCGATGTCGACGTCGACGTCGGCCGCGATCGATGCCGCGAAGACGCACTACTACAGCGTCAACGACAACGGCACGCAGCAGGGCAACTACGACAACAAGGGCGCAACGGCACCCAACGCACTCGCCGCAGGTGTCGGCGCCTCCGCAACGGGCATCAGCAGCGTCGCCGTCGGCGACAGCGCCAACGCTTCTGCGGACGGCGCGGTCGCCATCGGCCAGAATGCGTCGGCAACGAGCGGCAAGGCAGTCTCGGTCGGCTCCGGCAACACGGCGAGCGGCGACGGCGCGGTAGCGATGGGTGCGAACGACACGGCGACCGGCAACGGCGCAGTGGCGCTCGGCAACGCGAACACCGCAACCGGCACGAGCGCACTCGCCCTCGGCACGTCGAACCAGGCCACCGCAGACAACACGATTGCGCTGGGCAACCAGTCCACGGCCAGCGCGGCCAACGCGCTCGCCCTCGGCTCGAACGCCACCGCGAACGTCGCCAACTCGATCGCGCTCGGCGCGGGCTCGGTCACGGGCAACGCGGTCGGCGTGTCGACCGTCACGGTCGGCGGCATCACGTATCCGGTCTACGGAACCAAACCGGTCGGAGTGCTGAGTATCGGTTCACCGGGTCATGAGCGCCAGATCACGAACGTCGCTGCCGGTCAGGTCAATGCCACCAGCACGGACGCGATCAACGGCAGCCAGCTCAACGCGACGAACCTGGCAGTCGACGCGCTGTCCGCCGGTCTGAGCTCGACCAACAGCAACGTGGCGTCGCTGTCCACGTCGACCTCGACCGCGATCAGTTCGCTGTCGACCGGGCTCAGTTCGACGAGCAGCAGCATTACGTCGTTGTCGACAGGACTGAGTTCGACAACCAGCAACGTCGCATCGCTGTCGACCGGCCTTTCGACGACCAACGCCAGCCTGTCGTCCCTTTCGACCGCGGTCGCGCCGCTGATCTCGATCAAAACGCAGACGACGGACGGCAGCACCGCAATCGGTTCAGGATCGTCGGCATCCGCGAATTCGACGGCGGTCGGCCATAGTGCGACCGCGTCGGGCACGAATTCGACCGCAGTGGGCAAAGACGCAATGGCGTCGGGACAAAACTCGACCGCCGTGGGCCAAGGGGCAATCGCTTCGGGGAAAAACTCGAAGGCCGACGGCCAAGCCGCAGCCGCAACGGGCGACAATTCGACGGCACTGGGGCAAGGATCGACGGCTTCGGGAGCCAATACGACCGCGGTAGGCCAGGGCAGCATGGCAAGCGCCCCGAACTCCGTTGCGATCGGCACGGGCTCGGTGGCCTCCGCGCCGAACACAGTGTCTTTCGGATCCCCGGGCAATGAACGTCGGCTGACGAACGTGGCGCCTGGCATCGACGGCACGGACGCCGCGAACATGAATCAACTGTGGGGCGTCCAATCCACCGTCAACGAGGTGGCCCGTCGTGCGTACTCAGGCGTCGCCGCGGCAACCGCGTTGACGATGATTCCGGAAGTCGACCCGGGCAAAACGATCGCGGTCGGGATCGGTGGCGGCAGCTACCAAGGGTACTCGGCGTCGGCAATCGGCGTGTCCGTCCGCTTCAGCGACAACCTGAAGGCAAAGCTCGGTGTCGGGATCAGCAGCAATGGCAGTACTTACGGTGGAGGCGTCTCCTATCAGTGGTAAGCGGTAGGTACACAGCGCCCCGGGCGTCGCAGTTGCGACTGCCGCTCGGGGCGTCATTGCATGACGGAGGCGGAAACGGACCGGCGCACAGTATGCCGCCGTCACGCCGATCGCGATCCCTTGCGTCGCGTCTCCCGCTCGCATGAGCGTGGCTTGCACCGACCGACGCCTTGCAGACATCCCTTGTCGCGGCATCCGCACTCGTCTTCCGCAGCCTGTAACCGGCCGCCAGACGAGCCGCTCGTGCGCGCCGACTCGCACACGACGCTCCCGGTGTTACGCGTGTCATTCGGTCGACATCGCGTCGATACACCGCGTGACGATCAGCCCGCCCCCCCTCGTTCCGAGCGGCATTCGTTCTCCGGAACGGCCCCGATTTGTTCCTCGTTCCGCCCGCGCCCGCGATACATCGCCTCCAGGCGTGGTCATCGCCCAACTCGTCTATGCACCAATATCGTGAAAATCCACGACACTCAGGATTGGAAAATAAATCAATTAAACAAAACGACAACTGCAAATCATGTAAAGATATTTATTTAAAGAACCAGCCACAAACAATCCGTCGATATAATTTCACACATCCCACTGGAAGTTCGCCAGTTCATAAAAAATCAACACAAGATTACATATTTGAACTTATAGAATCACACTTTCGACAAGCGTTGAAGTATCGAAACCTGCCAGTACGGATAATCGAGGAATAGTCGAATTCGGCTCGACGACTTCCGATCCGGTCATGACGTTCCTCCATACCCAATTTCAATATCAATTCGCCACACGAGACCAAGATGAACGAGCCTTCAGATTGCCCGGCGAGAAAATCCGCGCCAAAGGAAAAGGTCAATGAGAATAAATTTTCCTGTCGAAAGAAAGTGTTGGCGGAGATCCTGAAGGCGGTCGTGGAATTTCAATTCACCCTGGACGAACTGTTCCCGGACATCCGGAAGCGCAAGGCTCGTCCACGCTACTTCGATCCGGTCAGCGGAGCAACGTGGAGCGGGCGTGGAAGAGAACCTCACTGGATTCGCGGCAAGGATCGCAGGAAGTTCGAACTCGATAGCGGCACGCCGACAAACGAGCCGGAACGCTGAGACGCCGTCGATCGAACTTGCGTTCGTCACCGTGTCGGCGCGAGCGCGCCCTTCACCGAATCGCGGCCAAACACTCGCGACCGTCGCCTTGTCGACCGGCGGGAGCGTCGGCAGGAACCGCACTTCGTCGCCCAAGCCGGCGCCGGGGCCCGACAGGTGACGTATCCGCCGCTGGCTGACTGCAACCAGTTGTCGAATCTGCAAGCGCCGGCTTCGAGATCCGCGAAGTGAAGGCGGTCGAGCGGCACGATCGCCGCATCGACCGAAGGTATGGCGTGCGATGCCATATTCATTCAGTCTCCGGAAAACCGTACCCGCGTAGCGGCCCGCACACGTTTCGCGCGCACGATCGGATTCGATCGCGACGTCAGGCTCATCGCGCCGCGTAGCCGATCGAACGCGACATCCTCCTTCATCCCGAAGCGGTTGACCGCCGGCCACGCGAGCGCTTCGTCGAGCCAGGCTTGCCACGCGTCTCCATGAAAACGCCGCGCGAACTCGCGCACCAAGCCCGGCGCCGCGATCACGATGCCCGCGAGCAGGTAATACGCCCAGAAGCTGCCCGCGCCGACGAGCCGGTCGAGCCGGCACACGGACACCGCCGCGAGCAGCCCGGCCACCGACGCGAGATCGGTGCGTCGTTCGCGGATCGCCCGTGCCACCAGATTGTGCTGACCGCCGTACGCGGCGAAGGAAATCTCCTTGCCGGCTGCAAGCTCCGCGCAGAACATCGCGAGCGCGGCCATCTCGTCGATGCGCGCCGCATCGTCGCGCGGCCCGCAGACGCGCAGCACGATCGCGTCGATGACGGCCCCCGGCCGGGCCGACGGCTCCACGCAGGCCGCCGCGGCGGTGGCGCGTCGTTCTCTCAGGTTCTTCGCCAGCGGCGGCACTTCACCGTTCGCGAGCCGCTCCCGCATTTCGTCCGTGTCGACCTCGTCGCTGTCGGGCGCGACACCGTCGGCAATCCGCTCGAGCGCGGCCCAGCCGTCGTTCGGATCGTCGAAGGCCCACGCATCGATGAAGCCATGCGCCGCATCGAATGCCGCGCGCGATCCCGGGCAGTATCGTTCCGCACGCGCGAGCTGCCGTGCGTCGGGAACGTGCATGCACACATCGGTCGCATCGCATGCGCAACCGCCACCGTCCGTCGCAATCCACGGCGCGAGTTCGTGCAGGACACCGATCGCTTCATGCGACAGATTCGCGCCGGCGCGCACGCGTGCCGCGTGCGTCGGCGTAGCGGCCGGCGCGCAGATGTCGCGCGTCGCCACGCAAGTCGCTTCGTTCAGGTAGTCGATCAGGTACTGCAGCCACGCGGCCGTGCGCAGCCGGTCGGGCGTCGCGCCGCGGGCATCGCCATACTTCGCTGGGTCGGTGAGCATGGGTGGTCCGGAATGGTTCTGGCAAATCGAAATGATCGTTCTATGTCCATCGACGCAGGTGGCACGGTGCGTCTCGCCGGCCCCTGCATGGCCGCCCGCATCGGATCGCGAAGCAGGCGGCCAGCCGGTCGTCACGCCGATACGCGCGACGACGCGAATGCATCGCGAAACCGGATCGCCCGCCGTGCATCGTTGCACGGTCTTCGTCCATGGCGGACGCCCGGCTCCGCTCGCGCGACGCTTACTGCACGTGGAACTTCGGCGACGTCAGGACGGTACCGCCCACCGTACAGTCCGGCGTCAGCGCGGCGTTGTTGAACGTCAGCGACGAGTTCGCATCGCTCCACGCCGTCACGACCTTGCTCGGCCCGCAGGTGCCGAGCAACGTGACGTTCACCTTCACGTTGTTGATCGACAGTTGCGTCGTGCTGTCGGCTTGCCCCGTCCACGGCGACGTGCTGCTCGCGCTGCCGCTGATCAGGCCGCACGTCGCGCCGCCCGAGAACGTCGTCGACGTGATGTTGACGATACCGGTCGACGTGATCGTGCCGTTGAAGGTCGCGTTGCAGTTTGCGTTGATCGATCCCTTGGCAAGGATCGTCAGCCCCGTCGCCGAGAACGGCTCGCCGTTCGGATTCATCGGCTGGCCATCGGCGCGCGAAACGGTGACGGCGAAAGCAGGCGCGGCCGAGACCGCGGTGAAAGCCACTGCAGCAACAAGCGATACGATTGTGCGAATGCTCATTTGAACTGCCCCCTCTCTTCACGAATGGCGGCACGCCGCCAGGAACGCAACCTTCCGGCCGGAACGAGCCGGCCGGCCGGTCGCAGGAAGCCGCCGGCACGCGTCATACGCGCCGGTCGGCTCAGAACTTGTAGGAAATCCCGACGAACGTGATCAGCGGGTCGGCCTTCAACTTCGTGCGCGTGGTCGCGAGCGTCGACCCGTCGGCCGCCTTGATCACCAGCGACGAGTAGGTCTTCAGCGGCATGTACGTCAGCGTCGCCGTGAGCCCCCAGTGCTTGTCGATCGCATAGCTCGCGCCGATGTTGTAGACCGGCGTGAACGACGACGACGCCTTGCCCTCCACCGACGTCGCCCCCGGCTTGCCGGCGCCGGCGGCGAGCACGCTGCCGAGGTTCTCGTTGATGTCCTTCGCGAAGTTGCCGTTCAGTTCGATGTTGCTGAACCAGCTGTAGGCCACGCCGATCCCGACGAACGGGCGGAACTTCGCCGTCGACGAATTGAAGTAGTACTGCAGAATGATCGTCGGGCTCCACTGCCGCGCGTTCTTCACGGCCGGCTGGTTCGCCGACTTGTCCATGTCGACGTTGCCGAGCGCGCCGGCCGGACCCGGCGGCCTGATCACGCCGTGCCCGGTGAGCGTGAACTCGGGCGGCACGCCGAGCACCGACGTCACCGCGATGTGGTCGGTGAAGAAGTGCGTGAGCGTGAGGCCGACCGTATCGGCGTTGTTGACCGTCAGGCTCGTGCCCGGCGACGTGAACGAACCGGGCAGGCGCAACGGTCCGTTGATCGGCATGTTCGCGAGATTCGTCGTCAGCCCGTTGGTCGAATCCTGCGGCATAATGTGCAGCCAACCCAGCGTCGCGACGTTGTCGCCCGCCTGCTGGGCCAATGCGAGCGTCGATACGCCTGCGACGACACCCGCGACAATCAGCTTCTTCATGAAGTCTCCCCCTCATTCCGTCCGGGCGCCGCGCATTCGCGCGCGGCGCCGCCGTGTCTCCATCCGCACGCGGTCACTGCACGAACGCGCCCACCGTGAAGTACGGGTTGCTCGTATCGGCCATGTCGAGGAACCCGAACACGCCGCCGGTGAACACGAACTTGCCGGTCGCCGGCCCCGACGCCGCATCCGCATGCACGGTCGTCACGACGCCCGGCACCTTCTGCGTGTAGTCGAGGTTCAGCGCGCGCGTGAGTGCGGCCTGCGACGCGTTGAACGGATCGAGCAGCGTGGCCTGCGCGCCGACGAGCGCGGTCGCGCGGTAGTTGAACGCGCTGTCGACGCCCGTGTACTCGCCGTCCTGCGAGCCCTGCACGATCGCCGTCTGCGGGCTCAGGAACGAGATGCCCGATTCGTCGTCCGCGCTCGGCGGGCCTTGCGTGAGGTCCGCATTCGCGGCGCCGGTACGGATGAAGATCGGCACGAGCTGGTTGCGCAGCTTGCCGACGATCAGGATCCCCTTGCCGGCCTTCGCCGGATTCAGCGCGGCGAGCGTCGGCGGAATCTGCGGCTGGTAGTTGAGCGACTGGAATGCCGGCGCATCGGGACGCAGCGTGAACGGCTGGTTCACGGTCGCGCTCGATGCAAGCGGCTGCCCGCCGTTCTTCTTGCCGAAGTTGTCGGTTTCCGTATAGCTGCCGTCCGCGTCGATCGTCACCTTCTGGTCGAGCGCCACCGGCTGGAAGTTCTGCGACGGCACCTGGTGATAGCCGAGCTGGTTGTACGTGCCGGCGATCTTCGTCAGGTCGGTTTCGAGCGACGAGAAGCTGATGAACGGGTAGTACGGGAACGTCGTCTTCGGGATCTTGCCGACGCCGATCACGCCGTCGAACTGGATCGTCGCGCCGGGGATCGCGCCGCCCAGCACGCCCTCGCCGAGGAACAGCCGTGCGGGTCGGCTCGGGTCGAGGCTTGCGTTCTGCATCCGGAACGTGCACTGGTTCAGCTTCACCGTCGGCAGCCCCGTTTCGTCGGCCAGCGTGCCGTCGACCACGTTGGCGGGCGCCGTGTCGCGGGTCGGCTGCACGGTGCCCGTCGCGGTCGGCACCGGCGACGCGAGGTAGGTCATCCGGTACGTCATCTTCGTCGTGTCGAGCTGCACCTTCACGAGCTCGCCCGACCCGGAGCCGCCGATGAACACCGTGTTGTAGTCGATCGTCTGCGGGCACAGCCGCACCGCCGGCGCGGGCGGCGGGTCGCCGTCGCCGCCGCATGCGGCCAGCACGGGCGCGAGCGACACTGCGGCCATCCAATTTTTCACATTCATAGGAATCCTCTTGAAATTCGATTCGCCGGCGGCGACGCACGCGCCGCCGGTGTTACGTGTTCAATGCAGGGTTACTGGACGAACGCGCCGACCGTGAAGAACGGATTGACCTTGTTGTTGTCGACGACCATCGCGTAGACGTTGCCGGCCGTCACGAGCCAGCCCGTGTCGCCCTTGCTGAAGATCGCGACGTCGCCGGTCGCACCCTTCGCGTTGAAGCCCTGCGTGGCCGTGACCTTGATCTTGCCGGGCGTGGCCTGCGTATAGTCGAGCGAGAACTGCGAGGTGACCGACGACGTCTGCGGATCGATGAACGCCGCGGTATTGCCCTGGAACAGCGTGGACGTATAGTTCGCGGCGATCGTCGACACGGCGGTGCCGTCGTTGCAGGTGCCGGCTTCGGGCAGGAAGAAACCGCCGTTGAAGGTACCCGGCAAGTCCGGATGCGGAATAGTGATGTCGAAGCTCGGGCCGCCTGTCGCAATGGCACCGGTCGGGCCATCGGAGGTCACGATACCGCACGCCGACGCGCTGGTTGCGCCGATGTACCCGCCTTTCAGCGAATTCGCCGCGATCGCCTTGGTCGACGAGAGCATCGAGATACCGACTTCGGCATCGGCAACCGACGCAAGGACGTTGCTCTCGTCGACGTGCGTGTAACCGACACGAATCACCACCGGCACCAGCACGCCATTCAGCTTGCCGACGATCATGATCCCCTTCGCCTGGCTGGGAGCCAGGATCACGATGGCCGACCCCTGTCCGGCAAACGGATAGACGACCGAGCCGAGCGCGCTGGCCTTCGCATTGCTCACGAAGACGTTGTCGGCCGATCCGTCCGCGTTCTTGCGCAATGTCCACGGCGTTCCGGTGGTCTGACACGAGTAGTCGCTGCCCTGCGTGATCGTGCACGATCCGTCTGCGTTGAGCGTCTGGTTCCAGTTGATGACGTCGGGCTGCCAGCCGACTGGTCCGAGAAAATTCTGATAGTTGGAGCCGACCGGCGACAGGTGAATGCCGACCTCGTTGTAGTTGCCTGCGACCTTCGTGAAGTCGGTTTCCGTTTCGACGAAGCCGATGAACGGATAAAAATCGAACGTGCGCGACGGCACGACCCCGAGCACCAGACCCGGAATCGGCTCGAGGCCCTTGAACGCGATCGTCGCGCCCGGAATGCCGCCGCCCACCACGCCGTTGCCGACGAACAGCATCGGCGGATCCGCGCGATTGATCGTCACCGAATACGCGCCGTCGCTCGTCGCGCCGCTGTCGAGCACGAACGCACAGCGATTCTGCTCGGCCGTCGGAAGATTGGTCGGATGATGAAACGCGCCGCTGATCGTCAGGCCCGCGCGCGTAGTGTTGACCTGCCCTGCCGAGGTCGGCACCGACGATTCGATGAACTGCATCTGATAGGTGAGCTTCGTCGTATCGAATTTCACCTTCACGTACTCGCCGCTGCCGGCGCCGCCCGTATACGTCGTCGTGTAATCGAGCGCGTCGGGGCACAGCTTCGTCACGACGGGCGGCGTCGTTTCCGCGCCGCTCGGCCCGCATGCGCTGCCCGAGCACTGCGGCACGGTGATCGGCCCCGGATCGTCGCCGCCGCCGCAACCGGCGACGAACGGCAGCGCCAGCACCGCGCACGCCAGGATCGCCTTCCGCCATTCAGGAATGCAAATCATCTACCCCTCCTTTTCAGGTACGACAAGTCTCGTCCGGCCGGGCTGCATGGCCCGCCGGTTGGTATCGCGCCGCCGCCCGAAAGGCGCGGCGCATGACGATGCACGCAAGGCGGCCGCGATGCCGGTCGGGCACATGCAGCAGACGAGCGCGCTCCCGCGGCGCCGTCATGCGGCACGGCGCCGTCGGAACGATCGAAACGGAAAGTGGCTTGCCGCTATGGCTCGCCGCTATGGCTCGCCGCTACACGGCGACGTGACGATGCAGCCGCGCGACCTGCGTCGCGCCTGCATTCAGCGAAATATCGGAAAACGGCAGTCCCGCTGGCCCTGCGGATAGGCGTCTCATGGCGTGGTCTCCATACGTACGCTTGATTCGTTATCGTGATGCGTCGTTTGTCGAGACTATGATCGGACGCTTCCCACAAGTAAATGGATGCAGAGTTCCAAACGGATGAAACCGCGCGATCCTAGCGCGTGCACGGTATTTGACAGTTTTTCAAACGGCCTTCATTTTATTTGCTCAGACAAATACCGGGCCGTGGAACACGCGTTTGAACGGCCACCGCCGATCTGCGCCGAGCCAGGCCGGCCGGCCTTCGGCGGCCCGCACGCATGCTGCGCCGCAACCTCAGACGTCGATGATCGCGAGTGTGCCGTGGCTGCCGGGCAGCACCGCATGGCGCGTGCCGGCGCGCGCGAGGTACATCTGCCCGGCCCCGACCGCGACCGTTTCCGCGTCGACTTCCAGCATCAGCGTGCCGTCGAGCACCAGCAGCCCCTCGTCGTAGTCATGCACTTCCGCTTCGTAAGGCTGCGCATCCATGCGCAGCACCTTGATCCGGGCCGGCCCGACTTCGCCGACGATCGTGGATTTCCAGGCGGCAGCCTGTGCATCCGCCACGGATTTGAAATCGATCAAGGACATGCGCCGCTCCGTATCACCGTGAAAGGAACGCATTATCGCGAGCGCCACGCGTGCCGTCCCGGTACGGCGCGCGGGCCGGCAGGCAGCACAGTCGGCCGGGCCGCCGAGCGGGCGCGCGGTCGCGGCCGGTTCGCGGAAAACTCTCCGCATTGTTCGCTTCGCTCGAATAAAACACCGAATCATGAGTCGATATCGCCGCCATTCACGCAAATCCGGCACCGGCACGACGCGGCCTTTCCACCGAAATGCATTTCGATCTGCCGATTGCTAATATGGCGGTCCCGCGATCCCGCACCACAATACCGTTCGACATGACGCCCGTTCGCCATGCCGTCCCCGGTCCCGGCCGCTTCGCAGCGGCGGCGGCGCCGGGCACGCGCGGCGCCCGCCGTCGCGCCGGGCGGCCGTGCCATCCGTGAGCATGCAACCGATCCTTTCCGTCTCAGACCTCTCCAAGACTTACTCGTCCGGCTTCCAGGCGCTGAAGCACGTGACCCTCGACATCCGCCCCGGCGAGATCTTCGCGCTGCTCGGGCCGAACGGCGCCGGCAAGACGACGCTGATCGGCTCGATCTGCGGCATCGTCACGCCGACCGAAGGCCGCGTGACGGTCGGCGGCCACGACATCCGCGATCAATACCGCGCGGCCCGCGAAATGATCGGCCTCGTGCCGCAGGAGCTGACCACCGACGCGTTCGAAACCGTCTGGGCCACCGTGTCGTTCAGCCGCGGCCTGTTCGGCAAGGCGCCCGATCCCGCCTACATCGAGAAGACGCTGAAGGCGCTGTCGCTGTGGGACAAGCGCGACAACAAGCTGATGACGCTGTCGGGCGGCATGAAGCGCCGCGTGATGATCGCGAAGGCGCTGTCGCACGAGCCGCGCATCCTGTTCCTCGACGAACCGACGGCCGGCGTCGACGTCGAGCTGCGCCGCGACATGTGGAAGCTCGTCGATTCGCTGCGCGAAAGCGGCGTGACGATCCTGCTGACCACGCACTACATCGAGGAGGCCGAAGAGATGGCCGACCGGATCGGCATCATCCTCGGCGGCGAACTCGTGCTCGTCGAGGAAAAGCGCGAACTGATGCGCAAGCTCGGCAAGAAACAGCTCACCGTGCAGCTCGAGCAGCCGCTCGCGGACGTGCCGCCCGCGCTCGCGCCGTTCGGCCTCGAACGCGCGGAGGACGGCGCCGCGCTCGTCTACACGTACGACTCGCAGCGTGACGATGCGAGCATCGCGAAGCTGATCAACGCGCTCGGCTCGGCCGGCATCGGCTTTCGCGACCTGCACACGACGCAGAGTTC
This sequence comes from Burkholderia sp. MSMB1826, assembly GCF_001526325.1. Lineage (NCBI taxonomy): Bacteria > Pseudomonadati > Pseudomonadota > Betaproteobacteria > Burkholderiales > Burkholderiaceae > Burkholderia > Burkholderia sp. MSMB1826. The sequence continues at coordinate 490,724 of NZ_LOYN01000015.1, forward strand.
GCTCGAGGATATTTTCGTCAGCCTGATCGACAATCGCCGCAACGGCGCACAAGGGGCCTAACGCACATGGCGAACTGGAATTTTCACGGCATCCGCGCGATCTATCGCGCAGAAATGGCCCGCACGCGCCGTACGCTGATGCAGAGCATCATCGCGCCGGTGATCTCGACGTCGCTGTATTTCGTCGTGTTCGGCTCGGCGATCGGCTCGCGCATCAGCGACGTGAACGGCATCGGCTACGGGTCGTTCATCGTGCCGGGCCTCGTGATGCTGTCGCTGCTGTCGCAGAGCATCTCGAACGCGTCGTTCGGCATCTACTTCCCGCGCTTCACCGGGACGATCTACGAGATCCTGTCCGCACCCGTGTCGTACTGGGAAATCGTGATCGCGTACGTCGGCGCGGCCGCGTCGAAGTCGATCCTGCTCGGCGTGATCATCCTCGCCACGGCCGGCCTGTTCGTGCCGCTGCACATCCTGCATCCGTTCTGGATGGTGCTGTTCCTGGTGCTGACGGCCGTCACGTTCAGCCTGTTCGGCTTCGTGATCGGCATCTGGGCCGACAGCTTCGAGAAACTGCAGCTCGTGCCGCTGCTGATCATCACGCCGCTCACGTTCCTCGGCGGCAGCTTCTATTCGGTCGACATGCTGCCGCCCGCGTGGCGCGTGATCACGCTGTTCAATCCGATCGTCTACCTGATCAGCGGCTTCCGCTGGTCGTTCTACGGGCTCGCCGACGTGCACGTGTGGATCAGTCTCGCCGCGACCGCGCTGTTCCTCGTGATCCTGCTCGCGATCGTCGCGTGGATGTTCCGCACCGGCTACAAACTGAAGAATTGACGACGACCTGCGTCACGCGCGCCGCCCGCCGATGACGCATTTGGGCAAGCAGGCGGCGCTTTTCCTCTGATGCGGCAGTTTGTGGTCGCGTCTACTGAATACGAAGCATCGGGGCCCTGGAGCATGCGCTGCGCGGCCCCTTTTTCATTTCAGAGGACGCCATGCCCGCCGCCACCGCTCCCGCCTCCGCCGCCGCCCGGCTCGAACGCCTGCCGTTCTCCGGCTATCACAAGCGCATCTTCTTCATCATCGCGATCGCGTTCTTCTTCGATTCGGTCGACCTCGGCACGATGACGTTCGTGCTCGGCTCGATCCGCAAGGAGTTCGGGCTGTCGACCGCGGCCGCCGGCCTCGTCGCGAGCGCGAGCTTCTTCGGGATGGTGCTCGGCGCGGCCGTCGCCGGCCTGCTCGCCGACCGCTTCGGCCGCCGGCCCGTTTTCCAGTGGAGCATGGTGCTGTGGGGCGCCGCGTCGTACCTGTGCTCGACCGCACAGAGCGTCGACGCGCTGATCGTCTACCGCGTGCTGCTCGGCATCGGGATGGGCATGGAGTTTCCGGTCGCGCAGACGCTGCTGTCCGAATTCGTGCCGACCGAGAAGCGCGGCCGCCTGATCGCGCTGATGGACGGCTTCTGGCCGCTCGGCTTCATCACGGCCGGCATCGTCGCGTATTTCGTGCTGCCGCAATTCGGCTGGCGCACCGTGTTCGCGCTGCTCGCGATTCCGGCCGTGTTCGTGCTCGTCGTGCGCCGTATCGTGCCGGAATCGCCGCGCTGGCTCGAACATGCGGGCCGGCACGCGCAAGCCGACGCGGTGATGCAGTCGATCGAGGCAAAGGTGATGCGCTCGGCCGGCGTCGCGACGCTGCCGCCGCCGTCGCGGCTCGCGGAGCCGGCCGTCGCCCGTGGCCGCGGCGCATGGCGCGAGATCTGGAGTGGCGTGTACCGCCGCCGCACGGTGATGGTATGGCTGCTGTGGTTCTTCGCGCTGCTCGGCTTCTACGGCCTCACGTCGTGGCTCGGCGCACTGCTGCAGCAGGCCGGCTTCGAAGTCACGAAATCGGTGTTCTACACGGTGCTGATCTCGCTCGGCGGCGTGCCGGGCTTCCTGTGCGCCGCGTGGCTCGTCGAACGCTGGGGCCGCAAGCCGACCTGCATCGCCTCGCTGATCGGCGGCGGCGCGATGGCGTACGCGTACGGCCAGAGCGCGCTGTACGGCGGCAGCACGACGCTGCTGATCGTCACGGGCCTCGCGATGCAGTTCTTCCTGTTCGGGATGTGGGCGGCGCTGTACACGTACACGCCCGAGCTGTACGGCACCGGCGCACGCGCGACGGGTTCGGGCTTCGCGTCGGCGATCGGCCGGATCGGCTCGCTGATCGGGCCTTACGTGGTCGGCGTCGTGTTGCCGGTGTTCGGTCAGGGCGGCGTGTTCACGCTCGGTGCGCTGTCGTTCGTCGCGGCGGCCATCGCCGTCTGGACGCTCGGGATCGAGACGAAGGGGCTCGCGCTGGAGCAACTGGCGGCAGGCGACGAGACGGGCGGCGGCGGCCGGTATCCGGCGGCGGCGGCGGACGAGGCGTCCTGATCGCGGCGGTCGGTTTTTGCGCCGTTTCGGGCAGGCGAGCGTTCGGTGCCGCCCGGCGGGCTGCATGAATCGCGCGTGCTCGCCGGCGCGATCGCCCATTGCGAAGCCGCCGCCGCGTAACGCGCGGCGGCGGTCATCCGGCAGCGGCGCGGCCGCGGCCGGTCAGGCGTCGGCGACGATGAATTCTTCGGCCGCCTTGCGCTGGATCGCGGCCATCACGGCCAGTTCACGCTTGCTGCGCGCGTCGCCGGACACGACGCCCGTCGCATGCTTCGCCTTCGCGCCCAGCGGGAAAAAGACGAACGACGCGCCGGCCGGGGCCGCCGGCTCCGCACGCAGGCGTTTGTTCAGGATTTTCAGGTACTTCTTCTTCGAGACTTCCTTGGCAGCCATGGCACCCTCCACGTACACGTGATGCGGGCCAGCATACCAGTTTTGCCGATGCACTCCGTGACAGCGGCCGCGCGGCGCTCCCCACCGCTTCGATCGCGCGTGAACAATTTTTCGCCCACGATGTCGATTCGCGTCGCCGTCGCGCGTCGTATCGTCGTAACCGATCGTTTTGCCGTCGCACCGCCGGCAAGCGCCCTATTCACTATTCACGTTCGAGGAGATACGACAATGCGCGTCATGGTCATAGTCAAAGCCACCGCCGATTCCGAATCCGGCCGAATGCCCGACCCCGACATGCTGGGCGCGATGGGCCAGTTCAACGAGGAACTGATGAAAGCCGGCATCCTGCTCGCGGCCGACGGGTTGCGCCCGAGCAGCCACGGCAAGCGCGTGCACTTTTCCGGCAAGAGCCGCACGGTGATCGACGGCCCGTTCGCCGAAACGAAGGAACTCGTCGCCGGCTACTGGGTGTGGCGGGTGAAATCGATGGAGGAAGCCGTCGAATGGGTGAAGCGCTGCCCGAACCCGATGCCCGGCGACTCCGATATCGAGATCCGCCCGCTGTTCGAGGCCGAGGATTTCAGCCCCGCATTCACCCCCGGGCTGCAGAAGCCTTAAGCGCAAAAACGTACCCATTGACGGAGCCCTGTCGAGTAACGTATCGTTTTGACACGTTACTCGACAGGGCTCCGTCATGCATTCCCGTTTCGACCGTTTCCGCTCGACCGCGCTCGGCGCCCAGCTCGAAGCGTTGATCGATCGGCCCGAGCGCTATCTCGAGTTCGCGGCGCTGTCGCGTGTCGGCGTCGCCGCGATCGGCGCGATCCAGGACGAGATCGCGCGCACCTTCCCCGAAGTCGAAGCCGACACGACGGCCCGCCAGTTCTGCGGCGCGATGGTCGCCGACGTCATGCGCCGCCACGGCCATGAAGTCGTGCAGGCGCGCGGGCGGCTCGGCGGTGCGCCGTTCAGCTATGGCGCGGTATTCAGCGCGTACCCGCAGCGGCTACCGTTCGCCGACGTCGTCGCCGCGCTGGCGCGCATGCCGGCCCGGCTCGCCGCCTATGCGGCGCATGTGCCGGCGGCGCTGGCCGTGCGCCGCCCGGCCGGCACCGGCTTCTCGCTCGTCGAACACGCATGCCACCTGCGCGATCTCGATGCGGTGTTCGCCGCGCGCATCGACGCCGTGCGCACGGCCGAGCTGCCCGTGATCGAATCCGTCGACGGCACCGCGCTCGCCGCGCAACGCGACTATCTCGCGCAGCCGCTCGAGCTCGCGGTGGCGGCGTTCGGCCGCGGCCGCGCCGCGCTGTGCGCCACCGCGGCCGCGCTGGAACCGTCGCAACTCGCCCGCTGCGGGCTGCGCGACGGCATCCGCCGCATGTCGCTCGACGAACTCGTGCGCGAGCTGCTCGACCACGACCGCACGCACGCGCTCGAACTCGACGAACTGCTCGCCGAACTCGAATTGCCACCGCTTCCTTCGATGCACGCCGCATGATCCCGTCCACGCCCGTCGTCTTCATTCACGGTTTCATCGGCACGTTCGACGTGCGCGGATGGAACGGCCCGCATCTCTGCCCCGACCTGCTCGGCTACGGCGCGCATCGCGCCACGCCGCCCGACGCGATCTCGCTTGCCGCGCAGGTCGAGCACGTGCGGCAAACCGTCGATGCGTCCTTCGGCATGCAGCCGGTCGATGTCGTCGGCCATTCGGTCGGCGGCGCGATCGCGATGCTGTTCGCGCGGGCGCACCCCGAACGCGTGCGGCGCATCGTCAACGTCGAAGGCAATTTCACGCTCGACGATGCGTTCTGGTCGGCATCGGTCGGCCGCATGACGCCCGGCGAAGCCGATGCGATGCTCGACGGGCTGCGCGCGGCGCCGCTCGACTGGCTGCGCGGCGCGATCGACGCACCGTCGCCGCGCCAGCTCGACGATGCACGCCGCTGGCTCGCGCATCAGCCGGCATCGACGCTGCGGGCGATGGGCCGCTCGGTGATCGAGACGACCGGCGCCGCGGGCTATCTGCCTGCGCTCGCGCAGGTGTTCGAGCGTCACCCCGTCTGGCTGATCGCCGGCGAACGCTCGCGCGCCGGCTGGCACGTGCCCGCACACGCGCTCGCACGCTGCGCCGGCTTCGACACGATCGCCGACAGCGGGCACCTGATCGCGGCCGAGCAGCCCGATGCGTTGCGCGCCGCCCTCGCGCGCATCGTATGCAAGCCGTCCGCCTGACAACCCGTAGGATTCGCCGAAATATGGTTGAAAGGCGCGGTTGCTAGAGTCGCCGGAACAGGGTTTTCCCGGCCTCCGGCCGGACTGGGTCGACACATGCAAGGATCGATGCGCCTGGCACGTACCTTCTGGCTGCTTCTGCTGCTCGCCGTCACGAGCCCTGCTTTCGCCTTCCATGCGCGGGTCGTCGCGATCCCGAGCGCCGCGATGAGCGAGACGCTGAAGGCCACCATCGTGCTGCCCGACGATTACGCGCGCGACAACCACGGCGAACGTTACCCCGTCGTCTATCTGCTGCACGGCTCGGGCGGCGACCATACCGACTGGACGTCGAACACGCACATCGCCGCGCTGGCCGACCGCTATCGCGTGATCCTCGTGATGCCCGACGGCGGACACGAAAGCTGGTACATCGACAGCCCGTTCGATTCGGGCAGCCGCTACGAGACCTTCGTCGGCGACGAAGTCGTGTCCTATGTCGACCTGCATTTCCGCACGATCGCGGCCCAGCACGCGCGCGCGATCACCGGGCTCAGCATGGGCGGCTTCGGCGCACTGCGCATCGCGCTCGACCGGCCCGACACGTTCGGCGCGGTCGGCAGCATCAGCGGCGCGGTCGATCCGCGCTGCTGCACGGACGAGCCGGGGATCGCCCACGTGTTCGGCGATCCCGATCGCCATCCGTCGTTCTGGAATCGCAACGTGATCGTCGAAAGCGCGCGGGCGTTCGTGCGCGCACATCTCGACCTGACGATCGATTGCGGCCGCGACGATGCATTCGTCGGCTCGAACCGCACGCTGCATGAACGGCTCGTCGCGCTCGGCGTGCCGCACGATTATGCGGAGCGGCCGGGCGGCCATACGTGGGATTACTGGGCGAATGCGATCCGCTACCAGATGCGGTTCTTCGCGACGTCGTTCCAGCATCGAGGCTACGCGTCCCGTGCCGCGCCGGGCACGACGCGCGCGGGCTGACGCACAGCTCCCGTTACGGCGGCGATCCGCGCCGACGCCTGCCCGACGCCGGAAATCGAAACGGGATGACGAACCGGCATGCCGGGCATGCGTGCCCGGCAAGAAGATGAATGCGCGTCGCTCGACGCGCGACAAAGCGCAACGCCGGAACCGTCAGTTGTCCTGCGCGGCGCTCGCGCCGACGATGCGATCGAAGAATTCCTGTGCACGCGCCAGCTCGTCGAGCGCGCGATCGAGCCGCGACATCGCGCGTGCGTATTCGGCCGACGAGCCGTCGTCGTCGCTTTCGCCGCGCACCGCGCGAAACGCCTGATCCACGTTGCGCGTCGCTTCGACGAAGCGTTGTGCGGCTCGCGCTTCCCGCGAACAGATGTGGGTCGACATCGACACTCCTCCCTCAGGATTGCAGTGTGAAGCACGCCGACGCTCAGTGTGCGTTGTACGCATGTCGGCGGCGTGAACCACGCCCCGTCGCGTGGCGACGTACCGGCCGCGGCGCCGCGCGCTTCGTGCCGATTGTCGCTCCGCGTTCGCCGATCCGCTACGGCGAGATTGCAACAAATTCTTGCGCGAACGATTTCGCGCGTGGCGTCACGCGCGCCCGATGCGCGGATGGGCGAGCCCGGCGAATGCGGCCGCCTCGCCCGGCGACAGGTCGAACAGATCGCCGGTGAGATCGCGCGGATGCTCGGCAGCCGGCCGGTTGCGCATGCGCGCGACATGCGCGGGCGCCACATACGCGGCCGCCGTTTCGATCGGCGGCACATCGAACAGATCGCGCGTGACGCCGCGCACGGCGTCCGTCGGCGAACGGCCGCGCAAGCGCGCGACCAGCTCGACGAAGCGATCGAAATCGCCTGCGCGCGTGGCCTTGTTCACTTCCGCGAGATCGCGCGCCTTCAGCACGCACGGCTGCGCGAGCCGCACGAAATACGGCGCTTCGAGCTCCACCGACAGCGCGAGCGGATAGCTCTTGCCCGTCTGCTCCTTCGCACGCCCGATGCAATCGACCACGGCCGCGCCCTGCGCGGCGCCCAGCGGCCTGCCGGTGCTCACGCTGCGCAGGTGGTCGGGAAACACGCGCAACTGCGTGCCGACCGTCAGCGCGGTGGACGATGCGCACACGAGCGCGTAGTGCTGCTCGCGGCGCCGGCCCGACGGCAACGTCGAACGGCTGGCGATGAACGTGTGCGGCGGCAAAGGCCGCACCTGCCCGCTTGCGTCGATCCACGCATTCCACAGCAACGCGTCCTTGCGCTCGCCCGCGCGCGGGCGCGACGCGACCGGCGAAAACAGCGCGAGCAGCGAGCCCGTGCGATGCGCGGCGACTTGCGCGCTGCTGCCGAGCGGCTGGTTGATGCCCCACAGAAAGCGCCCGCCCCCGAGCCGGCGCTCCCATTCCTTGCGGAGCACGACGGTAGGCAGTTCCTCGCCGGACTCGGTACCGATCTTGGTCCAGCAGAACGTGGGTGGGAGGTGTTTCAGTGTCATCAACTTTCTCGGGATACAGCCTCGCTGTCGACAGCAAGCCCATTCAACAGCCGTAACTGTATAGGTATAATGCATCGCATGGAAGCCCCGGACCAAGATTTTCCCGTTCAAGACCTGTTGCGCCGCTTGATGGCGGATACACGCTCGTCCAGCGAAATCGCGCGACTTTCCGGGGTCAGCCAGCCAACCGTATCGCGCCTTCGGCTGTCGAACGGGCGCCGGCTGCGCCGCAGCGGGCCATTCAACAAGCTATGCAGTTTCTATGGTGTCGATACGGAGCCGTCGCGCCGCCGGTACAACGAGCTGCTGCGCGACGCGATCGTCGACGCGTGGGACGGCTCGGACGAGCACGGCCGGGCGCTGCTGGTCGTGATTCAAGGGCTGAAGGATTTGCAGGCGAAGGCCGACGACGGGTGATGTCGCCGACGTGCCCGGTCATTCGTCGAGATTGAACGTGATCGGTGCGCGCGCCCGAATCGGCGACGGCGCACCGTTTGTGCCGCGTGCGTCGCGCAGCGGCTCGCCGGCACCGCATCGCGCGCCCCGGCATCGAGGCGCGGACAGCCGCTGCCGGTCGCGACACGCACGGCGACCATCCGGCCTGCCGCATCGGTCCCCCGTCCGGCCTTCAGCCGTCCTCGCACGCGCAAATCGCGCGTCGCCAAGGGTATGAAGAGGACTGCGTAGCAATCATCCCGATATCCGTCGCGTGGCGCTGTGTCGCTCGCCCTGTCACTGTCCGTGGCCGTACCCCGTCAGCCGTCGCACGCCGCGCCGCATTGCGCGAGCGAATTCTCCCTGCTGCGAAATACCAGCGGCCGTTCGTCGCGCGGCGCGCGACGCCGCGCGAACTGCACGGCCTGTTCGATCCGGTCGTGATGCGCGGACTTCGCGCACACCGGATCGGCCTCTTTCGGGTCGCCGGTCAGCAGGTAAGCCTGGCACCGGCAACCGCCATGATCCGCATGACGCTCGTCGCACGTACGGCACGGCTCGCTCATCCAGTCTTCGCCGCGAAACGCGTTGAACGCATCGCTGTCGTACCAGATTTCCCGCAGCGACCGGTCGCGCACGTTCGGCAGCGCGAGCCCCGGCAGCGACCGCGCGGCATGACACGGCAGCGCGGTGCCGTCCGGCGCGACGCCGAGGAACACCGAGCCCCAGCCGTTCATGCAGGCCTTCGGGCGGCGCTCGAAATAGTCGGGCACGACGAACAGGATCTTGCAGCGCTCGCCGATCAGCTTGCGATAGCGGTTGACCGTTTCCTCGGCCTCGCGCACCTGCTCGACGGTCGGCATCAGTTGGTCGCGATTGAGCATCGCCCAGCCGTAATACTGCGTGTTTGCCAGTTCCAGGTAATCGGCGCCGAGATCGAGCGCCATCTCGATGATCTGCCCCACGTGCGGCAGGTTGTAGCGATGCAGCACGCAGTTGAGCACCATCGGGTAGCCGTGCGCCTTGATCAGCCGCGCCACGTCGCGCTTCAGCCCGAACGTGCGCGTGCTGGTCAGGAAGTCGTTCAGCTCGCGCGTCGAATCCTGCAGCGACAACTGGATGTGGTCGAGCCCGGCGGCCTTGAGCCGTTCGATGCGCGCGACGTTCAGCCCGATGCCCGACGTGATCAGGTTCGTATAGAAGCCAAGGCCGCGCGCATGCGCGACGAGCGTCTCGAGGTCGCCGCGCTGCAGCGGCTCGCCGCCCGAGAAGCCGATTTGCGGGGCGCCGAGCGCGCGCGCATCGCCGATGACCGTGCGCCACGTGTCGGTGTCGAGTTCCGCGCCGTGCGTCGCGAAATCGACCGGGTTGTAGCAGAACGCGCAGTGCAGCGGGCAGCGATACGTGAGTTCCGCGAGCAGCCACAGCGGCGCGGACGGACGGGGCGTGTCGGGCGTCATGTCAGTCCAGCCAGCCGCGCAGTCGCGCATGATCGAGGAAACGGTAGACGTCGGTCGCGAGATCCGATTGCATGAACAGGCGCTCGAGCTCGCCGATGATGTCGTCCAGTTCGCGCGTACCGTCGCAGCGCGCGAGAATCTCGCCCGCGCTCGGATTGAGCTTGACCATCCCCTCCGGATAGAGGAGCACGTACGCATCCTGGGCCGCCTCCCATTGCAGGCGGTACATGCCCCTGAGGCAGGGGCGCAGCGGCACGCCGCTGGCGGCTTCGATCGCGTTCATTGGGGGTAGGCCTTTTCGACGGCGTCGAGCATCGACCACAGGATGTCGAGCTTGAATTGCAGAATGCCGAGCGCGCGCTGCTGGGCGTCCGGTGTCGTGAAATGCTGCAACGTGACCGCGAGCCCATGCTCGACGTCGCGCTGCGCGAGCGGCACGCGGCTGCGGAAGTAATGCAGCCCGGCCGGCTCGATCCACGGGTAATGCGACGGCCAGCCCGCGAGCCGGTCGAGATGGATCTGCGGTGCGAACATCTCGGTCAGCGACGAGCACACGGCTTCCTGCCACGGCGCGCGGCGCGCGAAATTCACGTACGCATCCACCGCGAAACGCACGCCGGGCAGCACGTGTTCGAGCGACCACAGTTCGGCACGCGTGAGGCCGCACGCCTCGCCGAGCCGCACCCACGCCTCGATGCCGCCTTCGTCGTCGCCCTGCCCGTCGTGGTCGATCAGCCGCTGGATCCAGCGGCGCCGCGTATCGCGATCGGTGCAGTTCGACAGGATCGCCGCATCCTTGAGCGGGATGCAGATCTGGTAGTAGAAGCGGTTCGCGACCCAGCCGCGGATCTGCGCGGGCGAACAGGCGCCGCTGTTGAGCCGCCGGTTGAACGGATGATGGATGTGATAGCGCGATTCGAGCGCGCGCAGGCGCGCCTCGAATTCGGTCGCGGTCCAGGGCGTCGCGTGCAACGCCGTAGCGGGGATCGGTGCGTTCATCGTCAGACCTGGAATTGCATGCCGTCGTGCGCGACGTCGATGCCGTGCGCGCGCAGGTGCGCGTGTTCGACGGAATGCGGATCGAGAATCGGGTTCGTGTTGTTGATGTGCGTGAGCACCTTGCGCGTTCGCGCGGGCAGCAGGTCGAGCCAGTCGATCATGCCGGGCCGCCCGGCTTCCGCGCACTGCGCGAGATGCCCCATGTCGGCCGCGTGCTTGCCCGACAGGCCGAGGTCGATCATCTCGGTCCCGGTCCAGAACGTGCCGTCCACCAGCACGAGATCGGCGCCGTCCATTGCTGCGCGCACGTCGTCGGTGACCGACGCGAGCCCCGGCGCATAGAACGCACGCCGCCCGCTCGCGACGTCTTCGATCGACAGCGCGATGTTGTCGCCGGGCGCGGCCGCCGCACGCCGCGGCGAATACGGCGGCGGCTTGCTGTCGACGGCGATCGCGGTGAAACGGATCCCGCCCGCCGCCGGCACCGCGAACGGCTCGCCGGGCACGATCGTATGCGCGGCGACGCCGCAGTAATGACCGAGCAGCGGCACGAGCGGCAAGCCGGTCGACAGGTCGTCCAGCACCGGCGCGCTCGCGTAGAGCGGCAGCGGCGTCGAGCGCTCGCGCAGCATCAGCAGGCCCGTCACGTGATCGATCTGCGCGTCGCACAGCACGACGGCGGCGATGCCGCTGTCGCGGATCGCGCGCGCCGGTTGCAGGTCCGGATCCGCGCGCAACTGGGAAAGAATGTCGGGCGACGCGTTGACGAGAACCCAGTCGACGCCGTCTTCGCTGACCGCGATCGACGACTGCGTGCGCGGCAGCACGTGACCGCTTCCGCCGCGCGCACGGCGGCAGTTCGCGCAATTGCAGTTCCATTGCGGCAGGCCGCCGCCGGCTCCCGAGCCGAGTATCTTGATCTTCATGGGCGTCAGTTCCCGAGGCCGCCCGCGCCGACCACGGCGAAACGGGCGGCACGCACGGCGATCAGCGGTTGGCGATGTACATCGTGATTTCGAAGCCGAAGCGCAGGTCGGTGTAAGACGGTGTCGTCCACTGCATGGTGTGTCTCCTGTCGAGTTGATGAGTCGATGTGTTGCCGGATGAGTCGAACGACCGCGGCAATCGAGCGGCCGGTTCCTCTTCAGCAAGGAGCGTGCCGAAGCCACGCTGCGGCGGCGCGGCGACGGTAGACGGCCGTCGCCCGGGCATCGGGACGCGATCCTTACGAATAGCCGACACGATTCGCGCGAATGCGGTCCGCCACCCCGGCGGCGCGATGTCCGCGAGTGGTCAGGAGTGTTGAATCGTTGAACACCGGTGTTGCAACTTGACACACCGGCTGTGACAGGTCGCGCACCGCGCGACGGCCGCGCGTCAGTCGTCGCCGGCCGGATGGCGCCCCGCGTCGGCGGCCGGCATCTTCCGGTAGATCGTGTTGCGCGACACGCCGAGCGCGCGCGCCGCGGCGGATACGTTGCCGCCATGACGCGCGAGCGCGGCGGCGATCGCGGACGCGGCGACATCCTGGAGGCGCGCGTCGGCGCGCAGCGACGCGTCCGCGAGGCAGGCCCCGGCGCCCGCCGCGGCGAGCGCCTCGGGCGCGGGCTGCGCGGCCTGCGCGTCGGTGCGCCGCAGGTCGTCGAAGAAATCGTCCGGCAGGTGCTCGCGCCGGATTTCGCCGTCGTCGTCGACCATCGCCGCCGCGGTGCGCAACAGGTTGCCGAGCTGGCGGAAATTGCCCGGCCACGTGCAGCGCACGAACAGCGCCATCACGTCCGGCGCGACGGACAACGGCGGCCGGCCCGGGCCTGCGAACGCCTCGCGTTGCAGCATCTTCTGCACGACGACCGCGAGATCGGTGCGGTCCCGCAGCGGCGGCAGGCGCACCACGAGGCCGTTGAGCCGGTAGTACAGATCCTCGCGAAAGCGGTTCTGCGCGATCATCTCGCGCAGATCGCGGTGGGTCGCGCAGATGATCGAGATATCCACGGCGATCGTCTTCGTCGACCCGAGCGGGTTCACGAGGCGCTCCTGCAGCACGCGCAGCAGCCGCACCTGCAGCGGATACGGCATGTCGCCGATCTCGTCGAGGAACAGCGTGCCGCCGTTCGCCTGCAGCAGCTTGCCGAGCGCCCCCTTGCGGCGCGCGCCGGTGAACGCGCCCTCCTCGTAGCCGAACAGCTCGGACTCGATCAGCGTTTCCGGAATCGATGCGCAGTTGACCGCGACGAACGGCGCGTCGCGCCGCGGCGAGTCGTTGTGGATCGCCTGCGCGAGCAGTTCCTTGCCGGTGCCGGTCTCGCCGGTGATCAGGATCGGGATGTCCTTGCCGATCACCTTGCGCACCTTCGCGATCACGCATGCGACCTGCGCATCGCCGGTGTCGAGGTAGTGGAGCCGCGACAAACCGGCCGACGTGCCCGCCGCCGGCGCGGGCACCGCGTTCGAGCGTGCGGCCGGCGCCCCCGCGTCGTGGACGTCGGTCGGCCGGCTGCCTTCGGCGAGCGTCGCGCGGCGGAAGTGCACGCGCGCGCAGACCACCGCGCCGTTGCCGAGATTCAGCATCAGGTGCCGGTCGGTGCTCGCGCGCATGCGGTCGATCAGTTGCGCACTGGTGATGTCGAACAGCGACGACAGCGTGTGCGCGCGCAGCGCGGCGAGCGGCATGCCGAGCTGGAACTGCGCGCTGCGATTGGCCGACAGGAAGCGCCCATCCGCGGTGAACGCGACGATCCCCTCCATCAGCGTGCCGAGGAACTCGGGGCGGCCATGGAACGACACCTGCAGCGTTTCCTGGAAGGTCGTCGTAAACAGGTGATTCTCGATCATCTGCACCGACATCTTCGCGAGCGCCATCGTGTGCTGGTGATAGCTGCGGTGGTCGCCCGTCACGTCGAGCACGCCGATCGCGTCGCCGTACGGGTCGAGAATCGGCACGCTCGAACAGGTCAGGAAGCGGTTCGCGGCCAGGAAGTGCTGGTCGCCATGGACGACCATCGGGCACAGCTCGGCCAGCGCCGTGCCGATCGCGTTGGTGCCCTGCCGGTTCTCCGCCCAGTTCGCGCCCGGGCGCAGCGCGACCTTTTCCGCGCGGCGCAGGAAATCGTCGTCGCCGATCGAATGCAGGATCAGGCCTTCCGCATCGGTCAGCACGATCATGCTCTGCGTGTTGACGATCTGCTCGTGCAGCGTCTCCATCACCGGCATCGCATGCACGCACAGCACCCGGCTCTGCTCGCGCTTGAGCACCAGCGCGGCGTTCGACAGCACGTCGTAGTCCGGCCGTGCCGATACCTGCAGGCCGAACGTCTCCGAGCGCTCGTGGGCCTTCTGGATCGACGGTGCGGGCCAGCCAGCGGGATGCGCGGCCCGCGATCCGGCCGCCTGCTCTACGTCGTCGCGCATTGTCTCCTCCGGGGGATCCTTCCGGTCAACTGCCGGACTCTTTGCCGTCATTGCAAGCAAGCATCGGGCCACGCCGGCGCCCCGGATACGAATTGAAAGCAGGATGTAATAAATCGCACGGGCGCGGCGCGTGTCGCGTCGCGCGACGCGCCAAGCTTTCGTGATACCGCGATTTCCCGACGCGCGACTACCCGTGCGAATCCGGAGCTTCTTAGCTGGCGCGTTTCTGGCTTCATCGCAGGACCTATCCGGTCGCCGTGCGCGACCGAGTGACGGTTGCCGCCTCCGATTCCGCCGGAACCCTATCGACATGACGCATCGCCCGATTCCGTCCACGCCGTCGCCCGCGCCGCGGGCCTTGCCCGATACGCCGGTGTCGCCGATGTCGGCGCCCGCGCCCGTGCGCCGACGCCTGCACCGCGACGCGCATTCGATCGCATTCGCCGTGGCCGGCGCCGCGCACGGCCATCCGGTCGTCGTGCTGCACGGCGGGCCCGGCAGCGGCAGCCACGCCGGTATCCTGAGGCTGTTCGATCTCGCCTGCGTGCGCGTCGTGCTCGTCGACCAGCGCGGCGCGGGCGCATCCGCGCCACGCGGCGGCACGCGCCACAACAACACCGCGCAGTTGATCGCGGATCTGGAGGCGGTGCGCAAGCAGCTCGGCGTTGCACGCTGGGGCGTCGTCGGCGGATCGTGGGGCGCCGCGCTCGCACTCGCGTATGCGGGCACGCATCCGGAGCGGGTGACGGGCGTCGTGCTGCGCGGCCTGTTCCTGACGTCGCCCCGCGAAGTCCGCGGGCTCTTCACGACTTCCCGTTCGCGTGCGCCGCGCGAATGGCGACGCCTGCATGCAGCGGCCGGCGGCGGCCGGCCGGATCGCCTGCTGTCGCGCTGCGCGCAGCGGCTGCGCCACGGCGCGGGCGCGGGCGGGCAGCGCGCCGTGGCGCTCGCGTGGCGCGCGTACGAAAACGCCGTCCTCGCATCGGCACGCACGCGCCGCTCGCCCGTGCGCGCGATCCGCTCGGACCAGACCGTCGGCCGGCTGATCGACAAATACCGGATCCAGGCGCACTACCTGCAACACGATTGCTGGCTCGGCGAGCGCCGCGTGCTCGCACTCGCGCGACGGGCCGCACAAGCCGGCGTGCCGCTGTTCGCCGCGCACGGGATGCGCGATCACGTTTGCCCGGTCGACAACGTCGTGCGGCTCGCGCGAGCCGCTCCCGACGCGGAGATCGAATGCGTGAATGCCGGGCATCTGGCAAGCGAGCCTGCGTTGGCGCGCAGCGTCGCACGCGCCGTGCATGCGATGTTCGCGACGGCGCCGTTCGCGTGACGACTCCGCGCCCATTCGCGTCGTGACGCGATCACGCACGCGGCCGCGCACCGCTCAATCCCATGCATAGCGCACGCCGACCCACGCGCCGCGCGGCGCGCCCGGCCCGACGAACTGCTCGTTCACCGGATGGGCGCCGTCGAACGTGTGGTTCGGCCCGTTGAAGAAATTCTGGCCGAGCGCGCCGAAGCTTGCGTAGCGCTTGTCGAACAGGTTCGTCACGCTCGCGAACACCTCGAACCGCTTCGTGGCCCGGTAACGCATGTCGAGATCGACCAGCACGTAGCCCGCGATCCGGCCGTTCGCGTCGGCGTTGTTCTCGTCGCCGCGCGCGTACACGTCGCTGCGCCACGTGACGTTCGCGCCGACGTCCCACGCGCGCGTCGCCGCGTAGTCGAGCCGCAGCTTCACCGTATGCGCCGGAATGCCGGGCACGCGGTCGCCCGGCTTGACCGTCACGTTGCCGTTCGCGTCGGCCGCCGAGTTCGCGGGGCTGTGTTCGGTCCACGACGACCGGTAGGTCGCGTCGACATGGCTGTACGACAGCCCGACACCGAGCGGACCGAACCGCGTGCGGCCGGTGAGCTCGACACCCTGCCGCCGCGTGTCGCCGACGTTGCGGAAATAGCCCTGCGCGCTGACCGGGCTGCTGATGAATTGAATGTCGTCGGTCAGCGTCGTGCGGTAGGCGGCGGCGCTCCAGGTCGTCGCCGCGCCGATGCGGCCGCGCACGCCGGCTTCGAACGTCTTCGAGATCACGGGCTTGAGCGCCGGGTCGGCGATGAAATCGTTCGGCAGCGAACACGGTGCGGCCGGATCCGCGCATGCAAGCTCGATCGCGGTCGGCGAACGCATGCCTTCGTTGTAGGCCGCATACGCGGTGAAACCCGCGTCCGGGTTCCAGTCGACCCCAACGGCCGGGTTGAAGCGGGAGAACACATGGTTGCCGTCGAGCAGCGGCTGCACGCCGCTCTCGTCGCCGATCCGTGCGTTCGACCAGTCGTAGCGGCCCGACAGCGTCAGCGTCCAGTGCGGCGTCAGCGACAACGCATCGCTCAGGTACGCGCCGACATTCGCGTTGCGCGTCTTCGCGCGGGTCTGCCGGACGAAATCGCCGATGCCGATCGCCGCGCGCGCGTCGGTGAAAGACGCGTCCTGCGACGACGCGACGTAGCTCGAGTTCGCGATATCGGCCGACACGCCCGCGACCAGTTGATTCTCCATCCCGCCGAGCTTGCCGAGCAGCGTGAGCTGCACGCTGCCGCCGTAGCTGTCGGTGACGATCGTCGATTGTGCGTTGCGGCCCTGCACCGTGTCGACCGTCCCGTCCTCGTCTACCGATCCGTAGTCCGTATTGTTGTTGCTGCTCGTATTGGCGTTGCGCAGGTGCCGGTAGTACGCATTGCCGCTCAACTCGACGTGCTCGCCGAAAAAGCGGTCGCCCGACAGCGTCAGGTAGCCGGCGCCGTTGCGGTTGCGGTCCGGATACGTATACGCCTGCTTCGGGTTGCCGAGGAACGAGCGCGGGATCGTCTGGGTGCCGGACAGCGTGTTGTCCGCGCCGCCTGCGGCGATCGACAGCGTCGTGCCCGCATCGGTGTAGCGCAGCTTGCCGAACGCCTGCCTCACGCGGCTCGCGTTGTGGTCGGCCCAGCCGCCTTCGTTCGCGATGTTCGCGCTCGCGTAGTAGTCGAGGTTCGGGCCGATCGTCCCGCCCTGCTCGATGCCCGCGGTCTTGCGGCCCCACGCGCCGCCCGACACCTCCGCTTCGCCGCCCAGGTTCGAGCGGCCGTTCTTCGTCGCGATCGCGAGCGCACCCCCGAGCGTATTGCGGCCGTACACCGGGTTGGAGCCCGGAATCAGCTGCACGCGGTCGATCGCCTGCATGGGCAGGATGTCCCAGTTCACGACGTCGCCGAACGGCTCGTTCACGCGCACGCCGTCGACGAACACCGACAAGCCCTGCGGCGTGCCGAGCAGCGGCGACGCAGTAAAGCCGCGATAGTTGACGTCCGTCTGGTACGGGTTGCCCTGCGCGTCCGAGATCGTCACGCTCTGCAGGTTCGCGGCGAAGAAATCGGCGAGCGTCGCGCGGTGCTGCACGTCGAGCTCGGCCGCCCGCACCGTCTGCACGTTCGCCGGCACCTTCGACAGCGGCATGCCGATCCCGAGCAGCGGCGTCGTGCCGACGACGACCACCGCGGGCAGCACGACGGTCGAGGCGGACAGCGCGACCGCGGCGCCATCCGCCTGCTGCTGCGCGCGCACGCTGCCGGGCGGCAGGCCGAACAGCGCCAGCGCGCCGACGGTCGTGCCGACGCATCGCACACGCCGGCCACGCCGCGTCGCGCCGTCGCGCCCGGCTGCCTTTGGTCTCCTGATCATTTCCGTTGTCTCCGCACTTGCATTACGCCGGCCCGTGCGATGCACCGCGCGGCGACGGGTGTCGCGAAGCCGGCGTGCGAGAACCGTGCCAGCGCCCCGAGCAAGAGCGGCGCGCACTGCCCCGCACATCGCGTCGGACCGGCATGCGCGCGACTGACGGCCCGCTGTTCCGCGAACTGCGTCACCTGTCATGTTTGGCAACACTTCGCGCACGACGGTGTACCTGAATGCAACACCTTCGCCGGGCCGATGGCGCGATGCGTCGCTCGACGCCCCACCTGCGATGCGCCGGTGTGCCGCGCCGCGCCGGCTTCCGGCCGCGATGGCATGCGACTTGCGTGACGGGCAGTGCACTCGGCCCGGAACCCCAACCGTGCCGGCGCGACGAATCGTTCGCGGCGGTGCGACCACAATGACCCAGGAGACAACCATGAAGAAACTCTCGGCTTCAGCGCGCCGGCTGGCGACGATCGGCATCGCGGTGGCAGCCGCCGTCGCGCTGAACCCCGGCCTCGTCGAAGCGGCCGCGGACTACCCGGCCGTGACCTACCAGCGCCTGACCGATGCACACGGCGACCCGGGCTGGCTGACCTACTACCGCACCTACGACGGCCGCTCGCATTCGCCGCTCAAGCAGATCGACACGTCGAACGCGAAGGATCTCAAGCAGGTGTGGGCGTACAAATTCCCCGCCGACCTGAAGCAGGGCTTCGAGGCCACGCCGATCGTCAACGGCAACTACCTGTTCGTGACGACGCCGAAGGACAACGTCTACGCGTTCGATGCGAAGACCGGCAAGCAGCTGTGGAAATACGAGCCGAAGCTCGGCGCCGCATCGTTCAAGACCGCGTGCTGCGACGTCGTCAACCGCGGCGTCGCGCTGTACGGCAAGAACGTCTACATCGCGATGCTGAACGGCGAAATCGCGGCGCTCGACGCGCAGAACGGCAATCTCGTGTGGAAGAAGCAGATGTTCGAGCCGGGCCTCGGCTACGCGTTCTCGCTGGCGCCGCTCGCGATCGACGGCGCGATCGTCGTCGGCACGTCCGGCGGCGAATACGGCATTCGCGGCTACATCGCCGCGCTGAATCCGGAGGACGGCTCGCAGATCTGGAAACGCTACACGATCCCCGCCGCCGGCGAAAAGGGCGCGGAAACCTGGCCCGACGGCATGCAGAGCCATGGCGGCGGCGCAGCATGGCTCACCGGCACGTACGACGCCGCGTCGCGCACGCTGTACTGGGGTGTCGGCAACCCCGGCCCATGGCTCGCGGCGCTGCGTCCCGGCGACAACCTGTATTCCGACTCGCTGCTCGCGCTCGATGCGAAGAGCGGCAACCTGAAGTGGCACTACCAGTACACGAACAACGACACGTGGGACTACGACGGCGTGAACGCGGCCGTCCTCGCGGACATCAAGTACAAGGGCAAGGACTACGACGCGATC
The DNA here is from genome assembly GCF_001526325.1 of Burkholderia sp. MSMB1826. Lineage (NCBI taxonomy): Bacteria > Pseudomonadati > Pseudomonadota > Betaproteobacteria > Burkholderiales > Burkholderiaceae > Burkholderia > Burkholderia sp. MSMB1826. The sequence continues at coordinate 509,714 of NZ_LOYN01000015.1, forward strand.
ATCCATGCCGACCGCAACGGCTTCTTCCACGCGATCGACCGCACGACCGGCAAGCTGATCTACGCGACGCCGTTCGTGAAGGCGTTGTCGGTCACCGGCTACACGGCCGACGGCAAGCCGATCCAGGACGCGTCGAAGTTTCCGAAGGCCGGCACGACGATCGAAACGTGCCCGAGCTTCCTCGGCGGCAAGAACTGGTGGTCGATCTCGTACGACCAGCAGCGCAACATCGCGGTCGTGCCCGCGCTGCACGCGTGCATGAGCCTGACCGGCAAGTCGGTCAGCTACATGGAAGGCCTGCCGTATCTCGGCGAAGGCTTCGAGATCAAGCCCGAGCCGGGCAGCGAAGGCTACGGAGAACTGACGGCCATCGACGTGAACACCGGCAAGAAGCTGTGGAGCCACTGGTCGAAGAAGCCGTGGAACGGCGGCGTCGCGACCACGGCGAGCGGCCTCGCGTTCAGCGGCTCGCTCGACGGCCACCTGTACGCGTTCGATACGGCGACCGGCAAGGTGCTGTGGGAAAGCCCGCAACTGGCGAGCGGCATCATTTCGCAGCCGTCGGTGTACGAGGTCGACGGCAAGGAGTATGTCGCCGTGCTCGCCGGCTACGGCGGCGCGAACCCGATCTGGGGCGGCCCGATGGCCGACATCGCGAAGGACGTTCCGCGCGGCGGCACGCTCTACGTGTTCGCGCTCGACTGAACCGGCGCCACGCCCGAATCGCCCTCGAGTCGCGCCCGCATGCGCCCGATGCGGGCGCGACGCCCCACACGCTTGAACCGGATACACGACCATGAATACTCGCCTCACTTCCGTTACCGTCGCCAGTCTGCTCGCCGTGGGCGTGGCGCTGACACCGGCAGCCGCGTCGGCCGACGTGCGCGTCTGCACGTTGCCCGGCAGCCCCACCACGGCGCTCGACCGCTCGGTTGCGCGCGAAGTGTTCCGCACCGCGGGCATCGCCGCGACCTTCAACAGCCGCGGCGTCGACGACAACGGCGACGACGACGGCATCTCCGCGAGCGAGCTGACCAAATCGCTCGAACGCGACTGCGACGTGATCGCGGGCTTCCCGCGTTCGGCGATCGCCGATGCATCGGAATCCAAAATGACGTTCTCGCGCGGCTATCTGCGCTCCGGCTACGTCAGCGTGTCGCTGCGCGACGCGCAAGCGCCGACCGGCGCGAAGGAAACGATCGCAGCCACGTACGGCAGCCCGTCGCAACTGATCGCCGCGCAGCAGGCGAACGCCCGCTTCGACCTCGAAAACACGAGTGAAAGGACGATCGGCGCGCTCGCCGCGGGCCGCGCGCAGCGCGCGATCGTCTGGTATCCGAGCGTCGTCGCCTACGAGCATGCGCACCCGCGGCAACGGTTCAAGGTGGCGGCGACGTCGTCGCCGTACTCGGACTGGCAACTGTCGTTCGCATTCGGGCCGGGCAAGGACGCGCTGCAACGGCGCGTCGACGCCACGCTGTCGCGGATGAGCGGCAACGGCCGTCTCGCGTCGCTCACGCGCGGCTGGACGCTTCCCGACGACATCGCGCAAGCGGCCGCCACGCCCGTGCCCGGCCGGTTTCTCGATGGCGCGATCGCGGCCGCTCGGCGGCCGGCAAAAAGCGGCTTCATCAAGGTTTCGACGAGCGAAGGCAGCGGCGTCCCGCCGTTCGACCAGGCGCAGGTGCAACACGGCAAGAAGCTCTATACCGATGCATGCGCGAAATGCCACGGCGACCAGCTCGAGGGCAATACCGCCCCCGCGCTGAGCGGGGAATCGTTCGCGCCCGAGGGCAAGTCGCACATCACGGTCGGCGGCATCTTCCTGTACATGTCGAGCAACATGCCGGCCGATCGCCCCGGCAAGATGACCGCCCAGGAATACGAGGACCTGATGGCGTTCCTGCTGTACTCGAACGGCTACGACGCGTCGAAGACCAAGCTGACCGCCGATATCGCCAACGCGTCGAAGGCGCCGCTCGTCGCCGGCCCGCGCAAGTAACTTCCCGCCCGCTTTCGTTTCGGTCGACCTTCGCGCCCGGCAGCATGCCCGGCGCGCGGGTCGGACTTTTTCTCGTCATTTCATTCAGGATAACATCATGATCTCCCGCCATCGCAGAACCTTCATCGTGCAGGCCGCCGGCCTGTGCGCCGCGCTCGCGGCCGGCACGCGCGCATTCGCGGCCGCCCCGCCCGTCGACGAGAACGACGCCGCAGCGAAGACGCTCGGCTACCGCGCAAAGGCCACGGCCGTCGATACCGGCAAGTTCCCGAAGTATCAGGCCGGACAGACCTGTTCGAACTGCCGCTTCTACAAGGCCGCCGCGGGCGAATCCTTCGGTACGTGCCCGATGTTCGCGGGCAAGACGGTTGCCGCGGAAGGCTGGTGCAACGTCTACGCCAAGCTCGCTTGACGCCGGACCCGCTCGCGAGCGCGAAGGCGCGTTCCCCGACGGCGCGGCATGCAGGCGGCCCGCATCGCTTTCGCCATCGACATTTTAATTAGTCATACGTATTACAACACTCAAAAAAACGGAGACAGACGATGAAGAGCAGGACATGGACGATTTGCGCGGCGCTGCTCGGCGCGGCGGCAAGCCCGAACGGTTTCGCGCAGAGCAGCGTCACGCTGTACGGCGACCTCGACGCCGCGTTGCTCTATACGAACCGATCGCTCGATTCGGCAACCGGCGGCAACGCCGGCCGCCAGTTCGCGCTGACCGATACGGGCATGACGCCGACCAACTTCGGCATCACGGGCATCGAGGATCTCGGCGGCGGGCTGCACGCGAGATTCAAGCTGGAAAGCGGCTTCAACGTCACGGACGGCGCGTTCGGCCATTCGAACGGCAACTTCTTCGGCCGCCAGGCGTGGGTCGGAATCGACGGCGGCTTCGGCGAAACGAAGGTCGGCCTGCAGTTCTCGCCGTTCGTGCTCGCGATACTCGGATCGGATCCGCGCAACGTCTCGCACTTCGGCGCCGCGCTCGTGCCGTATGTCGACAACGTGCTCGTCACGGGCCTCTTCAACCCGAACGCGATTTCGTACACGAGCCCCACGATCGCCGGGCTGACGGCCAGCGCGATGTTCGGTTTCGGCGGAAAGGCCGGCGACTTCCTGGCAGGACGCCAGTACTCCGGCAGCCTCACCTATACGAACGGCGGCTTCATGCTCAACGCGGCGCTCTACGACGGCAACGGCGGCACGTCGCCGACGCCGGTGCCGAGCACGGTCGCGTTCGTCGGCCGCACGATCGGCACCGCCTATACGTTCGGGCCGGTGACCGGCAAGGCGTCGTTCACGCGCTACAAGGTCGCCGGCTCGTTCAGCAACGACGTGTACAGCGCCGGCCTCGACTATCGCGTCACGCCGGCCCTCGACCTGAACACCGGCGCGTGGTACACGACCGACCGCAACGATTCGCACAATCATTCGCTGCTTGCCGCGATCGGCGCCGACTACAGCCTGTCGAAACGAACGGGCCTGTACGCGCAGGTTGGCGTGGTCAACAACCACGGTGCGATGAATACGGGCCTCGGCATCACGGGCGGCGCGTTGTACGGGTTGCCGGGCACGACGGTCGGCGTCAACGCCGGCATCCACCACGTGTTCTGACGCAGCGCCTGCGCACGGGCGGTCGCCGCGCGCCGCCCGCCCGGCTCCGCGTCGCGGCGGCGGCGCCACGGAAACGTGACGCGAACGCATCCCACCCGGCAACGGTCCGCCCATCCGGCATGCCGATCTCGATGTTTACCCGACCTCAAGTCCGCGGCCGTGCGGCCGTCAAGTCAGGAACGCACGCGCAACCTCCGCCGGGAACACGGCGCGCATGCCCTCAAGGAGACCCACCAACGTGAACCTCTTCGGAATCGGCCGCGGCCGCCGTTCGTCGCGCGCGCTCGTCGGCGACATCGCCGAACAGGCCGGCAGGCTCGGCATCGAGATCTGCGACGTGTCGGGCCACGTCGAGGAAGTCGCGGCCCGCGTCGCCCGGCAGGCGCAGGTGTGCCATACGCTGCGCGAATCGGCCGCGCTCACGCTGCGCGGCAACCACCGGATCGCCGAGGCCGCGCAGCAGGTGCGCGACGTCAGCGCCAATGCGTCGAATGCGGTCCGGCAGTCGCAGCAAACGATCGAGGCATCGCTCGCCGACATTCACGGGCTCGTCGAGGGCGTCACCACGATCGGCGACCAGATGGGCGCGCTGCGCGACGCGCTCGATCACGTGCGGGCCGTGTCCGAGGAAATCTCCGTCATCGCGCGCCAGACTCACCTGCTCGCGCTGAACGCCGCGATCGAGGCCGCGCGCGCCGGCGAATCGGGACGCAGCTTCGCGGTCGTCGCGGCCGAGGTCAAGAACCTGTCCGCGAAGACCGGGCAGGCGACGGCCCAGATCGAGACGACCCTCGCGCTGCTCGCCGAACAGACCGAACACCTGATCGCGGAAGGCACCGACAACGCCGCCCGCGCGCATCGCGTGCGCGAGGGCACGCGTACGATCGGCGAGGTCGTGCACGCGACCGGCCACGCGATCACCGAGCTCGCCGGCGAAGCCGAACAGATCGCGTCGCTGACGGACGAGATCGAGACGCAGTGCCACCGTCTCGACGAGCAAGTGGGCGAGATGGCGTCCGGCGTCGAGACCTCGGCCGACAACTTCTCGCAGGCCAAGGACCGGCTCGGCAATCTGCTCTCCGTTTCCGAGACGCTGATCGAGCTCACGGCCGCGACCGGCATCGAATCGCCCGACACGCGCCTGATCGACACCGCGCGGCGCACGGCCGCCGCGATCGGCAAGTTGTTCGAGGACGCGGTCGCCCGCGGCGATATCGCGCTCGACGCGCTCTTCGATACGCACTACGAACCGATTCCCGGCACCGACCCGCAGCAGTTCATGACGCGCTTCACGGCGTTCACCGATCGCGTGCTGCCCGCCATCCAGGAGCCGGTGCTCGACATGGACGACCGCGTCGTCTATTGCGCGAGCTTCGACCGCCAGTGCTACCTGCCGACCCACAACCGGAAGTTTTCGCTGCCCCAGCGCGCGGACGCCGCCTGGAACGCGGCGAATTGCCGGAACCGCCGGATCTACACGGACCGCACGGCGCGCATGTCGGTATCGCATAACAAGCCGTTCCTGTTGCAGACCTATCGGCGCGACATGGGCAACGGCCAGTTCGTGCTGATGAAGGACGTGTCCGCGCCGATCGTCGTCGGCGGCCGGCCATGGGGTGTGCTGCGGATCGGCTACAGCGTCTGAATCGGCGCCGGGCCGCGCCTACTGCTTCAGCCCCACCCCAGCGGCCGCTGGTCGCTACGCCCGTGATCGTCGACGCCCCGCACCGTATAACTGACGGCCGTGCGCGGCTGCCAGTACGTACGGGCCGAGCACGTCGGCCGTCCATGCATCGCGGAACGACCACGACGTGCCGATCTTCCAGTACACGGGCACGTTCGACGGCCGACCGGATGCTGGGCGCCATTACCGACCAGAACCGAAACGATGGAAATATCGGCGAGCCGGCGCGCCACGCCGACGCCCGCCCGGTCGGACGGATATTCACGGGTTTCCGACCGCCATCCGCCCTCTGCACGCGCTCGCGCCGCGTTCGCTAGAATGCGCGGCTCGGCAGGATCGAATCGAAATGAAAGGAAACCGTTTGAAACTCCCGTTCGAATGGCAGATCGGGCTGCGCTACGCGCGCGGCGGCCGGCGCTCGGCCGGCGACGGCTTCGTGTCGTTCATCGCCGGCGCCGCGATGGCCGGCATCGCGCTTGGCGTGGCCGCGCTGATCGTCGTGCTGTCGGTGATGAACGGCTTTCGCACCGAGGTGCGCGACCGGATGCTGGCGGTGCTCGCGCACGTGGAAATCTTCTCGCCGTCCGGCTCGATGCCCGACTGGCGGCTGACCGCGCACGAATCGTTGCAGAACGGCGCGGTGCGTGCCGTCGCGCCCTATGTCGACGCGCAGGCGCTGCTGACGAACGCGGGCAACGTGACGGGCGTCGCGCTGCGCGGCATCGATCCCGTGCTCGAGCCGCGCGTGTCCGAGATCGCGCGCAAGCTGAAGACGGGGCGCCTCGACGCGCTCGTGCCGGGCGAGATGGGCATCGTGCTCGGCGCCGCGCTCGCCGACGCGCTGCACGCGAAGATCGGCGACCGCGTCACGTTCTTCGCACCGGGCAACACCGCGCGCCCGGGCGACGCGCTGCCGCGGTTCTGCCAGTTCAACGTGGTCGGCACGTTCGAATCGGGCCACTACCAGTACGACAGCGCGCTCGCGTACATCCACATCCGCGACGCGCAGCAACTGGCCAACGTGAGCGCGCCGACCGGCATCCGGCTGCGCGTCGACGATCTGCAGCGCGCGCCGGAGATCGCGCTCGCGCTGTCGCGCACGCTGTCGGGCAACCTGTACATCCGCGACTGGACACGGCAGAACCGCACGTGGTTCGAAGCCGAGCGGCTGCAGAAACGGATGCTGTCGCTGATCCTGATGCTGATCGTCGCGGTCGCCGCGTTCAACCTCGTGTCGTCGCTCGTGATGACGGTCACGCAGAAGCAGGGCGACATCGCGATCCTGCGCACGCTCGGCGCGCCGCCCCGCTCGATCATGAAGATCTTCGCGATCCAGGGGATGACGATCGGCCTCGCCGGCACGCTGGCGGGCGTCGCGCTCGGCTGTGCGATCGCGGTGAGCATCCCGGTGGTGCTGCCGGCGATCGAGCAATGGCTCGGCATCCGCTTCCTGACGCCGTCCGTGTATTTCCTCAGCGCGCTGCCGTCGAAGCTGTCGGCGATCGACGTGATCGAGATCGCGTCGGCCGCGTTCCTGATGTCGTGCGTCGCGACCCTGTACCCGAGCTGGCGCGCCGCGCGGGTGCGGCCGGCCGAGGCGCTGCGCGACGAGTAGGCGCGAGCGGCGCGGCATTACGCGATCTCGTGGAAGCCGACGCTGTTGCCGCCGTCCGGTGCGTAGTCGGCGAGCACGTCGAAGCCGACGTTGACGAGCTCCGTGCGCATGCCGTAGGACACGTTGCCGGACGCGTCGATGAAAATCGCCGTGCCCGACGACAACTGGCGCGCGGTGTTCAGCAGCGCCAGCGTGCCGCGCGCGCTGCCGGCCGAGGGCGCGATCTTCAGCAGCGCGCCGTCCTGCGTGGTGAAGTGTCCGCCGGGCGGCACGGGCGGCGGGTTGTCCGCGACCGACCGGTTGAGCAGGCTCATGAAGTGAAAGCGCGCATCGGCGCCCCGGCTCGCCGCCGCGCGATCGGTGTCCGTGAACGTGTCGCCGCGCACGGCCGCGCCTTGCGCGGCGAGGTCGACGGCCTGCTCGTGAAAATCGCGCGTCGCGAGCACGAGGCCGGCGTTCGCGTTCAGCGTCGATTCGACCCACGCGCGGTCGCTGTCCGTCAGCGTCTCCGACACGACCTTGATCCGGCCGTCGTCGGTCGTGAAGTCGAACTGCGCATCGGCCAGATCGGGGCGCTTCGCGACGATGTCCTGCAGGCTCGTCGCGAGCGCGTCGGTCACGCCGCGCAGCTTCATCGACAGGTCGCCCACCATCGACAACTGTTTCGTCATCGCCGCCTGCATCGCCTCCGGGTCGATCGCGCGGATGCTCATCGGCTCGTCTTGCGACGCGCCGGACGCGGTCGTGTCCGTTGTCCGGCGCCCATCGGGCGCCGCCTGCGCCATTTGCGCGAGCGTCAGGCCGCCCGCCGCCGTGACCGGAATCGTCATTGCCCTCTCTCTCGTTTTTCAGCAAGTTTTTCACTGTTTACGGAGGGATTTCGCGGAAGTTGAGGCCGCCTCCCGAGCGCGGACCGAAACTTTGTTTGACATGAACTAAAAAAGTTTGACACGGACATTTCACTGCGATAACTTTTGTGCAAGCTTCCGGAAAGCAATCCGGCCAGCGTGCGCGGCCCGCGTCGCGCTTTCCTGCCGTTGCAGCACCGTCGTTCGCAACATTCCCGCCTCATTGCATCGTGCCGTTCCGTTTCATCCGAAACCTGAAGGAAGCCCGGGCATGCCCGCATTCGATTCGCACTCCTGTATTCACGGCGTTCGCAGCGAACCGCCGCACTGACGATTTCCGTTCGGGGCGATGCGCTCGCCTCGACGCCGGCCGGCTGCGCGTCGCCTGACGCGCGCGGGCACCGGGCGAGCGTCCCGTACGTCTCGCCCGTCGTTGTTCGATGGTGCAGTTCCGCTTCATCCGACGCAGCACCCGGCCAGGCCGCAGGGGGCGTATCGCGAGCCGGCCGGTTCCAGACAAACACAAGAGACGAGGTCGATTCAATGAACATTCATCGAACCGGAGTGCGGCGCGCATGGTTGCCCGCGCTCGTGGCGGCCGCGACGCTCGCCGCGTGCGGCGGCGACGACGGCAGCGTGGCGGGCGTGTCAGCGCTCGCGCAGGGCCAACGGGAGGGGGCCGCCGCCGCGGCCGATACGGCCGATACGCAATCGCTCGCGTCGCATTTTTCGCCGTCCGGCGTTCCCTACGCGAATCCCGCGAGCAACGGACGCTACAAGCCGGTGATCAGCAACGGCCAGGTGCAGCCGTCGCTGTCGGGCGGCACGATCGAGGAGCACGCGTGGGTCGACACGCCGGTCGACTCCGATGGCGACGGCACGCGCGACCGCATCCACGTGCGCATCGTGCGGCCGTCCGAGACCGCGAACGGCGCGCGCACGCCCGTCATCGTGCTTGCGAGCCCGTATTACGCGGGGCTCGCCGACAGCCCCGACCACGACGTCGACGTCGAACTCGACGGCACGCCGCATCCGGCCGCGGCGGCCGGCGCCGCAGCCTCGGCGTCCACCCGCATCCTGGCCGCCGCGCCGCAATCGCGGATGCTGCAGCAGGTCGAGGCGGCCGCCGCCGGCCGCTCGTGGATCGAAAGCTACTTCGTGCCGCGCGGCTTCACGATCGTCTATGCGGATTCGCTCGGCACCGCCGGCTCGGACGGCTGCCCGACGATCCTGACGCGCGACGAATCGGTCGCGATGGCGTCGGTGATCCGCTGGCTCGGCCGCGACGCGACCGCGAAGGACGCGAACGGCAAGACGGTCGTCGCGAACTGGTCGACCGGCCACGTCGGCATGTACGGCGTGTCGTACGACGGCACGCTGCCGAAGATGGTCGCGAGCCTGCGCACGCGCGGGCTCGACGCGATCGTGCCGATCGCCGGGCTGTCGAACATGTACGGCTACTACCGCTCGGGCGGGCTCGTGCGCGCGCCGGAAGGCTACCAGGGCGAGGATGTCGACGTGTACATCAAGGCGCTGCTGACGAACGCGCATCCGGAGCGCTGCACGCACCTGATCGACGAAGCGCTGCAGCAGGAAGACCGCAAGACCGGCGACTATTCGCCGTTCTGGGCCGCGCGCGACATTCCGACCGCGTTCGCGGTCGCACCGGCGCTCGTCGCGCAGGGGCTCACCGACGACAACGTGCGCGTCGACCAGTCGACGTCGTGGTATCTGGCGATGCGACGCCAGGGCGTGCCGACCCAGCTGTGGCTGCATCGCCTGAAACACACCGATCCGACCCGTGTGCCGGCGATGGCCGACGCCTGGACCGCGGAGGTGAACCGGTGGTTCACGCGCTACCTGATCGGCTATGACAACGGCGTCGAACGCGATCCGCGCGCGGTGATCGCGCAAGCGGACGGCACGCTGCTGAAGGAAGCCGACTGGGCCGCGCGGCACGCCACGCCGGTCACGTACTTCGCGGGCGGCGACGGCGCAACCACCGGCACGCTGCTGCGGCTGCCGAGCGGCGGCCCGCTCGCACGCTTCACCGACGATGCGCGCATTCCCGCGCTCACGCTGGCGAACACGCCGACGGGCGAAAACCGCAGCCGCTTCGAGACGGCCCCGCTGACGGCCGCGGCGCGCCTCTCCGGCGCCGCGACCGCGCGCGTCAGGCTGACCTTCACGGATGTCGCGAACGTGACGGCACTGCTGGTCGACCGCGCACCGGACGGCACGGCGACGATCGTCACGCGTGCGTGGACCGACCCGCGCAACCGGTTGTCCGAGTGGGTGTCGCAACCCGTGCTGCCCGGCATGCCGTACGACCTGAAGCTGACCTTCATGCCGCGCGACTACAAGCTGGAAGCCGGCCACCGGCTGGGACTCGTCGTCCTCTCCAGCGACTACGAGGCGACGCTGCGGCCGACGCCCGGCACGGGTTTGACGCTCGATCCGGCCGGCACGTCGGTGACAGTGCCGCTCGCGGCTTCCTGAGCCGCGGCGGCGGCGGCACCGCCTTGAAGCGATCCGGGATGCCGGTACGCCGGCATCCCGGATCATGTTGTTCGTCCGGTCCGATTTTCTGTTTTTCGCGAAAAAAGACCCGCCGGAATAATCATTCCGCGTTTCATGAACCAAGCGACGCTTTAAATCAAAAAACGAAACGAATTCCGTCGCTTGACATCGAAATCCGATCGACTAGATTTGAAAATCGATAATCCGGACATTCGTAACCGGTCGCCCCCGGGGATTCCCTTCACCTGCATACCGTCTCCCGTTTCCAGCTAGACCGCGATTGCTGGCGTCGCGGCCCATGGCGATCATTTGTTCTTTTTTGAATGGGGTGTCACTGATTCTCCGTATCGATCGAAGAAAGGAATGCGCCAGTTTCAATCACGCAATCGCAATTCAGCCGCAACCGGACTGGCCGGACACCGTAGTCCGGCCACCACGTGCATGACGTCGCGCCAGCCTCGGAGAATGGCAATGAACACTATCAGCACGGAAACCGCCGTCGGATCGGGATCGCCATTGAGTGGCCGCGCGGGCAAGCCATTCGCGTCGATACGAGGCCGGGAACGAAACGACTATGAGGCGCGGGTCGCATTGGCCTACCAGGACGACCCGGAAAGCTGGAGCAGCGCGATCGGCGAGCGCCTGTGGTTCCAGTTCGGTATCTACGACCCTGCCCGATCGCCGGAACCGATCGACCTCGACGAATCCGGCCTCAGGTATTTCGAGCTGCAATTGAAGCTCGCCGGCCTGGACTCGCCCGGCCGCCCGCGCATCGACCGGGTACTCGACATCGGGTGCGGCTGGGGAACGGTGCTGCGGGATCTGTCCGAACGGTTTCCCGACTGTCGTCGCCTGGACGGCATCAACATCAGCGAACGCCAGCTCGCATACTGCGCCGAAGTCAATGCCGCGCGCGCCTTGTCCGACAGGATCAACCTGTTCCGGTGTAATGCGCTGGATATCGATTTGCTGCCGGATGTCGAGCACCTCTACGATCTTGCGATCATGCGCGGGGTGATTTCCCATTTCCCCTACGATCTTTTCGAAATCGTGATGGCCAAATTGCGGCAACGGCTGTCCGCGAACGGAACGATCGTCATTTCGGACAACTTGTATAACGTCGACCTCCAGGCATACCGCTCCGATACGCCCGATCTGGTCGACAGGCTGGCATGCAAGTATCGCAAGACGCCGGCGTACCTGCGCCAGGTGTTCGAGCAAAGCGGCTTTCGCGTCCACGACATGAGAATCCTGCCGAACCGGATGGACGCGACACGATGGCTGCTGAGCGTGCAGGAGAACATCGAGCGCCATTTCCCGGGGGGCGCCGTCGGCGCGCTGGAAGAACTGCGCGTGATGTGCGAGAGCCTGGCCGTCGCCATCGTGAAGCGCCAGGTGTCGATCTACAGCTTCGTGCTCAAGCGCGATCGATGAAGGTGCCCTTGCAGGCCGCCCGACCTCCAGCCCGAGAACCCGCCATGAAAGAGATTCCCAACTTCGTTCGCGATCTCCCCGGCCTGCCGAAGCCCGGGGAAAAAATCTTCCACCCGGACTTCCATCTGCAGTTGAAGCCCATGTGGCATCCGCATCACGACGAGGCGGAACGCCGGATCGCGCTCACGGACAGCCCGTACATCCTCGCGTACTACGGCAGCCAGAAGGCCGTCGAACATTATCTGGCGCAAAGCATGCCGTCGTTCGGCGGCCTGTGCTATCCGCACACCCGGAACGACAGGATCTACGATCTGGAGCGGATGATGAGCATCACCACGCTGATCGACGACACCATCACCAACCCCGACATGCTGGACCAGGCGCACCGGCGTTCGACGTTGCGACAGCATTACTTCGACGCGATCGCCGGCGTCCGCCCGCCGGACAGCGCGCCGATCGCGCAGTTGCTGTATGAGGGGCTGCTGCCCGTCAAGGAACAGCTGGCGTCGAAACCCCGCGTCTGGCAACGGCTGGAGGAATCGCTTCGTACGTTGATCGTCAGGCAGACGGATCCGTTGGCATTGAAGATGGACGAGCTCACGTTCGACGCGTATCTGGAGATGCGGCGCATCGACAATTACGGGGAATGGGCGGCCCTCATGACCGAGTACGCGATCGACGTGGACATGACCGACCACCTGATCGCCGACCGGTCGCTGGCGGAAATGAGAACGGCCGCGATCGATTCGATTACGCTCGTCAACGACCCGTACTCGTTCCGCAAGGAGATTCACATCGCGGATTCGGTCAATTCCGTCTGGTTGCTGATGTACCGCGAAGGCCTGACGCTGCAGGACGCGTTGAACAAGCTCGCCACGCTGGTTGCCGAGAACGAGCGCAACCTGATCGCCGCGCGCGAGCGCGTCCTCGCCGGCCCGCTCGGACAGGACGCGGACGTGCGTGCATACGTGACCGAACTGGAGCATCTGGCGTCCGGCAATGCCGAATTCCACGCGATCAGCACGCGCTACCACGGCCGGGATTTCAAAGGAAAAAGGTTCATTTCGGGCGAGGTGACCATTCGGCCGCTACCGTCCACCGACGAAGTGGCGGCTGCGGACCTGGCAGGCGGCCGCCCCGCGAGCTGATCCGGCCTCGTTTCGCGCCGGCACCGCCGAGAGCTGCCTACACCGGCGTCAACACCGGTTGCCCGGCGAAATGCCGCGTCGCGTTGTCGAGAAACTGCCGCACCGAACGATCGAGCGCCTCGGGCGACCAGCCGCCCATGTGCGGCGTCAGCACGACGCTGTCGAGATCCGTCAGCGCACGCGGCGGCTCCGGTTCGCCTTCGTACACGTCGAGCGCCGCCCCCGCGATGCGTCGTTCGCGCAGCGCGTCTGCCAAAGCAGCGGTATCGACAACGCTGCCGCGCGACACGTTGACGAGAAAGCCGCCGGGGCCGAGCGCGTCGAGCACGGTGCGATCGATCAGGTGCCGCGTGCCCGCGCCGCCCGGCGTCGCGACGATCAGGAAATCGGCCCACTGCGCGAGTGCGTCGATCCGGTCGAAATAGCGGTATGGCCCCGGCTTCTCCGACCGGTTGTGATAGCCGATCTCGATGTCGAAGCCAGCCGCGCGGCGCGCGCATTTCTCGCCGATCTTGCCGAGCCCGACGATGCCGAGCTTCTTGCCCGACACGTTCGGCGGCATCGGCAGCCCGTCGCGCCACACGCCCGCGCGGGCTTTCGCATCGAGCTGCACGACGTTGCGCACCGCCGCGAGCAGCAGCGCGAACGCGTGATCGGCGACGCAGTCGTCGTTGGTGCCGGCGCCCGTGACCACGACGATGCCGCGCGCCTTCGCGTGCGCGACATCGATGTGCTCGTAGCCCGCGCCGAGCGCGCTGACGAACGTGAGCTGCGGCAGCCGGTCGATCTCGGCGGCGGTCAACCCCGTGCTGCCGTTGGTCAGCACCGCGCGAATCGTGCTGCCGTGTGCGGCGATCGCGCGTTCGCGCTCGTCGGGCGTCGGGGCGTAGCGCACGTCGAACGACGCGGCGATCTCGCGATGCGCGTCGCCGCGCAACGCGATGAGGACCAGCAGCTCGGGCTTCATGTCAGCAAATGTCCGCAGGCGGGGAACGAATTTCAGTGTAACAAGCCCGCATGACGGGTGCGGGTTATCCCCACACCGGCTGTGGACACGCCGCCGCACGCGGTTTGCCAAAGCCGGCTCAGTCAAGTAACTTTCGGCGTACGCCCCCGTCCTGGAGATTGGCCCCGATGAAGCTCGCCCTGCCCGCCCGGATCCTGGGCCTCGCGTTCGCCGCCGCCATCGCGGCGCCCGGCGCGCACGCCGACACGCCCGTCGTGGTGTCGTCGAAGATCGACACCGAAGGCAACCTGCTCGGCAACCTCATTTCACAGGTGCTGAAGGCCCACGGCATTCCCGTCACCGAAAAGATCGCGCTCGGCACGACGCCGATCGTGCGCAAGGCGCTCACGAGCGGCGAGATCGACATCTACCCCGAATACACGGGTAACGCCGCGTTCTTCTTCAACAAGGCCGACGACCCGGTGTGGAAGAACGCGAGCCAAGGCTACGACACCGCGAAGCAACTCGACTACGCGGCGAACCATCTCGTGTGGCTCGCCCCGGCGCCCGCGAACAACACGTGGGGCGTCGCGCTGCTCGCGCCCGTCGCACAGTCGCAGCACCTGAAGACCTTCTCCGACTTCGGCAAGTGGGTGGCCGGCGGCGGCAAGGTGAAGCTCGCGGCATCGGCCGAATTCGTAAACAGCGCGTCCGCGCTGCCGTCGTTCGAGAAAGCGTACGGCTTCAAACTGAAGCCCGAGCAGCTCGTCGTGCTGTCCGGCGGCGACACGGCCGCGACGATCAAGGCCGCCGCGAACCAGACCGACGGCGTGAACGCCGCGATGGTCTACGGCACCGACGGCGGTATCGCGTCGAGCGGCCTCGCGGTGCTCGACGACGACAAGCACGTGCAGCCCGTCTATGCGCCGGCGCCGGTGATCCGCGAAGCCGCACTGAAAGCGCATCCGCAAATCGCCGAGTATTTGAAGCCCGTGTTCGCGAGCCTCGACCTGAAGACGCTGCAATCGCTGAACGCGCGCATCCAGCTCAACGGCGAGCCGGCTGCCGGCGTCGCGAAAAGCTACCTGAAATCGAAGGGTTTCGTGAAATGACGGAGCGCGCGGCGGCGTCCGCGCGGCGCGTCACGCTCGACAAGGTCGGCATCCTGATCGGCGTACTGACGATCGTCGCCGTGTTCGGCCTGTCGTTCGCGGTGCTGCGGCCGAACCGGATCGCGGCCGGCACCGGGCTATCGGTGTTCGCCGCGCTGCCCGCGATGCAGGGCGCCGCGCTCGCCGCGCTATGGACCGCCGGCGCGCTGTGGACGATGACGGCGAGCCGTCCCGCGTGGCGGCTCGCGGCCGGCTGCGCGGGGCTCGCGACGCTCGCGTATGCGGTCGGCGCGGCCGCGACGCACGTCGTCGCGCCCGACGACATGCTGGCCCGCGTGTCGCCCGACGCCGGCGTCTGGCTGCTGCTGTTCGCGTGGGCGGTGCTCATCGCCGACGCGCTCGCCCGCCTCGCGTTCGGCCCGTGGCGGCGCCTCGTCGCGCTCGCCGTCGCGATAGCGGCGGTTTCCGTGCCGCTTGCGAGCGGCTGGTGGGACGGCCTCTCCGTGATGCGCGAATACGCGGTGCGCAGCGACGATTTCTGGCGCGAAGCGATCCGTCACGTGTCGCTCGCGGGCGGCTCCGTCGCCGCCGCGCTCGTCGCGGGCGTGCCGCTCGGCATCGCGTGCGCGCGCATCGCGGCGGTACGCACCGTCGCGATGCCCGTGCTCAATATCGTGCAGACGATCCCCAGCATCGCGATGTACGGGCTGATGATGGCGCCGCTCGGCCTGCTCGCCGCACACGTGCCGCTCGCGGCCGCACTCGGCATCCGCGGCATCGGCGTCGCGCCGGCCGCGCTCGCGCTGTTCCTCTACTCGCTGCTGCCGATCGCATCGAGCGTCGCGGTCGGGCTCGGACAGGTGCCGCCGCACGTGACCGAAGCGGCGCGCGCGATGGGCATGACACGCGCGCAGCGGCTGCTGCGCGTCGATCTCGTGCTCGCGCTGCCGGTGATCCTGAGCGGCGTGCGCATCGTGCTCGTGCAGAACATCGGCCTGACCGCGGTGGCCGCGCTGATCGGCGGCGGCGGATTCGGCACGTTCATCTTCCAGGGGATCGGGCAATCGGCCGCCGATCTCGTGCTGCTCGGCGCGATCCCGACGATCGCGCTCGCACTGGCGGCCGCCGTCGTGTTCGAAGCCGCGACGTCGCTCGCGAAGGGGCGTACAGGATGATCGAGATCGAACGGATCGGCAAACGCTTCGGCGACCTGGTCGCCGTCGACGACGTATCGCTGACGATGCAGCGCGGCACGATCACCGCGCTCGTGGGCGCATCGGGCAGCGGCAAATCGACGCTCTTGCGCATGATCAACCGGCTGATCGCACCGACCAGCGGCACGATCCGCATCGACGGCGTCGATACGGCGACCGTCGCGCCGGAGCAACTGCGCCGCGGCATCGGCTACGCGATCCAGGGGCACGGGCTGTTTCCGCACTGGAGCGTCGCGCGCAACATCGCGACCGTGCCGCGCCTGCTCGGCTGGCCGGCCGCCCGCATCGACGCGCGCGTGAACGAACTGCTCGACCTGTTCCATCTCGCGCCGGCCGAATTCGCGGGCAAGCTGCCGCACGAACTGTCGGGCGGCCAGCAGCAGCGCGTCGGCGTTGCGCGCGCGCTCGCGGCCGAGCCCGCGATGCTGCTGATGGACGAACCGTTCGGCGCGCTCGATCCGATCATCCGCAACAAGGCGCAGGACGACTTGTTCGCGCTGCAGCGCCGTCTCGGCATCACGGTCGTGATCGTCACGCACGATATCGAGGAAGCGCTGAAGCTCGGCGACACGATCGCGGTGATGGACGGCGGCCGGCTGCTGCAGGTCGCGCCGCCCGCCGAAATTCTCGGCAAGCCGGCAGCGGGTGTCGTCGAGCAGCTCGTCGCGGGCGTCGACCGTCCGCTGCGCCTGCTCGCGCTGACGCCGATCGACGCCGTGGCCGAAGCCGGCCGCGCCGACGGCGAGCCGATCGCGGCGACGCGCACGCTGCGCGATGCGGTGTCCGAATTGTTGTGGCGCGGTGTCGACGCGCTGCCCGTCGACGATACGGCCAACGGCACCGCGCACGGCCCCCGCCGCATCACGCTCGACGCGATCCGCTCGCACGCGAGGCAGCCCGCATGACGACGCGCGGCAGCGTGCGGCCCAAGCGGTCTTCGCTTGCCGCGTACGTCGCCCGCGCGGCCGCGCTCGCGCTGCTGCTCGTGCTGCTGTTGCGCCCCGCGTGGCTGCACGGCCTGTTCGCGCCGTTCGCGGACAACGGCGCGCCGGTGATCTACGATCGCGCGAGCCTGCTCGATCTCACGCTCGCGCATCTCGGCACGGTCGCGCTGTCGAGCCTGATCGGCACGATCGTCGCGGTCGCGGCCGGCATCGCGGTCACGCGGCGGTTCGGCGCAGATTTCCTGCCGGTCGCGCGCAGCGTCGTCGACATCGGCCAGACCTTCCCACCGGTCGCCGTGCTCGCGCTTGCCGTGCCGGCGGTCGGCTTCGGATTGAAGCCCGTGCTGATCGCGCTCGTACTGTACGGACTCCTGCCGATTTTCGAAAGCACGATCGCCGGGCTCGAGGACGTGCCGCGCGACGTCGTCGACGCCGCGCGCGGGATGGGCATGAGCGGCTGGCAGCAACTGGTGTCCGTCGAGCTGCCGCTCGCGTTCCCGGTGATCGTCAACGGCATCCGCCTCGCGGTCGTGATCAATCTCGGCACCGCGACGATCGGCTCGACGGTCGCCGCGCGCGGGCTCGGCGACGTGATCATCGCGGGCCTGCAGACGTCGAACACCGCGTTCGTGCTGCAAGGCGGCGTGATCGTCGGTTTGCTCGCGGTACTCGTCAGCGACGCGATCGGCGCGATTGCGCGGGTGGCGAGCGCGCGACGCGCCTAGCGTCGTCACTTAATTTTTCGAAGGAGCCACCATGTCTGTCCTGGACGCCGGCCCGTTTTTTCATGGCACGAAAGCGAATTTACGCATCGGCGATTTGCTGACGGCGGGCTTCAGATCGAATTATCGGGACGACGTCGTCATGAACCACGTTTATTTCACGGCCCTGCCCAAAGGCGCGGGCCTGGCTGCGGAAATGGCCAAAGGCGAGGGTCGACCGCGCGTCTACATCGTCGAGCCCACCGGGGAATTCGAAAACGATCCGAACGTCACGGACAAGAAATTCCCGGGCAATCCGACGCGATCGTATCGAAGTACCTCGCCTTTGAAAATCGTCGGCGAACTCGACAGCTGGGAACCCTACGATCCCGAGTTCATCCGGCAACTCAGAAGCCGCATCGAAACCGGCATCGGCGAGATCATCAACTAGCGTTCGTCCGGACTCCGATGCGTGTCCGTGCAACGATCGGCGCGTCGATCGTCGTGGACGTCACAAGCCTACACATCGCTTTCATTCGAGCGGGCGCTCGACCGTCTTTCGCGATTGGCCGATATACTATGCGCCTCCCATTTCCCCGCACTCGACCATGCGACGACGGTTCTTCTGGCTGATCGTGCTTTCGCTCGGCATTGCGCAACAGGCCGCGGCGCAGCAGGCGCCCGCATTGCCCGCCTCCGCGCCCGACGGACTGGCATCGGCGCCGACTGTCGCGTCCGCGCCGCTGGCGAACGCCAACGATCAGCCCAACGAAGCAAACCGCCGCATCACGTCCTACCTGACGAAGAAATTCGGCGTCGCAAGAGAAAAGGCTGCGAAGCTCGCCGATATCGTGAGCGTGACTGCGACGAAATATTCGCTGCCGCCAGCACTCGTTTACGCGATTATTTCGATCGAATCGCGCTTCCAGGAAAAGGCGCGGGGCCAGCATGGCGCGACCGGGTTGATGCAGGTCGTGCCGTCCGCGCACCGAGGCATGCTGCGCAACGTGAAGGATCTCACCGAGCCGAATGCGAACGTCGACGCCGGCTCGCGCATTCTGTCGGGCTACGTGAAAGCGGCCGGCGGCAACGTGCAGGCCGGGCTGAAGAGCTACAGCGGCGGATCCAGTGCGTATGCGGCGAAGGTGATGCAGCGGGTCGATTCGTTCCGGTTCGTGCTCGAACCCGAGGACGACGCGAAAAGCGCGAATACCGGGAACGACCCGAAGGCGCACATGGTGCCGGTCAGCGATCCGTCAGCGGCGCCCGCCGCGAACCGCAACGCGAAGTAAGTGCGGCAGGCCGATACCGGCAAGATTCAACGTTGATCTCCGGCGCAGTCACGCGCCCTCACGGGACTCCGGGGTAGCGGCGCGCGCCGTCGCGTGATCGCGCACTGCGTTGCGCGCCACCTGAACGTCTCGTTTCGGCACGACGAGCAAATTCAGGCCAAAACCGTCCAGCACCTTGAACAGCTTGTCGAGACTCACCGCACGCCCGTTCTCGAGGCGCGACAGTACGTCCTTGGAGACGCCGAGCATGTCGGCCGCATCGTCAATCCGCATCTGGGTCTGCGCGCGCCGGTTGCGCACGAGCGCTCCCAATGCAGCGAGATCGAGCGCAAGCGGGTCGGGCTTTGCAATAGGTCGCGGTAGCGTGCGGGCCATAATTCCGGGATTTCAGGAACAAAGCGAACGGCAGCCAACGACCACCGATTGTTCGCATATTTCAGGAACTATAAACGAGTGCGGCGGCACATCCGTGCCGCCGCGCTGCCGGGTTCGCCGGATACCTCCCTCGTGCCTCGATCCGGCCCTCTCCAATCACAACTGCCCCGCCGCCCCCGTCCACCGCAGGTAATCCCCACGCGTCCAGTCGAGCGACACGCCGACGCGTTTCGTGCCGGGCCGGATCTTCGGCTTGTACATCGACAGCGTCAGCGATTCCAGCGCCGGCCATTCGCGGAACGACAGCACCGCGAGATCGGCGACGAGCGTCTCCAGCAGCCGCGTATGCGGCTTGTGCGACAGGAACGACGCGACGCGCGCGCAATAGCCGTCGTAATCGATCCACTCGCCCTGCTCGCTCGGCTCGCAGCGATACCCGAGCCGCGCATCGATCACGATCGGCTGCGGCGCTTCATGCTCGTGCGCGTGGATGCCGATTCGCGCGGGCACCTTCAGTTCGTCGACGAACACGCTCCAGCCGCGCCCGCGCAGGCGCGGCGCGTCGATCGCCACGAACGGTTCGTCGAACGGCTTCATGATGCGAGCGGCGCCGCGGCGTCGAGCATGATGCGCACGAAATAGTCGGCGAAGCTGCGACGCACGACGATCTCGAACGACGCGTCGCCGGTCGGGATCAGCGTGATCGGCGACTTGAAGTAGTGCGACTGCGCGCACTGGCCCGGCTTGAACACGCGCGGATGCAGATCGAGCGGGCAGCCGCGCGCGATCACGTCGCGCACGCGTTCGCCGCTGACCTCGACGACCGTGTAGCCGCTGCCGACGTCGACGGTCGCCGCATACGCGCCCTGCACGGCCTCCGCCAGCTTCGCTTCGAGCACGCCGGCCTGAACCGGCCCGTTCGACCGCACGAGCCATTCGTCGGGGCCGAGCCACAGCACGTCGTACTCGGCGCCGCGTGCCACCGTGTTCGGCTCCGCCGGCGGCCGGCAGCCGACCACACGCTCGAACGCGGCGACGAATGCCGGGTCGCTCAACTCGCCGCGCACGTTGACGAGATCGAGGAACGGCCGCTCGCGCAGCGCGAACTTCTTCGATGCGCGCGCTTGGTGCGCCTTCAGCACGTCGGCCGCGCCGACGAACGGCGACTCGAGCGTCACGCCGCCCGCGCCCGCCACCTGCGTCTGGTTTCTCGTTTCATTCCACATGCTGACGCACCCCTTCTGTATCGTAGAAAACCGGGCTCGAGATCTTCGCGGTGATCCGCTTGCCGTTGGCCAGCGGAATCACGACGCTCTCGCCCATCTTGTTCAGGCCGCCCTTCACCACCGCGAGCGCGATCGAGCGCTTCAGGATCGGGCTGTAGTAGCTCGACGTCACGTGGCCGATCATCGGCGTCGGATCGACCGCCGACACCTGCGTGTCCTTCGCGATGATCTGCGCGCCTTCCGGCAGCACGAACTGTTCGTCCTCGGTCAGCAGGCCGACGAACTGCTTGCGGCCTTCCTTCGCGGTATCCGAGCGCGTCAGCGAGCGCTTGCCGAGGAAGTCCTTCGACTTCGCGACGAGCCCGCCCATCCCGAGGTCGTACGGCGTGATCGAGCCGTCGGTATCCTGGCCGACGATGATGTAGCCCTTCTCCGCGCGCAGCACGTGCATCGTCTCGGTGCCGTACGGCGTGATGTCGAACTCGGCGCCCGCCGCCATCAGCGCTTCCCACACCGCGCGGCCCGCATTCGCCGGCACGTTCACTTCGTAGGCCAGCTCGCCCGAGAAGCTGATCCGCATCACGCGCGCCTTCGCGCCGGCGACGGTGCCGTTGCGGTAGCTCATGAACGGGAACGCTTCGTTGCCGAAGTCGATGTCCTGGCACACCTTCTGCACGACCTTGCGGCTCTTCGGGCCGACCACCGCGAACGTCGCCCAGTGATCGGTGACGGACGCGAGCCGCACCTTCATGTCCGGCCATTCGGTCTGCAGCCAGCGCTCGAGCCACGTCAGCACGCGCGCCGCGCCGCCGGTGGTGGTCGTCATCATGAAATGCTGGTCGGCGAGGCGCACGGTCACGCCGTCGTCGAACACCATCCCGTTTTCGTCGAGCATCAGCCCGTAGCGGCATTTGCCGATTTCGAGCTTGTTCCACGGGTTCGTGTACATCCAGTTCAGCAGCTTCACCGCGTCCGGACCCTGGATGTCGATCTTGCCGAGCGTCGACGCGTCGAGAATGCCGACGCCGTTACGCACCGCGAGGCATTCGCGCTTCACGGCCGCATGCAGATCCTCGCCGTTCTTCGGGAAATACCACGGCCGCTTCCAGTTGCCGACATCCTCGAACATCGCGCCGTGCTCGACGTGCCATTCGTGCACGGCCGTCTTGCGGATCGGGTCGAGGAAATCGCCCGTCTCGCGGCCCGCGAACGTGCCGAACGACACGGGCGTGTAGTTCGGGCGGAACGTCGTCGTGCCCGTTTCCGGAATCGTCTTGCCGAGCGCGCCCGCGAGGATCGCCATCCCGTTGATGTTGCCGAGCTTGCCCTGGTCGGTGCCGAAGCCCATCGCCGTATAGCGCTTCACGTGCTCGACCGACTCGAAGCCTTCGCGCGCGGCGAGCAGGATGTCGGCGGCCGCCACGTCGTTCTGGAAGTCGACGAACTGCTTCGGGCCGCGCGCGGCCGCCTCGCGACTGCCGACGAGCCACAACGGCTGCAGTGCGCCTTCGACGGCTTCGGCGACCTGCGGCACGGCCGGGCGCTGCGCGGCGGTGAAGCCGGCGGCCTTCGCCGCTTCCACGCCCGCATCGACCGCCAGCCGCAGCGCACGGGCCAGCCCGAATTCGCCGGCCGCCGCCCCGATGCTCGCTTCCGCCTGCACGGGCTTGCCCGGCAGGAAGCACGCCTTCTCGTCGTTCCAGCACGCCTTGCCGCCCGACTGCGCGAACAGGTGCAGCACCGGGCTGAAGCCGCCGGACATCGCGACGAGGTCGCACGGCAGCGTCTGCAGCTTGCCGCCGGTCTGGCCGTTCGAGTAGGACGCGACGTCGACCGACGATACGCGCCACTTGCCCGATGCGGCCGTGACGACCGCGCCGCTCATCACCGTCACGCCCTGCCGCTTGGCCGCGGCCGGCAGCGCGCCGTTCGACGACGCGCGCGAATCGACGACCGTCACCTTCGCCCCGCACGCCTTCAGGTCGAGCGCGCTGTGGTATGCACGGTCGTTGTTCGTGAACACGACCACGTTACGGCCCGGCAGCACGCCGAAGCGATGCACGTAGGTGGACACCGCGCCCGCCAGCATCACGCCCGGCAGGTCGTTGTTGCCGAACACGATCGGCCGCTCGTGCGCGCCGGTCGCGAGGATCACGCGCTTCGCGCGGACCTTCCACAGCAGCTCGCGCGTGCCCTTGCGCATCGACACCGGCAGGTGATCGGTCAGGCGCTGCGTGACCGTCACGAGGTTGTGGTCCTGATAGCCGAACGCGGTGCTGCGCGACAGGATCGTCACGTCGGGCAGCTTGCGCAGCTCGGCCTCGATCTTCTCGACCCACTGCAGCGCCGGCTTCGCGTCGATTTCGGCACGGCACGACAGCAGGCTGCCGCCGAGCTCGCGCTGGTCGTCGACGAGGATCACGCGCGCGCCGGCCGTCGCGGCCGCATGCGCGGCGGCGAGACCCGACGGGCCACCGCCAACCACGAGCACGTCGCAGTGCGCGTAGCATTTGTCGTAACGATCGGCGTCGAGCACCTCGGGCGCCTTGCCGAGGCCGGCGGCCTCGCGGATCTTCTCTTCATACTTCGGCCACATGTTGCGCGGCCACATGAACGTCTTGTAGTAGAACCCGGCCGGCATGAAGCGCGAGAACTTCTGGTTGATCGCGTACTTGTCGTTCTCGAGCGTCGGCTCGGCGTTCACGCTCGTCGCGACGAGCCCCTGGTACAGCTCGATCTCGGTCGCGCGTGCGTTCGGCACGGTGTACGGGCCGGTTTCGAGCTGCACGACGGCATTCGGTTCCGCCACATCCGCCGTCACGATCCCGCGCGGACGGTGATACTTGAAACTGCGCGCGACGAAATGCACGCCGTTCGCGAGCAGCGCGGACGCGAGCGTGTCGCCCTGGAAGCCCTGGTACGTGCGGCCGTTGAACGTGAACGTCAACGGAATCGCGCGATTGATCCGGCCACCGGTGCCGAGGCGGTCTTTCTGGCTCATTTGCTCGTGCCCTCTTCGTGTGCGTTGCCGGCAGCTGCACCGTTGGCAGCCCCGCCGAACTTTTCGTAGCCCTTGATATCGTAGGTGACCGTGTCGCGCGTCACCTTGAACCAGCGGCGGCAGCCTTGCGTATGCAGCCACTGCTCCTTGTGCAGCCCGCGCTTGTTCTCGCGCATGAACACGTATTCGCCCCATTCGCGGTCGGTCATGGTCTCGTTCGCCACCGGGCGCACGATATCGGCTTCGCCGCCGCACGTGAATTCGGATTCGGCGCGCGGCCCGCACCACGGACATTCGATCAGCAACATGTTTGTTTCTCCTTCAGTGCGGGGGTTAGTGCGCGACGGCGGCGGCGCCGTGCTCGTCGATCAGGTGGCCCGTGTAGAAGCGGTCGAGCGCGAACGGAGCGTTCAGCGGATGCGGTTCGTCGCGGGCGATCGTGTGCGCGAACACCCAGCCCGAACCGGGCGTCGCCTTGAAGCCGCCGGTGCCCCAGCCGCAGTTGAAATACAGGCCCTTCACGTCGGTCTTGGTGATGATCGGGCACGCGTCCGGCGACACGTCGACGATGCCGCCCCACTGGCGGTTCATCCGCACGCGCGAGAACACCGGGAACATCTCGATGATCGCCTGCAGCGTGCTTTCGATGATGTGGAAGCTGCCGCGCTGGCCGAAGCCCGTGTACTGGTCGATACCGGCGCCGATCACGAGGTCGCCCTTGTCGGACTGGCTGATGTACGCGTGCACCGCGTTGGACATGATCACCGAGTTCACCACCGGCTTGATCGGCTCGGACACCAGCGCCTGCAACGGATGGCTTTCGATCGGCAGGCGGATGCCGGCCATGTCGGCGAGCGTCGTCGTGTTGCCGGCGGCCACCACCGCGACCTTCTTCGCCTTGATGAACCCCTTCACCGTGTCGACGCCGACCACCGCGCCGCCTTCGCGGCGTATGCCCGTCACCTGGCAGTTCTGGATGATGTCGACGCCGGCGCGGTCCGCGCCGCGTGCGAAGCCCCAGGCCACCGCGTCGTGACGCGCGACGCCCGCACGGCGCTGGATCGATGCGCCGAGCACCGGGTAGCGGCTGTTCAGGTTGATCGTCGGCTCGATTTCCTTGATCTGCGCGGGCGTCAGGAATTCGGCGTCGACGCCGTTCAGCCGGTTCGCGTTCACGCGGCGCTCGGTGTCGCGCACGTCCTGCAGCGTATGCGCGAGGTTCATCACGCCGCGCTGGCTGAACATCACGTTGTAGTTCAGATCCTGCGACAGCCCTTCCCACAGCTTCATCGCCTTCTCGTACAGCGCGGCCGATTCGTCCCACAGGTAGTTCGAGCGCACGATCGTCGTGTTGCGCGCGGTGTTGCCGCCGCCGATCCAGCCCTTCTCCAGGATCGCGACGTTCGTGATCCCGTGCTCCTTCGCGAGGTAGTACGCGGTCGCGAGGCCGTGGCCGCCGCCGCCGACGATCACGACGTCGTATTCCTTCTTCGGCTCCGGGCTCTTCCACTGCTTCTCCCAGTTCTCGTGATACGAGAGGCCGTTGCGGAACAGGCTGAATATCGAGTAGCGGCTCATGTTTGGATCCTTCGTTAGCATTCGATGACGTTCACGGCGAGGCCGCCGCGCGACGTTTCCTTGTATTTCGTCTTCATGTCGGCGCCGGTTTCGCGCATCGTCTTGATCACGGAATCGAGCGATACGTAGTGCTGGCCGTTGCCCTTGAGCGCCATGCGCGACGCGTTCAGCGCCTTGATCGCGCCCATCGCGTTGCGCTCGATGCACGGGATCTGCACGAGCCCGCCCACCGGATCGCAGGTCATCCCGAGGTTGTGCTCCATGCCGATCTCGGCCGCGTTCTCGACCTGGGCGGGCGTGCCGCCCATCACGGCGGCGAGCGCGGCGGCGGCCATCGAGCACGCGACGCCCACTTCGCCCTGGCAACCGACTTCCGCGCCGGAGATCGACGCGGTTTCCTTGTAGATGATCCCGATCGCCGCGGCCGTCAGCAGGAATTCGACGATGCCGGCGTCGTTCGAGCCCGGCACGAACTTCACGTAGTAGTGCAGCACCGCGGGGATCACGCCGGCCGCGCCGTTGGTCGGCGCGGTGACGACCCGGCCGCCGGCCGCGTTCTCTTCGTTCACGGCCATCGCATACAGGTTGACCCAGTCGAGCATCGACAGCGGGTCGCGCAGCGACTCTTCCGAACGCGCGCGCAGGCGGCCGTTCAGTTCGGCCGCGCGGCGCTTCACGCGCATCGGGCCCGGCAGGTCGCCCTCGACCTTGCAGCCGCGCTCGACGCACGCGGCCATCGTGCGCCAGATCGCCATCAGCCCGGCGCGCACCTCGTCGGCCGGACGCAGCGCGGATTCGTTGCGCAGCATCAGCTCGGCGATCGACAGCCCGTGTTCGCGGCACTGGCGCATCAGGTCGTCGCCGGTGCGGAACGGATACGGCACGTCGACCGCCGCGCGCACGCCGTTCACGCGATCGCCGTCGCGATTCACGACGAAGCCGCCGCCGACCGAGTAATACTCCTTCTCGACGAGCAACTGGCCGTGTTCGTCGAATGCCTGGAAGCGCATCCCGTTCGGGTGCACGATGCCGGTGCCGCTCATCAGCTTGCGATAGAAGCCGATGTGTTCCTTCTCGTCGAAGCGGACCGTCTGCTTGCCGAGCAGCGTCAGCGACTTCTCCGCGCGGATCGCGGCGAGCCGCGGCTCGATCAGGTCGGGATCGATCGTGTCGGGCAGGTGGCCCTCGAGGCCGAGCAGCACGGCCTTGTCGGTGCCGTGGCCCTTGCCGGTCGCGCCGAGCGAGCCGTACAGCTCGACCCGCACGCGGCGCACGAAGCCGAGCAGGTTCGCGTCCTCGACGTGCGACGCGAAGCGGCACGCGGCGATCATCGGTCCGACCGTATGCGAACTGGACGGGCCGATGCCGATCTTGAACAGGTCGAACACGCTGACGTTCATCTGGCTTCCTTTGGGTTGCATGCGTGAAATGTCGTTGGGCCTCAGTACATCAGGGCGTAAAATCGGCCGATAGAACAAAAACGGCATCGGCGTGGGATAGCACCGCCAAGCGCCGCGCCGGCCGCCCGGAAAGTGCGTTTTGGCGATGGTTCGCGACGAAAAACCACAAGTCCGGCCGCGGCCGATCGGCGACGCTGGCTGCATCCGTGCCGCCCTCCGGCAGCCGTAGCCCGCAAACAGAGTGAAACGAGTGAGACCGCCTTCCCGGCGTGACGAGATTGGCCGCGATGACCCCCGACGTACCCGCTTCCCCCCTCGCAGAACCCGCGCCGCGGCGCCTCCGCTTCGGCATCGTGCTGCTGCCGAACTTCACGCTGACGGCCTTCTCGGGCTTCGTCGACATGCTGCGGCTGTCGGCCGACGACGGCGACTACAGCAAGCCCGTGCGCTGCGCATGGAGCGTGATCGGCGAGACGCTCGCGCCGGTGCGCGCGAGCTGCGGGATCCAGATCACGCCGTGGGAGACGTTCGACGCGGCCGAGCCGTTCGACTACGTGGTGGTGGTCGGCGGGCTGCTGCATTCGGGGCCGCAGGCCGGCCCTGAAACGCTCGACTTCATCCGCCGCGCGGCGACGGGCGGCGCGACGGTCGTCGGCATCTGCACCGGCGTGTTCACGCTGATGCGCGCCGGCGTGCTCGACGGCTATCGCACCTGCGTGAGCTGGTTCCATTACTGGGATTTCATCGAGCGCTTTCCGTCCGCCGATCCCGACCTGCTGATCGCCGACCGGCTGTTCGTGATCGACCGGCGCCGGATCACGTGCTCGGGCGGCCGCGCGTCGATCGACGTCGCCGCCGCGATCCTGCTGCGCCATTTCGATCACGCGACCGTGCAGAAGGCGCTGCGCATCCTGCTCGTCGGCGAGATGCAGAAAGGCAACGCGCCGCAGCCGCATCCGCCGGGCCTCGAACCGGCGACGCATCCGAAGGTCAAGCGCGCGATTCTTCTGATGGAACAGCACGTCGGGCGCGCGCTGCCGCTCGAGGAACTCGCGTGCAAGCTCGACCTGTCGACGCGGCAGCTCGAGCGGCTCTTCAAGGCCGAGACCGGCAAGAGCCCGCAGGCCTTCGCGAAACAGGTGCGACTGCGCACGGCCGCCTGGCTGCTGACGAGTTCGGACCGCACGGTCGCCGATATCGCGTCGAGTTGCGGATTCGCCGATGCGTCGCACCTCGGGCGCGAATTCCGCAAACAGTTCGGCGTGCCGCCGGCGACGTATCGCGAGCGCGGCGGCGACGTGGCCGAAGTCGATGCGACGCCCGATGCGTCGGTCGACGCCGTCGAGGACATCGCGGACTGACGACTCTGGGGCGCCGGCCCCCTTCCTTGAGCGATTGATTGCAGAACCGACGCGTTCGCATCGCTTTCCCCGTTTTTGGAACCGGTTTCAGTCAATTTAGCCGACGTTGTCCGCTGTAAAACGAGGGTTATCCCGGATGCTGATGCGCACTCAAATTTGTATGATGACCACATCACCTTACAAACCTGAGCATCATGTTCGAGAAAATTCCGGCCCGCGCGATGAGCGACCATGTCGCGCAGCAACTGCTCAAGCAGATCGAAGTGGGCAGTTTCTCGGCCACCGGCAAGCTGCCGACCGAAGCCGTGCTCGCGCAGGAATTCGGCGTGAGCCGCACCGTGATCCGCGAGGCGATCTCGCGGCTGAAGAACGAAGGCGTGGTCGAGCCGCGCCAGGGCAGCGGCGTGTTCGTGAACCAGCACGGCGCGATCCGGCCGCTGCGCATCGACTACGCGGAAGCCGTCGAGGCGAGCTCGCTGCCGCACCTGCTCGCGGTGCGCCGCGCGATCGAGGCCGAAGTCGCGGCCGAAGCCGCGCTGCACCACACCGACGACGACATGGCCGACATCGACGACGCGCTGCGCAAGATCGACGCAGCGGTGGCCGACGGGCGCGACGGCGTCGCGGAAGACGTCGCGTTCCACCGCACGATCGCGGCCGTCACCGGCAACCCGTATTTCCTGAAGACGCTGCAATTCCTGAACCAGTACCTCGAAGCCGGCGTGAAGGTCACGCGAGGCAACGAAGCGACGCGCGACGATTTCTCGCGGCAGGTGCGCGACGAGCACGCGGCGATCGCCGACGCGATCCGCGCGCGCGACCCGATGGCCGCCCGCAACGCGGCGCGCACGCACATGTACAACGCCGCCCGCCGCCTCGCGGAAGCCGGCATCTGCTGAAACCGGCGGCGCCCGCCGCCGCTGTCCGGAACCTCTCCCGAATCGATCAAGGTTGACCATGTCAAGAAACGTTGGAGTCATCGGCCTCGGCGCGATGGGCCTCGGCGTCGCACGCTCGCTGCTGCGCGCCGGCCTGCGCGTCCATGCATGCGACGTGCGCGACACCGTGCTGCAGGCATTCGCCACCGAAGGCGGCATCGCGTGCGCGACGCCGGCCGAACTCGGTGCGCAGTGCGACGTCGTCGTCACGCTCGTCGTCAACGCCGCGCAGACGGAAACGGTGCTGTTCGGCGAACACGGTGCGGTCGCGGCGATGAAGCCCGGCGGCGTCGTGATCGCGAGCGCGACCGTCGCGCCCGAATTCGCGGTCGCGCTCGGCGCGCGCATCGAGGCGGCCGGCCTGCAGATGCTCGACGCGCCCGTGTCGGGCGGCGCCGCGCGCGCGGCCTCCGGCGAGATGACGATGATGACGTCCGGCCCGGCCGCCGCGTATGCAGGCTGCGAGGACGTGCTCGCGGCGATCGCCGGCAAGGTGTACCGCCTCGGCGACGCGCACGGCATCGGCTCGAAAGTGAAGATCATCAATCAATTGCTGGCCGGCGTGCATATCGCGGCGGCGGCCGAAGCGATGGCGCTCGGCCTGCGCGAAGGCGTCGATGCCGACGCGCTGTACGACGTGATCACGCACAGCGCCGGCAATTCGTGGATGTTCGAGAACCGCGTGCCGCACATCCTGAACGGCGACTACACGCCGCTGTCGGCCGTCGACATCTTCGTGAAGGATCTCGGCCTCGTGCTCGATACCGCGCGCCGCAGCAAATTCCCGCTGCCGCTGTCGGCCACCGCGCACCAGATGTTCATGAGCGCGTCGAGCGCCGGCCACGGCGGCGAGGACGATTCCGCCGTGATCAAGACTTTCCCCGGCATCACGCTGCCGCCCGCCCGCTGATTCGACCGACGTTCCTGCCATGACCGCTTCCGCTTCCCGTCCCCTGCTCGGCTGCATCGCCGACGATTTCACCGGCGCGACCGATCTCGCGAACATGCTAGTCAAGAGCGGCATGCGCACCGTACAGACGATCGGCGTGCCCGCCGACGGCGCGGCCGCCGACACGATCGTCGACGCCGACGCGATCGTCGTCGCGCTGAAGTCGCGCACGATTCCCGCCGCCGACGCCGTCGCGCAATCCCTCGCCGCGTACGAATGGTTGCGCGCGCAAGGGTGCCGCCAGTTCTTCTTCAAATACTGCTCGACGTTCGATTCGACCGCCGCGGGCAACATCGGGCCGGTGGCCGACGCGCTGCTCGATGCGGTCGGCGGCGGCTTCACGATCGCGTGCCCGGCGTTCCCCGAGAACGGCCGCACGATCTATCGCGGCCACCTGTTCGTCGGCGACGTGCTGCTGAACGAATCGGGGATGGAACATCATCCGCTCACGCCGATGAAGGATGCGAACCTCGTACGCGTGCTGCAGCAGCAGACGAAGTCGCCGGTCGGCCTGATCCGCTACGACACGATCGCGCTCGGCGCGGCCGCCGTGCGCGCGCGGATCGACCAGCTGCGCGCGGAAGGGATGCGTTTCGCGATCGCCGACGCGCTGTCGGACCGCGACCTCTACGTCCTCGGCGAAGCGTGCGCGGGCCTGCCGCTCGTCACCGGCGGCTCGGGCATCGCGCTCGGCCTGCCCGCGAATTTCCGCCGCGCGGAGCAACTGCCCGAGCGCGACAACGCGGCGTCGCTGCCGCGCATCGACGGCCTGTCGGCCGTGCTCGCCGGCAGCGCGTCGAAGGCGACCCACGCACAGGTCGCCGCGTGGCGCGCGACGCGACCGGCCTTCCGCATCGATCCGCTCGCGGCCTCGCGCGGCGAGCCGGTCGTCGAGCAGGCGCTCGCGTTTGCGCGCTCGCACCTGCCGCACCCCGTGCTGATTTATGCAACGGCCACGCCCGACGAAGTAAAAGCCGTGCAGCAAGCGCTCGGCGTCGATGCGGCCGGCCATCTCGTCGAAAGCACGCTCGCGGCGATTGCCCGCGGGCTGCGCGAACTCGGCGTGCGCAAGTTCGTCGTCGCCGGCGGCGAGACGTCCGGCGCGGTCGTGCAGGCGCTCGACGTGAAGTCGCTGCAGATCGGCGCGCAAATCGACCCGGGCGTGCCGGCCACGGCCACCATCGACGCGCAGCCGCTCGGCCTCGCGCTGAAATCCGGCAACTTCGGCACGACGGACTTTTTCGACAAGGCGCTGCGCGCGCTGGACGGAGCCGCACGATGAGCGACGAAGCGAAACTGCGCGAAGAGATCTGCGTGGTCGGCGCGAGCCTGTATGCGCGCGGCCATGCGGTCGGCAGCGCCGGCAACATCAGCGCGCGTCTCGCGGACGGCTGGCTGATCACGCCGACCGACGCGTGCCTCGGCCGGCTCGACCCGAACGACATCGCGAAGGTCGGCGCCGACGGCCGGCCCGTATCGGGCGGCAAGCCGTCGAAGACGCTCGCGCTGCATCGCGGCATCTACGCGCGCAACGCGGACGCGCATGGCGTCGTCCACACGCATTCGACGCATCTCGTCGCGTTGACGCTCGCGGGCGTGTGGCGCGACACCGACGTGCTGCCGCCGATCACGCCGTACTACGTGATGAAGGTCGGCCACATCCCGCTGATCCGTTACCGCCGCCCTGGCGACCCCGCCGTCGCGGCCGAAGTCGCGGCGCTGGCCGACCAGGTGCGCGGCGTGCTGCTCGATCGCCTCGGCCCCGTGATGTGGGGGCCGTCGGTGTCGCATGCGTCGTATGCGCTCGAGGAGCTCGAGGAAACGGCGCGGCTGTGGCTGATGACGCAGCCGAAGCCGGAACCGCTGTCCGACGCCGCGCTCGACGAATTGCGCCGCACCTTCGACGCGCGCTGGTGACGCGCCGCGCACCCGATACCGATTCACCTGCCCGCAGTGTGCGCGGGCCCTTCCGTCAGCACACGCATACGAACCGGCAGCCTACGCGCCGCCGGCACACGACGTCCTTGGAGACACGACGATGACTGCTCTCGACGCGGCCGCAAGCCGCTCGCCCGCCGCGGCCGCCCAGTCGGGCGAACTCGACCGCACCTACAGGAAAGTGTTCTGGCGCATCGTGCCGTTCCTGATGCTCTGCTACGTGGTCGCGTATCTCGACCGCGTGAACGTCGGCTTTGCCAAGCTGCAGATGTCGCAGGATCTCGCGTTCAGCGAAACCGTGTTCGGGCTCGGCGCGGGGATTTTCTTCCTGGGCTACTTTCTGTTCGAACTGCCGAGCAACATGCTGATGCACCGCCTCGGCGCGCGCATCTGGATCGCGCGGATCATGATCACGTGGGGCGTGCTGTCCGCGCTGTTCGCGTTCGTGAAGACGCCGACGCAGTTCTACGTGCTGCGCTTCCTGCTCGGCCTCGCGGAAGCCGGCTTCTATCCGGGCGTGATCCTGTACCTCACGTACTGGTTCCCGTCCCATCGCCGCGCGAAGATCATCGCGGTGTTCATGTCGGCGATTCCGGTGTCGGGCATTTTCGGCAACCCGCTGTCGGGCTGGATCATGGAGCGCTTCCACGGCGGCTCGGGCTTCCACGGCTGGCAATGGATGTTCATGATCGAAGCCGTGCCGGCCGTGCTCGTCGGCATCGCGACGATCCTGTATCTCGACAACGGCATCCGCGGCGCGAAGTGGCTCGACGAGCGCGAGAAGCAGCTGCTCGAAGACGAAATCGCCGCGCAGCCGCAGGAACGGCAGAAGCACGGCCATTCGCTGAAGGCCGTGTTCTCGGACCCGCGCATGTGGTGGATGTCGCTGATCTACTTCGCGTTCGTCACCGGCCAGTACGGGCTCACCTTCTGGATGCCGACGCTCGTGAAATCGACCGGCATCACCGATACGCTGCAGATCGGCCTGCTGTCGGCGATTCCGTTCGTCGTCGCCATCGTCGTGATGAACCTGTTCGGCCACAGCGCGGACAAGCGCCGCGAACGCCGCTGGCACCTGATCGTGCCGGCGCTGATGGGCGCGCTCGGGTTTGCGGTCGCCGCGTCGTACTCGCACAATACGGCCGTGTCGATCGTGTTCCTGTCGCTCGCGGCAGGCGGCGTGCTGACCTGCGCCCCGCTGTTCTGGTCGCTGCCGACCGCGTTCCTCGCAGGCTCCGCGGCCGCGGCCGGGATCGCGATCATCAACTCGGTCGGCAACCTCGCCGGTTTCGCGAGCCCGTACGTGATCGGCTACATGAAGGACGTCACGCACAGCACGTCGTCCGGCATGTACGTGCTGGCCGCGATGCTCGTGATCGGCGCGATCGCCGTGTGGCTCACGCCCGCGAAACTCGTGAACCGCTGATCCGTCGCCGGC
Source organism: Burkholderia sp. MSMB1826 (assembly GCF_001526325.1). Taxonomy (NCBI): domain Bacteria; kingdom Pseudomonadati; phylum Pseudomonadota; class Betaproteobacteria; order Burkholderiales; family Burkholderiaceae; genus Burkholderia; species Burkholderia sp. MSMB1826. The sequence continues at coordinate 542,992 of NZ_LOYN01000015.1, forward strand.
CGATTCGTCATTCGACGCGGGGCGCACGGCGCCCCGCCCCATTCATTCACAGGACCCGCCGTCATGCCACGCTTCGCCGCCAACCTCTCGATGATGTACACCGAGCATGCGTTTCTCGAACGCTTCGCCGCTGCCGCCCACGACGGCTTCAAGGCCGTCGAGTACCTGTTCCCGTACGACTTCGCCGCCGAGGACATCCGCGCGCGCCTCGACGCGCACGGCCTCGAACAGGCGCTGTTCAACGCGCCGCCGGGCGACTGGGCCGCGGGCGAACGCGGCATCGCGTCGCTGCCGGGCCGCGAGGACGAGTTCCGCCGCGGCATCGACCAGGCGCTCGACTATGCACGCACGATCGGCAACAAGAAGCTGCACGTGATGGCCGGCATGGTGCCGCCGGGCGCCGATCGCGCGCGCCATCGCGACACCTATCTGTCGAACCTGCGGCATGCGGCGCAAGCGGGCGCCGCGCACGGCATCACGATCCTGATCGAGCCGATCAACCCGCGCGACATGCCCGGCTATTTCCTGAATCGCCAGGACGACGCGCAGGCGATCTGCGCGGAAGTCGGCGCGCCGAACCTGAAAGTGCAGTTCGACTGCTATCACTGCCAGATCGTCGAAGGCGATCTCGCGGTGAAACTCGAGCGCGATTTCGCGGGCATCGGCCATATCCAGATCGCGGGCGTGCCGGAACGCCACGAGCCGGACGTCGGCGAACTCAACTACCCGTACCTGTTCGCGCTGATCGACGCGCTCGGCTACGACGGCTGGATCGGCTGCGAATATCGGCCGAAGGCCGGCACGTCCGAAGGCCTCGGCTGGCTCCGGCCGTACCTGTGATTCCCGTATTCCCCGAAAGGATGAAGAACATGAAAGTACTGATCACCGGCGGCGCCGGCTTTCTCGGCCAGCGTCTCGCGCGCAAGCTGCTCGAGCGCGGCGAACTGACCGGCCCCGACGGCCGCGTCGAGACAATCGACGAGCTGGTGCTGCTCGACGTCGTCCAGGGCAGCGATTTCGGCGATGCGCGCGTGACGTCGATCGTCGGCGACATCGCCGATCGCGCGGTGCTCGAACGCGCGATCGACACGCGCACGGGCGCGATCTTCCACCTCGCGGCGATCGTCAGCGGGCAAGCCGAAGCCGATTTCGATCTCGGCATGCGGATCAACCTCGACGCATCGCGCACGCTGCTCGAGGTGTGTCGCGCGCGCGGCCACCGGCCGCGGGTGGTGTTCACGAGCTCCGTCGCGGTGTACGGCGGCGCGCTGCCCGACGTCGTGCAGGACGACACCGCGCTGAACCCGCAATCGTCATACGGCGCCGAGAAGGCGATCGCCGAACTGCTGCTGTGCGACTACGCGCGCCGCGGCTTCGTCGACGGCCGCGTGCTGCGGCTGCCGACCATCAGCGTGCGGCCCGGCCGCCCGAACGCGGCCGCGTCGTCGTTCGCGAGCGGCATCATCCGCGAGCCGCTGAACGGCGAGGAAAGCGTATGCCCGGTGCCCGGCTCGACACGGCTGTGGCTGCTGTCGCCGCGCGGCGCGATCGACGCGCTCGTCGCCGGTTGCGAGATCGATGCCGCGAAGCTCGGCAACAAGCGCGTGATCAATCTGCCGGGGCTGTCGGTGTCGGTCGACGAGATGATCGCGGCGCTGCGCGAAGTCGCGGGCGACGCGGTCGTCAAGCTGATCCGCCATGTGCCCGACGAACGCGTCGAGAAGATCGTCGGCAGTTGGCCGGGCCGCTGGGATACGTCGCGTGCGGAAGCGCTCGGGCTGAAAGGCGACACGTCGTTCGCGGACGTGATCCGCAGCCATCTCGCCGACGAGCGGCGCTGAATCCGGCTGCGTCGCGTCGGGCCGCGTCACTGCGGCCCGGCGGCGTCCCCGGCGGGCAACGGCGCACGTGTCGGTCCACCCGGCCGGGCCGCCGAACCCGCCGCCCACTGCCATGCGATCAGCCCCGGCAGATAGAACAGCAGGTCGCGCACGCGGCGCGCGCCGGCCAACGCGAGACAGGTCGGCGGGTCGAAACCGAGCAGCCCGCCGATCAGCACGAACCCGCCCTCCTGCACCCCCAGGCCGCCCGGCATCAGGAACGCGATGCTGCTCACGAGCTGGATCAGCGCCTCGATCGCCAGTGCCTGCGCAAAGCTCGGATCGGCGCCGAGGAAGACCAGCGCCAGCCAGATTTCCAACGCATAGCCCGCGAACTGCAGCGTCTGCCAGATCCCGAGATAGCGGACGACCACGCCCGTCTTTCTCCAGATCATCCGGATCGACTGGTCGGTGCGTGCCGATTCGCCGACCAGCGCCACCACCTTGCCGCTCGTGACGCGGTTGAGCACGCGCATCGCGCGTTCGAACGGCCGCGCGTGCTGCACCAGCGCGAACAGCAGCAGCACCGGCACCAGCGCGGCCATGCCGATCGCGAGGTTGGCCGCCACCCGCGCCGCATCGGACGACACGCGTTCGAGCACATAGCCGATCGCGACCAGCGCGAAGATCAGCTGGCTGATCAGCGTGAGCTGCATGTCGGCGACGAGGCTGGCCACGGCGGTCGCCGGACGCACGCCCGCCTGCCGCAGCAATCCGAACGACACGATCTCGCCGCCGATGCGCGCGACCGGCAGCAACCCGTTGATCGATTCGCGGATCCACACGAGTTTCAGCATCGTCGGCAACGACGGCCGGCGCGGACCGCGGATCAGCATCCGCCAGTCCCACGCGTTCGCGAGCATCGGCAGGATGTGCGCGAGCGCGGCGACCAGCAGCCCGGCGCCGGCGGCCCGCAGCCGATGCAGAATGTCTTGCGGATGCTCGCGCCAGACGAGCCACACCGCGAGCGCCAGCCCGACGAGCGCGATCGCGCGCCCCGCATGGCGAAGCCGTGCGTCGCCGCGCAGGGCGACCCGGCCGGGCGCCGCGGCGTCGAGGTTCGGCTCCGTCGTCATGACTCACCCGCCGGCGACAGCAGGCCTTGCCGGTCGACGCGAAAGCGCGTGCCGCGCCACACGACATGCGACGAGAAGAAGCTCGATACGAAGATCACGAACTGCAGGAGATCGACGAACGGCAGCCAGAATGCGCGGCGCAGGCCGGCGCCGGTCGCGCGGCTCGTTCTCAGCATCAACCAGGCGCGCGACGCCAGCGCCGCAACCGCGAGCGCACACGCGGCGGCCGTGCCGCCGGAGCACAGCACCGCCAGCAGCGCCAGCGGCACCGGATGCATCAGTACCGATCCGAGATGACCGAGCCGGTCCGCCGCGCGGATCGTGCAGCTCCAACGCAATTCGTGTGCGTACAACCGCGCGAACGTCTCTTCGACACACGCATGCCCGACGACGAACGGCGGAATGACGACCTGCGCGCCCGCTTGCCGCACGGCTTCGCCGAGTGCGTGATCTTCCGCCAGATGATGGGCAAAGCGCGTCAGCCCGCCGATGCGTTCGAGCGTCGCGCGCGTGATGGCGATCGTCTGGCCGAAGCAGGGCCGCGCGCGCCCGATGAAGAGCCCGGTGATCACGCCCGGCAGGAAATGGTAGTTCGTCATCGCTGCGGCGACCCCCGGCCAGAATCCCGGCGCTGCGACGCCGCGATACACGCTCGTCACGATGCCGACATCCGGCTGCTGTAGCGCACCGACGACGGCGCGCAGATAATCGCGCTCGACCACCACGTCGCTGTCGGCGAGACAGAGCACCGAATGCTCCGCGTGTTCGAGCATGTTCACGAGATTGGCGATCTTGCGGTTCGGCCCGTACAGCCGCGCATCGGCGACGACCTTGACGTTCGCGCCCGGATACCGCGCGCGCAACGTCTTGACCGCCGCGAGTGCCGCGTCGCCCGCATCGTGCACGCCGAACAGGTGCTGCACCGGCCCCGGATAATCCTGCACGAAGTAGCTTTCGAGATGCTGTACGAGATCCCATTCGTCGCCGTGCAGCGGCTGCGCGACGGTGACGCCCGGATACGTGCGCGGCGGCGCCATCGCCCGGGAAAAGAACCGGCCGACCAGCACGCCCGCCGTGAGCGTGTACGCGACGCCCAGCACCACGCCGAGCCCGCAGACGATCGACATCGCGCCGGCCAGCGCGCGCAGCACATGCAACACAACCATGCTTTCCCCCGGTGATGACCCGTACGACCGCAGTGGCAGCGAACGGCGGCGCACACGCGGGCTCACCCATGCACGCCGCCGTACCGGTTCCCGTTGAGCCGGATATGAAGAACGACCAGCCGACGGTACGCGCAATCGGATGACACGACTACCGTGCGGCGATCGATTCCGGTCACACGCACGCAACCGCACGCCAGCGCAGCCTTGAACGCCGCGTCGGCAAGCTTACGGGCCGACAGGATCGCGGCGGCGACGGCAACGACGGTCCAGACGCGGAACGTCATCGTGGTGAAAAATGCTTCGGGTACGCGCCATGCAAGCAACGAAACCAGCACGAAGCATTGAATGAACATGGCGGCGAGTGCGGCGATCAGCAGGTGGGCGCGCCAGCGCTCGATCGTCGAGGATGCCATCAGGATCGAACCTCCCGTACGGGCGACGCGCATCGAACGGATATCGATCGAAAGGGGCGCGGGTTGGCGCCCGGGTGCGGGCGGCTCGCGCCGGACGCGCCCGAGCGATTCGGGATCGGGGGAAGCGGAACGCCGCCCCGGAAATGTCGTCGCCGATGGTAACGGGATTGCCGGCGCCAAACCTTAAGCGTTCTTCAGAATCGGCCGACATTTGCGGCAGCGCAATTACAATCCGTTTCACGGTGCGCAGAGTCATGCTCGTACAATCGCAGACGCCTGCACCCCGAATCGACCATGCGACTCCTCCTTGTTGAAGACGACGACCTGATCGGCAGCGGCCTGGAGACCAGCCTGAGCCAGGCCGGCTTTCACGTCGACTGGTTGCGCGACGGTCATGCGGCCGCAGCCGCGCTCGCGACGACGCGCTTCGCACTCGTCGTACTCGATCTCGGGCTGCCCGGCAAATCGGGCACGGAACTGCTGCGCGCGCTGCGCGATGCCGGCGATACGGTCCCCGTGCTGGTGCTGACCGCACGCGGCACCGTGGCGGACCGTGTGCGCGGCCTCGACGACGGCGCGGACGACTATCTCGCGAAACCGTTCGAATTGTCCGAAGTGCTCGCCCGCTGCCGCGCGCTCGTGCGGCGCTCGCAGGGCCGTGCCGGCGATGAGATCGTCTGGCGCGACATCACGATCGACCTGACCGCGCATACCGTGACGCGCCATGCGGCGCGCATTGCGCTCACGTCGCGCGAGTGGGCGATCCTCGTTCAGCTCGTCACGCATCCGGGCATCCCGCAGTCGCGCGCGCGTCTCGAGGACGGCCTGTACGGCTGGCAGGAAGGCATCGAAAGCAATGCAATCGAGGTCCATGTGTCGAACCTGCGCAAGAAGCTCGGCTCGGAATTGATCCGTACCGTCCGCGGTATCGGCTACGTGGTCGAACTCCCATGATCGCCGGCTCGATACGACGCCGCGTGTCGCTGATGGCGATCGGTTGCGTGACCGTCGTCTGGCTCGTCGCCGTGTTCGGCAGCTTCCGGCACGCGACGCGCGAGATCGGCGAATGGCAAGATGCGCGCCTCGTCGAATACGCGTCGCTGCTCGTCGATCTGTCGGCGGCCGACCTCGGCCGTCTCGCGCGCTTCCCGCCCGACGCCCGCGTCGAACTGGCCCGCGGCGATGCGAAGTCCGGCCCCGATGCCGACGGCGATCGCGTGCCGCGCGACGTGCTGTTCGAGGTGCGCGACGCACAGGGCAACGTCGTCGCGTCGAGCCTGCCGGCCGACGCCACCGGTTTGCCGGACGCGCCCGGCGCGTCCGGCAAACCGGAAACGATCGTCATTCGCGACGTGCGATGGCGCACGCACGCGCTGCGCGCGCCCGCGTCGGGGCGCCGGGTGCGCGTGATGGAGATGTCGAATACGCGCAGCGATCTGGCCACCGGCATCGCACGCGGCATCGTCCAGCCGCTCGTCATCGCACTGCCGCTGCTGGCGCTGCTGCTGTGGGTGACGATCGGGCGCAGTCTCGCCCCGCTGAAGACGCTGTCCACGCTGATCGGCGCACGCGATGCCCGATCGCTCGAACCGCTCGGCATCGCGACCGTGCCGGACGAAGTCCGCACGCTGGTCGACTCGATCGATCGCCTGCTCGCGAGGCTGCGGCAATCGATCGTCCGGGAGCGCGCGTTCACGTCCGACGCCGCGCACGAACTGAAGACGCCGCTCGCCGCGATCAAGGTGCAGGCCCAGGTGGCCATCGCGACCGACGATCCCGCGCGCAAGCAACTGGCGATGCAGCGCGTCGTGCAGGGCGTCGACCGCAGTGCGCGGCTCGCCGAACAATTGCTGCTGCTCGCACGGCTCGACGAGTACGAACGCATTCCGGCGCGTGCCCTCGTCGTGCGCGAACTCGTCGATGCCGCTGTCGACCGCCATCTGTCGAAAGCCGCGGACAAGGCCATCGACATCGTGTGTGGCGACCTGTCTGCACGGATGATCGACGCCGATCCGATCCTGATCGGCATCCTGCTCGACAATCTCGTCGACAACGCGATCAAGTACGGCCGCCCTGGCGGACGCATCGAACTCGGCGTACACGACGACGGCCCGCAGCAATGCATCGTCGTGCGCGACGACGGGCCGGGCGTCGCGCCCGGCGAGCGCGAACGGCTCGGCGACCGGTTCTATCGCGGCAGCGGCACGCCGTCGCCCGGCAGCGGGCTCGGACTGTCGATCGTGATCCGCATCGCGCAATACTTCGGCGGCACCGTCCGGTTCGAATCCGGCATCGGCGGCCACGGCCTCGGCGTGGCGATCACGCTGCCGTCGGCGGATGCAGGCCGACCGGCGCCGCGCGCTTAACGTTTCGTTAAGGATTCGGCCGTAGAATCCGCCGCACGCTGCCCCGCCATGCCCGTCAGGAGCCTTCATGTCCACACCCACTCGTTACGACGCCGTTGCCCGCCTTCTTCACTGGTTGATCGTGGCGCTGGTCGTCGCGCAATACGCGATCGGCTGGACGATGCCCGACGTACATCGCGACACGCAGCCGGTCGGCCTGATCGCCGCGCACCTGATCGTCGGCACGGCGCTGCTCGCGGCGATGGCATGCCGCGTGCTGTGGCGTGCGACGCATCGCCCGCCTGCCAGCGAGCTGTCGCCCGCGATGCGCGCGCTGTCCGGCATCACGCACGGCGCACTCTACCTGCTGCTGATCGTCGTGCCGCTGCTCGGCTGGATCAACGCGTCGTCACGCGCGTGGGCCGTGACGCTCGTCGGCATCATTCCGTTGCCGGCGCTGTCGGCGGCCGGCTCGGGGTTCGGTCACGCGATGGGCGACGTGCACGGCATTCTCGCGTGGGTCCTGTTCGCCGGCATCTGCGTGCACGTGGCGGCCGCGCTGATGCACCGCTTCGTGCTGCGCGACCAGGTCGTGCAGCGCATGATGCCGTGGTGATCGATCGCGCCGTCGGTCGGAACCGGTTGACGAGTTGATCGCGACGCCGCGCGAAGCGGCGCGCCACGACCGGCGTCTCAGCCGGCGCCCTTCGGGCACGTCGCGCGGCGCGAAGCGCGTGCGATTTGCCGTCCCGCGAACACGGCGGCCAGCCGTGACACACGATCATGTCGACACCTAGTCGCCGGTTTGCGCCGGCATACCGGCGTCCGGTGCGTGCGCAACCGACGCCGCCATGCGCGCCCGTTCCTGCTCGGCGAGCTTCGCTTCCGCAGCCTGGATGTCGGCCGGATACTCGCCGTCGTCGCCCTTCGCCGGGTCGTACCCGGCCGCTTCCAGACGCATCAACTCCTCGCGAACCTGCGCACGCGTGAGCGGCGCGGCCGCTTGTGCGAATGCTGCCTGACCGGCGATTGAGCCAACCATAGTCAGGACTGCGATATAAGTTTTCATCATGAACTCCTTCAATGTGACGTATCGATCGACCACGGGATACGCGTGACCTGCGGACGCAGGCGGCTGGATCAGCTTCCGAAATAGATCGCGCAGAAGCTCGCGGGGCCGACGCAGGCGGCGGCGCGTTGACGCGGCGACATCGCCGCCGGCTTGCCCGCTTCGGACGACATGGCCGGATCGCCGCCGACTGCCGTGCTGGCCTGCCGCTGCGGCAACTGATCGACCTGCTGCCGGAACAGCGAGCTCACATCCGGATACGACGTATCGGTCACGAAGCGCAGCCCGTTGTTTTCGGCGTCGATCAGTTCCTGCCGGACCTGCTCGCGCGTGAGCGCCTGTGCCGACGCTTGCGTCGCGACACCTGCGAGAGACATCGCCGCCACCGTGGCGGCCACCAGCCAGTGCTTGTTCATGTTCCACTCCTTCGGAAGTCAACGAGACGACGTGCTACACCCGTATGACGACGGAGGAAGCGTGTTTATTCCCGGTCCGTCGGGCCGCCCTCGCCGGACCTTCACCGAACTGTCATTCATTCGTCAGCCGGCGTAACCTGACGTAACGCAGCGCCCGTCGTGCTTCGGGCAGACTGACCACCACTTCATCCGGACCGCTCATCGATCGACCATGTCCGCCGCTTACGACCATGCAGCCGCCCTGCTGCGCAGGCTGTACGACCGCCATATCGACAGCGGCGCGGTGCTCGACACGGCCGCATTCCCGGATGCCGAGCGATTCGTGCGCGCGTGGCCCGCGATCCGCGCGGAGGCGCTCGACGTCGCACGCGACATGCCGCGCATCCCGCGCTTTCACGACATCATGCGCGAGCAGTACGACATCTCGGCCAACGACGCACGCGACTGGCGCATGTTCATCATGCAGGCGTACGGCCAGCCGTTTGCGCGCAACCTGTCGCGCTGCCCGACCGTCGCGTCGCTCGTCGCGGCGTCGCCGGACGTGCTGTCCGCGTCGCTGTCGTTCCTCGCGCCCGGCAAGCACATCCCGCCGCATCGCGGGCCGTTTCGCGGCATCCTGCGCGGGTATCTCGTGCTGTCGATGCCCAGGCGCGCGGACGGCACGCCGGCCGCCGTGCTGAAGGTCGACGGCCGCGAATACCGGCTCGACGAAGGCCGCTTCCTGCTGTGGGACGACACGTTCACGCACGAGGTATGGAACGACAGCGACGCCGTGCGGATCGTGCTGCTGCTCGATATCCGTCGGCGCGGGATGCCGCGCTGGCTCACGTGGCTGTCGAATGCGGTGATCGGCGTCGTGCGGCTCGGGATCCGGATCAGGGGGCGGTCGATTCCGGTCTAGCAGCCGCCCGCACGGCAGCGCCGTTTCCCCTTTCGGCGCCCGCCGGATCGCCTAAACTACAAGCCGTCCCTTCGTGCGGCTCCTGCCAGCTACCGCCATGGCGCATCTCTTCTTCGCCGCATCGATCCAGCGGCATGTCGAAACGCCCGAGCGCGACATCGACGCGCACACGGTCGGCGAAGCATTCGACACCATTTTCAGCGAGCAACCGCGGCTGCGCGGCTACATCGTCGACGATCAGGGCGCGTTGCGAAAGCACCTGTCGGTGTTCATCGACGGCCAGCCGATCCGAGACCGGCAGCGCCTGTCCGACGCGCTCGAGGCCGCCAGCCGCGTATATGTCGTGCAGGCGCTGACCGGCGGATAAAGGGACCGATGCACCGCCGCATTCCCTCATACCAAGCGCCGTCGCGCCAAGGCGGACCATCCGGAGACATCGCATGAACGATCGACTGCTCGTCGCCACCCGCAAGGGCCTGTTCGTCCTGCAACCCGACGGTCATGACGGCTGGACGCTCGGCGAACCGCATTTCATCGGCGAGCCCGTCAGCATGGCGCTCGCCGACCCGCGCGACGGCACGCTGTATGCGGCGCTCAATCTCGGCCATTTCGGCGTGAAGCTGCACCGGCTGCGCGCAGGCGCCACCGACTGGGAGGAATGTGCGGCCCCGGTTTATCCGCCGCAGCCCGCCGACGCGTCGGCCGCCCGCACCGACCCGCACGCGGGCAGCGGCGACGCCGACGACGAGCCGGCGGGGCCGCAGCCGCCGTGGACCCTTCAGCAGATCTGGTCGCTCGAAGCCGGCGGCACCGACGAGCCCGGCGTACTGTGGGCCGGCACGATTCCCGGCGGCCTGTTCCGCTCCGACGACCACGGCGATTCATGGGTACTCAACCGCGCGCTGTGGGATCGCCCCGAACGCGCCGAATGGGGCGGCGGCGGGTACGACGCGCCGGGCATCCATTCGGTAATGGTCGACCCGCGCGACAGCCGGCACGTCGCCGTCGGCATCTCGTGCGGCGGCGTCTGGCAGACCGTCGACGGCGGCGCGACTTGGCGCGTGACCGCGGAAGGCATGGAAGCCGACTACATGCCGCCCGAGCGACGCGGCGAGCCGAACATGCAGGATCCGCACCGCGTCGTGCAGTGCGCGGCCAATCCGGACGTGCTGTGGACGCAGCATCACTGCGCGATCTTCCGCTCGACCGACGGCGGCGAACACTGGCGCCGCATCGAAGCGCAACCGTCGAGCTTCGGTTTCGCGGTGGCCGTGCATCCGCACGAACCGGATACCGCGTGGTTCGTGCCGGCCGTGAAGGACGCATGCCGGATTCCGGTGAACGGGCGGTTCGTCGTCACGCGCACGCGCGACGGCGGCCGCAGTTTCGAGAGCCTGTCGAACGGGTTGCCGGCCGCGCCCGCGTACGACCTCGTGTACCGGCATGGGCTCGCGGTGGACGATTCCGGCACGCGCCTCGCGATGGCCTCGACGACGGGCGGGTTATGGACGTCCGTCGATGGCGGCGACCATTGGCGACAGGTATCGGCGCATTTGCCGCCGGTGTATTGCGTCAGGTTCGGGTAGCGGCGCGAGACGCGTCGGGCGCCATCCGCGCCACCGCATCGCGCGTCCGTGCGATTTCCGCTTCGAGCCAGTCGAGAAACCGCCTGACCTGCGGCTCGCGCTCGCGCCCCGGCCGGCACAGCGCGACGAAGCGCGCACCGTCGAGCCGCACCGCGGGCTCGATCGGCATCAACGCACCGCGCTCGACATGCTCGGCGGCCAGCACCGAACTGAGCAGCGCGATACCCTGCCCGTGCAGCACGGCCTGCAATGCGTAATGCTCGTCGTCGTAATGGCGAAACACCGCGCGTTCGAGCCACGCCTGCCGGCCCGCCGCGCGACACCACGACGCCCAGTCGACCGACACGGGCAGCGGTGTATCCCACACGGTCTCGATCAGGTCGAGCGGCTCGTCGGTGCGATCCGCATCGAAGCCGGCGGCCGCATACGCGCCGAAATACTCGTCGATCAACGCAATCTCGTGCAGCGCGGGAAACTGGCGCGACGTCGCGCGAATCGCGAGATCGATCCGCGCATCGCGTTCGAGATCGACGAGCGCGTTCCCCGTTTCGACCTTGATGTGCAGGTGCGGATCGACGCGGCGAAACGCACCGAGACGGGGAATCAGCCACATCGCCGCAAAGGCCGGCGTGGTGGTCAGCACGAGCGGGCGCTCGTCGGCCGCATCCGGACGCACGGCGTCGAGCCCGCGGCTCAATGCCAGCAACGCATCGTGACTCGCGCGAAACAGCCGCTCGCCTTCTTCGGTCAACCGCACGCCGCCCGCCCCGCGCTCGAACAGCAGCACGCCGACGCGGCTCTCCAGCGACTTGATCTGGTGCGACACGGCAGCCGGCGTCACGGACAGCTCGTCCGCGGCGGCCTTGAACGTGCCCAGCCGTGCCGACGATTCGAATACACGCAAAGCGGTCAGGGGGATTTTCGAGAACACGGAGCCTCGCGGGCCGGATGCGGCCGGGTTGAATTCGATTCAATCGGGGTGAGATTAGGTGAATTGAAGCGGGTGCGCAACGCGGCTAGCCTTGCGGGACGTCGCGGCATGGCGCCGCCGTCGAACCGGAGGAACCCCGTGCAAGGCCTACCGCGCAGGATCACGCAGGCGGTGCTCTACGAAACGATCGCCATTTCCTGCATTTCGCCCGCGATCGCGGCGATCTTCCAGCAGGACCTCGTCTATTCGGGTGCGCTGTCGGCGACGATGTCGGCGATCGCGATGCTGTGGAACATGATCTTCAACGCGCTGTTCGAACGCTGGGAAGCGTCGCGGCGGCAACCGGCGCGTACGCTCGGGCGGCGGATCCTGCACGCCACCGGATTCGAAGGCGGGCTGATCTTCATCCTCGTGCCGGTCGTGTCGTGGTGGCTCGACATCTCGTGGCTCGATGCGTTCGTCGTCGATATCGGGCTGTTCGCATTCTTCTTCTGCTACGCGTTCGTGTTCCAGTGGGCGTTCGATCGCGTGTTCGACGCGCCGGCGGCGACGAAGGGGTCGTGAACGGGCGCTTGGGTCCTGCTCGCGCTAATCGCGGGCTTGCGCCGGCCCTACGCCCCCGCGGCAATTTTCGGCAACTGCCAGCCGAAGCGCACCGCCGCCATCCGCAGCGCAAAGCACGCGACGCCGCCGAGCACGGCCGCGACGACGGGCGGGCAACCGAGTCGCCGGCACGACACGACGACGACCGCGCCGAGCAACGCCGCGCTCGCATAGATATCCGTGACCAGCACGACCGGTATCCGCGCGAGCAGCAGATCGCGCACGACGCCGCCTCCGCAGCCGGTCACCGCGCCCATCAGCGTCGCAATGAACGGGTGGACGCGGAATTCGAGCGCCTTCACCGCGCCCGCGACCGCGAACAATGCGAGGCCGGCCGCATCGAGCGTCGTCAGCAGCGACGGCGAGAACGACGCGACCCGTGCATGAAACACGAACGCGAACAGTCCGGCGGCGAACGCGAGCGCCGGATAACGCCAGTCGCTCACGGCGCTCGGCGGGCGGGCGCCGATCAGCAGGTCGCGAATCACGCCACCGCCGAGCGCGACGACGAGCGACAGCACCATCACGCCGAACAGATCGAGTCCGGCGCCGATCGCCGCATTGGCGCCTTCGATCGCGAACACCGCCGTGCCCGCGAGATCGGCGGCGAGCACGACTTGTCCGATGCGGTTCATGCGAATGAACGGCCGAAGTAGCGGATCGCCCGGTCGCGGCCTGCGTCGACCGAAGCGGTCGCGCCGTGCGGCCGCGTGCCGGCTGCGTGTAGCCGTCGGGATGCATCGAGCGGGTTGCGGGTCATTGCCGTCTCCTGAGCGCGGATCGAGCAGTCTAGCGCATCGCCCGCCGGCCGTCGGCGCGCGTGCGCGGCACGCAGCAAAAAGCCGACGCAAGCAGGTCGTCCTGCTTGCGTCGGCTCGACATTCGCGTCAGGCTTCGGGCCGCGGCCGCAAAGCCCGACGCGTCACGCTCAATGCACGCCGAGGTAGGCCTTCACCGCCGGCAGGCCCGGCTTGCCGTCGATCGTCGTCACGCCGGCCAGCCACTTGTCGAGCGATTGCGGATTCGCCTTCAGCCATTCGGCGGCGGCCTTGTTCGGATCCTGCTTGTTCATGATCGGCACCATCACGTGGTTCTCGATCGACGTCGTGAACTGCAGGTTCGACACGAACTTCGCGACGTTCGGGCAGCGCTGCGCGTAGTCGGGCGGCGTCGCCGTCAGCACCTTCGCTTCGCCGTAGTTCGGGCCGAACACGTCGTCGCCGCCGGTCAGGTAGTCGATCTTCATCTGCACGTTCATCGGATGCGGTTCCCAGCCGAGGAACACGATCCACTGCTTGTCGCGGATCGCGCGGTTCACCTCGACCAGCATCCCGGCCTCGCTCGACTCGACCAGCTTGAACTTGCCGAGGCCGAACTGGTTGCCGTCGATCATCTTCTTGATCAGCGCGTTGCCGTCGTTGCCCGGCTCGATCCCGTAGATCTTGCCGTTGAGCTTGTCCGCGAATTTCTGGATGTCCGCGAACGACTTCAGGCCGCCCTGATACACGTAGTCGGGCACCGCAAGCGTGTATTTCGCGCCGGTCAGGTTGGGCGTCGCGAGCACCTTGATCGTGCCGGCCTTCGTGAACGGCTGGATGATCGGGTCCATCGTCGGCGACCAGTAGCCGAGGAACACGTCGATCTGCTTGCTCTTGATCCCCGCGAACGTGATCGGCACCGACGCGATCGTCTTCGTCGGGGTGTAGCCGAGCCCCTGCAGCATCGTCGATGCGAGGCCCGTGGTCGCCGCGATGTCGGACCAGCCGACATCGGCGAAGCGCACGTTCTTGCAAACGGGCGGATCGGCCGCATAAACGGCCGACATCGGCGCGGTTATCCCGATCCCGCACACCGCTGCGATCAATAGGCGCTTCATCTTGCTTCTCCTCAAAGTGATGTCGTTTGCTTGAATGCGGGATCGTTTGTTGAAGCCGCGCGCCGCGATCCCGGCGACGTCGCGGACCGATTGATCGCCCCGTTCAGCGCCCCGGCAGCCGGCGCTCGTAGCTCGGCGCATGGCCGAACTGCGCGCGGTATGCCTTGCTGAAATGACACGGCGAATGAAAGCCGCAGACCGTCGTCACGCGCGCGATCGATGCGTCGGTCGTACGCAGCAGGTCGCGTGCGCGTTTCAGGCGCAACGTCAGGTAATAGTGGGTCGGCGATACGTTCAGATACACCTTGAACATGCGCTGCAGATGCCGCTGCGAGAGCCGCACGAGCCGCGCGAGCTCCTCGAGCGACAGCGGCTCCTCGATGTTCGCCTCCATCAGCCGCACGACCTCGATCAGCTCCGCGCGCGAGAAACCGACCCGCGCGTCGACCGGAATCGGCTGCGTATCGGTCGAACTGCGGATGCGCTCCAGGATGAACTGCTCGGATACCTGCGCGGCCAACTGCTGGCCGAACCGCATGCCGACGAGGTTCAGCATCAGATCGAGCGGCGCGGTGCCGCCGGTGCAGGTCAGCCGGTCGCGATCGACGACGAACAATTCGTCGGCGAATCCGACCTGCGGAAATTCGGAATGCAGCGCGGACAGGTTCTCCCAGTGCACGGTGCAACGATAGCCGTCGAGCAGCCCGCTCGCCATCAGCGCGTAGGCGCCGGTGCAGATGCCGCCGAGCGGCAGCCCGCGTGCGGCAAGCGCCGCGAGCGTATCGCGCGCGCGCTCGTCGACCATGTCGCGGATGCGGATGCCGCCGCACACGATCATCACGTCGGGCAGGTCGTCGTAGTCGAGCGCCTGCGTGGGCCGCACCGCGATGCCGTTGCTGGCATGCGCGGGCGCGCCGTCGAGCGAGTAGATCGACCACTTGTAGTGTTCCGCCCGCCCGACGTAGTTCGCCATCCGAAGCACTTCGACCGCGCTCGAGAACGCGATCATCGAGAAGTTCGGCAGCGTCAGGAAGCCGAAATGGGCGAGGGACGAAACCGGTGAAACGCAGGCGGCGGGCGCGACAGCGACGGCGGACGTCACATCGGTCTCCTGGCGAGGAGGTTGCAGGGAGCCAGCCCCGCGGCGCGAGCCGCGGGAGCCGTGTTCGACGAGGGGGAGCGGCCGGCGCGTGCCCGGCCGCCGGAGATCATGCCTGCGCGGGCTCGGCCTTCACGCGAAAGAGCTGCTTGAGGCCCGAGAACAGCGGCGCCTTCACGGTGCCCGGCGCGCGGCCGAAGCTCTCGGTGATGCGGTCGAGAATGATCGCGAGCAGCACGACCGACAGACCGCTTTCGAAACCGAGGCCGATGTCGAGACGCTGGATACTCGCGAGCACGTCGTTGCCGAGGCCGCCCGCGCCGACCATCGACGCGATGATCACCATCGACAGCGCCATCATGATCGTCTGGTTCACGCCCTGCATGATCGACGGCAGCGCGTTCGGGAACTGCACCTTGTACAGCAGTTGCCACGGCGTGCAGCCGAACGCCTGGCCGGCTTCGACGATCTCGCGGTTCACGTGGCGGATGCCGAGGCTCGTGAGACGCACCGCGGGCGGCATCGCGAAGATCACCGTCGACAGGATCCCCGGCACGCGGCCGAGACCGAACAGCATCGCGGCCGGAATCAGGTAGACGAACGCGGGCATCGTCTGCATCAGGTCGAGAATCGGGCGCACGATCGCGGCGACCCACTTGCTCTTCGCGGCCCAGATGCCGAGCGGGATGCCGAGCACGAGGCTGATGATCGTCGACGACAGCGTGAGGCCGAGCGTGATGACCGTCTGATCCCAGAAGCCGGTCGCGAAGATCAGCAGCAGCGACGCGGTGGTGAACAGCGCGAAACGCCAGCCCACCCGCCACAGCCCGACGCCGATGAAGATCGCCATCATCAGCCACATCGGGATCGCCTGCAGGCCATGCTCGACGAATGCCGCGAGCCCTTCGATCGCCCGACCGATCGCGTCGAACGTCTTCGCGTCGTGGTCGAGCAGGTAGTGAACGGACTGGTCGACCCAGGTACCGAGCGGAATCATTTCAGACATGGGAACCTCGCGAACGCGTGATGGCCTTCAGGATGAGCGCACGATCGACCGAGCCGCAGTAACAGCCGTCGTCGTCGACGACGGGCAGTGCATTCGGGCTCGCGACCACGCGCGCGACGACGTGTTCGAGCGACGCATCGCGCCGGATGCTTTCGATCGGCCGCACGGACGGCGTGTCCTGACCGAGCGCCTCGCGCGTGACGAAACCGCGAATCTTGCGTTCGGCATCGAGCACGAACGCGTAGTCGGCGCTGCCGTTCAGCGACGCGGCGACGTTCGCGGCATCGCACTTCGACATGGTAGGCACGGCGCCCGTCTGCATCAGGTCGCCCGCGGTGAGGTAGCGGCTGGTGTCGATGCCGTCGAAGAACGCGCGCACGTAATCGTCGGCCGGGTTCGCGATGATGTCCTGCGGCGTGCCGACCTGCACGAGGCGGCCGCCTTCCATGATCGCGATGCGGTTGCCGATGCGCAGCGCTTCCTCGAGATCGTGCGACACGAACATGATCGTGCGGCGCTGGTCCTTCTGCAGTTGCAGCAAGACGTCCTGCATTTCGCGGCGCTTGAGCGGATCGAGCGCGGAGAACGCCTCGTCCATGATCATCAGCGACGGGTTCACGGCCAGCGCGCGGGCAAGGCCGACGCGCTGCTGCATCCCGCCCGACAGCTCGGACGGCAGCTTGTGCGAAAAAGGTGCGAGGCCGACCTGCTCGAGCACTTCCATCGCACGGCGCTCGCGCTCCTTCTTGCCCATGCCCGCGACTTCCAGCCCGAACGCGGCATTCGACACCACGGTGCGATGCGGCATCAGCGCGAACGACTGGAACACCATGCTCATGTCCTTGCGGCGCAGCGCGGTCAGCGCCGAGCGGCGCGCCGACGCGACGTCGAGCCCGTCGATCAGCACCTTGCCGGCGCTCGGATCGACCAGCCGGTTCACGAGGCGGATCAGCGTGGACTTGCCGGAACCGGACAGGCCCATCAGCACGAAAATTTCGCCTTCCTGCACATCGAAGGAGACGTTGTGCACGCCGACGACCTGACCGGTGCGCTTGAGCACATCGTCCTTCGTCGCGCCGGCGGCGAGCATGTCGAGCGCCTGCTGCGGATTACTTCCAAACACCTTGCACAGACCTTCGACCACAACCTTGGGGGCATCCATCGAAACCTTCTCCTCGTGTAGCGGGGACTCGCGCTTGTCATAGCGTGCCTACATAGTTGCCAGAAAAAACCCCGGCCTGCCGACGAATTACGACAAACGCTTGCGCAAATACGACACGGCCGGCAGCCCCGTCCGGCGGGCCGCGCCGCCGATTGCGGCGGCGCAATACGCGCACGGCCTGCTGCGACGGGCATCGCCCTTCGGACTTGTGCGCAGCAGCGCGGCGAACGGCACATGGGATTTTGCGCCAGGCCGCATCCGGCACGCGTCGCTTTCCGACAAGTTGACGTCCGTTCCGACGCGCCTCTACTCAGACGAAAACACCCACCGCATGCGCCGATAAAAAGCATGACCGTGCAAAAAGCCGTTTGGCGACACCGAACGGCGCACGCCGCGATACCGCGCCAACCGCGGAAATCCGGGCAGGCACGCTGTGATACATTCGCCGCAAACACGCCGATCGCGACGTTGCCGCGGGCCTTCCGCACGAGGGCGCCAGCCGCATGGCGCGCGCATGCCGGTTCGCCTGCCGGCCGTGCTGAAACCGCCTCGATCCGGTGCGATTCCGGTCGAAGGACGATAACGATAGTGAGAGGGAGCAAGGCGTTGAACTGGGCATTCGCCGTAATCGGTTTCGTCGTGGGCGGCATCGCCGCCTTGATCGGGGATTTCCCGGCCGCGAGCGGCGCGCTGCTCGGGGCCGCCGCCGGGTTCTGGGTCGGGCACGTGCTGCGGCAACGCAAGCTGCGGAGCCGGCGCGCCGTGCCCGACGCATGGGCCGCCGCCGCGCCGTCTCCCGCCCCGTTACCGCTCGCCGATCGCGTCGCGCGCCTCGAAGCCACCGTCGACACGCTCACGCGCGAACTCGACGCGCTGCGCGCTCAACTGGCGGGCACGCAGGCCGGCGCGGCGACATCCGGCGGCATCGCGCCGACGGCTTCGGCCGACGCCGCCTCCGCACCGCTGCCGACGCACTTCCCGACACCGCACGCGCCACGACCGGCCGCCGCACGCGCGGACACGCCGGCCTCCTCTTCGACGCCGGCGCCCACTCCACCGCCCGCGCCGGCCACCGCGGCACGCGCCGCAGCGGCGTCCGCTCGCGCCGACACCCCCGCCGGCACGCCTGCCGCTCCGCCCGAACCGCCCGCGCCGCGTACACCCGGCATCGCCGAACGCGCGTTCGGCGCCGCGCGCGACTGGCTGCTCGGCGGCAACACGGTCGTGCGTGTCGGGATCGTCGTGCTGTTCTTCGGCGTCGCGTTCCTGCTCAAGTACGCGGCCGACAACGACATGCTGCCGATCGAATTCCGTCTCGCGGGCACGGCGCTCGCGGCGGCCGCGCTGCTCGCGATCGGCTGGCGCGTGCGTGCGCGCCGCGCCGCATACGGCCTCGTGCTGCAAGGCGGCGGCATTGGCATCCTGTACCTGACGATCTTCGCCGCGACCAGGCTCGATGCGTTGCTGCCCGTCGGCGCCGCGTTCCCGCTGATGGTCGCGGTCTGCGCGCTGAGCGCATTCCTCGCGGTGCGGCAGAACGCGCTGCCGCTCGCGTTCATGGGCAGTGCGGGCGGCTTCCTCGCGCCGATCCTGCTGTCGACCGGCCACGGCAACCACGTCGCGCTGTTCAGCTACTACGCACTGCTGAACGCGGGCATCTTCGCGATCGCGTGGTTCAAGGCCTGGCGCCCGCTGAACCTGCTCGGCTTCGTGTTCACGTTCGCGATCGGCTCCGCGTGGGGCGTGACGGCCTATCGCCCCACGCTGTTCGCGAGCACCGAGCCGTTCCTCGTCCTGTTCTTCCTGATGTATGTCGGCATCGCGCTGCTATATGCGGTGAAACGCGAACTCGCGCTGCGACACTATGTGGACGGCACGCTCGTGTTCGGCACGCCGATCGTCGCGACCGCGCTGCAGGCTTCGCTCGTGAAAGGCATGCCGTTCGGGCTCGCATGGAGCGCGGTCGCGCTGTCGGCGTTCTACGTCGCGGTGGCCGCCTGGCTTGCGCGGCGCCGCGATCGCCTCGGGCTGCTGTTCGAATCGATGCTCGCGCTTGCGGTCATTTTCGCGACGCTCGCGGTGCCGTTCGCGTTCTCGGGGCCGACGACCAGCGCCGCGTGGGCCATCGAAGGCGCGGCCGTCGTGTGGCTCGGCGTGCGCCAGAAACGCCTGCTGCCGTTCGGCTTCGGGCTGCTGATGCAGGTCGCCGCGGCCGGCGCGTTCTTCACGAGCCTGCTTGGCCCGGCCGACACGGCCGCGCTGCCGGTGCTCAACAGCCCGTATGTCGCGATGCTGCTGATCGCGCTCGCCGGCCTGTTCACCGGCTGGTGGCTGCACGGACGCGGCGAAGCGCGCGCCTGGCACGCATGGATGCCCGAGATCGGTGTCGCGGCCGCCGCGTGGGGGCTGCTGTGGTGGGTCAGCGGCGGGCTGCACGAGATCCTCGTCTATGCGAGCCGACACGTCGACCTGCATGTCGAGCGCTTCGTCATCGATACGACCGCGCTGTTCGCGGCCGGCACCGCATGGCTCGCGCACGCCACGCGCCGCCGGCTCGCGTGGCCGCTCGCCGAATGGCCCGCGCTCGCGCTCGCGCCCGTGCTGGCGCTGCTCGCGCTGCGTGCGTTCGATGCGCACGAAGCGCCGCTGTCGGGCATGGGCGCGTTCGCGTGGCCCGTGGTCGTCGGCGCGGGACTTGCGCTGCTGTGGCGCCAGTCGCGCGGCACCACCGGCGCCGCCGACGCGCGCGGTGCGACGCCCTCCGTTGCAGCGCGCCTGCTCGCGCCGCTGCATACGCTGACGTTCTGGACCCTGTGCGCGCTGCTGTCGCTCGAAGGTTTCTGGCGCCTGCGCGCGTTCGTCCCGGAAGGCGCATGGAGCTGGAGCGCATGGGCGTACGGCTTCGGCGCGCTGCTCCTGCTCGTGTCGGGCACGGGCTCGCGCCTGCGCTGGCCCGTCGCGGCGTTCCCGCGCGCCTATCAGGTGTGGGGGGCCGCGCCGCTCGCCGCGCTGCTGTGGCTGTGGAGTCTCGCCAGCACGGTGAGCGACGGCGACGCAGCGCCGCTCTTCTGGCTGCCGCTGCTCAATCCGCTCGACGTCGCGCAGGGTCTCGTCTTCGTCGCATTCGCCGCGTGGCTGCGTCGCCTGAAAGCGCTCGGCATCGCGTGGCATCCGCGCGTCGTCGGCTATCTGGCGATCGCGACCGTGTTCCTGTGGTTCAACGTGCTGATGCTGCGCACGCTGCATCACTGGGCCGGCGTGCCGTACGCATTCGGCGCGATGACCGAATCGACGCTCGTGCAGGCATCGGTGTCCGTGTACTGGACGGTCTGCGCGCTCGCCATCACGATCTGGGCCACGCGCCGCGGGCTGCGACCGCTGTGGTTCGTCGGCGCCGCGCTGCTCGCGCTCACGGTCGTCAAGCTGTTCCTGTTCGACCTGTCGCACGTCACCGGCATCGAGCGCATCGTGTCGTTCATCGGCATCGGCGTGCTGCTGCTGTTGATCGGCTATTTCTCGCCGCTGCCGCCGAAGGCCGCCGCGCAACAGGACGGCCGGCCATGAAGCGACGCGCCGCCCTGCTCGGGCTGAGCCTGCTCGCGTCGTTCGCGGCGGCCGACGGCGCACCGAACGCCGGACGCGCCATGCAGCGCTTCGCGCTCGATCTCGACGGCAGCGCCGCGTATTACCAGCTCACCGTGCCTCAGCCCGTGTATGCGGCGAGCCGGCGCGACGATCTCGGCGACGTGCGCGTCTTCAACGGCGCGGGCGAGCCGGTGCCGTACTCGCTCGACGCACCCGCCGCGGCCGCGCCCGCCGTGCCGCCGTCCCGCACGCCGGTGCATTGGTTCTCGCTGCCGCCCACGCGCGCCGAACACGGCAACGCGCCGCCCGGCGTGACGGTCGGCCCGGACGGCGCGCTGCGCGCGGCCGTCGCGACGCCTTCGCTCACCCGGCACGGCGCGGACCTCGTCGATCTGTCGCATGCCGACGGCAGCGTCGACGCGCTGCTCGTACACGTGGGCGACGACAGCTACCAGGGACGTGTGTCCGTCGAAGCCAGCGACGACCTGCGCACCTGGCGGCCGCTCGGCAGCACGCAGTTGCTGAAGGTCGGCCGCGGCAACGACATGCTGGTGCAGGAGCGCATCGCGCTCGACGGCGCGGCGCCGCGCTACCTTCGGCTGGACTGGCCCGACGGCGCGCCGTCGATCGCGTCGGTCGACGTCGAGACGCATCCGCGCGACGCACGCGGCGTCGACACGGCGTCCGTGCCGCGCCAGTGGCGCGACGCCGTGCGGATACGCGCCGGCGCTGCGCCGGGCGAGTATCTGTTCGACACCGACGGCGCGTATCCGGTCGACCGCGTGCGCATCGACCTGCCGCAGCCGAACACCGTCGCGCGCGCGACGCTGCAAAGCCGCGCCGATGCGCAGGCGCCGTGGCGCGACGTCGCGGCCGCCGTGCTGTTCCGCCTGCAGGGCAAGGGCGGCGAGCAGCGCAATCCGCCGCTCGAGTTCGTCGCGAACACGGATCGCGCATGGCGAATCGTCGTCGACATGCGCAACGGCGGGCTCGGCGGCGGCCAGCCGGCCGTCGCGCTCGGCTGGCATCCGGCCGCGCTGACCTTCGTCGCGCGCGGCACGCCGCCGTTTACGCTCGGCGTCGGCGACGCGTCGCTCGTATCGTCGGCCGTGAGCCGCGACGCGCTGCTGGTCGGCATGGTGCCGGAAGTGCGGCCCGCCCGCGTCGGCGCGGCGCTGCCGGCATCGGCGGTCGTGCCGGCGGCGGCCGCCGATGCGGATGCCGGGCGCCGCTACGTGCTGTGGGGCGCGCTGATCGTCGCGGTCGGCGTGCTCGGCGCGATCGCATGGCGCCTCGCGAAAGGCGGCGGCGAAACGCGCAGCCGCGACGAGTAACTCCCGGGGTAACGCGGCTGACGGAGGAAGCGCATCTCGTGCGCGCCGATGCCGCGTGCGTGTCGCGGCGAGTGCAGGGAAGCATCGATCGTTGCCCGCGCAAGCAGCGCGTCGTGCGATGAAGTCGCGTGGTGACGACGCGCCTGCCGGCGCGCTCGCCGTTGACACGTGCCGCCCCGCGCTCCAGACTCGCCGCTCCGTCACCCCACCGCGAGCGCCCATGATCACCTGCTTCCTTCGCTACGTCGTCGATCCGTACAAACTCGACGAATTCGAAACCTACGGCAAGATGTGGATTCCGCTCGTCGAGCAGTTCGGCGGCACGCATCACGGCTACTTCCTGCCGTCCGAAGGCGCGAGCAACATCGCGCTCGCGATGTTCTCGTTCCCGAGCCTCGCCGAATACGAGCGCTACCGCGAACGCTCGAAGGACGATCCCGCCTGCCAGGCCGCGTTCCGCTACGCGGAGCAAACCCGGTGCATCGTCAGCTACGAGCGCAGCTTCTTCCGGCCGGTGTTCGAGTAACGAACCCGCGCCACCGCGCATCCCGCCCCGTTTTCCGGCCGAGGACGAAAAAAAGCCCCGCCAGCATCCGCGCGGCGGGGCCAACCCATGTCAGTAGAGACATCATGGAGGAGACGAGCCCATCTTATCGACCGTGGCGCACCGTCCCAACCAAGCATTTCTGCTATCGATCTGCGGGGCCGCGCGCACGCGTGCCGTCGCCGCGCGGCATATCGATAGAACGAAAAGTCGTTTTCAGAGTGGCGACGGGGTCGTTACCATCTGGTTTTAAGCCTGTGCTTAGCCGGGCAAGCCATTCCCGAGGAGCGCCCCTTGACTGCATTCGATCAACACCGCCGCCCGTTCGTCGTCGGCATCGGCGGGACCACCCGAGCCGCGTCGTCCACCGAACGCGCGCTGTCGTTCGCACTGCGCGGCGCGCAAGCCGCCGGCGCGCGCACGCGCCTGTTCGACGGCCCGTTCCTGCATACGCTGCCGCACTACGCGCCCGAACACAAAACGCTGACCGACGCGCAGCGCGAGCTGATCGACGCCGTGCGTCAGGCCGACGCGATCATCATCGCCACGCCCGGCTATCACGGCGGCGTGTCCGGTCTCGTGAAGAACGCGCTCGACACGCTCGAGGAGCTGCGCGCGGACGACCGCCCGTATCTCGACGGCCGTGCGGTCGGCTTGATCGTCACCGCGTACGGCTGGCAGGCGGCCGGCACCGTACTGACGTCGCTGCGCTCGATCGTCCATGCGCTGCGCGGCTGGCCGACGCCGTTCGGCGCCACCGTCAACACGCTCGAAACCCGCTTCGAAAGCGCCGATAGCTGCTCGGATCCGAAGGTCGTCGCGCAACTCGAGACGGTCGGTGCGCAAGCCGCCGAATTCGCGCTCGCGTTCGCGTCGCATCGTGCGGCCTCGCATGCGGCATCGGTCGATGCGCTCGCACCCGTGCTGAAAGTCGCCAACCAGTAACCTCCGCATTCCGCCGCGCGCCTTCGGTCGACAGGATTCGACGAGGGCGTGCGCGCCGCCTCTTCCGACGCGTGGCGACGTGCCGTGGCGCGCCGCCACGCCTGCCGAAAGCACGACTCCCGCGCACCGCCCCGATAACGATTCAGCCCCGCGCGTCATTTGCATTGGCCGAAAGATTGGTTCACGCAGGCGGCCCGTTTTCGTACGCTGAAAGTCCGAACTTTTTTGCGCGCCACCCCATGAACCGTACGATCCGCTACAAGGGCTACGAAGTCGCTCCCGCTGCCGCC
This sequence comes from Burkholderia sp. MSMB1826, assembly GCF_001526325.1. NCBI lineage: Bacteria > Pseudomonadati > Pseudomonadota > Betaproteobacteria > Burkholderiales > Burkholderiaceae > Burkholderia > Burkholderia sp. MSMB1826. The sequence goes on from NZ_LOYN01000015.1 coordinate 567,219, forward strand.
CGGTTGCCGAACGGGCTGTTCGCCGCCAACCTGACGATCGAACGCGCGAGCGGCGGGCCGTCGCCGCGCTCCGTGTCGTTCGACGCAATCGATTTCTTCTTCGAGGAAGAACACGCCCTCGCCTACGCGTCGCGCTGGGGCCGCCTCTGGGTCGACACGAACGCGTGACCGCGACGCGTGCGGGGCCGGCGTGCCTATGGCCACTCGAAAATACGCGATGACGGAAGCTGTGCAAGAATCTTTCGATCCGTAATCGCATAACAATAGCCATGACCGACACGCTGCACGAAGAGCATGCAGCCGCAGATCACGCGATGCGCAACTGGACCTTCGAGAGGCAAGGCCCGGTCCGAATCGGTTCCGATGCGCACAAGCAGATGTTCTGTCGGATGCTGCTCGACACACACAACCCGTACAAGCCGGCCGTGATCGACTGGCCGGCGCTCCAGCCGGCCGAACTCCGGCGGCTCACGTCGCTGCCGATCTGGGACATCGCCGTGCAAACCGAAGGCCGCGCGTCGATCCGCGTGGCGACCTACGCCGCGACGGTCGACGATCCGCTGCTGCGCCGCGCGCTTGAGATGGACGGCGGCGAGGAGGCCCGCCACAAGGTCGTGCTGTCGAAGCTCGTCGAGGCGTACGGCATCGCGCTCGCGCCGGAACCGCCCTACCCGGCGCCGAAGCATGCCGAATGGGCATGGATGGTCACGGGCTTCAGCGAGTGCATCGACAGCTTCTTCGCGTTCGGCCTGTTCCGTTCCGCGCAGCGCTCCGGCTATTTCCCGCCCGAACTCGTCGAAACCTTCGAACCGGTGATCCAGGAAGAAGGCCGCCACATCCTGTTCTTCGTGAACTGGTTCGCGTGGCACTGGCGCAACCTGCCGTGGTGGCGCCGGCCGTGGTTCTTCGTACGCGTCGCGGCCGTATGGGTGCACCTGATCCGCGAGCGCATCGGCATTGCGCGCGGCATCGACGCCGATGGCGTCGCGCACGACGCGAACTTCCCGGCAACGAGCACCGCCGACATCGGCGATGCGCTGAACCCGCGCGAGCTGATCGAGCTGTGTCTCGCGGAAAACGACCGTCGGATGGCCGGTTACGACGAGCGCCTGCTGCGCCCGATGTTCGTGCCGCGCATGGCGCGGTTCGCGCTGCGGTTCATGAGGAAGTAAGACCGTGGGATTGCCGGTTGCCGGATCCGGCAATCGGCAATCGTCTCGTCCGCGGAACACCGTCACTGGCACGCTCGAGGTTCGCAAAGGCTGTCCTGCGGGTGGCACTCGCTATCGGCACGACCGAATCGCTTTTCAGGCACTGCGTTTTCTTGACATGCGTCGTCACGCTAACGTACGTTATGTTCCGCGATGACAGGCCGGCTCTGGCCGTACCGGGAATGTCACCGCACGCGTCGCGACAGGGCTGACGGTTCGTGAGTCACGCCGTGGCACGGCCGGATCGTATGGTTTCCCACACACAACTACTCAGGATTCCAAATGAAATCGATTACCCATGCCTTGGCCGGAATCGTCCTTGCCAGCGCAGCCGGTGCCGCATTCGCCGCCGGCTCCTCCATCTCCTTGCAATGCAGCTCGCCCTCCGGTGGCCAATGTACCGCCACCGGCACGACAACGCCGCTGAACATCCCGTCGACGAACCTTGTCTTCATGTGGCAAGGCCGCAATATCACGATGACTCCGATCGATGCACATACGGTCAACGTTCAGTGTCTGACCAACCAAGCTGGATTGCTGACCGCGCTGGCCGGATCGAGTGCGACGCAGGGGCCGTCCGCCACCGTGGCCATCGACTGTACGCCCGCGGCGAGACCGTGACGGCGGCCACACTCGTTCGGCACGTCGGCATGTAAGCGCAAGGATCGCCCGTGCTTCCGGGACGGGGGCACGGAATCGAACCCGCGTGGTTCCGCCTCGGCCAGCAGGTGTCCTGCTTGCGGGCGTCGATGCCTCGAGCGCGTAGTCACTCAATCGCACGGCTCATGCCCTCGCACCAACCTGCATCCACCTCCCGGATGTCGCGTCCCCGACACAGTTGTACCCGCCCCTTTTAGTCCGGCACACGGGCAAATTGTCGCCCCCTGATCTGACAATTGGGGAGCCCTCGCCGACGCGCCCGGGACGACGCGTTCAACAATCTGTCGATGTCCGACAGGAAACCGCCACGGGCTGCCTTCCGGTGATTGTTTAGCGCCTCTCTTTCCGCCTCCACGCCGATCCTGTCAATAGGACAAATCCGAAATATGAATGCTTGAGCGCCGGTCAATTGCCCATAGCACTTTTTTACAAATTTGGCGACCGCGCCTGCCCGGAACGCCCGTCAGACGGGCGCTGGCGTTGGCCAGGATGCGCAATTCAGCACAGCCGGCGATGCAATTTCTCTGTTTAAATTTATTTTCAGATAATCCATCAAAGCAAAAATAAATTCTTACAGAATATAATTTAATAAATTAACTTAATTCAAGAAGCATCAACTGTCGGCCGCCAAATTTACATTACAAAATTGAAAGAATTTGCCATCCCGCAAACGTTTGCTATTTCATTTGTCTTACTTTTGAGACGTTTGCTTGGAGCACCCACTTCACAAAAATATCTTAAACCATTGATTTTTATGATGAATTTCACCTTGGTCCGAAGAAATTCAAACCCTACACGACACATTCTTACATCCTTCAAAACCATTCTTCGTTGACGCATCAAAACATGACCCATTAACCATATTTTAACTTTCAAAACCCTCTATTTATCACTCTTTATCAATCTATAAAAACCACCTCCAATAAACTCCGCCCATCAATTTTGAGATTCGCGCGAGCGCACGGAGTAATCCTCTAACGAAAGAGACCGGTGTGTGGCGTGCACATTTGGAGGTAGCAGGACATGAACCGCACATACCGCTCGATCTGGAACGAAGCCCTTGGCGCCTGGGTCGCGGCATCGGAACACGATTCGGCACGGGGCAAGCCGAACAAGTCGGCCGTCGTGAAGGCCGTTGCAGCCGCCGTGCTCGTCGCGGGGGCGGGCGTCGCGCATGCGCAGTATGTGGCAGGCAATAGCGGGGGCGGCGTCTCCGCAACGGGCGCACAGTCGATCGCGATCGGCGGCAACAACGGGAGCACGACGACGGCCAGCGGTTCGACGTCGATTGCAATCGGCGCGAACGCAACTGCGTCGGGCAACTATTCGCAGGCTTTCGGCCAGGCCACGACGGCGACCGGCGCAAGCGCGATCGGCATCGGCTCGGGCGCGAAGGCGCTGAATACGGGTGCGACGGCCGTTGGCAACGACTCCACGGCGTCGGGCAGCAGCTCGATTGCAATCGGCGGCGGCAACAGTTCAGGCTCGGGCGGTGCCGTTGCAGCCGGCACCAACGCTATTGCTTTGGGCCGCTTCTCCAACGTCAACTCGGCAACGACGTCGGGTATCGCGATCGGCTCGAACGCGGCCGTTACGTCGGCAGGCACCAACGGCACGGCACTCGGTTCGGCGGCCACCGCGGCCGGCTCCGGCGCATCCGCCATCGGCAATGCCGCGACGGCAACCGGCACCAACGCCCTGGCACTCGGCGGCACGGCCAACTACGCGTCCAGCGTCGCGATCGGTGCAGGCAGCGTGACCGGCGCTGCGGCACCGAGCGGGACGGGTTACCTGACCGGCAGCACCGCACCGCTGTCGGAAGTGTCCGTCGGCAGTTCGACGGCACTGCGCCGTATCACCAACGTCGCCGACGGCTCGGCACCGCAGGACGCGGTCACCGTCGCCCAGCTCAGCACCGGCATGAGCACGACCACGAGCGCGATCGGCAGCCTGTCGACTTCGACGTCGACCGGCCTCTCGTCGGCTAACAGCTCGATTTCGTCCCTCTCGACCTCGACCTCGACTGGCATCAATTCGCTGTCCACCGGCATCAGTTCGGCAAATAGCTCGGTCACGTCCCTTTCGTCGTCCACGTCGACCGGTCTGTCGTCGGCCAACAGCTCCATCACGTCTCTGTCGACCTCGACTTCGACCGGCATCAACTCGCTGTCCACCGGCATCAGTTCGGCAAACAGCTCGGTCACTTCGCTTTCGTCGTCCACGTCGACCGGTCTGTCGTCGGCCAACAGCTCGATCACTTCGCTGTCGACCTCGACTTCGACGGGCATCAACTCGCTGTCTACGGGCATCAGTTCGGCAAACAGCTCGGTCACGTCGCTTTCGTCGTCCACGTCGACCGGCCTGTCGTCGGCCAACAGCTCGATCACTTCTCTGTCGACCTCGACTTCGACGGGCATCAACTCGCTGTCCACGGGCATCAGTTCGGCAAACAGCTCGGTCACGTCGCTTTCGTCGTCCACGTCGACCGGCCTGTCGTCGGCCAACAGCTCCATCACGTCTCTGTCGACCTCGACTTCGACCGGCATCAACTCGCTGTCCACCGGCATCAGCTCGGCTAACAGCTCGGTCACATCCCTTTCGTCGTCCACGTCGACGGGTCTGTCGTCGGCCAACAGCTCCATCACGTCTCTGTCGACCTCGACTTCGACCGGCATCAACTCGCTGTCCACCGGCATCAGCTCGGCTAACAGCTCGGTCACATCCCTTTCGTCGTCCACGTCGACGGGTCTGTCGTCGGCCAACAGCTCGATCACCTCGCTGTCGACGTCGACCTCGACCGCGATCGAAGCCGCCAAGACGCATTACTACAGCGTCAACGACGGTGGTACGCAAAAGGCCAACTACAACAACAACGGCGCGACCGGCGTCAACTCGCTGGCCGCCGGTGTGGCCGCCAGCGCTGCCGGTACAAGCAGCGTCGCGGTCGGCGACACCGCGAACGCGAAGGCAAACGGTGCAGTCGCAATCGGCCAGAACGCGACGGCCAACAACGCCGGCGACGTTGCACTCGGCAGCGGCTCCACGACGTCGGCGCCGAACCCGACGCCGACCGGCACCGTCGGTGGCGTGACGGCGACGTTCCAAGGCGGCAATCCGACCAGCGTGGTCAGCGTGGGTGCGCCTGGCGCCGAGCGTCAGGTGACCAATGTCGCGGCCGGTCAAATTACTGCGACCAGCACCGATGCGATCAACGGCTCGCAGCTCTTCGCAACCAATTCGGTCGTGAACTCCCTCTCGACTACGGTATCGACGTCGGGCAGCGCCATTGCGTCGCTGTCGACCGGTATCACGTCGCTGTCGACGGGCCTCAGCTCGACCAACAGCTCGGTTACCTCGTTGTCGAGTTCGACGTCGACCGGCCTGTCGTCGGCTAATAGCTCGATCACTTCGCTGTCCACGTCGACCTCGACCGGTCTCTCGTCGGCCAACAGCTCGATCACGTCGTTGTCCACGTCGACCTCGACCGGTCTCTCGTCGGCGAATAGCTCGATCACCTCGCTGTCGACTTCGACGTCGACCGGTCTGTCGACGGCCAACAGCTCGATCACGTCGCTGTCGACCTCGACTTCGACGGGTCTGTCGACGGCCAACAGCTCGATCACGTCGCTTTCGACTTCGACCTCGACGGGTCTGTCCACGGCCAACAGCTCGATCACCTCGCTGTCCACGTCGACCTCGACGGGCCTGTCGTCGGCTAACAGCTCCATCACGTCGCTCTCGACTTCGACTTCGACCGGTCTCTCGTCGGCCAACAGCTCGATCACGTCGCTTTCGACCTCGACTTCGACGGGCCTGTCCACGGCTAACAGCTCCATCACGTCGCTGTCGACTTCGACCTCGACTGGCCTGTCCACGGCCAATAGCTCGATCACGTCGTTGTCGACCTCGACTTCGACGGGCCTGTCCACGGCTAACAGCTCCATCACGTCGCTCTCGACCTCGACGTCGACCGGTCTGTCGACGGCCAACAGCTCGATCACGTCGCTCTCGACCTCGACTTCGACTGGTCTGTCCACGGCCAACAGCTCGATCACGTCGCTTTCGACTTCGACTTCGACTGGGCTGTCCACGGCTAGCAGCTCGATCACGTCCCTTTCGACTTCGACTTCGACGGGTCTGTCGACGGCCAACAGCTCCATCACGTCGCTTTCGACTTCGACTTCGACGGGTCTGTCCACGGCTAACAGCTCCATCACGTCGCTGTCCACGTCGACCTCGACGGGTCTGTCGTCGGCCAACAGCTCCATCACGTCGCTTTCGACCTCGACTTCGACTGGTCTGTCCACGGCCAATAGCTCGATCACGTCGCTTTCGACCTCCACGTCGACGGGCCTGTCCACGGCCAACAGCTCGATCACGTCGTTGTCGACCTCGACTTCGACTGGCCTGTCCACGGCCAACAGTTCGATCACGTCGCTTTCGACTTCGACTTCGACGGGTCTGTCGTCGGCCAACAGCTCGATCACGTCGTTGTCGACCTCGACTTCGACTGGCCTGTCCACGGCTAACAGCTCGATCACGTCGCTCTCGACTTCGACTTCGACGGGTCTGTCGTCGGCCAACAGCTCCATCACGTCGCTCTCGACCTCGACCTCGACGGGTCTGTCGACGGCTAACAGCTCGATCACGTCGCTCTCGACCTCGACTTCGACGGGTCTGTCCACGGCCAATAGCTCGATCACGTCGCTCTCGACCTCGACTTCGACGGGCTTGTCCACGGCCAACAGCTCGATCAGCTCGCTGTCCACGTCGACTTCGTCCGGTATCAGTTCGCTGTCAACCGGCCTCAGCTCGACCAACAGCTCGGTCACGTCGCTTTCCACATCGACCTCGACCGCAATCAACAATGCGAAGACGCACTACTACAGCGTCAACGACAACGGCACGACGCAAGGCAACTACAACAACGACGGCGCGACTGGCTTCAACTCGCTTGCGGCAGGCACGAATGCGACCGCGGCGGGCGCCAAGAGCGTTGCCATCGGCGACGGCGCCCAGGCCGCGACGGACGCCTCCATCAGCATCGGTTCGGCAGCCGGTACGGGCAGCAGCGGGTCGTACAACGTCGCGATCGGCGCGGCTACCGGCCAGAACACGGCCGGTGTCGGCAACACGGCTGTCGGCAACACGGCAGGCCTTTCGGTAACCGGCGACTACAACGCGGGATTCGGCGTCGGCGCGGGCACCTACGTCAATGGTTCCTACAACACTGCGGCGGGCTACTACGCCGGGACCTCGACGACCGGCAGCGGCAACTCGGCGTTCGGTTCCTATGCAGGTGCAGGCACCACCGGCAACAACAACGTCGCGATGGGCAACCAGGCCGGCGCACAGATCGCGGTCAACGACACGGTTAGCATCGGCAGCAATGCGGTCGCCGGCGCGCAAAGCGGCGACGTGGCACTGGGCAGCAATTCGGCCACGCAGAAGGTCGTAGGCACGTCCGGGACAACCATCAACGGCACGACCTACGGCTTCGCGGGCACGTCGCCGACCAGCACGGTCAGCGTCGGCAACGCCGGTGCCGAACGAACGATCACCAACGTCGCGGCTGGCCGGATCAGTGCAACCAGCACGGACGCCATCAACGGCTCCCAGCTTTACCAGACCAATCAGGCGCTCGAGGCGACCGGCTCGGGACTCACGAGCCTGTCCACGTCGACCTCGACGGGTCTGTCGTCGGCTAACAGCTCGATCACGTCGCTCTCGACCTCGACTTCGACGGGTCTGTCCACGGCTAACAGCTCCATCACGTCGCTTTCGACTTCGACTTCGACGGGTCTGTCGACGGCCAACAGCTCGATCACGTCGCTGTCCACGTCGACTTCGTCCGGCCTGTCCACGGCCAACAGCTCGATCACGTCGCTCTCGACTTCGACCTCGACCGGCTTGTCCACGGCTAACAGCTCGATCACGTCGCTGTCCACGTCGACTTCGACCGGCCTGTCCACGGCTAACAGCTCGATCACGTCGCTGTCGACTTCGACTTCGACCGGCCTGTCCACGGCCAACAGCTCGATCACGTCGCTGTCGACCTCGACTTCGACGGGTCTGTCTTCGACCAACAGCTCGATCAGCTCGCTGTCGACCTCGACCTCGACGGGTCTGTCTTCGGCCAACAGCTCGATCACGTCGCTGTCCACGTCGACTTCGACGGGCCTGTCGACGGCTAACAGCTCGATCACGTCGCTCTCGACTTCGACCTCGACGGGTCTGTCGACGGCTAACAGCTCGATCACGTCGTTGTCGACCTCGACTTCGACGGGTCTGTCTTCGGCCAACAGCTCGATCACGTCGCTGTCCACGTCAACTTCGACCGGTCTGTCGACGGCTAACAGCTCGATCACCTCGCTCTCGACCTCGACCTCGACCGGTCTGTCGACGGCTAACAGCTCGATCACCTCGCTCTCGACCTCGACTTCGACTGGCCTGTCCACGGCGAACAGCTCCATCACGTCGCTGTCGACTTCGACCTCGACGGGTCTGTCTTCGGCAAACAGCTCGATCACGTCGCTGTCGACTTCGACCTCGACGGGCCTCTCGTCGGCCAACAGCTCGATCACGTCGCTGTCCACCTCGACGTCGACGGGTCTGTCCACGGCTAACAGCTCCATCACGTCCCTGTCGACTTCGACCTCGACGGGTCTGTCGTCGGCCAACAGCTCGATCACGTCGCTGTCCACCTCGACCTCGACGGGTCTGTCCACGGCCAACAGCTCGATCACGTCGCTGTCGACTTCGACCTCGACCGGTCTCTCGTCGGCGAATAGCTCGATCACCTCGCTGTCGACTTCGACTTCGACCGGTCTGTCGACGGCCAACAGCTCGATCACGTCGCTGTCGACCTCGACTTCGACGGGTCTGTCGACGGCCAACAGCTCGATCACGTCGCTTTCGACTTCGACCTCGACGGGTCTGTCCACGGCCAACAGCTCGATCACCTCGCTGTCCACGTCGACCTCGACGGGCCTGTCGTCGGCTAACAGCTCCATCACGTCGCTCTCGACTTCGACTTCGACCGGTCTCTCGTCGGCCAACAGCTCGATCACGTCGCTTTCGACCTCGACTTCGACGGGCCTGTCCACGGCTAACAGCTCCATCACGTCGCTGTCGACTTCGACCTCGACTGGCCTGTCCACGGCCAATAGCTCGATCACGTCGTTGTCGACCTCGACTTCGACGGGCCTGTCCACGGCCAATAGCTCCATCACGTCGCTCTCGACCTCGACTTCGACGGGTCTGTCCACGGCGAATAGCTCGATCACCTCGCTGTCGACCTCGACTTCGACTGGCCTGTCGTCGGCAAACAGCTCGATCACGTCGCTCTCGACTTCGACCTCGACGGGCCTGTCGTCGGCCAACAGCTCGATCACCTCGCTCTCGACCTCGACCTCGACCGGTCTGTCTTCGGCCAACAGCTCGATCAGTTCGCTGTCGACCTCGACCTCGACGGGTCTGTCCTCGGCCAACAGCTCCATCACGTCCCTGTCGACCTCGACCTCGACCGGCATCAGCTCGCTGTCCACCGGCCTGAGCAGCACGGACAGCACGATCCTGTCGCTGTCCACCTCGACCTCGACCGGCATCGGCTCGCTGTCCACCGGCCTGAGCAGCACGAACAGCTCGGTGTCGTCGCTGTCCACGTCGACCTCGACCGCGATCAACGCCGCGAAGACGCACTACTACAGCGTCAACGACAACGGCGTGCAGCAAGCCAACTACGCCAACGACGGCGCCACGGGCACCAACGCCCTCGCCGCCGGCGTGAACGCCAGCGCGGCGGGCGCCAGCAGCGTCGCAGTCGGCGACGGCTCGAACGCGCAGACGGCAGGCGCGGTCGCGATCGGTCAGAACGCATCGGCGACGGGCGGCAAGGCGGTGTCGATCGGCTCCGGCAACACCGCGTCCGGCGACGGCGCAGTCGCGATCGGCGATCCGAACGTCGCGACGGGCACCGGCGCCGTGGCGATGGGTGCGAACAACACGGCGACCGGCGACGGCGCGGTGTCCCTCGGCAACCAGAACACGGCAACCGGCGCCAGCGCGCTCGCCCTCGGCAGCTCGAACCAGGCCACCGCGGACAACACGATCGCACTGGGCAGCCAAGCCACGGCCAGCGCCACGGGCGCACAGGCCTACGGCTCGGCCGCCAAGGCCACGGCCGCCGACGCGCTCGCCTTCGGCACGAACGCGCAAGCGAACGTCGCGAACTCGATCGCACTCGGCGCGAACTCGGTCACGGCCGCGGCGGTCGGCACCTCGAGCGCCACGATCGGCGGCGTCACGTACCCGTTCGCGGGCGGCTCGCCGGTCGGCGTGGTGAGCGTCGGCGCACCGGGCGCGGAACGCCAGATCACGAACGTCGCCGCTGGCCGGATCTCGGCGTCGAGCACGGACGCGATCAACGGCAGCCAGCTGAACGCGACGAACAACGCGATCAACACGCTGTCGACGTCCACCGCATCGAACGTCGCGTCGCTGTCGACCGGCATCAACTCGCTGTCGACCGGCCTGAGCACGACGAACAGCAACGTGGCGTCGCTGTCCACGTCGACCTCGACCGCGATCAACTCGCTGTCGACTGGCCTCAGCACGGTGAACAGCAACGTCAACTCGCTGTCCACGTCGACCTCGACGGGCATCGGCTCGCTGTCCACCGGCCTGAGTACGACGAACAGCAACGTGGCGTCGCTGTCGACCGGCGTGACGAACATCAACAACCAGTTGAACCAGCTGTCGACGACGCTCAACAACAACACGACGCGTGCGGCGAACAACAACGGCATCGCGGCCGACATGAACGGCAAGGGCACCGACGTCCCGACCGTCACCGCCGGCTCGAACTCGGTGGCGATCGGCGCGGGCTCGAACGACGGCGGTCGCTCGAACGTGGTGTCGGTCGGCAGCGACACGCAGCAGCGCCAGATCACGAACGTCGCGCCGGGTACGCAAGGCACCGACGCGGTGAACGTGAACCAGCTGACGCAGGTGCAGACGACGCTGTCGACGGCACTGTCGGGCCAGCAGGCGCAGATCAACTCGTTGGGTTCGCAACTGCAGCAGACCGATCAGATGGCGAAGCAGGGTATCGCGGCCGTCGGCGCGATGGCGTCGATCCCGCAGCTCGATCGCGACGCCAACTTCGGGATGGGCGTGGGCACGTCGACCTTCCTCGGCCAGAAGGCGATGGCGGTCAACATGCAGGCGCGCATCACGGAGAACCTGAAGGCGTCGATCAACGGCGGTTTCAGCGGCGGTCAGAAGGTGATCGGCGCCGGCATGCTGTATCAGTGGAAGTAACGCGTCGCGCCGCCCGGCCGTTCGGCTCGCCGCCGACGGCCCGCGGCTCCGACGGCAGGACGAGCCCGCTGCGCGCCGCGCGGCGGGCCTCGGTCAACCCAAGCTTTAAGGACGTCACCGTGAACAAACTCGCTCTTGCGCTCGCGCTTTCCGCAATGGCCCTCGCCGCGTGCTCGACCGCATCCGGCCCGACCTTCAGCGCCTCCGAACTGCAGCCGCGTGACGGCGTGCGCACCTTCCAGGTGGACTGCCACGGCCTGCTGTCGGGCCCGCAGACCTGCATGAAGGCCGCCCGCAGGATCTGCGGCGACGAGCCCGTGCGCGCCGTCGACTCGGCCCGCGCGCTGCGCGACAAATCCGATCCGGCCACGCTGGTCTTCCAGTGCGGCGCCGCGCCCGCCGCAGCAGCCCCGGCCGCCGAGCCGGCCGCCGCCGTGGTCGAACGCGTGAACCTGTCGGGCGACGCGCTGTTCGCCACCGATCACGCGACGCTCGCACCGACCGCGCGCGAATCGCTCGACCGGCTGCTGAGCGAGCGCGCCGACCGCACGTACTCGCAAGTGACGGTCACCGGCTTCACCGATTCGGTCGGTAGCGACGACTACAACCTCGCGCTGTCGAAGCGCCGCGCCGAATCGGTCGCCGCCTATCTGAAGGCGCACGGGCTGAAGACCGACGCGATGACGGTCTCGGGCCGCGGCAAGGCCGATCCGGTCGCGTCCAACGCGACGCCGGAAGGCCGCGCCAGCAACCGCCGCGTCGAAATCCGGCTGCAGCACTGAGCCGCCCGTGGCCGCTCATGCGGCCGCGCGAGCCGGCGGGCCACCGCGCCGCGCCGGCAGGCCGCCGGACGACCGGGCGCCGCTTCGTCGGCGCCCGTTCCCGTTGGCCGGCGGCGATGTCAAAGTTCGTCACGTCCTGCCAAAACCGGCGGTTTCCGTGCCACAATCGCCGGCAGACAGTTGCCGGGGCAGCGTGCCCGACGCGCGCCGTGCGAGGCGTGCCGGCGACACGCCGGAATCCGGCTGCCGGCCGCGCGAATCCCGTCGCCCGATTCGCGCACGGCGGCGCACCGGCGCGACTCCAACCATGACGATCCACGGCGCGCCGCTGCCGGCCAGACGCTCGACGCGATGCCCGGACGCACGACGCCGCAGAGGAAACAACCGGTGACGGACATCAATGAAGCCGCCGCGAGCGGCACCCGCAAGCAACGGCCGGCGGTCGGCATCTCGCTGTTTGCGCGCGACGGCCAGGCGATCTGGGAGAACGGCATTCACCAGAACATCGCGTTCCTCGCGATGATGCTCAAGCGTTCGGATCGCGTCGGCCCCGTCTATTTCCTGAACGGCGGCGACGCCAACGCGCTGCCGGCCGGCCTCGAACTCGACGGCCTCGACGTCCCGCTCGTGAAACCCGCCGACGTCACGCACGAACTCGACGTCGTGATCGAAATGGGCGCGCAGTTGCCGGTCGAATGGCTCAGGCACATGAAGGCGCTCGGCAAGAAGATCGCCGCGTTCTTCTGCGGGCACGTGTATGCGGGCCTGTGCGAGACGCCGATCTTCGGGAAACCGTCGGGGCACGTGTTCAACGGCGCACCGTTCGACGAAGTGTGGCTGCTGCCGCAATACGACAAGACCGCCGCGCCGATGCTGCAGACGATCCTGCGCGCGCCCGTCCACCTGATGCCGCACATCTGGTCGCCGTACTTCCTCGAGCGCCGCGTGGCCACGCTCGCCGACGAAGGCGCGACGTTCGGCTATCGGCCCGGCCAGCGGCCGTGGAAGCTCGCGACGCTCGAACCGAACATCTCGGTCGCCAAGTCCTGCCATTACCCGATGCTCGCGTGCGACGAGTTCTATCGCGCGCGGCCTGACGCGGTGCAGCACATGTTCGTAGTCAACTCGATGCACATGAAGGAACATCCGACCTTCGTGCACTTCGCGAACAGCCTCGATCTCGTGCGCCAGCACAAGGCGACGTTCGAACCGCGGCTCGACCTGCCGGGCTTCATGGCGCGTCACGCGGATGCGGTCGTGTCGCACCATTGGGAAAACGGGCAGAACTATCTGTATTACGACGTGCTGTACGGCGGCTATCCGCTGATCCACAACTCGACGCTGATCGGCGACGCCGGCTATTACTACCCGGACTTCGACTCGGCCGCCGGCGGCCGTGCGCTGCTCGAAGCGTGGCTGCATCACGACGAACGCCTCGACGACTACCGCGCGAAGGCGGGCCGGCTGCTGCAGTCGGTCTCGATCGACAACCCCGCGAACCTCGACGCGTTCGTCTCGCGTCTGGTCGCCTGAACCGGAGCATACGCATGTCGGACTCCAATGCCCGTCAAGCGCCCGGCGAGGGCAAGCGTCTCGTCGTCGGCGTGTCGCTGTTCGTGCGCGGCGCCGGCCAGTCGCTGTGGGAAAACGGCATTTTCCAGAACTGCCTGCTGCTGATCCTGTTGCTGCGCCAATCGCCGCTCGTCGCCGAAGCCGTGATGGTGAACGGCGGCGAACACGTTGCCGATCCGCAGATGATGCTCGGCGAGTGGGACGTGCCGCTGCTGTCGATGGACGAAGCGCTCGAGCGCTGCGACGTGCTGATCGAAATGAGCGCGCAGTTCGGCGCGGATTACCTGCGCGCGTTCCGCGAGCGCGGCGGCAAGGTGGTCACGATGCGGGTCGGCAACGACTACGTGATCGACATCGAACGCGCGATGTTCGACAAGCCATCGGGCTTCCTGTTCTCGGGCGCGCCGTACGACGCGGTGTGGACGATTCCCGAGTTCGAGCGCTCGTGCCTGCACTACTACCAGACGGGCCTGCGCGCGCCGGTCACGATCGTCCCGCACATCTGGCACCCGATGCTGTTCGACAAGGCGCGCGCGACGCTCGGCGCCGGCTTGACGTTCGGCTATCAGCCCGGCAAGCCGCGCTGGCGCGTGACGATGTTCGAGCCGAACATCTGCATGGTGAAGACGAGCATCATTCCGATGCTGATCACGGAAGAGGCTTACCGTGCGAATCCGGCCTTCCTCGAATTCGTGCGCGTGTGCAACACGATTCACCTGAAGGATCACACGACGTTCATCCATTTCGCGAAGAGTCTCGACATCGTCGAGCACGGCATCACGACGTTCGAAAGCCGCTATGCGGTGTACGAGTTCATGGCCGCGTACGGCGATGCGGTGGTGTCGCACACGTGGGAGAACGCGCAGAATTACCTGTACTACGAACTGCTGTACGGCGACTATCCGCTGATCCACAACTCGCCGTTCCTCGGCAAGGCCGGGTATTTCTATCCTGACTTCGACTGCCAGGCGGGCGGCCGCGCACTGTTGAAGGCGTTCGCCGAGCACGACGCGAACCTGGAAGGGTACCGCGAGCAGTCGAGGCATGTGCTCAGCTCGGTCAGCATCTACAACCCCGAGAACGTCGCGGCCTATACGGACGCGATCGCCGCCCTCTATCGCGACGCGTGACGCGCCGCCCTTTCAGGACCCTCACCATGAACGCACGCACGCCCCTCACTCGCGCAAAATGGCTGATCGGCTGCGCCGCCGCATCGATCGCGATCGGCGCGCACGCGCAATCCGCCGGCGAATCGGCCGACGCGCTGCTCCGCGACTCGGATGCGGTGTTCAAGCAGCTCGACGCCGGCCAGTACGGCGCGGTGTGGACCGACGCCGCACCGTTCGTCAAGGCGCGCTTCAAGCAGGACCAGTTCGCGGCACAGATGCAGCAGGCACGCCAGTCGGTCGGCGCGGTCGACCATCGCGGCTGGGCGCAAATCACGCGGATCCGCTACAGCAACTCGTCGTCGATGCCCGACGGCCTGTACGCGAACGTCGACTACACGACGACGCTCGCGAGCGGTGCGACCGTTTACGAAAAGCTGAGCTTTCGTCTCGATGACGACGGCCGCTGGCGCCTGACGGGCTATGTGCCGCGCCGGTCGCAAAACTTCACGCAATAAGCGGCGCACGCGCCCGCTCACGGAGCCGATCCGATGAAACTCAATGTCGCGATAACGATGAACGTGCAGCGCGACGCGACGCAGTCGATCTGGTACAACGGCGCGAACCAGCACTGCGTGTACCTGTACATGCTGCTGAAGCAATCGCCGCTGATCGGCGAAGTCTGGCTCGCGCACGACGATGGCGTCACCGAGTATCCGCAGGCGCTGATGCTGGACGCGTTCGGCGACGCGCTGCGGCCGCTGTCGGCCATCATCCACCAGACCGACCTGCTGATCGAGATGAATGCGTTCGTCGACCCGTCGCACACGGACGCCGTGCGCGGCCGCGGCGGCAAGTGCGTGTCGTACCGCTTCGGCAACGACTACGTGATCGCGGTCGAGACGATCAACTTCGAGAAGAACGACTGGAAGCCGAACCCGCACCGCGTGCAGTTCGACGAGATCTGGACCAACCCGCAGCACATGCACACGTGCGCGGCCTATTTCCAGGCCGTGTACCGCGCGCCGGTGATCGAGCTGCCGCACATCTGGTCGCCGTATTTCATCGAACGCAGCCTCGACGCGGATCCCGAACTGAAGGCGCGCTTCGGCTATCGCAATCGCGGCCCGGCCAAGCGCATCGCGTTCTTCGAACCGAACCTGAACGTCGTGAAGAGCGCGATCGTGCCGATGCTCGCCGCGAACGCGTGCTACGTCGAACATCCGGAGCTGGTCGAGCACGTGTACATGACCAACACGTTCGACAAGAAGGAAAACGTCGCCTTCAAGCATCTCGCGCTCGGGCTCGAAATGGTGCGCGACGGCAAGGCCACTGCCGACGTGCGCGCGCCGTTCGTCGCATGGGCCGCGCATCACACCGACATCGTCGTGTCGCACCACTGGGAAAACGGCCTGAACTACCTGCTGTACGACGCGCTGTACGGCAACTACCCGCTCGTGCACAACTCGCCGTTCCTGCGCGACGTCGGCTACTACTATCCGGACTTCGAGATCTTCGATGCGGCGCGCGCGATCGCGACCGCCGCGCAGACGCACGACGCACGGCTCGACGACTACGCGGCGGCGGCTCGCCGCTGCCTGCACCAGGTCGACACGCTCGCCGAGCACAATGTGAGCGCCTATTCCACGCAGATCCAGCACCTGTTCGCCGGCCGCTCGCTCGGCTGAGTTCCTTCACACGCCCCGGTTGCGTTACGCCAGTACCCGATCGCCGCTTTGCGCGGCGAACGCGCGACCATGCCGCCGCCCCATGCGCGCGAGCACCGCGAAACAACGGGTGGCCGACCGGCCTGCCCCGCCCGATTGCCTGACGAGGCTGTCGGATACGCCGCGCGCGATCGCCGACTCGTCGCCGCACGCGCCGGCGATGACCCCCGCGTAATAGTGCCGCGCCGCGAGTTCGCGGCCGCCCGCGTCGAGCGGGCTCATCCGCTGAATACGGCGCGCGACGATCGTCAGGCCATTGAGACAGGACGCGACGTCGATCGGCGCATCGGTCGCTTCGGCGCCGAGTTGCCCCAGCATGTCGACCAGTTCGGCGATCGCGACCAGGTCGCGCGCATCGGCCGCCTGCGTGCCCGTTCCGCCTCCGGCTTTCGTTCCCGCCATGCCCACGCCCCTTTGCGATTCGTCCCGCTCCGCGCCCCTGCTCCCGACGCACACTCCGCGCGCCGCCCCGCCCGTTCCCGCGATCATGCGGCGGCCGGCGATCGCCACGAAAACCGGATGCCCTGCGCCCACGTGACGCCGGCATCCACGATGATCTGTCGGTCGGTCTCGCTTTCCACGCCTTCGACGACGACGTGCCGCGCACCTTCATGCGCAAACGCGATCAGCCGGCGGAACTGGTAGCGGCCGATCGCGTTGCGCTTGATCAGCGACAGGATCGAGCGGTCGAGCTTCACGATGTCGGGATTGCCGACCACCAGATTGTTCAATGCGCTGAAACCGACGCCGAAATCGTCGATCGCGATCCGGCACCCGGCCCGCTGGAAGCGGGACACGAACGACCGGCCGGCGACCGGGTTCAGCGGCCCCGTCTCCGTGATCTCGACCACCAGCCGCGCCGCCACCGACGGCTCGCGCTCGAGCCGCCTGAAAATCGCCAGCCACGCGTCGTCCACGACCGCGCTTGCCGCCGCGACGTTGCAACCGTACACGGCGCCCGGATCGGCGCGCAGCGCATCGATCGTGCGGCCGACCACCAGCCGGTCGAACCAGCGCATCAGCCCGAGCGCTTCGAGGCGCGGCAGAAAGGCGAGCGGCGGCAGCGCATCGCGCTCGCCCCACCGCAGCCGCGCCAGGCATTCCTCGTACAGCACGCCGCCCGACAGGTCGGCGCGGCACACGGGCTCGCGCGCGAATCCGAGCCGGCTTTCGACGAAACTGCGCACCGACGCAAGATCGGGGTGATCGTCGGGTGCCCCGAACACGAGATCGATTTCGTTGCGATTCGCTTTCCGATTCGCCTCCTGGCGAGCTTCGACCGCATTCATCCGGCGCTCCGGCTAATGGCGAGCCGCCGATCGCGGCTCGACCTCAACACATAGGCGGAACGAGCCGACCTCGACGCGCTCCGCCGCCCACCCGGCCCATCCTGTATGTCGATTTTTTCCGGGGAGCGTACTGTTCGCTTCGGCGCCGTCAAATTCGATATTTTTTTACGCTATTCGGTTACTTTAAATACACCACGCGCGCACGATACCGACAGTGCGACAGGTTACACAACGGGAATTACAAGAATCCAAAAAAACCGAATCGTTTATCTTTTTCATCCGGCCGGTTTTATCCGGACCGCCTTTTCCGGATTTACTCGTCCCACGAATCGGGACGCCATCGATTGTTCAGATAAATACCGCGCCGCGAAGTGCCGTCCGTGCTCGATACGCAAGCCGAAACATCCGTCTCCGCACATGCCGTCTCTCGCGCGAAACGCGCCGCTGCGCGCCATTCGATCATCGCAGCGTTCAATTTTCACGTTTCAAACGACATTATCAAGATTCCAAACGGAATCAATCCACGCCCAACCAATAATACCAACTTCAATTATATGAAGATTATCGATTGAAACATATTTGACAATCTTTCCGACTTGTTAACCTATAAACTTGTTTTCGACGGACTTCCCTCGGAGCCGTCAATTTCGTGCCTTCGAAAACCGTCGAATCCATCGGGTTCGGCGGTTTCTTTTTTTAACGGCACGATTTCGTCAGACATGAGGGCGGGACAAACCCGACGGCGGACGGCGGCGCCACGAACGTGCGCCGCGGATACTCGGCGCTAGGCGGCCGGCGCGCCGATCAGGTTCGCGAGCAGCGCGTCATACTCGGCGACGAGCGCCGGATTCGCCGACGTATAACGGCCGAGGATTTCGCGCTGGCGCCGCGTATACGCTTGCCAGTCGTCGTCGTGCGCATGCAGCGCGCGCAGCAGCGCATCGGCGCCCAGCTGCACGTCGTTGTCCGGATAGTAGTAGCCGAGATCGGGCGCGAGGCTCGCGTTGTGCACGAGCGGATAACCCTGCCAGCACACGTCGAAATAGAAATAGTTCAGCGGGTTCGACCATTGGTGCGACACGACGATATCGGTCAGGTCGGCCAGGAACAGCGGCGTTTCGAAGCGCCCGACGAAGCTCGCCTTGCCCGCGCGCACGATGTCCAGGTAATTCATCAGCATCACGAACTCGGGGCTGTCGTGCGCGAGGCGATCGGCATTCGTCACGTGCGCGAAGCAGATCGCGTCGGGGTCGCGCCGATACGCTTCGTCGATGATCAGCATCGGATACACGCAGAACTTCACGACGTCGTGGTTCGGCTCCATCACCGTGAGCCGCTTGCCGGGCTCGCTGCGCGGCCGGTATTCGCCGCGCTCGGGCAGCGACTGCGCGCGTTCGGTCAGGAACATCGGATCCCACACGAACGGCACGACGCGCCCCGGGCAGCGGCGCAGCGACTGCAGGAACGGCAGCGACGACGGCGCGATCTGCGGAATCGCCCATACCTCGTCATAGCCGCGGTTGATGAACAGCGAATCCCACAGCCGACGGCCGAACAGGATCGACTCCATCACGTTGATGTACTCGACGCCGCAGCAATAGCTGACCAGCTTCACGCCGCGCGCTTTCAGATAAGCCGTCTGCTCGCCGTCGATCTGCCCGCCCAGCTCGATCACCACGTCGAGCGCATCCTTCATGTCCGCGAACGCGCGCGTGTCGTACACGTTGCGATCCCACGGCAGCGCGTCGGTGAGCGGCACGTCGGTCGTGTTGACCAGCGTCACGCGGTAGCCGTGCGGCGACGCCATCAGCAGCTTCGCGAGGAACAGCGCGTTCTGCTTGATGCCGTTGATCCACAGGCTTTCGTCGGGGGCACGCAATCCGATCGTGATACCGATGCGCAGGCCGGTCAGGACAGGAGACGTCATCGTCGGCGGGATGGAAGGTTGAACGGGAATGGCATGGCGCAGTGTAGCGCGCGAAGCGCCGCCCGCGTCAAGCGGCGGCAACCCGGCATTTTAGCGGAGGCAGCCGGCCGCACACTGTCAGGGATGGTCAGCGCGCGGCCCTGCCGGGCCAATCCGTCCGACCGTTATGCGATACTCGTGCCGCCCGGTGGCCGGTTTTCCCGGGACATTCGAACGGGCAGCACGCTACCTCGCCGCACCACGATCAAAACCGAGGCACACAGAATGGAATACGATGCCGCGCAAGGCTTCCAGGCCATCCATGACGAACCGGGGCGACGCTCGCAGAAAGGCGTATCGGGATGGGACGCCGAGCCGAAGAACGCCGCGCGGTGCGTGTGCGCGCCTCCCCGCGTTCGGAACGCGCGATGATCGTCCTCAGTCATTTCAGCCAGCACGCGCCCGCGAGCCTCGACAACCACCGCTGGTACGCGCAGACGCATGGCTATCGTCACGAGATCGTCGACGCATCCGGCATGCCGCAAGCGCTGCCATTGCGGCCGCTGCATCGCTACGAGTCGCTGCTCCACGTGCTGCGCGGCGCGCGACCCGGCGAACTCGTGCTGCTGCTGAGCGAAGACGCGGCGATCATCGAACCCGTCGCGCTCGATCGCCTGATGGCCGGACGCGACATGCTGCTCGTCGACGCGTTCGCATCGCCGCTGCCGCAGGTCGACGTGCAGATCTGGCGCAACACGCCGGACGTGCGCGCAATCGCGATGCGGCTCGTGCAGCGCTGCAAGCTCGGCAGCGAGCCGAGGCTGACGTCGGAAGCCGCGCTCTTCGCGGATCTCGATACGCATCGCTACATGACGCCGATCGACGGGCTGTACGCGATCATGCCGTCCGGCCCCGACCTCGATCCGATGTGGAGCCGCGAACCGACGTTCGCGATCAGCATCGACGACACGCCGCACGATCCCGAACGGAAAGGCGCGACGCCGCGCTTTCGCGACACGCTCGTCGCGTACGTCGATCGCTGCCGCGCCGCCGGCCGGCAGATGTTCGCGTTCGATCACGACGCCGCTGCGCCCGACGAGGCCGCCGAGCGCAGCACGTACAACCCCGGCCGCCCGATTGCTTTGATGATGCTGTACACGCCGAACATCGGCAGCTATGCACGCGTGGCCGAACGGAATTTCCGTCGCTACTGCAACGCGCACGGCTACACGCTCTACGTGCATCGCGACATTCCCGCCGAGATCGGGCTGAACGCCACGGGCAACTGGTTCAAGCCGTGGCTGCTGCACGCCTATCTGCAGCATCACGAATGGGTCGTGTGGCTCGATGCCGACGTGCTGATCGCGAACCGGCAGCAACCGCTGGAACCGCTGCTCGACGGGCGCGACTGGCTGCTCGCGCAGGACCTCGGCCAGTGGGCGTTCAATTCGGGCGTGATGGCGTTCCGCCGCACCGAACGCAACGACGCGATGCTGCGCGCCCTGATGACGACGATCGCCGCGCTGCACGACCGCTCGAGCGTCTATGCGAGCGATGGCGACCAGTTGCATTTCATTCGCGCGATGGAGCGCGACGGACGATTGCAGCACGAAGGCGTGGCCGATCTCGTCAGCCTCAACACGCCCTGGCTGTTTCGCCGTGCGGACAGCTACATCGTGCATTACTACGGCATGTGGTCCGCGATGCGGGCGCTGATGATGGCGCACGACGACGGGCTGCTGCCCTGACGCCGCTGCAACCTCCTCGATCGGCAGACCCGAGGCGCCGGCCGGTTGAATCCGGCCGGCGCGTCGTCGCATCGGTTGCCGTCGTCAGATCGCCGTGATCGTCGGCGCGACGGCCGCAGGGTCGGTGATGCTCGGCTTGCCGGTCTCGACGTGCCCCGCGATGCGGCGCATCCAGCCGGCATTGCCCGCCACCGCGAACTGCAGGTCGTACCAGTGGCTGCTGCACGACAGGTCCCAGTGCGCTTCGATGCGCTGGCCCGCCGGAACCGTCAGCGTGCGCGCCGCGCCGCCATAGGCGACATCGGTCGCCGTGACCGTCAGCGGGCCGGTGCCGGCATTGGCGATCGTCACGTAAACATCGCCGTTCGCGGTGTCGTAGCACGGCGTGATTTCAGGCTTGGCCGCCGCATCGGCGGCCGCCGACCCCGCGAAGCGCCGGAAATAACCGTTCGGCCCCCACACGCTCACCAGATAGTTGCCGTTCGCATCGAGCGCCCACGTATCGGTCAGTTGCTTGCCGGCTTCGACCGTATAGCGGCGCGGCATCGCGGTGGGGTCTCCCGTATAGACCCAGAAGTGCGCGCCCTGCGTGCCGGTATTCGCGAACGTCAGCGCGTAGCCTTGCGCCTGCAACTGGCCGGTGACGTGCAATTCGTACGGCAGCGCACGCGCCGGCCGCGTGCCCGGTTCCTGCGCGGTCACGACCTGCTGCGCGGTGCTGGCCGGCGCGGTCTGCGACGATGCGCGCGAGCACTGCAGGTCGGCCTGCGCGACATAGGCCTGCGTGCTCGGCAGGGTCGGCAGCGTCGCGTCCGATTTCGAGAAATCGAGCGCCGACGTCAGATCGCCGCAGATCGCGCGACGCCACGGCGAGATGTTGGTTTCGATCACGCCGAAGCGCTTCTCGATGAATTGCAGCACCGATGTGTGATCGAACACCTGCGAGCACACGAAGCCGCCCTTCGACCACGGCGACACGACGAACATCGGCACGCGCGGGCCGAGGCCGTACGGCAGGTTGTCGGCCGTATAAGTGCCGGCTTGTGTCGACGTCACGACGTTGTGCCGCTCGAGCGACACGTCGACGGTGCTCATGCCGGAGCCCGGCAGCGTCGGCGCCGACGGCGGCACGACATGGTCGAAGAAGCCGTCGTTCTCGTCGTACATGATCAGCAGGACCGTCTTGCTCCACACGTCCGGATTGGACGTCAGCGCATCGAGGATCGTCGACAGGTAGTACGCGCCATACAGCGGCGTGAATTTCGGATGCTCCGAATACGCGGCGGGCGGCAGCAGCCACGACACCTGCGGCAGCGCATTCGCCTGCACGTCGGCCTTCAACTGCGTGATCGGACGCGTGCTCATCCCGCGCGTCTGCAGCGACGACCCGGCCGGCGCGTTCACGAAGTTGCTGAAGCACGCCAGCATGTTGGTGCCGTAGTTGCCGGTGAAGTTGTCGAACCCGGTGCCCTGCTGATAGATCTGCCACGAGATGCCGGCCTTTTCGAGCCGTTCCGGGTAGGTCGTCCAGTTGAAGGGCGGCAGTTGGACCTTGTCGAACTGGTTGTCGATGTAGTCGGTGTTGTCGAGCAACGGGCCGCCGCCCGTGCCGAGCGGATCGACCATGCCCGTCATCAGGTACATGCGGTTCGGGTGCGTGTTGCCCGGGATCGAGCAGAAGTAGTTGTCGCACACCGTGAACGCATCCGCGAGCGCGTAGTGGAACGGGATGTCGTCGCGAACGTGATAGCCCATCGTCATGTTCGACTTCTGCACGGCCCACTGGTCCGCGCGGCCGTTGTCGATCGCGCCGTGCGTCGTCGCCCACGTGTGCGGCAGGCCGCCGATACATTGCGCGTTGACGCCCGGATTGGTCGTGTCGTAGCGAAACGGTGCGATCACGCTCGACTTGTCTTCCTGGCGCGGCTGGAACCACACCGGCTTGCCGTTCGGCAGCGTCACCGGGAACCGATCGTTGTAGCCGCGCACGCCGCTCAGATGACCGAGGTAATGGTCGAACGAGCGATTCTCCTGCATGAACACGACGATGTGCTGCACATCCTGGATCGTGCCCGTGACGGTGTTCGGCTCGATCGCCAGCGCCTTGCGGATCGATTCCGGCAGCAGTGCGGTGGCGGCGGTCGCGCCGGCGAGGCCGGCCGAGAACTTCAGAAAATCGCGTCGCGAATGGATGGCCATGCTGGTTGCTCTTGATGGGTTTTCTGGAGGGAACGGCCGGAATCAGGAAGCGGGCGACGAAGCCGGTGCGGTGAAACCCGGCGGGCAGCGCATCTGCGCGGTGGCGACCACGGCGCCGCCGCACGCGGCCTTCTGCTGCGCGACGGGCGCGGCGGGTGCGGTCAGGTCGTCGTTGCAGGCGCCGAGCAGCGCAGTCAGCGCGATCAGGCCGGCGACCGCGAAAGGCCGTAGGGCCGACGTTCGCATAACGGTTCTCCGTGAGGATGACGACGTGACGCAGGCGCGAACGCCGCGCCGGTCATATCGACGCCGAGATGCTATGTTCGACTTGTTACACGACGGTGTCGAGCGGCGGGAAGATCGGGGGGCACGCAGCGCGCGGCACGCGGGGACGTGGCGGGAACGGCGGAGTTCGTAAGTATTTCGAAAGATTTGCGCGAATCGCGCGTACTGCTTCGTGCGTCCTCGATACCGACGCCGCGCTGTCGCGACGACGGCGGATGACGAAGTGCTTTCCTGCGGGCCGGCCGCGGCAGCGGCGGCCGGCCCGTGTAGAGTGGCAAGGCCGCTCAGCCTTCCGCCATCATCAGCAACTGCGCACCGTCCGCGACCTGGTCGCCGACGCCGTACAGCACTTCCGCGACGACGCCCGCGCGCGGCGCGCCGATCGTGTGTTCCATCTTCATCGCTTCCATCACGATCAGCGGCGTGCCGGCTTCGACCTGCTGGCCCGGCTCGACCAGCACCGCGATCACCTTGCCGGGCATCGGCGCGGTCAGGCGGCCGCCGCCCTGCTCCGCGTCGCCCGCATGCGCGAGCAGGTTGCGCCATTCGAACGTTTCGGCCGCGCCCTGCGTGAACACATGAAACGTGTCGCCGTCCGCATGGACGCGGCCGCTGCCGCGCACGCCGCCGAGCGTCACGTCGAAATCGAGCGGCGTGGCGCCGCGGGCCCATGCGAACGGTTGCGCGGCCGCGTCGCCGATCGCGATGCGCGTGCCGTCGCCGTCGTCCTCGTACGTCACCGTCACGTCCGCTTCGCGATCGGGCGCGTGCCATTCGAACGTGCGGCGATAGCCGCCGTTCAGCCGCCAGTCCGGCAGCGCACTCCACGGCGAGGCGGCCTGCGTTGCCCCGCGTTCGCGGGCAAGCAGCGCCGCGCATGCGAGTGCGAGCGCCGCGCGCGGCGGCTGTTGCGGCGCGAACAGCGCATCGTGATTGCGCTCGATCAGGCCCGTGTCGAGATCGGCCGTCGCGAACGGCTCGCACGCGACGATCCGCTGCAGGAACGCGGCGTTCGTATGCAGGCCGACCACTTCGCATGCGCGCAGCGCACGCAGCATCAGGCCCAGCGCTTCCGCGCGGTCCGCGCCGTGGACGATCAGCTTCGCGATCATCGGATCGTAGAACGGCGTGATCGCATCGCCTTCGCGCACGCCGCTGTCGACGCGCACCGCCGCACCGATGTCGAACTCGACGCCGGCCGGCAGCCGCAGGTGCTTCAGCGTGCCCGTCGACGGCAGGAAGCCGCGCGCGGGGTTCTCCGCGTAAAGGCGTGCCTCGAGCGCATGGCCCCGTACGCGCAACGCCTCCTGCTTCAGCGGCAGCGGCTCGCCCGCCGCGACGCGCAGTTGCCATTCGACGAGATCGAGCCCCGTGACCATCTCGGTGACCGGATGCTCGACCTGCAGGCGCGTGTTCATCTCCATGAAGTAGAACGCGTCGCCCGTCATGATGAACTCGACGGTGCCCGCGCCGACATAGCCGACCGCACGCGCGGCCGCGACGGCCGCTTCGCCCATTGCCTGGCGCACGTCGTCGTGCAGCCCCGGCGCCGGCGCTTCCTCGAGCACCTTCTGGTGACGGCGCTGCACCGAGCAGTCGCGGTCGAACAGGTACACGGTATTGCCGTGCGTGTCGCCGAACACCTGCACTTCGACGTGGCGCGGACGCGTCAGGTATTTCTCGATCAGCACGCGATCGTTGCCGAAGCTGCTCGCGGCCTCGCGCTGGCACGACGCGAGCGCCGCCGGGAAATCGTCGGAGCGCTCGACCACGCGCATCCCCTTGCCGCCGCCGCCCGCGCTCGCTTTCAGCAGCACCGGATAGCCGATCCCGTCGGCTTCGCGATGCAGCCTGGCCGCGTCCTGGTCGTCGCCGTGATAGCCGGGCACGAGCGGCACGGCGGCCGCGTGCATCAGCGCCTTGGCGGCCGCCTTCGATCCCATCGCCGCGATGGCGTCGACCGGCGGCCCGATGAACACGATGCCGGCCGCTTCGCATGCATGCGCAAAATCTTCGTTCTCCGACAGAAAGCCGTAGCCGGGATGAATCGCCTGTGCGCCGGTCGCGCGCGCGGCTTCGATGATGCGCTCGATGCGCAGGTAGCTGTCTGCCGCGGCCGAGCCGCCGATGTGCACGGCCTCGTCGCATGCGGCCACGTGTTTCGCGTTCGCGTCCGCGTCGGAATAGACGGCGACGCTCGCGATCCCGAGACGTTTGCACGTCGCGGCGACGCGGCACGCGATTTCGCCGCGGTTGGCGATCAGAATCTTGTCGAACATGGCTTCGATGTCGTCCGGAAGGTTGGGGTCACGCGATCATTCACGCCACGACGGCGTGCGCTTGTCGAGGAAGGACGCGATCCCTTCGCGCGCTTCCGCGCCGGCGCGGGTCTGCGCGATCCAGTCGGCGGTCTGCTCGATCAGCGTCGCGTCGAGCGCGCGGCCGGCCACGTCGGCGACGAGCCGCTTGCACGCCGTCACCGCGTCGGGGCCGTTCGCGACGAGCGTCGCGGCCAGCTTCGCGACCGTTTCGTCGAGCGCGTCGGCCGGCACCGCATCGTGAATGAAGCCGAGCGACGCGGCACGCGTGCTGTCGAACACCTCGGCCGTCGTGAAATAGCGGCGCGCCGCGCGCTCGCCCATCGCACGCACGACGTACGGCGCGATCGTCGCGGGAATCAGCCCGAGCCGCGCTTCCGACAGGCAGAACTTCACGCCGTCGGCGGCGATCGCGATGTCGGCCGCCGCGACGAGGCCCACGCCGCCCGCATACGCATCGCCATGCACGCGCGCGATCACCGGCTTGCGGCAGCGATAAATCGCTTCGAGCATCCGCGCGAGCTTGCGCGCATCGGCGCGGTTCTCGTCGGCCGAGTAACCGGCCATCTTCTTCATCCAGTTCAGATCCGCGCCCGCGCAGAATGCCGTCCCTTCCGCGGCGAGCACGATCGCGCGCACGCCTTGGTACGCGTCGAGCCATTCGAACGCGGTGGTCAGCTCGGCGATCATCGTCTCGTTGAACGCATTGCGCACGTCGGGCCGCGCGAGCGTGACGGTCGCCACGCGGCCGGCTTCGCTTACCTTGATCGTTTCGTATCGCATCGGTCTGTCCTCCCGGGCGTTACATGCGGAACACGCCGAAGCGCGTGTCGTCGATCGGCGCGTTCATCGACGCGGCAAGGCCGAGCCCGAGCACGTCGCGCGTCTGCGCGGGATCGATCACGCCGTCGTCCCACAGCCGCGCGCTCGCATAATACGGATGGCCCTGGCGCTCGTACTGGTCGCGAATCGGCTGCTTGAACGCGTCCTCTTCCTCGGCCGACCACGACCCGCCCTTCGCTTCGATGCCGTCGCGACGCACGGTCGCGAGCACCGACGCGGCCTGTTCGCCACCCATCACCGAGATGCGGGCGTTCGGCCACATCCACAGGAAGCGCGGGCCGAACGCGCGGCCGCACATCCCGTAGTTGCCGGCGCCGAACGAGCCGCCGATGATCACCGTGAATTTCGGCACCTTCGCATTCGACACGGCCGTCACCATCTTCGCGCCATGCCGCGCGATGCCTTCGTTCTCGTACTTGCGCCCGACCATGAAGCCCGTGATGTTCTGCAGGAACACGAGCGGAATCTTGCGCTGGCAGCACAGCTCGATGAAATGCGCGCCCTTCACGGCCGATTCGGAAAACAGGATGCCGTTGTTCGCGACGATCCCGACCGGATGGCCCCAGATGTGCGCGAAGCCCGTGACGAGCGTCGTGCCGAAGCGCGCCTTGAATTCGTCGAACTCGGAATCGTCGACGATGCGCGCGATCACTTCACGCACGTCGAACGGCTTGCGCGTGTCGACCGGAATCACGCCGTACAGGCTCTTCGCGTCGTAGCGCGGCGGCTTCGGCTCGCGCAGCGCGACCGGCGGCGCAATCTTCGGTGCGAGATGGCCGACGATGTTGCGCGCGATCGACAACGCATGCGCGTCGTTCTGCGCGAGATGA
Source organism: Burkholderia sp. MSMB1826 (assembly GCF_001526325.1). Lineage (NCBI taxonomy): Bacteria > Pseudomonadati > Pseudomonadota > Betaproteobacteria > Burkholderiales > Burkholderiaceae > Burkholderia > Burkholderia sp. MSMB1826. The sequence goes on from NZ_LOYN01000015.1 coordinate 595,016, forward strand.
TCGGCCACGCCCGACAGGCGCGTGTGCACGTCGCCGCCGCCCAGATCCTCCGCGCTCACTTCCTCGCCGGTCGCAGCCTTCACGAGCGGCGGCCCGCCGAGGAAAATCGTGCCCTGGTCCTTCACGATGATCGACTCGTCGCTCATCGCCGGCACGTACGCGCCGCCGGCCGTGCACGAGCCCATCACGACCGCGATCTGCGCGATCCCCGCGGCCGACATCGTCGCCTGGTTGAAAAAGATGCGGCCGAAGTGATCGCGATCGGGAAACACGTCGTCCTGGTTCGGCAGGTTCGCGCCGCCCGAATCGACGAGGTACACGCACGGCAGCCGGTTTTCCGCGGCGATTTCCTGCGCGCGCACGTGCTTCTTCACCGTGATCGGATAGTAGGTGCCGCCCTTGACCGTCGCGTCGTTGCACACGATCACGCATTCGCGGCCGGCGATGCGGCCGATCCCGGTGATGACGCCCGCGCCCGGCGCGTCGTCGTTGTACATGCCGTTCGCGGCGAGCTGCGACAGCTCGAGAAACGGCGCGCCCGGATCGAGCAGTTGCGCGATGCGCTCGCGCGGCAGCAGCTTGCCGCGCGCCAGGTGCTTGTCGCGCGCGGCCTGGCCGCCGCCCTGCGCGAGCTGTTCGATCTTCGCGCGCAGGTCGGCGACAACGGCTTCCAGCGCCGCGGCATTCGCGCGGAAGTCTTCCGAACGCGGGTTCAGTTTCGATTCGATGATCGGCATCGACGGGGCTCCGTTCGCGTGACGTGGGCGTTACATCGTTTCCGCGAACAGCTCGCGGCCGATCAGCATCCGGCGGATCTCGCTCGTGCCGGCGCCGATCTCGTACAGCTTCGCATCGCGCCACAGGCGCCCGACCGGGTATTCGTTGATGTAGCCGTTGCCGCCGAGGATCTGGATCGCCTCGCCGGCCATCCACGTCGCCTTCTCGGCCGTGTAGAGGATCACGCCCGCGCAGTCCTTGCGCACCTGGCGAATGTGGTCGCTGCCCGCCGAGTCGAGATGGCGGCCCACTGCGTACAGGTACGCACGGCACGCCTGGAACGTGGTGTACATGTCGGCGACCTTGCCCTGGATCAGCTGGAATTCGCCGATCGACTGGCCGAACTGCTTGCGGTCGTGGATATACGGCACCACCGCATCGAGACACGCAGCCATGATGCCCGTCGGGCCGCCCGACAACACCGCGCGCTCGTAGTCGAGGCCGCTCATCAGCACCTTCACGCCGCCGTTCAGTTGGCCGAGGATGTTCTCTTCCGGCACTTCGACGTCCTGGAACACCAGCTCGCCCGTGTGCGACCCGCGCATGCCGAGCTTGTCGAGCTTCTGCGCGACCGAGAAGCCCTTCATCCCCTTCTCGACGATGAATGCGGTGATGCCGCGCGGGCCGGCGTCGACGTCCGTCTTCGCGTAGACGACGAGCGTGTCGCAATCGGGGCCGTTGGTGATCCACATCTTCGTGCCGTTGAGCACGTAGCGGTCGCCGCGCTTGTCCGCGCGCAGCTTCATGCTGACGACGTCGGAGCCGGCATTCGGCTCGCTCATCGCGAGCGCGCCGACGTGTTCGCCCGACACGAGCTTCGGCAGGTACTTCCGTTTTTGCGCGTCGGTGCCGTTGCGGTGGATCTGGTTCACGCACAGGTTCGAATGCGCGCCGTACGACAGGCCGATCGACGCCGACGCGCGCGAGATCTCCTCCATCGCGACCATGTGCGCGGTGTAGCCCATGTTCGCGCCGCCGTATTCCTCGGAGACGGTCATGCCGAGCACGCCGAGATCGCCGAACTTCTTCCACAGATCCATCGGGAACTGGTCGGTGCGGTCGACCTCCGCCGCGCGCGGCGCGATTTCCTTCGCCGCAAACGTCGCGACGGCGTCGCGCAGCATCTCGATGTCTTCACCGAGCATGAATTGCACGCCGGGCAGGTTGATCATGTCTCCTCCGTCTCCAGAAAGTGTGTCGCACCCACCGATTTCTGAGTTTTGCTCACATCGAATGAATACGCCGATTCATTGACCAATACAGCGGAAATTTTGCACAGTTTCGCGCCTCGCCGGGTTCGGCGTCAATAGTTTTCTGAGTGATACTCAGCTATCATGCGAGCATGACAGCCGCCCCCCCCCCGACACCATGACCGCCACCGCCAAAGCCGACCGCGCCGACACGCCGCGCGCACCCGCCGGGCGCAAATCCCAGCAGCGCGTGCAGGACATTCTGCGCGCCGGCCGGGAAGTGTTTGCCGAAAAAGGTTACGAGCATGCGACGGCCGCCGAGATCGCGCAGCGCGTGGGCGTGTCGGAGGCGACGGTGTTCAGCTATTTCCGCGGCAAGCGCGAGCTGTGCGCGCGCGTGATCGCCGACTGGTACGACGAAATCATCGCCGCGTTCGAACACGGGATGCCGCGCGACGCGTCGGTGCAGCAACAGTTCGCGTTCATCGTGCGCACGCACCTGCGGCTGATGCTCGTGAACGGCACGGGATTGTGCGCGCTGGTGCTGTCGGAAGGCCGCGCGAAGCAGCATGCGCTGAGCGACGAGCTCACCGCGCTGCAGCGCCGCTACACGGCGCCGCTGATGGACGTGCTCGCGCGCGGCCAGGCGGCCGGGCAGGTTCGCGCGGACCTGCCGCTGAGCCTGCTCCGCTCGATGGTGTTCGGGCCGATCGAGCACGTGCTGTGGGACGCGATCCTCGGGCACCGCAAGCTCGATACGGAAACGACGGCCACGCAATTGATCGACATGCTGTGGGCCGCCGTACAGCCGCCGGCGCCGGAACAGGCGGCGCTCGTGCGCTTCCGGAACGAAGTGTCCGAAGCCGTGCGGCGACTGGAAGGGGAAGCGTCACGCGCGTGACGCCGTCGGGCAGCGCGGCGGCTGCCCCGCCACCGCTTTCGCTGCCGACGGCTCGGCGCCACTACGAATCCTCGCTCACCCGCAGCGGCGCGCGACTCTGCTCGTTGTTCAAATGGACGAACTTGCGCAACAGGCGCATCAGTTCCCGCGAATCGTCGTCGCCCATCCCGTCGAACAGGCCGGCGCGCAGTTCCTGCACCGACGGAATCAGATGCGTGAGCAACTCGACGCCCGCCGGCGTCAACAGCAGGCGCCGCTGACGCCGCGGCAGCACTTCGCGGACGATCAATCCTTTCGCTTCGAGCCGGACCGCGAGATCGGCGGTGGTCGACGTGTCGAGCGCCACGCGCTGCGCGAGCGTCACCTGGTCGAGCCCCGGATTCTCGTAGAGCATCCGCAGCACCGCGTACTGCACGGGCGTCACGTCCCGGCCCAGCTTCTCGTAGAACATCGCGACCGCGATCTGGTGCGCGCGCCGGATCAGGTGCCCGGGTTCGTCGTACAGGTCGATCGGGAAAGCCGGCAGGTCGGCGGGATTCGTTTTTTCCATGAATGAGTCGATGACGTAGGCGGCGCACGCCGGTTGCGCGCGCCGTCGGCATGGCGCCGCGTTGCGCCACGTTCCCGGGAAAACCAGTATACCGCCCGCCTTGCTCTCGCCAATCTCAATAAGTACACTGAATCTCATTCAGTACACGGAATGAAGATCGGGCCGCATCCCCGGCGGCACCGCCCCGAAGGAGACAAAGATCATGTTTCTCAAGAACGCGTGGTACGTGGCGTGCACGCCTGACGAGATCGACGGCAAGCCGCTGGGCCGCAAGATCTGCAACGAATCGATGGTGTTTTACCGCGCGGCGGACGGCCAGGTCGCCGCGCTCGAGGACTTCTGCCCGCACCGCGGCGCGCCGCTGTCGCTGGGGTTCGTGCGCGACGGCGTGCTCGTGTGCGGTTATCACGGGCTGGAAATGGGCTGCAACGGCCGGACGACCGGCATGCCGGGCCAGCGTGTCGGCGGCTTCCCGCCGATTCGCAGCTTCCCGGCGATCGAGCGGTACGGCTTCGTGTGGGTGTGGCCGGGAGACGCGTCCGCAGCCGATCCCGCCAAACTGCCCGCGCTGGCGTGGGCCGAGGATCCGGCCTGGGCGCACGGCGGCGGCCTCTATCACATTCGCTGCGACTACCGGCTGATGATCGACAACCTGATGGATCTCACGCACGAGACCTACGTGCATGCGACGAGCATCGGCCAGAAGGAAATCGACGAAGCGCCGCCGAAGACGACCAGCCACGGCGACGAAGTCGTCACGAGCCGCTTCATGGAAAACGTGATGCCGCCGCCGTTCTGGCGGATGGCGCTGCGCGGCAACGGACTCGCCGACGACGTGCCGGTCGACCGCTGGCAGATCTGCCGCTTCACGCCGCCGAGCCACGTGATGATCGAAGTGGGCGTCGCGCATGCGGGCCACGGCGGCTACGACGCGCCGGCGGACAGGAAGGCGTCGTCGATCGTGGTCGACTTCATCACGCCCGAGACGGATACGTCGATCTGGTACTTCTGGGGGATGGCGCGCAACTTCCGGCCCGACGATCACGCGCTGACCGCCGAGATCCGCGAAGGCCAGGGCAAGATTTTCGCGGAGGATCTCGAGATGCTCGAGCGACAGCAGCGCAATCTCGAGCAGTGGCCCGAGCGCACGCTCCTCAAGCTCAACATCGACGCCGGCGGTGTGCTGTCGCGCAAGGTGATCGACCGGCTGCTCGCCGCCGAAAACGCGGCGAGCCCGCAGCGGCCCGTGATGCCGGTCGCGCACGTCAAGGAGGCGTCATGAGCGGCGCGACATTGACGGTGCGCGTGGCCCGCAAGTGGCAGGAAGCGCGCGACATCTGCGGCTTCGAACTGGTCAGCGACGACGGCTCGCCATTGCCGCGCTTCGACGCCGGCGCGCATATCGACGTGCATCTTCCGGGCGGGCTCGTGCGTCAGTACTCGCTGTGCAACCACCCGGAGCAACGCGATCGCTATCAAATCGCGGTGCTGCGCGAGGCCGACGGCCGCGGCGGGTCGCGTGCGATTCACGACGAAGTCCGGCAAGGCGATATCGTGCGGATCGGCCTGCCGCGCAATCAATTTCCGCTCGCGTGCGACGCGCCGCACCATCTGTTGCTCGCCGGCGGGATCGGCGTCACGCCGATTCTCAGCATGGCGGAACGGCTGTTCTCGTCGGGCATGCCGTTCGACATGCATTACTGCGCGCGTTCGGCCGATCGGATGGCCTTCGTCGAGCGGATCAATGCGGCCGGATTTCGCGATCGCGCGCGCTTGCACGTCGACGACGGCGATCCCGCGCAACGCTTCGATCTGGCTGCCGTGCTCGCCGGCGCGCCCGACGGCACGCACCTGTACGTATGCGGCCCGCGCGGCTTCATGGATGCGGTGCTGAACGCGGCACGCGAGCGCGGCTGGGGCGACGCGCGGTTGCACTACGAGTTCTTCGGCGGCGCGGTGGCATCGTCCGGCGCGGATCGCGCATTCCAGGTGCGGATCGCGAGCAGCGGTAAGGTGATCGACGTGCCGGCCGGATGCACGGTGATCGCGGCGCTGGCGGCGCACGGCGTCGACGTGCTGACGTCGTGCGAGCAAGGCGTGTGCGGCACGTGCTTGACTCGCGTGCTCGAAGGCGAGCCCGATCATCGCGATGCGTATCTGACCGACGACGAAAAGGCGGCCGGCGACCAGTTCATGCCGTGCTGCTCGCGGTCGCGAACCGAGCTGCTGGTACTCGATCTGTAGACCTGTAGATCGGTAGATGGACCGCCCGACTCGCGGCGGCCCATCGCAATACTGGAACGATCAACGGCGCATCTTGGCCGGCCATCGATCAAGACACCTGAATTCCCGACCGATCAATGGCGCTGCAACCCGGCCCCGCTCGACCATCGCGCTCGGTGCGCCCCCATCGCTCGGCTCAATCGGCGAGCCGGCAATGCGACAGCTTCAACCCCGGCAGCACCGGCGCGTCGATATAGCCTTCGTTCACACAGCTGAACCGGAACGCCGCGGACGTGACGAACGGCTTGATCTCGCCGCCGGGAAATTTCGGCTTCAGCGCGCCTTGGTCGGCCACGTCGAAATGCGTGTCGAACTGCTCGCCGTCGGCCGTCAGCGCACCGAAATACGTGCCATCCGGATCGCTGCCCATCCGGATCACGGCGCCGACGAACGTGAGGCGCTTGCCGTCGTACTTCGTCTTCGCAACAGCCATGTCCTGCGTATAGGCCTCGATTACGGCGCCGTAGTGCACGTCGAGCGCAGGTTCGGCGCTCGACGCCGCACGGGCGGCCTCGTGAACGCACGGCAGCAGCGCGCAGGCCGCAAGCGCGGCCGTCATGAACGGCGCGGAAATCTTCTTCATGGTGGTCTCCCGTCCAGCGTGGTGGTTGAAGTGATCGAAGCCCGGCGCGACGCCGGTCGAATTCGTTTCCGTTGCTTTAATCGTTCGAATGGCGGTACACGGCTGCGATCGCTTCATCGCCCGCATGGTCGTGCGCGGTGCATGGCGTCGCGCTGAACGCGACGCGACAGGAAGATGACATGGTGCGGCCCCCGGCTCTCTCGTTGAATTTCACTGCGTCTGATTTTGGCCGCTACGGTAGCAGACTGCCGGCAGGCCGGCAATCGAGCGGCGAGCGCTGCCCGATCGCTTCATTACAATTGCAAATGATTCTCATTACGTGTATCATGCGCGTCCTGGCCGCACTGCAACGCCGCGGCCCGCAACACGATCCTCAGCACGCCTCTTCCTGCATCGATTCATGCCATTCCGCCGAATGCCTCGCCGTGCCCGGACCCTGCGTCCGTGGCGCACACGCCTGCCGGTCCTGCTCACCCTGTGCGCCGCGAGCGGCGTGCAGGCCGCGGGCGCCGAACCCGTTGCGCCCGCAACCGCCGCTGCGGCGCCGGCCGAACACGAACTCCCGACGATCAGCGTCAACGCATCGTCGGCCGTCGATCCGACGATCGGCTATCAGCCACGCACGACGAGCATCGCGGGCGGCGGCGACCGTGCGCTCACGGAGATCCCGCAGTCGGTCGCGGTGGTCAGCAGCAGCGTGATGCAGGATCAGCAGGCGCGCTCGCTCGACGACGTGCTCGGCAACATCAGCGGCGTCACGCAGACGAACACGCTCGGCGGCACGCGCGACGCGTTCATCAAGCGCGGCTTCGGATCGAACAACGACGGCTCGGTGCTGGTCGACGGCGTGCGCACGCCGGTGCTGCACAGCTATCTCGCGACGATCGATCGCGTCGAAGTCCTGAAGGGCCCCGCCTCGCTGCTGTACGGGATGCAGGATCCGGGCGGCGTGATCAACCTCGTCACGCGCAAGCCGGAAGACACGTTCGGCGGCTCGATCTCCGCGTCGCGCACGAACCACGGCGGCAGCAACGCGCAGTTCGATCTCACGGGGCCGCTCGGCAAGCCGGGGCAAGTCGCGGGCGGCACGCTCGCATTCCGGCTGACCGGCGAATACGACACGAGCCGCTACTGGCGCAGCTTCGGCCGCGAACGCCATGCGTTGATCGCGCCCGCGCTGTCGTGGCACGACGCGAACACGTCGATCGACGTCAGTTACCAGTACGTCGACTACACGACGCCGTTCGACCGCGGCACCGTGCTCGTGAACGGCCAGCTCGACGATGCGCTGCGCTATCGCCGCTACGAGGAGGCGTGGTCGCAAAGCAGCGGCATCCAGGAAACGCTGCGTACGCGCATCGAGCACCGCTTCTCCGATGCATGGCGCGTGCGCGCGACCTACGGCTGGGGCCGCGACCGTTACGACCAGTTCATCACGCGCGCCACCGCGTTCAACAGCAGGACCGGCGCGCTGACGCGCTCGTCCGATGCGAACCTCGGACGCAACGATTCCGACCAGATCGCGACGCTCGGCCTGCTCGGCAACGTGACGCTCGCGGGGATGCACCACGCGATCTATGTCGGCGGCGAATACGAACGGCAGCGCAGCTTCCGCGGCGACACGATTCGCGGCAAGGCGACGACGGGCTTCAATCTCTACGATCCCGTGTACGGCCTGCTCGCGCCCGGCGGCATACCCAATACGAAGCAAAGCGATTCGCGCTCGGTCGTGCATGCGTATTCGACGATCGTGCAGGATTCGGTGAAAATCACCGAGCGCCTCACTGCGGTAGGCGGGCTGCGCTGGGAAAACTGGCAGCAGGAATCGGGGATGGGCCGGCCGTTCGTGTTCGCCGACCGCTCGCGCGGCAGCGTCTGGCTGCCGCAGTTCGGGCTCGCGTATGCGCTCACGCCGGCGCTGACCGCGTACGCGAACGTGAGCCGCTCGTTCAAGCCGAACGTCGCGTCGAACGTCGCGGCGCCGCTTGCGCCGGAATACGGCCGCGTGCTCGAGGCCGGGCTGAAGTTCAGCCTGAAGCCCGCGATCACGGGCACGCTCGCCGTGTACCAGATCGACAAGCGCAACGTCGCGGTCACGGTCGGCGACATCACGTCGACGATCGGCACCGCGCGCTCGCGCGGAATCGAACTCGACGTCGCCGGGCAAATCACGCGCCACCTGAGCGTGATCGGCAGCTATGCGTATACGAACGCGAACGATCGCGACAGCAATACGCCGCTCGTCAACGTCGCGCGCCACACGGGCAGCCTGTTCGCGGTCTACGACACGGCCATCGCGAACCTGCCCGGACGCTGGCGCTTCGGCGGCGGGGCGCGGCTCGTCGGCGCGCGCTCGGGCGACACCGCGAACAGCTTCACGCTGCCCGGCTACGTGAGCGTCGACGCGTTCGCGGCGTACGAAACGACGATCGGCAAATTCCCGACCCGCTTCCAGCTCAACGTGAAGAACCTGCTCGACAAGACCTACTATCCGTCGAGCAACAGCAACCTGATCGTCGCGGTCGGCGAGCCGCGGCTCGTCACGCTGACCACGACGGTATCGTTCTGACGCCGCGGCGCGCTCACGGGCGCCAGCGATACACGACGATGCTCGAGCCGTTGTAGTTGTCCTTCGTGATCACGTATTCGCCGGTCGAGCGCAGATACGCGCGCACGCCGTACATCGAATCGACGTCGTTGCCGACGTCCATCGCCGCCGCGTTCGAGTTCGTCAGCGTCGTGACGAGCGCGCCGGTGTTCAGGTCGAATACGTCGATGTTCGGCACCGTGTGCACATAGCCGACGAACAGGTAGTGGCCGGCCGCCGCGATCGATTTGGGGTTCGCGCTCGTCAGGTCGATCACCGGGTTCGGCGTGCTCGTGTTGCCGTTCTTCCAGCCGCGATAGACCTCGATGTGCCCGTTCATCGCGGTCCAGTCCCAGTTGCCCGCAAGGCCCTGCGCGAGGATCATCGTGTCGCTGTCGGCCTGGTAGATGATGCGCGTCACGGGCGCCACGCTGCTCGGCACGGCCGTCGTCACCGGCTTGCCCCATGACGGCTTGCCGGTCGCGTCGAAGCCCGTCATCGGGTAGCGCGTGATCACGTTGGAGCCGTTCAGGCCGGCCCACACGTCGCCGTTGCCGTCGATGTCGAAACCGGCCGTCACCTGCAACGTCGTGTTGAACGGCTTGCCGGGCAGCGAGCCGGCCGGAATCGCGATATAGCCGCTCGCGGGGTTGAAGTAGTAGAAGTTGAAGTTGCCCGGGTTCTGGCCCGACGCGACGAGGATCCGGTTGCCGCCGACCGTCACGAGCTGGCCGAAGTGCTGGCCGCGCTGATAGTCGTTCATGTCGAGGCGCGGGTCCTTCGGATAGGTGAACGGATCGACCGTGTTCGCGACGAACGTGCCGCCCGCGGTGCCCGTATAGACGTTGTTGCCGCTGAAGAACAACGTGCCGTCGGTCGCGGGGTCGGGCGCGGCGATGCCCTCGAAGTTCAGCGCCTGCAGTTTCCATTGCAGCGTGCCGATCGGGCTGTACGCATGCAGATCGGTGCTGCCGTTGCGGCCGAGATCCCAGCCGCCGCCCCATGCATTGTTCAACACGTACAGGTTGCCGGCGGCATCCTTGCCGAGCGCCGCGACGCGCGTGAAGCGCTTGTCGCCGACCTGCCCCTTGATGCCCGTCGTCGTGTCGAGATAGCCGCCCTGCACGCCGAACGTGCCGATCTGCACGGGCATCCCGGGCAGCCCGCCATACACCTTGATGTTCATGTCGGGCCCTTCGTCGCCCACCATCAAACGGCCCATCGACGCATCGAAGTACAGCGACGCCGGCCGCGCGCCGGCCGCCATCTGCAGCGTGTTCATCGCCGCGCCGGTCGCGCTGAATTGCGCGACGACGCCCGCGCTCTTGCGCGCGACCCACAGGTTGCCGGCCGCATCGAGCGCCAGCGCGCCAGGGCCCGTGACGCCGATGTCGCGCTGCCACACGCCGTCGGTCGTATAGACGCGCACGCGGTTACCGTAGAAGTCGCTCACGTACAGCAGGTTGCCGCCCGTCGCGAGGCCCGTGATCACGTCCGCATACTGGATGCCCGTCCACGTGCTGACCGGAATGCGCAGGTCGCGCTGGTTCGTGCTCCGGTTGTAGCGGCCCACCGAGCCGCTGCCGAACGTGCGGTTGTAGCCGAGCGCGACGAACAGCGACGTCGAGTTGCCGGTGATCGCGCCGCCCTGGAATTCGTCGTGGATGCCGATCGTGCCGAGCGGCTGGCCGTTCTGGTAGATCGCGACGCCGCCCGCGTTCTCGTCCCAGCGCGACGCCGTGTAGATCACGCCTTCGGGCGCGACCCACATCGAGCGCGCGCCGTTGCCGACGTGCGACGCCAGCGTGCCGTACGTGTTCGCGAGCCAGTCGGTCGTGTATTGCGCCTGCGCATGGCTTGCCGACGCCAGCATCGCCATGCACATTCCCAGCAATACCGCGCGGATTCGTTTCATTGACATGAATAATGCTCCCAGACGAACAATGGTCGACACTGTAAATCGCGGCGCATGAAATATTGGTGATTCCGGCAATGCGCATTCGCCGTTACCCCGAATTATTCACTCCGCGCCTTTTGCCGTCCGGCGCTTTTTCGTCAACGATCGCAAAATCTGCGAACCCTCGCCGCGACGGCCTGCCAGCCGCGCGGTTTCAGCGCATTCCCCGGCATTTTCTTCCGGGTCTCCGAATGCAGGCACGTCATTCTTTCTGACATGACCGCATTCCTTTTCATTCGCCGGAAGTCGTTCCGATTATTACAAATCGAAATTTAAATGAAAGAAAAAAAATATTGATCCGGCGCGATCCGCTTTTTGCGAGTTCGCGCACGGCAGGGAAAGCGGATGGGAAAGGAAAATGCGGCGGAAAAAAGCGCGCCGGCCGTACCGGCACGCGGCGCCGATCGTTCAGTTCGTCGGGTCGAACGTCGGGCCGTCCCAGCCGTCGACGTATTTCGGCAGGGCATCGACGACGTCGATCACGCGTTGCCGGTAGAACAGGTGCATCGTCGGCTGCAGGTCGCCGGGCAATTGCCCGCCATGCGCACGCGCACTCAGGCTGTTCGGCACGACGCGCATGCCGAGCCGGTTCGTCCCGAACACGATCTCGCCGCACGACGCGCACCACGCGCGCGACATCGACTTCGACGGATGCGGGAACGTCGCATGGCCGCCGTCGATCGTCACCTGCTCCGGCGGCCATGCGGTTGCGGACAGCATCGGCGTGCCATAGAAATCGCGGCAGGTCGCGCAATGGCAATTCGCACGCGCCGCCGGCTCGCCGCACAGCGTGACGGTCACGGCGCCGCACAGGCAGCGCGCGGAAAACGTTCGGGTCATGTCGTCTCCTCGAAAACGGAGGCGACAGTATAGGCGCCTGCACACGACGGGGCCCGCCGCGTAGCGGCAGCGGGCTCCGTTGCATGCGCAACGATCGCTGCGTCAGAACTTCTGGCGCAGCCCCAGGCTCACGATTGCCTGCGACCGCGAATCGGACGAGTGGCCGTTCGCCTTGTCCGACACCGACGCGGTCGCGGCCACCGGCCGGCCGAGCGCGTCGAGCGTCGTGCCGGACGCATGCTGATACGCGCCGAGCAGGTACACGCTGGTGCGCTTCGACAGGTCGTAGACGGCGCCGAGCGTGACGTTGTGATACTGCGCGCGGTTGTCGATGCCGTCGACGTCGCTGCCGCGCGTGTAGCTGTAGCCGGCGAACAGCTGCGTCTGCGGCTGCACGTTCCAGCGCGTGAACACGCCCGCGACGTTGAAGGTCGCGTGGCCGCTGAACAGCGACTGCGCGCCGCTGCGGTACTGCACGTTGCTGTAGTTCACGCCGACGACGGCCGGGCCGAAGTCGTACGTCGCCCCCGTCGCGATCACCTGCTGCGACTGCGCGCTCGCGTAGCCTTCGTTGATCGACGAATTGAACAGGCCGTCGTCGGTGCTCTGCCACTTGCCCGCCGTCGGATCGGTCGCGCCCGTCTTGCTGTTGTCCGAGCGCTCGTAGCCGACGCCCACGCGCAGCGGGCCGGCCGCGTACGCGGCGCCGACGCTCCACGTGTTGCGCTGCTTCATGCTGCCCGGCTGGCCGCCGAAGCCGTACAGCGCGCCGAACGTGAAGCCCGAGTAGTTCGCGCTCGTGTACTTGATCGCGCTGTCGACGCGCGCGGTCTGGTCGAGATCGTCGATGTCGCCCGGGTGCGCGCCGAAGCCGCCGATGAACGACGACGGGCCGACCGGGCTCACGAAATCGTCGAGCGACGTGTACTGGCGGCCGAGCGTGATCGTGCCGTAGCGGTCGCTGCCGACGCCGACGAACGCCTGCCGGCCGAACTGGCGGCCGCCCTGGCCCGACGTGCCGTTGGTGATGTCGAAGCCGTTCTCGAGGACGAACAGCGCGCGCATCCCGCCGCCGAGATCCTCCGAACCCTTGATGCCCCAGCGGCTGCCGGACAGGTTGCCGGTCGTGAGCCCGACGCTCGAATGCCCGGCGTACGCGCCCGCGGAGCCGACGCGTTCGTTGCTGCGATAGGTCACGCCCGCGTCGACGATGCCGTACAGCGTGACGGAGCTTTGCGCGGCAGCGATACCCGCGAGCGAGAGCAGCAGCGGGGCTGCGATCAGTTGCTTGTTCATGGTTTTCATGTCTCCGGGCGGTGAACCCGTTGTTCTGGCTGTGGCGAGTAGCGCGCGGGCGCCGACATCCGCCGGCGGTGCGAGGCCGGCGACGTTCGCGCGCGACGAAGCGGCGGGCATGCCCGCTGCGGCCGGTATGGTAGTTGGAACCGGTTCCGTTCCACAGCGGAATAATGACAACAGTTTCTTGCCAAAATTGAGATAGTCGAATGCACGGCCGGATGCGCGGTCGTCGCGCCTGTACAGCACGGGGCGACGCGCACGATAATCGGCTGCGCGCCTTCCATCGGGAGCTTCTTCATGCATGAAACGACCCTGCTGATCTTCGCCGCCGTCGCGTTCGTCGGCATCGCGACACCCGGCCCGACCGTGCTGCTCGCGCTGACCAACGGCTCGCGCTACGGCGTGCGCCGCGCGGCCTACGGTTTCGCGGGCGCGATGCTGTCGGACTGCGTGCTGATCGTCGCGGTCGCGCTCGGCCTCGGCGCGCTGCTGATGGCGTCGGCGTTCTGGTTCTCGGTCGTGAAATGGCTCGGCGCCGCCTACCTCGCCTATGTCGGCATCCGGCTGCTGATGTCGAAGGGATCGCTCGACGTGGCGGTCGCGCAAGGCGGCACGGCCGCCGGACACCACGCGTCGATCTTCGCGAAAAGCTTCCTGACCGCGGTGACGAACCCGAAGGGCTATCTGTTCTTCTCCGCGTTCCTGCCGCAGTTCCTCGATCCGCAGGCGCCGCTCGCGCCGCAATACGTCGCGCTCGCGGTCACGTTCGCGCTGCTCGACGGCGTCGTGATGTTCGGCTACGCGCTGCTCGGCGCACGCGCGGTGCGACTGCTGAAGCGCTCGGGCGCGCTGTGGCTCGAACGCACGTGCGGCGCGATGCTGCTCGCGCTCGCCGGGTCGCTGGCGCTGTACCGACGCCATGCCGCGTAGGCGCCCGGTTCGATGAAAATCGCCGCCCCGCCCCGCAGCGGATTCCCCGGCCTGTCGCTCCGGCAACTCGAACGCGCGGACCTCGACGCGTGGTACGCGTATCTGTCGAATCCCGACGTCGTCCGCCACACGAGCTGGAACCTGCGCTCGCCCGACGATCTGCTGCCGCTGTTCGACGACATCGAATCGGCCAATCCGGATTCGGTCCGGCGTCTCGCGATCGTCGACACGGCATCGGGCGCGCTCGCCGGGACGATCGGGCTGCATACGGTGTCCACCGCGAACCGCTCGGCGGAGATCGCGTACGACCTCGCGCCGACGCACTGGGGGCGCGGCATCGCGAGCGCGGTATGCGAAGCCGTCACCGCGTGGGCGTTCGCGCACGGCGGCTTCATCCGCATGCAGGCCGTCGTGCTGACCGGCAACGCCGGCTCCGCGCGCGTGCTGCAGAAGTGCGGCTACCGCTACGAAGGGCTGCTGCGCGCCTACAAGATGGTGCGCGGCACGCCGGGCGATTTCGCGATGTACGCACGGCTCGCGACCGACTGACGCGCCGCCCGCGGCCTCGCGCGCCGACGCCGTGACGCCGTGACGCCGTGACGCCGTGACGCCGTGACGCGATTGGACGGCCCGCGCCGAATTGCGCGACAATCGCCGCTCCCCCCATCGACGCCCCGCCATGAAAATCGCCGCGCTGTCCGACATCCACGGCAATCTCGCCGCGCTCGACGCGGTGCTCGACGACGTCCGCCGCCGCGGCGCCGACGTGATCGTCAATCTCGGCGACATCGTGTCGGGCGCGCTCCATCCGGCCGAGACGGCCGACCGCCTGATCGCGCTCGACCTGCCGACCGTCAAGGGCAATCACGAACACCAATTGCTCACCTACGATCGCGACGCGATGCGGCTGTCCGATCGCTGGGCGCACGATACGCTGCGCGCCGACCAGTTCGACTGGATCGCCGCGCTGCCCGAACGCGTGATGCTCGACGGCGACGTGCTGATGGTGCACGGCACGCCGGCCAGCGATCTCGTCTATTTCCTCGAAACGGTCACGCCCGACGGCTGCCGCGCGGCCACGCGCGACGAGATCGCGGAACGCGCGGGCGACGCGGCGGCCTCGCTGATCCTGTGCGGCCACACGCACGTGCCGCGTACCGCGAAGCTCGACGACGGCCGGCTGATCGTCAATCCGGGCAGCGTCGGGCTGCAGGCGTACGCGGACGACCTGCCGCATCCGCACCGGATCGAGACCGGCTCGCCCCATGCGCGCTACGCGATGGTGTCGCGCACGGCGGCCGGCTGGACCGTCGAATTCCATGCGGTCGAATACGACTGGCACACGGCCGCCGCCGTCGCGGCTTCGCGCGGCCGCGACGACTGGACCGTCGCGCTGCGCACCGGCCGCTGCTGACGCGCATCCGCAACGCGTACGACGTCGCACGCATCGCACATATCGCACGCGTCACACGCATCGGCTCGCGACAGAAACCGCGACGCTCGTGCGCCGCATCGCGTCATCCCGCGTTCCTCAGCGTCAGCCTCGCTTCGAGCCCACCGCCGTCGGGCCGGTTGTTCAGCGTGAGCGTGCCGCCCATCGCAAGCGCGAGTTGCCGCGCGATCGCGAGGCCGAGCCCCGTGCCGCCCGTATCGCGATTGCGCGACGTCTCCACGCGCCGGAACGGCTCGAACACCGCGTCGAGCTGATCGTCCGGAATGCCGGGCCCGCGGTCGAGCACCGCGATCACCGCGCCGCCGTCCGGCGCCGCCTGCACGTCGATCTCGGCCGCGCCCGCGAATTTCAGCGCGTTGTCGACCAGGTTGCCGACGATGCGGCGCAGCGCCTTCGGCCGCGTGACGAGCGCGAGCGGCGCGCGGCTGTGCAGCGCGACGTCCTGCCCCGCATCCGTGTAGTCGTACACGATGCTGTCGAGCAGCGCGTCGAGATCGATGCGGCGCGCGGCTTCCTCGGTACCGTGCAGCGTTCGCGCGTACGCGACGCCCTCCTTCACCAGATGCTCCATCTCCAGCAGGTCCTGGCGCAGCTTGGCGCCCTGCGTGTCGTCGTCCATCACGTCGACGCGCAGCCGCATCCGCGTGATCGGCGTCTGCAGATCGTGCGAGATCGACGCGAGGATCTGCATGCGCTCGGCCATGTACTGCGCGATGCGGTCCTGCATCGCGTTGAAGGCCCGCGCGGCGCGCGCGACTTCCGACGGCCCTTCTTCGCTCAGCCGCTCGCCTTTCAGATCGGGGCCGAGCGCGTCGGCGGCCTGCGCGAGCTGCTTGAGCGGCCGCGTCGCGAGCCGCACCGCGAGCCAGCAGCACGCGGCCAGCACCGCGAGCTGCACCACGAGCACGGCCGGCAGCCAGCCCGACAGCGGCACCGTCGACATCGGATGGATGTCGATCGTCAGCGGCGACCCGTCGGTCAGCCGCAAATGGACCTGCAGATGTTCGCGGTCGCCGGGGATCGAATTCGCGGTCAGCGGGTAGTCGCCGCCGATGCCGTCCGAAATCGAGCGCTCGACGCGCGCCGACAGCCGCGCCTCCGGCGGCGTGCCGGTCTGGCCGGGCCCGAGGATGAACGCATAGCTGCGCCGCGCGAGACGCGGCAACCACGCGGCCCGCTCGGCCGGCGGCAGATGGTCGAGCAGCGCGACCGAGCTGGCGACCTCGCGCTCGATGTAGCCCATCATCAGGTTCGTGGTCGCCTGGTCCCGCTCGGTCACGGTGAGCCAGAACGACAGCGTCTGCGCGAGCGCGAGGCCCACGCACAGGATCAGCGCGAGCCGCGCGAACAGCGAGCGCGGCCAGCGCCACGACATGCGCGCGCTCACGGCGTACCGCCGACGGCGGTCACGGCCGACGAGAACACGTAGCCCTCGTTGCGCAGCGTCTTGATGTAGCGCGGTTCGCGCGCGCCGTCGCGCAGGCGCTGGCGCAGCCGGCTCACGAGCAGGTCGATCGAGCGGTCGAACGGATCGGACTGGCGCCCTTGCGTGAGGTTGAGCAACTGGTCGCGCGTCAGCACGCGCTGCGGATTGTCGAGGAACACGCGCAGCAGCCGGTATTCGGCGCCGCTCAGCGCGACCAGCGTGCCGTCGGCGTCGAGCAGGTGGCGCCCGGTCGTGTCGAGCTGCCATTCGCCGAACGCCAGCAGCGCGGCCGTTTCCGTCACCTGCATGCCGGGCGGCAGCATGCGCGCGCGGCGCAGCACCGAGCGGATCCGCGCGAGCAGCTCGCGCACCGCGAACGGCTTGGCCAGGTAATCGTCGGCGCCCATCTCGAGGCCGATGATGCGGTCGGTTTCCTCGCCGCGTGCGGTCAGCATCAGCACCGGCACCGTGCGGAACTTGCCGGCGCGCAGGTCGCGGCACAGCGTCAGGCCGTCCTCGCCAGGCAGCATCAGGTCGAGCACGATCAGGTCGGGCGCGCCGTCGTCCAGCACGTTGCGCATCTCGCGGCCGTTCGCGGCCAGCGACACGCGCATGCCGTTCTTCTCCAGGTAGTCCGCGATCAGTTCGCGGATCGCGCGATCGTCGTCGACGATCAGCACGTGGTCGATCTTGTCCATGAGTCGTTGTCGGTATCGGTGTCGGGGTTCGTTCGGGCGGGCGATGTCCGCTTTTATACCGCACGGCGGCCACGCGTTTGTATCCCAATGTATCGCGCCGCCGCGACGACACACAACATTGCACACGCGCGGCCGGCCGGACACATCGCAGATACGTCGGCGCCGCCTAATGGGGCCTGTCGAAACCCGTCCCGGCCGCCGCCATCGCGCCGCTGCCCCCAAAGATCAGGAGAACGCCATGCTGCCCCGACTCAAGACCGCCGCCCTCGTCATCGCCCTCGCCGCCACGGCAGGGCTCGCCGCCTTCGCCGGCACCCGCGACGACGCGGGCGTGCAGGCGTCGCCGGCCGGCGCGACGGCGCCCGGTTTCACCGGCATCGACCGCTGGCACAACAGCCCGCCGCTGACGCTCGACCAGTTGCGCGGCAAGGTCGTGCTCGTCGATTTCTGGACGTATTCGTGCATCAACTGCATTCATACGATCCCGTACGTGAACGACTGGTATCGGAAGTATCGCGACCAGGGGCTCGTCGTGGTCGGCGTGCATACGCCGGAATATCCGTTCGAGCGCGACGCGAAGAACGTCGCCGATGCGATCAGGCGCTTCGACGTCCGGTATCCGGTCGCGCAGGACAACCGCTACGACACGTGGCGCGCGTACGGCAACCAGTACTGGCCCGCGCTGTACCTGATCGATGCGAACGGCAAGATCGTCTATACGCGTTATGGCGAAGGCGGGTACGACAAGACGGAGGCCGCGATTCGGGGGGCGTTGGCGCAGGCGGGAGAAGGCATGAAGAGCGCGACGCGCACGGAGTGACCCGACGCGGCGCGCGAGCGCGACATGCGCCCGCGCGCTGCAGTCCTCATGCGCTCAAGTACGCTTCGCGTCGGCCTCCGCCAGCATCGCCTCCCCGATCGCGAGATTGCCGTTCGCGACCAGCGCTTCGCCCGCGCCGCGAATATCGGCCACGGGCTTGTTCTGCCCGAGCTTGCGCTTGCCGATGAGCTGCGTGATCCTGATCTGCAGCCCGACGATCGATTGCAGCATCTCGTCCATGAAGTCCTGCGGTGCGTCGCCCATTTTCCACGGCACCGGCTGCGACGCTTCGTGCGTCCGCGTCAGCCGTGCGACCACGCCGCGCACGAACTTCTCGTCGTCGCGCGCCGTGATGCGGCCGTGCGCATGCACGACCCGGTAGTTCCACGTCGGCACCTCCCGGTGCGTCGCCTGCTTGCTCGGATACCAGCCCGGCGAGATGTATGCGTCGCCGGCACGGAAGATCGCGAGCACCTCGTCGCCGTCCGCGACGTCCTGCCAGATCGGATTCGCACGCGCGACGTGTGCGTGCAGTTCGCCGAGCCCGCCGTCGTCGGGCATCAGCACGAACGGAATATGGATCGCGTCGAGCCCGTTCTTGCCGTGCGTGATCAGGCTGCCGAACGGATGCTGCACGATCAGCTCGCGCAGCGCGTCGGGGTTGGGTTCGTTGTAAGCGGCAGGGATGTACATGTCGGCTCCACGGTCGTACGGGGTGGGAAATGGCGCGGGTGCTGACCCGTCATGGTTCGATTGTGGCTGCAAACTGGTTTATCCTGTAGAGCCGGTTTGAAACAATTTCAGCAGACCAGAATCATGGCAAGAACGGCCCGGATCGTCGAAATCCCGTCGCTCGGCGCGCTCGACCGCGCAGCCGGCGACCTGAGCCGCCAGCTCGCGCAGGCGCTGCGCGACGCCGTGCGCCGCGGCGACGTCCGGCCCGGCGACGCGCTGCCTTCCACGCGGCTGCTAGCCGCGTCGCTGCAGGTGGCGCGCGGCACCGTCGTCGACGCGTATGCGCAGCTCGTCGCCGAAGGCTTTCTCGAATCGCGCGGCGGCGCGGGCACGCGGGTCGCGAACGCGCTCGCGGAGGCGGCGCCCGGCACCGAGCCCGAGCCGCCTGCCCGGCGTCGGCGCCCGGCGCGCGACGGCCTGCCCGAGCCCGCCGCCACCTTCGCGCGGCTCGCCCACGAATTCAGTCCGCTGCCGGCCATGCCGTTCGCGATCTCGGTGCCGCTCGGCCTCACCGCGCCCGACGACATCTGGCGCCGGCTCGGCAATCGCCTGCGCGCCCGCGGCGCCGGCGCGCCGTCCGGCTATGCCGATCCGCAAGGCGCGCTGCCGCTGCGCGAGGCGATCGCCGACTACGTGCGCCGGTCGCGCTCGGTGCGCTGCGATGCCGGCCAGGTCGTGATCACGAGCGGCACGCAGCAGGGGCTGCATCTCGCGAGTCAGGTGCTGCTCGGCGAGAACGATCGTGCGTGGGTCGAGAATCCGGCCTATCGCGGCATCACCGCACTGCTCGAAAGCACCGGGCGGCGCGACGCGATGGTGCGCGTGCCGGTCGACGCCGACGGCCTCGACGTCGACGCCGGCGTGCGTCTCGCGCCCGATGCGCGCGCCGCGTTCGTCACGCCGTCGCACCAGTACCCGCTCGGCATGCCGCTGAGCATGGCGCGGCGCAATGCGCTGCTCGCGTGGGCGGGCACGCACCGCGCATGGGTCGTCGAAGACGACTACGACAGCGAATTGCGCTACGAAGGCTATCCGTTCCCGTCGCTGCAGGGCCTCGCGCCCGACCGCGTGATCTATCTCGGCACCTTCAGCAAGATCCTGTTTCCGTCGCTGCGGCTCGGCTACGTGATCGCACCCGACGATCTCGTGCCCGCGTTCTGCGGCGCGCGCGCGCTGATGGACCGCCACGCGCCGACCGCCGACCAGCACGTGCTCGCCGCGTTCATCGCCGAAGGTCATCTCGATCGCCACATCCGCCGCGTGCGCGGCGTCTATGCGGAACAGCGCGCGCTGCTGATCGACACGCTCGGCGCGCGGCTGCCGCGCGAGCGTGCGTGGGTACAGCCGGGCGACCAGGGGATGCACGTCGTGCTGTGGCTCGCGGCGGGCATCGACGATCTCGACGTGGTCGCGCGCGCCGCCCGGGCCGGTGTCGCGGTGCGGGCGGTGTCGCCGATGTTCGCGCCGGGCACGGCGCGCCCCGGGCTCGTGCTCGGCTTCGGCGGATTCGGCCGCGCGCAGATGGAAGCGGCCGCGCAGCGGCTCGCGGACGTGGTTTCGTCGGTGGAATCGCGGCCCCGAACGCGATAAAAGGTTGGCGGCGGGCAACAAACGTAATCGTCTGTAAATCCTGCAAGCAAACGGCCGTTTCGGCGGCCGGCGCGCGGGTTCCGTTTGCTAGGATCGCGCGTCTTCGTTCCGCGCCCCTGCCGCCTTGAATCGCTTCGTGCCGTTTCTCCGAGACGCGTGGCTCCGTTGCCGCGCCCGTGTCGCGCCGCTCGCCGCCGCGTGCCGCACGCGCGTGCGCGCACTGTGTGCCGGCGCGCTGCATCGCCTGCGCCATCCGACCCGGCGCGGCGCGGCGTGGCGCTGACGCTCGCCGCGCTCCCCGTGCTGGGCCTGCTGGTCCTGCTCGCGTTCGTTCCGTTCACGCCGAGCATCGGCGACATCCGCAAGGCGCGCATCGACCGCCCCGCGCGCGTGCTGTCGGCCGACGGCCAGCTGATCGCCGAATTCCGGTCCGTGAACCGCGAATGGGTGCCGCTCGAGCAGATCTCGCCGCACATGGTCGACGCGCTGATCGCGACCGAGGATCACCGCTTCTACACGCATCACGGCGTCGACTGGCGCCGCACGCTCGCGGCCGGGCTGCATACGTTCTCGGGCAGCCGCCAGGGCGGCTCGACGATCACGCAGCAGCTCGCACGCAACCTGTATCCCGACGAAGTCGGCCGCGCACCGACGCTCACGCGCAAGATGAAGGAGCTGATCACCGCGTTCAAGATCGAATCGGTGTACAGCAAGGACGAGATTCTCGAAACCTACCTGAATACCGTGCCGTTCCTGTACAACGCATACGGCGTCGAAATGGCCGCGCGCACCTACTTCGGCAAGTCGGCGGACCAGCTCGACATCGCGGAAAGCGCGACGCTCGTCGGGATGTTGAAGGGCAACAGTTACTACAATCCGGTGCTGAATCCGGAACGCGCGGTCCAGCGGCGCAACATCGTACTCGGCCGGATGGCGCAGATGGGCATGCTGTCGCCGCGGCAACTCGCGCAACTGCAGCGCCAGCCGCTGCGCGTCGACTTCGAGCCGCAGACGGCGCAGCCGGGCCTCGCGCCGCATTTTGCGGTGCAACTGCGCAAGTGGCTGATCGCGTGGGCCGACCGCAACGACCACGATCTCTACTCGGATGGCCTCGTCGTGCGCACGACGCTCGATGCGCGGCTGCAGGACATGGCCACGCAGGCGCTGACGCAGCAGACCGAACGGCTGCAGGCGATCGCCGACGGCGCGTGGCGCGGGCCGTCCGGCTGCGGGCTGCGCAACGATCTGTTCCGCGGCTTCATGCGCCAGACGCCCGAGTATCGGCAGGCACGCGACACCGGGCTCGCCGACGAGATTGCGCTGAAGCAGCTCGGCGCGAATCGCGCATTCATGCGCGCGCTGTGCGAGCGCAAGACGCAGGTACAGGCAGGCTTCGTCGCGATCGATCCGCGCAACGGCGCGATCCGCGCATGGGTCGGCAGCCCCGATTTCGGCAGCGCGCCGTTCGATCACGTCGCGCAGGCGCGGCGCCAGCCGGGTTCGACCTTCAAGCCGTTCGTCTATGGCGCCGCGTTTGCGGACGGGATGCGGCCGGGTGACACGTTCGTCGACCGTCCCGTCGCGATCCCGATCGACGCGCACTCGGTGTGGCGTCCGACCGATGCGGAGCCGCCGACCGGCGAGCCGATGACGCTGCGCGACGGGCTGGCGCTGTCGCGCAACCGCATCACCGCGCAGGTCATGCAGCACGAAGGCGCCGCGAAGGTCGCGCAGCTCGCGCGTGCGATGGGCGTGCGCGACAGCCCGCTCGATGCGGTGCCGTCGCTCGCGCTCGGCACGAGTCCCGTCACGCTGAAGGAAATGGTGTCCGCGTACGGCACGATCGCGAACCGCGGCGTGTACGTCGCACCGCAGATGATCACGCGCATCGAGGATCGCGACGGCAAGGTGCTCGCCGCGTTCGGCAGCGCGCCGCCCGAGCGTGCGTTACCGGTGGCCGCGGCGCAGACGCTCGTCGACGCGATGCGCGGCGTCGTCGATTACGGCACCGGCGCCGACATCCGCTCGCGCTACGGAATCCGGATCGACGTCGCGGGCAAGACCGGCACGACGCAGGACAACACGGACGGCTGGTTCATCCTGATGCATCCGCAACTGGTGGCCGGCGCGTGGGTCGGCTTCGACGACGGCAGCGTGACGCTGCGCAGCGACTACTGGGGCGCGGGCGCGCACAGCGCGCTGCCGATCGTCGGATCGTTCTACGATGCGGCGCTGCGCGCGCATGCGATCGATCCGCACGTGCAGTTCTCGCCGGACTTCCGGCCGCGCAGCGCACCGGCGCCGAAGCGGCGCGCGCAGCATTCGGGTTTGTTCGACTGGCTGAGATTCTTTCGCTGACGTGCCGGCGACGCTCCGGGCTACCGGGGCGTCGTCGTCGCGTGTCCGTCCACGTACAGCCACACGGGCACGCCGTCGTCGCGCAGTGCCGCGACCGGTTCGTCCATGCTCCAGCGCTGCGCGATCTCGACACGGCGAACGAACCACGGCATCGACGTCGCAGGCGCGGCATCGTCGTCGCGGTCGTCGTCGAACAGCGTGTCGTCGCCGAGCCGCGTGTAATGCGCCGGATGGAGCACGGTGCCGTCCGCGCGCAATACCGTCGCGCGCACGTCGTCGCCGTCGTCATCCTGCACGCAGGCCAGCCAGCCGTGATCGGCGCCCCAGAACAGCCCGGCCACGTCGTCGTAGCGTCCCTGCGCGATCGTCGCGCCCGTCTCGAGATCGCAGATCGCCAGTTGCACCGGCTCGCCCGGCAGGACGCCGATCGCGTAACGCGTGAACAGCTCGCCCGGCACCGCTTCGTCGTCGGGCAACCACGACAGCGCGCTCATGTTGACGAAGTCGAACGGCGTCAGCACGCGGCCCTGCCCGTCGACGATCGCGCAACGTCCGTCGTCACGCCGCACGATATGGCGGATCGCACCGAGTTCGTCGAACATTTCCGCGCGGTCGCCGTCGGTCAGCGGGGCCACTTCCGCGTAACACGGTTCGACGATCACCCGGCCTTTCGCATCGACGAGACCGACGTGACCGTTGCGCCGCGCGACGAACGCGCCGCACTCGGACGACCATTCGAGCGCGGCCCACTCGGGCTGCGCGCGCCATTGCCCGTCGCGCCCGATCAGCCCCCACCGCTCCCCTTCGGCCACCGCGGCGACGGCGCCGTTCACGAATTCGTGCGCGTCGTCGAAACGCGGCGGAATCGCCCATGCGCCCTGGGTGTCGACGAAGCCCCAACGGCCGCCCAAGCTCGCGGACGCAACGCCGCCGGTGAACTCGCCGAAATCGTCGAGCGTCGGTTCGATCGCCCACGCACCATCCGTGCGCACGAGCCCGAACCGCTCGCCCACGCGCACGCAGGCGACGTCGCCGCTGAAATCCCACACCGCGTCGAACGCCGGTTCGCGCACGATCCGCGCCTCGTCGCCGTCGGCCAGCAACAGCCCGACCTTGCCGTCGCGCGCGGCCCACAGCAACCGGTCGCCACGCGCGCCGCTCGCCCACAGGTTCGCCCATTCCGGCGGCACGATCACGCGCCATGCATCGTCGGTTTCGCGCCGTACGCCCCACTGCCCGTTGCGCGAGCGAAAGCTGAACGTGCCGTCGCCGAGATAGTCGCCATGCAGTTCGCCGCCGCCGAACAGATCGTCGTAGGTCGCGCTGCGCGGCGGCTCCTGCCGCCAGAAGTAGTAGTGCGACACACCGCCGAACCCGAAGCCCCATGCCCAGTCGCGCCAGTCGGCGGGCGTGTCGATCTCCAGCAGGTCGCGCACGCCGCGCACGTCGCGGAAGTCCATGCAGTTCGCGACGCGCCACCACAGGCGCGTGCACGCATCGCGCTCCCCGGCGATGTAGTCGTTCGAGTCGCCCCCGTCGAACCATGACAGTTCGTCGAGGTTCGCGGACAGCCGCGGCGCGCCATGCGCGTCGCCGAGCGCATCGATCGATTCGCCCAGATGACGCACGAGCGCATCGAACTGGCGCGCCAGCGCCGGATCGTCGCCCGGCAGCGGATACGCGGTGACGAACGATGCGAGCCGGCTGACGCGCGCATGCGCGGCACGGGCGTCGCTCACGAGGTCAGGCGTGCCGGCGTCGCCGAACACGCGCTGATCGGTAATCGCGTTGCCTGCGCCGCCGTCGGCAAGCAGCACGCGCCACAGCAGCGGGAAGTGGTTATTGGATTCCGCGAACTGGATCGTTCGCGCGTCGTCGCCGTCACCGGCCTGGAGATACAGCCATGCTCGATTGCCCATCGGAAGGAGTCGCCTCGTTGTTGTGTCGCCGTGTGCCGCAACCCGCCGGTCCGCTCGCCATCCGCGCGCGGCCATCGCCCTCACGGCGCCGACGGCGAATCGCCGCTGCGCGCGACCCGATACAGTTCGACGCCGTCGACCTGGAAGCCTTGCGTCATCAGCAGCAGGACGCCGGTGGTCGAACGCTTCGTCGTGAACCCGTTGCCGGTGACGGACGTGACCTGATACGGCATACCGATCGTCATCCTGACGAGCTGGCCGCCCGGCACCTCGAGCACGCATGCGTCGGCAGGCGGTTTCTCCGGACCGTCCGTATCGAGTTCGGCCTCGTGCGCGGGAGCCGTATCGACGCTCCAGCGGCCGCCATCGCGCGCACGCAGCACGATGTCGCTCCCCACCTTCTCGACCCGCAGGGTCGCAGGCTTGCCGGCGGCCGGCGCGTAATCGCCGAGCAGCCCATCGCAGGCACTGCCGGCTCGCGCGGACAGCGAAACGAACAACATCAGACAGAAAACGGGAATGCGCACGGCGGAGCCTCTCAGGTTCGAATTGCTGTTGGAATGCCGGCGCGGGCGCGCACGGCAGCGGCATCGCAATCGGATGCCGCCGGACGCCAATATAGCGAACGCAAGCGGCGTATGCCAGCCTGAAAGGGGGCCTACTGCGGCCACGCGGTGCGCAGCGACGACGCTACGGATGCGGGACATCGGGCCCGACCGACTCATGCGCTCCCTGGCCCGCCTGAACGAAGCGGGCTTGGCACGCATCACCGCCCGCTTCGTCGTCCATCGACGCCGAACGCCGCATGACGTCGGGCACAACCGAAATCGCGAACCCGCTGCCCCGCTATGCCGGGTTGCGCGATGCCGGCGGCCCGCTCAGCCTGCCGCGAGCGTTGCAGCCAGCGCATCGAACGCCGGCGCCCATGCGGCACGCCACGCAGCCTTCGTTGCATCGTCGACCCACGCGCCGTCGATCCCGTTCAGCATGAACTGCTTCAAGTCGGCCACGGTGAAGCCGAAATGACTGAACATCAGTTCCCACGCCTCGCTCGGATTGACCTTGTGCAACGTCGGATCGTCCGTGTTCGGATGAATCTTCAACCCGAGGCCCGGCATCTTGCGCATCGGATGCAGTTCGGCCCATTGCTCCGGCGGCAACGTGCGCAGATAGTACGAATTCGTCGGCACGACGGTAAACACGATCCCGCGCTCCGCGTAGCGCGCGCACAGCTCAGGGTTGTCGACGATCGTATAGCCGTGATCGACACGGTCGACCTGCAGCAGATCGACGGCCGTCTCGACGTTACGCCACGGCATCCCGAACTCGCCCGCATGCGCGGTCGTGCGAAAACCGGCCGCGCGTGCATTGCGGTACGCCTTCCAGAACAGCTCGGGCGGCCGGTCGTTCTCGCGATAGTCGATGCCGAGCCCCGCGACTTCGTCCGCGCGATTCGCCTTCATCCACTCGACGATCGCAACCGCTTCGTCCGGGTCCTGCTCGCGATCGATGCTCGGGATCAGGCGCGCGCCGATCCGAAAATCGCGCGCGGCATCGCGGATCGCGGTCACGATCGCGGCCTGTGCGTCCGCATATGCGATGCCCGACACGCGCACCGTTCCCGTCGGATTCCAGAAGAACTCCGCGTGCCGCACGTTGTGCGCAGCCGCGTCTTCCAGATATTCGTATGCGATTCGCCGCAGATCGTCGGGTTGCGTCAGCAGATACCGGTCGAGCGCGCGCAGCACGTGCAGCACGCCGACCGGCTTCTCGCCGCGCGCATAGAACGCATCGATCTGCGCACGCTCGATCGGCGCGCCGCTGCGTTCGGCCAGCGCGACGAACGTGTCGTGCCGCACCGCGCCGAGCAGGTGGCAATGCAGTTCGACCTTCGGCAGCGCGTGGAAGAAGGCCCGATGGGCCGGCGTGATGTCGATGCCCGTGCGCGCGGCCGGGACGTTGCCTGGTGTTCCCTTCATGTCAGTCTCTTTTGCGGTAGTGCGATGCGTCGCGCAAGCCGTCTCTCAGTGCGGCTTCACGACGGTCCAGAAGTAATAGCCGAGCGGAATCGCGAGCACGACGAGCCCCCACGACACGTCGCGCCAGCGGCCGGCCAGCAGCTTGACGAGCACGTAGCACAGCAGCCCGCCGGCAATGCCGGTGCCGAAGCTGTTCGACATCAGCGTGAGCAGCACCATCGACATCACGGGCAGCGCATCGGTGAAGTCGTCGAAATGCGTATGGCGGATCGTCGCGAACATCGACAGCCCGATCAGGATCAGCGCCGGCGCGGTCGCTTCCTTCGGGATCGCGAGCGCGACCGGCACGAACAGCAACATCGCGGCGAACAGCACGGCCGCGGCCAGCGACGACAGCCCGCTGCGGCCGCCGGCTTCCACGCCTGCAGCCGATTCGATCAGCGCGGTCAGCGCCGGAATGCCGAACACGGGCCCGAGCGTCGCGGCGAGCGAATCGACGAGAAACGGCCGATTGATGTTCGGCAGGTTGCCCTGTTCGTCGAGCAGGTCCGCCTTCGCGCCGACCGCCAGCGCGGTGCCGAGCGTCGAGAAGAATTCCGCCGCGAAGAACGCGAACAGGTACGGCGCGGCGGCCACGCTCAACGCACTGCCGATATCGAGCTTGAACGCGATTGGCGCGATGCTGTGCGGCAGCGACACGAACGACGCCGGCAGGTGCGTGACGCCGAGCGGTACGCCGGCCGCGGCCGCGACGAGGATCGCGATCAGGATCGCGCCGGGCACCTTGCGCGCCTGCAGCACGATCGCCACCGCGAGGCCGATCAGCGCGACGAGTGCGCCCGGCCGCGAGAAGTCGCCGAGCGCGAACGCGTTGGTCTTCGCGTTCGCGACGACCATCCCCGCATTGCGCAGCCCGAGCATCGTGACGAACAATCCGATCGACGCGCCGAGGCCGAGCTTGATCTGCACCGGAATCAGCCGCACCACGACGCCGCGCGCGCCGAGGATCGTCAGCAGGAAGAACAGCACGCCCGACACGCACGCGATGCCGAGGCCCGTCTGCCAGCCGACGTGCTCGGTCGTCGCGAGCGTCACGCCGATGATCACCGAGCCGCCGATGCCGGGGCCGACGAGGAACGGCAGGTTCGCGTACAGCCCCATCAGCGTGGTGAACAGCACGAACACGACGATCGTCGCGGTCGTCGCCGCGCCGCGCTCCATCCCGCCCGTCGCAAGCAGCGACGGAATCACGACGAGCAGGTACGCGGCCGCGAGGAACGACGTGACGCCCGCGATCGTCTCGGTGCGCACGCTCGTGCCGCGCGCGGCGAGCGCGAAGCGGCGTTCGATCCAGTTGGCCGGCGCACGTGCCGGCATCGTGTCAGTCGCTGACATGGTGGTTCTCCCGTGATTCCGAATATTGTCCCGTGTCGGTTCGTGCAGCGCGGCCTTATACTGCCGCGTACCGCATCCCGACCGTTATTGCCCGATGTCCGACCGCTCGTCGCTGCTCCCCGCGCTCACGCTGCGGCAGGTCCAGCACTTCGTCGTCCTTGCACATGCACGCAGCTTCACTCGAGCCGCGCAGGCGCTGTCGCTCACGCAGCCGGCGCTCACCGCGTCGATCCGCCAGATCGAGTTCCTGCTCGGCGGCCGCCTGTTCGCACGCACCGCGCACCGGCTCACGCTGACCACGGCCGGCGAAGCCGTGCTGCCGCTCGCCGAACGCCTGCTCAACCAGGCGCGCGGCACCTTCGACGACATGACGCGGCTCATCGGCGAACGCATCCAGACCGTGCGCATCGCGTTCATTCCGTCGGTCGCGGGCCGCCTGCTGCCCGCGCTCAATGCATTGCGCGGCACGCACCCGACGCTGCGCTTCACGCTCACCGATTTACCGAACAGCGCGCTCGTCGAAGCGGTGCGCGACGGCGTCGCGGATCTCGGCATCGGCGTGCGTGAACCGGACGGCGACGACGGCACGTTGCGCTACCGGCAGCTGTTCGAGGACGAGATCGTGATCGTCGTGCGGCACGACGATCCGCTCGCCCGCGCGAAGAGCGTCACGTGGGCGAAGCTCGTCGATCGCGAGCTCGCGGTGTTCGTGCGCGGCAGCGTCAGCGAATCGCTGCATCGCACCGGCGGCGCCGGGAAGCTGCGCCTGAACGTCGCGTACCGGATGGAATACACCGAGCCGCTCTACGCGCTCGCGCGCAACGGCCTCGCCACCGCCGTGCTGCCGAGCCTCTACACGATGCATCTGCACGATCCCGAACTCGTCGCACTACGCGTCGACAAACCGCGTGTCACGCGTGCGATCTCGCTGATCTCGCTCGCCGCCGACGATCGCGGCCCGCATGTACGCACGTGCCGCGAGTGGATTGCGAAGCACATCTGATGCCGCGTTCGCCGCGCGTGCCGCTCGCGTTCAGGGCAGCTTCGCGATGCGCTCGACGAGCGTCGCATAGAAGCGGTCCGCGTCGACCTCGTTGATCCACGTCGCGTTCGCCGCACGGCCGCTGCGCCCGTTCCAGTCGACGATCGTCTCGCCGAGCGTCCACTGCCCGGTCGTTTCGACCACCACGTTCGCCTTGCGTCCGCCGAACAGCGTCGGATCGACGAGATAGCCGACGGCCGTCGGGTCGTACATCGGCGCGTCGTCGATCCCGCGCCGCTTCTTGTTGTACGCGAGCTCCGCCTCCATGATGTCCGCGACGATCGCGCCGCAGCGGTTGCCGAGCGCGCGGAACGGCGCGACGCGCGCCGGCGTGATCGGCGCCTTCACCGCGACGTCGCGCGGCAGCACGACGATCGGCACGCCGCTGCCGAACACGACGTCGGCCGCCTGCGGATCGACGTAGATGTTGAACTCGGCGGCCGGCGTGATGTTGCCGCGCTCGAAGAACGCGCCGCCCATCAGCACGATGTCGCGCAGCGCGGCGCGAATCTGCGGTGCCTCGACCAGCGCGGTCGCGATGTTCGTCAGCGGGCCGAGCGCGCACAGCGTCACGCTGTTCGGCGCCGCGCGGCTCAGCGTATCGACGAGGTACGACACCGCGTGACCGGCGGCGAGCGGCGCGCGCGGCGCGTGCAGTTCGACGCCTTCGAGCCCCGTCTTGCCATGCACGTTCGCGGCCGTCACGAGGTCGCGCACGAGCGGGCGCGGGCAGCCCGCGTACACCGGCAGCGTCGTCGTGCGGCCGGCCCAGTCGCGGACGATCCGCGCATTGCGTTCGGTCAGGTCGAGCGGCACATTGCCCGCCACGGCCGTCAGCGCGCGCACGTCGAGCCGATCCTGCGCGCCGAGCGCGAACAGGATCGCGATGGCGTCGTCCTGCCCCGGATCGGTATCGATGATCACCGTGCGGCGCGCGGCGGCGTCGCCGGCCGCGAATGCCCCCGTTTCGGGCAACAGCGCGGTGCCGGCCAGCGCGGCGGACAGTTTCAGGAAGGTGCGGCGGGATGGGACCGGATGGCTCATGGTCGGGTACTCAGAAGACGTGCCGGACGCCGAGCGTCGCCATCATCTGGCGCGTGCCGGTCGAACGCGCATACGCGAAGATCTGCGCATGATCGGCGTCGCCGGCCGCCTGCTGCGCGATCACCGTCAGCGCGACGTCGGTGCGTTTGGACAGGAAGTAATCGGCCTGCAGGTTCACCTGATGCCATTTCGGACGCTTGTCGATCACGTCGTACTTGCCGTTCGTGAACGCATACGCGGCGCCCAGAAAGAGCTGCGGCGTCATCGTGTAGACGACGTTCACGCCGAGGTTCTGCAGGTGCAGGTGCGAATTGTCGAGGTAATCGTAGCGCACGTCGGTGAACATCGCGGCGAACTGCGCGCGGCCGATCGTGTAGAAGCCGCCCGTGCCCGCGATCCGCTGCCGGCTCGCATATGCGGCGGGCGTCATCGCGCTCTTGCTGAAGATCAGCAGCGGAGACGCGTAGTCGTTCGCGATCGCGCCGTCCTGGTTCGTCGCGCTGTAAGGATGGTTGTACTGCGCATAGACCGCGCTCCAGCGCAGCGGGCCATGCTCATAGCCCAGCCCGAAGCTGTACGCGCTGTTGTTCGCGAAACCGGTCGCATTGCTGAAGCCGTACAGCGCGGTGAACTTCAGCCCGTAGTAGACGGGGCTCACGTACTTCACCGAGTGCTGCACGCGAATGTCGTTGTAGCCGTTGTCGTTGTCGCCGATGTTCACGCCGTTGCTCGCGATGATCACGGGCCCGATGTAGTCGTGGATCGCGTCGTACTGGCGACCGAAGGTCAGCGAGCCGTAAGTGCGGTCGGCCAGGCCGACGTACGCCATGCGCCCGAACTCGCGGCCGTTCTGCGCGGCCGTGCCCGTCATCACGTTGAAGCCGTTCTCGAGCTGGAAGACCGCGGACAACCCTTGCCCGAGATCCTCCTTGCCCTTCAGCCCCCAGCGCGGGTTCTGGTTCGTGCCGGACAGCGCCTGCCACGCGTTCTTGCCGCCCTGGTTCGTCGCGAACCCGACACCGGCCGAGATGAGACCGTACAGCGTGATGCTGCTTTGCGCACAGGCATGGGTCGCGAAGGCGCCGAGCATCGCGAGCGGAGCGAGCTTGTAAAGAGTTTTCATGCGGGTCGTGTGGTCGGTGGTGGTCCAGGCGCGGCAGGGTTCCGCGAAACTGGCCTCGACTATACGAACCCGGATCGGATAATAAAAGTTTGCTTTCTTTATATCTCGATAAAACGGATTTATTCTCATCCTCGCGCGCCCGCGTTCGGCGCGCCGGCGCTCAGTCTGCCGTGTCGCCGCCCTTCGGCAGCTTCGACCATGCGCCGCGCCCCGGCATCGGCGACCACGCCGGGCGGGTCTTGCGGGCGCTGTCGATCACGACCAGATAGCGGCCCGCGATCGGCGTGATGTCGCGATCGCGACGCAGCACCCACAGCGACTTGCCGGCCTCGACACGCGCCTGGTAATCGTCGTCGAGCAGGCCGTGCCGGTCGAGGAACGTGTTCAGCGACGCGGGAATCCGCACGCAACCCTTCGAGTGCCGGATGCCGAGCAGCGCCTCGAGCCGGTCGGGATCGGTCGCATGCATCTGGAAGCGCATCGGCGACACGCCGCCCTTGCCCCAGCCGCGCTCGCCGTCCACCCAGCCGAAGTCGTAGATACGCATGTCGCGGCGGCCGTAGCCGCGAATACCGTTCTCGTTCGTCGTCCCTTCCGCGCGGAAATCCATCGTGTCGGGCGAGTGATGGAACACGCCGAGCGGCGTCAGGAAATGGTCGTACTGGCCCGGCAAGCCGGTGCCGACCGGCGATGCGCCGATCATCAGCCATGCATTGGCCGGCGTCGCGCGGAAATAGATGAACAGCGCCTGCACGTTCGGCGCGCGGTCGACCATCGCGACGTATTCGCCGGCGAGATCGCCGAGATCCGCATCGGCGAGCGCTTTCTGCAGCCGCTCGCCATACGCGCGCTGCTCGCTCGCCGGCACGTTCAGGCGTCGCGTGACTTCCTGCGTGAAACGCTTGCGCATGTCGAGCGCGCGCGTCGTCGCGTTCTGCGCCTCCTCGGCCGACAGCGGCGGATGCCGACGCGGCGGAGTGGGTGGTGGCGGCTCGGCCTCGCTGGCAGGCGTGCCGGAGGCAGCCGACGCAGGCGCGCTGGCCGACACGGCGGAAGCGGCCGACGCCCCCGATCCCGCGCTCGCGGGTTCCGCGTGATTCACGTGATTCGCTTGTGACGCGGCGGATGTCGGCGCGGCGGCCGATGCGCCCGACGCCGCATGCGCGGACGAAGCGGGATGCGTGGGAGAGGCCGCCGATGCAGGCGACGCACCGGATGACGATTGCACGGCCGACGACGGCGCGTCGGGCGCGGCAAAGGCAGGCCGTTCGGCGAGAACGGAAATCGACACCGTCGCCGCGAGCCACACATATGCGACGACTGCGCGGTGACGGCAACGCGGCTTTGCAAATTGCCGCGCCAGGTGGGCAAGAATCATACGTTCGAAGCCATCGGCCGATCCGGCACGCCGCAGCGTGCTGTTGCGAGCGGCGCATCTTCCGCGCAAGCCATCGACACGTCCGGCGCATCGCGTGCGCCCGGCGCCGACGCCTCTTCGCGGCGGAGCCGTTCGCTGATCCAACGCGGGCGCTCCGATGGCGGCTAATGAGTCGTCAGGCCCCTCATTTTACTCGTCCATACGCGAATCGGCTGCGATGCAAATCGCGATTTCACGGTGTCATTGCGCTTCGTCACGCTTTGTTTCAACTCGTTGCCGCTCGTGTCGTCGGTGCGTGGCAGGCTCGTGTGTTGACGTTTCGCCCGCGGCCGAACGCGTGCGCGCTCGAGCCGGTTCGATCGCACTTCCCTGTTGATTCGCACAACAAAGCAACTGGGAGACCGGACGGCCCAAACCGGAAACGTTGGACCGCATCGCACGCATGCCGCAACGAACCGTACGGCACGCGTGCGCACCTGTCCGCTACTTCGAGATGGTTTCGAGCGCGATGCCCTTCGTGCGCGGCCCCATCCATCCGATTGCCGCCATCACGATCACCATCGCGCCCGCGATGAACGCGAACACGCCGAACGTGCCGAAACCGCGCAGCACGGCCGCGATCACGAACGACGAGAAGATCGCCGAGAAGCGGCTCCACGAATAGACGAAGCCGACGGCCCGCGCGCGAATCGACGTCGGGAACAACTCGGCCTGGTACGCGTGGAAGCTGTACGACATGATGTTGCTCGCCAGCGTGAGACCGATGCCGAGCACGATCAGGAAGACGCCCACCGTCGTCTGGCTGAACAGCAGCCCGCAGACGACGATCGCCGCCGCCATCGCGACGATCACCGACTTGCGCTCGAAGCGATCGGCGATCACGAGGCCGATCAGCGGGCCGATCGGCGCCGCGAGCGCGATCACGCTCGAATACATCAGGCTCGACGTGATCGTGATGCCCTGCTTGATCAGCAGCGTCGGCACCCAGTTCGCGAACCCGTAGAAGCCGACCGTCTGGAACACGTTGAAGATCGTCATCATGATCGTGCGGCTGCGATACGGCGGCACCCACATGTCGCGGAAGCTGCCGCGCGGCGGCACGGGTTCGGCCGGTGCCGGCGGCGGCAGCGGCCGCCCGTATTCGGCTTCGACCTTCGCCTCGAGCGCGCGCATGATGCGGTCGGCTTCGTCGACCCGGCCCTGCTGCGCGAGCCAGCGCGGGCTTTCCGGCAGTTCGCGGCGAATCCACCACACGAACAGCGCGCCATGCGCGCCGATCAGCACGACCCAGCGCCAGCCGTCGAGGCCGAGCGGCGCGTGCGGCACGAGCAGGTAAGCGAGGAACGCGACCACCGGCACCGCGACGAACCCCACCGCCTGCTCGCACGCGAACGCGCGACCGCGAATCTGCTTCGGCACGAGTTCGGAGATGTACGTGCCGATCGTCACCATCTCGACGCCGAGGCCGAGACCGACGACGAAGCGCCAGAAGTTCAGCCCCGCCGCGGTGTCCTGGAACGCCATCACGATGTTCGCGGCCGTGTACCACAGCAGCGACCACGTGAAGATCGCGCGGCGGCCGAAGCGGTCGGCGAGAGAGCCGCACGCGATCGTGCCGATGAAGAGCCCGGAAAATAGCGCGGCGATGAAGCTCGCGACGCCGGTGGTGCCGAACAGGCCGTGCGTGGTCGCGGAAAGGATGCCGCCTTTCACGAGGCCCGGCGCGATGTAGCCGCTGTACAGCAGGTCGTAGAGTTCGAAGAAGAAGCCGAGGCTCAGCAGCACGACGAGCTTCCAGACGCTGCGCGTCGGCGGCAGGCGATCGAGGCGGGCCGAGATGGAGCCGGGGTCGATGGAGGGGGATTGGGCAGGTGCCTGGGAAAGGCTGTCCGTTGAGGCCATCTTGGGCGCGTCTCCTGATCGTGTCGTATCGTGTCGTGCGTCGCCGTCCGGCGGACTGCCGAACCGCCGCCGGGCGAATCGCTGCATTGTACCGGCACGCCCGCTCGACGCATGGGCAAGCCAGCAGGCCGGAGGCCTTGCAGGCACCGCGGCCATTCGATGCCCGGTTCCCCCGTCGAATAATGTGTAACTTCCGTAACCGCGTGTCGGGGACGAAAGGCGCGTCCGCGTGGCGTTCCGGTGCCATCGGCCGCGCGCGCAGGCCGCGCGGGCCGGTAATAATGGGGCTGCCGCGCCGTTTCGCGCGGGCGCGCGCCGCTGAAATCGCCGCGGACGACAAGACGCAATCGGTACAACCACGCGTTCCGCGCCCCGGTAACATGCTAGCGGGCCAACTACCGGCTTCCGGCTGCCTTTCGGCAACCGGCATTGTCGGCAAATCGTAAGCATTCCATGTCCATACAACGACTATCCACGTACGCCCGCCGGATCGCGCTGATCGCGCTGCTGCAGTTCGCGGCCATCGCGACCGCGTCGGCATTCCCGGCCGCCGCTTCCGCTCCCGTCGCGAGCGGCGTCGGCGCATCCGTGCCGGCCATCTCGCTGTCCGACGCCGTCGCCCAGCTCAAACAGATGCAGGCGGAGCTGGACCGCATCAAGCAGCAGACCTCGACCACGTCCAACAGCAAGGAGCTGGACGCGCTCGACGATTCGGCGCAGGAACTGAGCACCGATGTCGCGAAACTGCAGAGCGATCTCACGCCGCAACGCGCGCAGGTCCAGGCGCAACTCGACGTGCTCGGCCCGCCGCCGGCCGAGGGCGCCGCGCCGGAAACGCCAGCCGTCGCGAAGCAGCGGGCCGCGCTCGACGCGCGCAAGACGCAGATCGACGCCGCGCTGAAGCAGGCCGCCGACCAGAAGGCGAGCCTCGCGAACCTGACCGAGCAGTTCGCGAAGCTGCACCGCAGCCTGCTGAAGAACCAGCTCGCGTTCCGTTCGAGCAGCATCTTCAGCGCGCAGTTCTGGCTGCCGCTGTTCCACCTGTCGCCGGACGATCGCCAGCGGCTCGATGATTTCAACGGCGAACTGTTCGACATGCTGCATTCGTCGTGGGTCCCCGGGCAACGGGCGATCACCACGCTGCTGCTGATCGCTGCATTCGCCGCATGGCTCGGCGGCCGCCGGCTCATCGAGCGCGGGCTCGCGTGGATCGCGTTGACCCGCCTGCCGCCCACCCGCTTGCGCCGCAGTGCGCTCGCGCTGTCGACCGCGCTGTCGACCTTCCTCGCGACGGCCATCGCGATTCAGATTTTCTACCTCGCCGTCGCGCGCCACTACGAACTCACGCCGTCGCTGACCGATCTGTGGGACCAGTTCGCGAAACTCGCCGCAACCTGCGCGTTGATCGCCGGGCTCGGCCGCGCCCTGCTCTGCACGAAGCATCCGTCGTGGCGACTGCCTGCGCTCGCCGACCCGGTCGCGCTCGCGATGAAGCCGTTCCCCAGCATCCTGGCCGCGCTGCTGCTGGTGTCGGGCACGCTCGAATCGATCAACCGGATCGTCGATACCAGCCTGTCGGTCACGCTGCTCGGCCGCGGCATCGTATCGCTCGTCGTCGCGCTGACGGTCGGCGCATCGCTGTTGCGCGCGAACCGCGCGCGCAGCGCACTCGCGGCGGCAGGCGAGGCACCCGAGCAACGCTCGACGCTCGCCGGCCTGATCCATGCCGGCGTCACGCTCGCGATCGTCGCTTCGTTGATCGCACTCCTGATCGGTTACATCACGGTCGCGCGCTTCATCACGTACGAGCTCGTGTGGTTCGAGATCGTGCTGTGCGCGACCTACATCCTGATTCAGTTGACGCGCGACGCGAGCGAAAGCCTGTTCTCGTCGAGCCTGTCGTCGGGCCAGCAGATCAAGCATCTGTTCGCGCTCGAAGACCGCCACCTCGACCAGGCGCGTACGGTCCTGTCCGGCTTCGGCACGAGCCTGCTGATGCTGATCGCGGCGATCGCGCTGCTGACCGGCGGCTTCGGTACCACGCCGAGCGACCTGCTCGACAGCGCGGTCGCGATGATCGGCAGCCAGCGGCTGCAGAGCCTGAACATCATGCCCGACCGGATCATGAACGCCGTGATCGGCTTCGCGATCGGCTTGTACCTGCTGCGCTCGCTGCGCCGCTGGCTCGACGGCGAGTTCATGCCCGCGCTCGGCATGGATACGGGCATGCGCGTGTCGCTGATCACGCTGTTCACCAACGTCGGCTACGTGCTGCTCGTGCTGATGACGCTCGGGCTGCTCGGCGTCAGGTGGAACAATCTCGCGTGGATCGTCAGCGCGTTGTCGGTGGGGATCGGCTTCGGCCTGCAGGAAATCGTGAAGAACTTCGTGTCGGGGCTGATCCTGCTGACCGAGCGCCCGGTGAAGGTAGGCGACATGGTCAGCATCGCGGGCGTCGAAGGCGATATTCGCCGCATCAACGTGCGTGCGACCGAGATCCAGCTGAGCGACCGCTCGACCGTGATCGTGCCGAACTCGCAACTGATCTCGCAGAACGTGCGCAACGTGACGATGGGCAACAGCACGCAGGGCGTCGCGACGCTGGTGCTGACGTTCCCGCTGAACACCGATCCCGAGCAGGTGCGCGACCTGCTGCTCGATGCGTATCGCGAGCACCAGGCGATTCTCGAGAAGCCGGCGCCGTCGGTGACGTTCAGCCAGCTCACGCCGGACGGGATCACGCTGAGCGTGACGGGTTACGTGTCGAGCCCGCGGATCGCGAGTTCGACGAAAAGCGATCTGCTGTTCGAGATCCTCAAGCAGTTGCGGGCAGCGGGGATTACGTTGTCGAGCCCGCAGATGCTGGTCGTGCAGAACATGCCGGCGGCCGATGGTTCCACGCGGCACGAATCGTAAGTGAGCCATCGAGCGGGTACGCTCGCGATCGATCGGCGCGCCGCGCGCCACGCAGTAAACGAAATGGGCCGGTTACCGCTTCCACGGCAACCGGCCCATTTCATTCGACCGTCGGAACGCCCAAGCCGGGCGCCCGCACTTATACGTCGAACTTCACCCCCTGCGCCAACGGCAATTGCCGGCTGTAATTGATCGTATTCGTCGCGCGACGCATATAAGCCTTCCACGCATCCGAACCCGACTCGCGCCCGCCGCCCGTTTCCTTCTCGCCGCCGAACGCGCCGCCGATTTCCGCGCCGCTCGTGCCGATGTTCACGTTGACGATCCCGCAGTCGCTGCCGGCCGCCGACATGAACTGCTCGGCCTCGCGCATGTCGTTCGTGAAGATCGCCGACGACAGCCCCTGCGGCACCGCGTTGTGCACGGCAATCGCGTCGTCGAAATCGTCGTAGACCATCACGTAGAGAATCGGCGCGAACGTCTCGCGCTCGACCACCGCCGATTGCTTCGGCATCCGCACGATGGCCGGACGCACGTAGTACGCGTCCGCATGACCGACGTCCACGCGCTCGCCGCCCTTCACTTCGCCGCCCTGCTCGCGTGCGTCGGCCAGCGCCTTCTGCATCGCGTCGAACGACGCACGATCGACCAGCGGGCCGACCAGCGTGCCTTCCTCGAGCGGATTGCCGACCTTCACCGACGCATACGCCTTCTCGATGCGCGGCAGCAGTTGCTCGACGAGGCTGCGATGCACGATCAGCCGGCGCAGCGTCGTGCAGCGCTGGCCGGCCGTGCCGACCGCCGCGAACGTGACCGCGCGCACGACGAGGTCGAGATCCGCGCTCGGCGCGACGATCATCCCGTTGTTGCCGCCGAGCTCGAGGATGCCGCGTGCGAGACGCTGGCTCAGCACCTTCGCGACTTCCTGGCCCATCCGCACGCTGCCCGTCGCGCTGACGACCGGCACCTTCTTCGACGCCGTCAGTACCTCGCCGACATCGCGCATGCCCAGCACCAGTTGGCTCAGCTCCGCCGGCGCGACGCCCGGATGCGTCTTCTCGAACTCGCGCAGCGCCTTCTGAAGCAGCACGTGGCAAGCGATCGCGGTGAGCGGCGTCTTCTCGGACGGCTTCCACACGACCGAATCGCCGCACACGAACGCGAGCGCCGCATTCCACGCCCACACCGCGACCGGGAAGTTGAACGCCGAGATCACGCCGCACACGCCGATCGGGTGCCACGTTTCCATCATCCGGTGGCCCGGACGCTCGGACGCGATCGTGAGGCCGTAAAGCTGGCGCGACAGGCCGACCGCGAAATCGCAGATGTCGATCATTTCCTGCACTTCACCGAGGCCTTCCGACGTGATCTTGCCGGCTTCGAGCGTGACGAGGCGACCGAGCTCGGCCTTGTGCTCGCGCAGCACGTTGCCGAACACGCGCACGAGTTCGCCGCGCACCGGCGCCGGCACCGTGCGCCACTTGAGGAATGCGTCGTGCGCGGCGTCGATCTTGCGCTCGGCGTCGGCGGGCGTGTCGACGGCCAGCGTCGCAAGCGTCGCGCCGTCGAGCGGCGAACGCGCGGTCAGCGCGTTGCCTTTCCACTGGGCGAGATCGATGTCGAGCGCGGCAAGAATGTCGTTGAATTGCATCACTTCCTCTTCAGGGACAGATTGATCGGTGCGGCGGCAGCGCCGCCCGCGTGATTCGATTGGAGCGCGTTCGAGCGCCTTGTGCAAGCGGATGCGCCGCGCGGCGGGCCCGGTGCGCCATCCGGCGCATCGTGCTGCGCCGTCGCCGGAAAGCCAGGCCGGACGGCGCGCCCCAGCCTCGCGAGGCACGATCCATGAAACACATTGTCGATGGCCACAAGCCGGGCCGCTATTGATATTAACTCACGACTTCATTCCAAAAATGCAAGAAGTAAGCCGGCTCGCCAGGCCTGTTTCGGTACCGATATGGGACGTTTCCCAAGCCCGCAACCGGGCGCTCGGATGCGTCGCGGCACGGCACAAGTTGATGATCATCTCGCATCACCCTGTTCGGAAATATCGTTTGCC
Organism: Burkholderia sp. MSMB1826; assembly: GCF_001526325.1. Taxonomy (NCBI): domain Bacteria; kingdom Pseudomonadati; phylum Pseudomonadota; class Betaproteobacteria; order Burkholderiales; family Burkholderiaceae; genus Burkholderia; species Burkholderia sp. MSMB1826. Next base: position 634,750 of record NZ_LOYN01000015.1, read on the forward strand.
GCCGATGCACCGGGCACACACAATCGGTGCGACGTCGAGGTGCAACGCACCCGGCGCGCCGCCGGCCGCCACCACGGCAGCCGGACGACCGACGAAGGCGACACGCACCACGGCCCGGCTCAGCGGGCCCGTCTCGCACCGCATCACCGCTACCCGGCCGCGGCCGGCCACGCGTCGCGCTTCGTCACCGAAAAACAATCCCGGAGACAGCGCCCAGCGCCCGCCATGCATTCAGATGCCCGCCCCGATTCGTCCCGTCCGTCCGGCTCGCCGCCCGCGAAGCCGTCCCTCCACCGCGCGTTGCAGGCCCGCCATCTACGGATGATCGCGATCGGCGGCTCGATCGGCACGGGGCTGTTCGTCGCATCCGGCGCGTCGATCTCGCAGGCCGGCCCCGGCGGCGCGATGCTCGCGTACATGGTGATCGGCCTGATGGTCTATTTCCTGATGACGAGCCTCGGCGAGATGGCCGCGTTCATGCCGGTGTCGGGCTCGTTCGCGACCTACGGCGCGAAGTTCGTCGACGAAGGCTTCGGCTTCGCGCTCGGCTGGAACTACTGGTACAGCTGGGCCGTGACGCTGGCGGTGGAGCTCGTCGCCGCGCAGCTCGTGATGAACTACTGGTTCCCGCACGTGCCGGGCGTCTGGTGGAGCGCGCTGTTCCTCACGCTGATCTTCGCGCTCAACGCGCTGTCGGTGCGCGGCTTCGGCGAAGCCGAATACTGGTTCGCGTTGGTCAAGGTGCTGACGGTGCTCGCGTTCGTCGGCGTCGGTCTGCTGATGATCTTCGGGATCATGCAGGGCGGCCCGAGCGCCGGCTGGGGCAACTTCACGATCGGCGACGCGCCGTTCGTCGGCGGCTGGGCGACGATGCTCGGCGTCGCGATGATCGCGGGTTTCTCGTTCCAGGGCACCGAAATGATCGGCGTCGCGGCCGGCGAATCGGAAAACCCGCGCACGACGATTCCGCGCGCGGTGCGCCAGATCTTCTGGCGCATCCTGCTGTTCTACGTGTTCGCGATCTTCGTGATCGGCGTGCTGATTCCGTACACCGATCCGAGCCTGCTGAAGAGCGACGTGACCGACATCGGCGTGAGCCCGTTCACGCTGGTGTTCCGCCACGCGGGCCTCGCGTTCGCGGCCGGCGTGATGAACGCGGTGATCCTGACGGCCGTGCTGTCGGCCGGCAACTCGGGCATGTATGCGTCGACACGAATGCTCTACAACCTCGCGGTCGAAGGCCGCGCGCCGAAGCTGTTTGCGAAGCTGTCGCCCGGCGGCGTGCCGCGCAACGCGCTGTATGCGACCACCGCCGTCGGCGCACTGTGCTTTCTCACGTCGCTGTACGGCGACAAGACCGTCTACCTGTGGCTGCTGAACACGTCCGGCATGGCCGGCTTCATCACGTGGCTCGGCATCGCGGTCAGCCACTACCGGTTCCGCAAGGGCTTCCTGAAGCAGGGCTACCGGCTCGACCAGTTGCCGTATCGGTCGAAGTGGTTCCCGTTCGGACCGCTGTTCGCGTTCGCCCTGTGCGCGGTCGTCGCGCTCGGCCAGGACTACCACGCGTTCCTCGCCGACAAGATCGACTGGACGGGCGTCGCCGCGACCTACATCGGCCTGCCGTTCTTCCTCGCGATCTGGCTCGGCTACGCGCTGGTGCGCAAATGCCGGCTGGTACGCTACGAGGACATGGAAATCGCGCCGTGGATCGACCGCAACGCGACGCCCGACGCCACCGAAAAGGCCGATGCCGGCTACCCGGCCTACGTCGCCCGGCCGGTCAACCCGACGCCGGGCGCCTGACGCCCGGCAACGCGCCGGCGACCGCCCGACCGCGGCGGCCGCTGCGCTGAAAACCCCATTCGACGCGGCGCGCGCGTTCAGGCAAGATCCACGCGCGCCGTCCGTTTTTCCGCCGTCACGAATCACCGAAAACGCATGCAGAACTTCTACGAAGCCACCGTTACCCGCCAGCCCTACCCGCAATTGACCGGCCCGATCGATACGCAGGTCTGCATCGTCGGCGGCGGCCTCGCCGGCCTGTGCACGGCGCTCGGCCTCATCGAGCGCGGCGTGCGCGACGTCGTCGTGCTCGACAGCGAGCGGGTCGGCTTCGGCGCGTCGGGCCGCAACGGCGGCTTCGTGTTCGGCGGCTACAGCCTCGACAACGCCGACCTGCTGCGCACGCTCGGCCGCGACGAAGGGCGCCGTCTGTACCGGCTCACCGTCGACGCGGTCGACCTGATCCGCGCGCGCATCGCGCGCTACGGGATCGACTGCGACATCGTCGACGAGGGCGTGATGCTCGCGAACTGGTTCGACGATCCGTCGCGGCTCGACGGTGTGCGCACGCTGATGAAAAACGAACTCGGCGTCGAGTGGGAACCCGTCCCGACCGGCGCGCTGCGCGAGCGGCTGAAGACCCAGCGCTATTACGGCGGCCTGTTCGAGCCGAACGCGTTCCACTTCCACCCGCTCAAGTACGTGCTCGGCGTCGCGGCGGCCGCCTCGCGCGGCGGTGCGCGCGTGTACGAGCGTTCGGCCGCGCTGGGCATCGCGCGCGACGGCGCCGGGTACGTCGTGCGCACGGCGCAGGGCACGGTGCGCGCCAAGGACGTCGTGTTCGCCGGCGGCGGCTACGCGCGCGGCGTGTCGCCGCGCATCGAGCGCGCGGTGCTGCCGATCGCGACCTACGTGATCGCGACCGAACCGCTCGGCACGCGCCTGCCCGACGCGATCGACGCGCCGTACGCGATCTACGACACGCGTTTCGCGTTCGACTACTACCGTCCGCTGAAGGACACGCGGATCCTGTGGGGCGGCCGGATCTCCGTGCTCGACCGCGGCCCCGACGCGATCGCGCGCCTGCTGCGGCGCGACCTGCTGCGCGTGTATCCGCAACTGGACGGCGTGAAGGTCGACTATGCGTGGGGCGGGCTGATGAGCTACGCGCGGCACAAGATGCCGCAGATCGGCCGCGACGCGGACGGCGTGTGGCACGCGATCGCTTTCGGCGGCCACGGGATGGCGCCGACCACGGTGGCCGGCGAGGCGCTCGCCGCCGCGCTGGCCGAAGGCCGGCCGGTGCCGGACGGCTTCGCCGCGTTCGGGCTCACGCGCACGTTCGGCCTGGCCGGCCTCGCCGCCGCGCAACTCACGTATACGGCGTACCAGGCCCGCGATGCGCTCGCCTCCTGCCGCCGCTGAGCGCCCGCGACGGCCTTGCCGATTAGAGCGGAAGGTCGGCCGGGCGGCCATTTCCCACATGCTAGAATGCCTTTTCCAAGCCGCCGCGAACCACAACAAAGTCACATGAAAGCAGGAAGCAAGGCCGCCACGTCCGACACCCGCGCGCTTGCGTCCGATGCGCGGCGTAAATACGATCCCGAGCAAACCAAGCGCAACATCCTCGATGTCGCCACGCAGGAATTCTCCGCGATGGGCCTCGCCGGTGCGCGCGTCGACGCGATCGCGGAGCGCACCAACACGACGAAGCGGATGCTCTACTACTACTTCGAAAGCAAGGAAGGCCTGTACGAGGCCGTGCTGGAGAAGGTGTACGGCGACATCCGCGCACTCGAGCAGGAACTGCACGTCGGCGACATGGAGCCGCGCGAAGGCATGCGCCGTCTCGTCGAGTTCACGTTCGACTATCACGACAAGCATCGCGATTTCGTCCGTCTCGTGTCGATCGAGAACATCCACGGCGCGAAATATGTCGAACAGCTCAAGTCGTTCAAGAACCGCAACGTCAGCATCATCAAGACGCTCGAGGAACTGCTCGAGCGCGGCGCGGCCAGCGGCGCGTTCCGCAAGGACATCGACGCGTTCGACCTGCACCTGCTGATCAGCTCGTTCTGCTTCCATCGCGTGTCGAACCGCTACACGTTCGGCGCCGCGTTCGGCCGCGATCCGTCGGCGCCGCGCCTGCGCGCGCGGCATCGCGACACGATCGCCGACGCGGTGCTCCGCTACGTCGCCGCGTAAGCGCCGCCGGCAGCCGGCCGGGGCGCGCCCCGGCCGCGGCCCTTGGCCCTGCAACGTTTCAGCGCATCAGTCCGTCGGCGCGGTCGACGCCAGCGCGATCCGCGCCTTCTGTTCGGGGCTGCCCGCCACGTAATACTTCTTCGCCCAGCTCGAATCGGGCGCGAGCGCGAGCCGCGCATGCGCGCCCGTGCCGCGCTGCTTCGCATCGATCGCCAATGCGCGTGCGCGGTAGTGCTCGTAAAGCCGCAGGAATTCCGCGAGATAGATCGCCGCGATCCGCTCGTCGCGGATCTCGAGCAGGTTCTCGTCGTTGTACTGCTCGGAGTTGCGGCTCATGTTCGCCGAGCCCGTATAGACGACCGGATTCGCGCCTTCCGCATCGATCACGATGAACTTGTGATGGATCACGACAGGCGGAAAGGCCGGCGCCGGCTCGCCCGGGAAGAGCCGCAGCTCCGGCTCGAAGCCTTGCGGCACCGTGGCCGGCGAAAAATACGACGCATCGATCACGTCATGGTTGTCGCGGCTGCGGTGGTACAGCTCGAGGTTCGCGAGCGTCGCCGCATCGAGCGACTGGCCGCCCTGCTGCGCGGCATCGGCCTTCGCCGCGCTGCCCGCGTTGATCCGGTTCACGAGGCCGAACATCATCAACCCGCGGTCGCCGGCCGCGAAACACGCATCGCGCAGCGCCGCGTCGGTCGGCATGAACAGGCAGAACGACACCGAATGCTTCGCGGCCGCGATCGCGGCGACGATCGTATCGATCTCGGTACGCTGCCCCGACGGCTCCGGCGAGTACGCGACGCGTACCTGCGCGCTGCCGATCGTCATCGGCGCCGACCAGCCCGGCGACAGCCGGGCGGTTTCCGCAATCGACGGATTCCCGGCCAGCGCATGGGCGCGCTCGTTGTACAGCGCGGCGAGCGCGGGCGAATCGAACGCGTGCAGCACGTTGGCCTGCTCGGTCAGCCCCTCGGTCGTGAAATTCGCGGAACCGGTCAGCACGCGCGCGGGCGCCGCGCTGGACGGCGCATCGGTCACGATGAACTTGTCGTGCATGATGTGCGTCCGGTCGCGCGGCGCGAGCGTCGCAAGGCCCTGCAGCGCGTCGACGGCCGGCTGGTTCGGCGACGGCAGCGGCGGCTTGCCCTTGCGCGCCGTCGTATGCGCGTCGTAGACGATCGCGAGCGACGCTTCGCCGTGCCGGCGGCCGAACGCCTCGAACGCGGGCAGCGCCCACAGCGTGTCGGTCAGGTGATAGACGGCCGATACCGCGCGCGACGCAGGATCGAGCATCTCCGCGAACACCTGCTCCATGTCGTTCGCGAGCCACGTGCGCAACTTCAGCGCCTGCGCTGCGCTCGGCGCCTCGTTCGGCGCGAGGCCCAGCGCCGCGACCTGCTTCGCGAACGCCTGCGAGCTGACCACCGCGCGGTTGAACCACGTGCCGATGCCGTCCTCGATGTGCGCGGGCAGCACAACCTCGCACACGCCGGCTTGCGCGTCGAGCACCTGCAGGTTCGCCGGCGTGCCGACGACCGGATAGACGTCGTAGCGGAACGACGCACCGCGGTCCTGCGGATCGATGCGCGCGTCCCACCACATGAATTTCTGAATCGGCGCCTGATCGGTCGGCGCATCGCCCTGCGTGTCGGCGGCCGGGCCGTCGAACGTCAGGCGATTGGGCAGCCAGCTGTCCGGCGCACGCGTCTTGCCGTCGGCCGACCAGAAGCCGGGCGTGCGCCGGATCGCGAAGCCGAGGAAATCGGACCGCGACGCCGCATCGGGCCAGTCGAAAGCCAGCAGGACCAGGGTGGGGGAAAGATAGCTGCGCACGCTGACGGTCATTCGTTGCTCCCTGGCCCGGCGGCCGGTCGAGATGAATGGGTCAGTCTTGACGACGGTTCTTCCCGGACGATGACCGTTCGATGAACCTTGTATGTCGGACGCGCGTCAGTCGCACACGAGCAGCTCGATCCCGCGCGCCGTCAGCGCGCGCCGCACGGCCTTGTCGGGCGCGCGCTCGGTCACCAGATAGCGGGCGGCGGCCGCGCCGTTGATCCGCACCGGCGTCACGCGGCCGAATTTCGAATGGTCGGCGACGATGATCGCCGTGCCCGCCGCCGCGATCATCCGGCTGCGCACTTCGGCCGCGAGCCGGGAGTAGTCGGTGCACTCGCCGTCGGGCGTGATGCCGCCGGCGCCGACGAACGCGAAATCGACGTGGTATTGCGCGAGCTGGTGAATCGTGTCGAGACCGAACGTGGCGTCCTCGTCGTCGGACAGCTCGCCGCCGAGCAGCGTCACGCGGTTGCCGTTGCGCCGCGCGAGCACGAACGCGGTGCGCCAGTCGTTCGTGTAGATCGACAGCCGGTGCCGGTCGGCGAGCGCCAGCGCGACCGCATGCGGCGTGCTGCCCGAATCGATCAGCACCGAGGCATCGTCGGGCACGAATTCGGCCGCGCGCCGCCCGATCGTGCGCTTCGCGTCGGCGTTCGCGGCTTCGCGCTCGGACAGGCTCGGCTCGCGGCGATCCGCGGCCAGCGCGCCGCCATGCGTCATCACGAGCAGGCCGCGCGCGGCCAGCGCGTTCAGGTCGCGCCGCACGGTTTCGCGCGAGACGTCGAGCGAGCGCACGAGTTCCGCGACCGACAACGCGCCCGACCGTCCGAGCTCCGACAGAATGTATTGATGACGTTGTTCCGCCAGCATCGCGTGTACGCCCGAGGCGACTGGTAATGGGTAAGCCGGCCATTGTATTACGGACGTTTGACGACCATTTGACCGCGCCGGGTAATGCAACCGGGCGGCGGCCGGGCGCGCCTCCCGAAAGCGAAATTCTGTATTGTCTGGCGCGCGCGAATCCGCGCGGCGCCGGTTGCTACACTTTGCGCTTCGCCGAACGAACGACCGACAAAGGGGCTCGCGCCATGTATCGCAAAGGCAGTGTGATCGAAATCCAGTTCCCGCCGGAACGCCTCAACGACGCGGCAGGCGATCCATACTGGATCGACCTGACGCTCGACGAAGCGCGCCGGCTCTACGAACAGCTCGCCGCGCGCTTCGCGACCGACGCGCGCGCCAACCAGCCGCTCGACACGTTCTCGATCGACTGACCGTCGCCGCGGCGCGCCCCGTCCGCGCCGCGCCGTGCGGCGGGCGCTCGTCCCCGCCGCCCCGCACACCGGCGCGATCGCACGCCGCGCGGCACGAGTGCAGGATTCGACAAGACGCCGGCGCCGCTTCGACCGATACTGGCCGACTTTCCGGTTCCGTCCGGCCGCCTCGCGGCCCGTCATGCATGCTTACCTCGATCGTCGCCGCCGCTTTCGTCGCGCTCTGGTCCACCGGCTTCATCGTTGCCCGGGCGATCAAGCCTTACGCCGATCCGAACCTGTTCCTGCTCGCGCGCTTCGCCGGCACGGCCGCGCTGTTCGGCGTGGTGGCGCTCGTCGCGCGCGCGCCGTGGCCGGCCCGCCGCGAATGGCCGCGCCACCTGATCGCCGGGGCGCTGCTGCAAGGCGTCTATCTCGGTGCGAGCTACTGGGCCGTCGCGCAGGGACTGAATGCGGGCGTGATGGCGCTGCTCGGCGCACTGCAGCCGCTTGCCACCGCCGTGCTCGCGGTCCCGCTGTTCAACGAACGCCTGCCCGCACGCGGCTGGCTCGGGATGGCGCTCGGGCTGGCCGGCGTCGCGCTCGTGCTCGCGCCGAAAGTCACGGGCGGCGTCGCGCCGCCGCCGGGCGCGGCGCCCGCGTGGCTCGTCGTCACCGTGTCGGTTCTGGCGGTCGGCTCGATCACCGCCGGCTCGCTGTACCAGAAAGGCAAGCTCGCGCAAAGCGATCTGCGCACGGCGGTCGCCGTGCAGAACTTCGGCGCGGCGCTCGTCGCGGCCGTCTTCGTCGTGCTGCTCCACGAAACCCGCTGGATCGGCGCGCCGGCGCTGTGGATATCGCTCGTGTGGGGCGTCGTGTTCCTGTCCGGCGGCGCGGTCACGATGCTGATGTGGATGCTGCGGCGCGGCAATGCGGCGCGCGCGACGTCGCTGCTGTTTCTCGCGCCGCCGCTGGCCGCGCTGCAGGGTTACGGGCTGTTCGGCGAAACGCTCGCGACGATCCAGCTCGCCGGCTTCGCGCTCGCGCTGCTGGGCGTCGTGCTCGCGCGGCGTTGACCTGGCGATCGGGCGCCGCCCGGACGCCGTTCGCGCCGCCTCCTGCACCCGCCCGGCGCACCGCGCACCACGGCGATGCGCCGCGTCTCGCCGAAGCAACGCGAAACCGCCGGATCGCAGGCCCGGCGCGGCGACACGCCGCGATTGCGCTTATGATGTGCGCCTTGCATTTCGTTCCGGAACTTCACTCATGACATCCGCCGATTACGCCAGCCGCCAACGCGCGATCATTGCCGAACTGAACGTCGCCCCGCACTTCGACGGCGAAGCCGAAATCGCTCGCCGCGTCGATTTCCTCGCGCAGTACCTTCGTTCGACCGGCCTGCGGACCTACGTGCTCGGCATCAGCGGCGGCGTGGATTCGTCGACGGCCGGCCGGCTTGCGCAACTGTCGGTCGAGCGCCTGCGCGCCGAAGGCTACGACGCGCGCTTCATCGCGATGCGCTTGCCGAACGGCGTGCAAAACGACGAAGAGGACGCGCAGCGTGCGCTCGCGTTCGTGCGCGCGGACGAGGTACTGACGGTCGACGTGAAGCCGGCCGCCGATGCGATGCTCCGTTCGCTGGTCGCGTCCGGCCACGCGTTCGAAACCCCCGCGCAGCAGGATTTCGTGCACGGCAACATCAAGGCGCGCGAGCGCATGATCGCGCAGTACGCGGTGGCCGGCGCGCGGCGCGGCATCGTGATCGGCACCGACCACGCGGCCGAATCGCTGATGGGTTTCTTCACGAAGTTCGGCGACGGCGGCGCGGACATCCTGCCGCTCGCGGGCCTGAGCAAGCGTCGCGTGCGCGGGGTGGCGCGCGCGCTCGGCGGCGACGAGCTGATCGTGATGAAGGTGCCGACGGCCGACCTCGAGGAGCTGCGCCCGCTGCGCCCCGACGAGCACGCGTATGGCGTGACCTACGACGAGATCGACGATTTCCTCGAAGGCAAGCCGGTCGCCGACCGCGTCTACGAAACGGTGCTGCGCTTCTACGACGGCTCGCGCCACAAGCGCGCACTGCCGTACACGATGTTCGACTGGCCGACCGCGCAACCCGGCCACTGCGGCTGATCGACGGCGCGGCGCCACTGCGCCGCGCAAACCCGAACGGTTCCGCGCGGCACGGGCGCGACCGGCAGCGCTACGCGTTGCCGCCCGTCTTCTTCGCCTGCAGCGCACGAATCCGCATCCGCGCGCCCGTATCGCTGACCGTCGCGTCGTACATCGTCGCGAGATCGCGTTTGAGCGCGGTACGCGAGCCGCCGTCGAGATACACCATGTGCCCCGACGGATAGAACCGCGCGGACAGGTTCTGCCGCACCTTCTGGTCCTCCAGCGGCATCTGCTGCAGATCGATCACGGTCTGGTAGAACGGCGTGACGAAGTCGTAGAGGCCATTCGCCGACAGCACCTTCAGGTCGACGTTCAGCGCCATCACCGCGGCGAGGTCGCCGGCCGTGTAGAGGATCACGTTCCCCTTCGCGTCGATGCCCTGCTGTGCGCCGGTCGGGTCGACGTGGCTGAAGTCCCAGTTCCGAAACGCCTGGTCGTTCAGATCCGTGAACGCGGAATTCGACGTGAACTTCAACTGCTCGTTCAGGTAGCTGTTCCACATCGCCGTATAAACGCCCGTCACGGCCGTCATCGTCGGATCGTTGCCGCCCGAATTCGGGTCGATCTTGCCGGCGATGCCCGACGAGATCCCCGTCACGCGGCCGTCGTACGAACCGAGCGCGAGCCCCTGCGCATGCAGCAGCGTCGTCAGGAACAGCGAGTTGCCGCGCGTGTCGTAGCCCGCGATATCGAGGCCCCACGATTGCAGCGTCGCCGTATCGATGCCCGTGTATTGCGACAGCTTCTGCACGGTGGCCGGGTTCGCGTGCGGCGCCGCGCGCAGCGCGGCCAGGTAGTCGGTGCGCGCGAACTGCGCGACTTCCTCGACGAACGCGCCGAGATCGCTCGGCGGCGGCTTGATGCCGAGTTTCTTGTGATACCACGCGTCGGCCGCGGCGGTCGGCAGCGCGCCGACCGGGTTGCCGGCCTGCCGGTAATCGAGGATCGACGATTGCAGCGTGACGCCGTTCAGGTCGACGCCATCCTCGTGCAGCTTGTACGCGAGCACGCAGCTGCGCGCGGTGCCGTACGATTCGCCGAACAGGTATTTCGGCGAGTTCCAGCGATTGTTCTTCGTCAGGTAGCGCTTGATGAACTGCTTCAGCGAATCCGCATCCTGGTCGACGCCCCAGAAATCGCGATTCTTGTGCGGCGCGACGGCCGCCGAATAGCCGGTGCCGACCGGATTGATGAACACCAGGTCGCTGTGGTCGATCATGCTGTCCGGGTTGTCTTCGATCTGGTACGGCGCGGGCGGCGTGAAACCCGGCATCGACGTCTTGATGCGCTTCGGCGCGAACGAGCCGAGCAACACGAACACCGACGACGAACCGGGCCCGCCGTTATAGAAGAACGTCACGGGCCGCGTTTCTTCCTTCGCGCCGTCGGCCGTGAACGCGACGTAGAAGATCTTCGCGGCCGGCTGCGAACTGCTCGGATCGACCGTCACGAGATGGCCGACCGTCGCCGTGTACGCGATGCGCTTGCCGTCGATCAGGATCGTGTGGTGCGTGATCGCGGCCGCCTCGGTCGTGTCGGTCACCGAGTCGTCCGGGCCGTTGCCGTATGCGACCGGATCGAAGAACGGCTGGTCGCGGCCGTGGCTCAGCGCGACCGGGTTGATGGTCGGCGGCACGCCATGCGAATTGTGGTCGCCGTGATGCAGCGGATACACGCCGCCGGAAGATGCGGAATCGATGCCCATCGTGCTGCTCCTGGAGGTGAAAAAAGACGCGGGCAGACCACCCGCGTCGAACCGAAAGACCTGCGCCGGCGCGTCAGCTCGACGGCTTGCGCGCGAGGATCGCGGCGAGCTGCGCGCCGTTCGGGCTGCCGAGGCCCGTGCACGCGTCCCAGCCCGACGCGGCCGCATACGTGCCGTTCGATCCTTTCGTGATGTCGCGCAGCGCGCCCGGGTTCTTGTACAGCGTCGGATTGATCCAGCCGGCGGACGTGCCGGCCGCCGCGTTGATTCGTGCGATCAGCGCGGCCCACAACGGCGCGACCGCGCTCGTGCCGCCCATCACCGCCGGGGTGCCGGCGATCGACACCTCGTAGCCGGTCTGCGGCGACGCGTCGCCGGCCACGTCCGGCACGCCGCGCTTGGCAAGCGGCGTGCTGCTGCCGTCGGCGTGCGCAACCGAGAGCCCCTGCTGCCATGCCGGCAGGTCGAACAGCGCACTGACGCCGCCGCCGCCCGCACCGCCGCCGGACGCCTCGTCGTTCCACGCGACTTCGCTGCGAATGCCCTGCCCGGGCAGCGCGTCGAGTTGCGTGCCGCCGCAGCCGAGCACGTACGGGCTCGACGCGGGGAAATCGACGTGATCGGCGCCATCCTGCAGCCCGTCGCCCGAGCCGCTGTCGCCCGACGCCGCACAGACGGTGATCCCCTGCGCGGCGGCCGCCTGCAGCACGCGGTTGAACGCGTGTGCCGACTGCGCCTGCCAGATCGCTTCCGGGCCGCCCCAACTGATCGAGATCACGGAAGGCCGGTTGGTCTTGTCGGTGACGGCCGCGTTGACGGCCTGGATGAAGCCCGCGTCGCTGTTCGGCGCGAAGTACACCGCGAGCTTCGCGGCCGGTGCGATCGCGCCAGCAATTTCGATGTCGAGCGCGACTTCGCCGTCCGGGCCGTTCGGCTCGCCGGTCGGCGCGTTGCGGCCGGTGCCGACGTTCACGTCGACGAGCGTCGGCGGCGTCGCGATCCCGAGCCCGCGGAAATACTGCTGGATGTCGGCCGCGCGATAGCCGCCGCCGAGCTCGACGATCGCGATGCATTGTCCGGCGCCGTCGCCGGCCGGGAAGTCGTACAGCGACGCAAGCTGGATCGGCGTGAACGTGACGGCCGCCGCGCCGCGCGCCGGCCTGAACGGCGGGCGGATCCGAAAGTGCGGCCGCGCCTGAGGACGGCTGTCGAGGCCGAGCACGGCCGTCACCGCATCGCCGAGCTCGTCGGGCAGCGCGATCGGGCCCGACCGGCCGCGATACTGACCGATCGCCCGATGCTCGAAGCGCTCGAGCTTCACGCTGAACGCGGTTTCGAACTGCCGGATCGTGCCGGACAGCACGACGACGCTTTCAACCGGGTCGACGCGATCGACCGTCAGTTGATGACGATGCGCGAATTCCTCGGTCTTGCGGATATCGTCGGGATTGGCGGAGAAACGCTGCGCGAATGCATCGCGCGACAGCGGTTTTGCGTGCGCGTCGCCGGTGGCGAGCTGGTGAACCAATGCATCGAGTTGCCCTTCTTCCTGCCGCCGCAACATGATCGTGACGTGGATGCGTTCTGCCGGATCGCACTGGCCGAGACACTTGGACTCGGCGACGATGCGGGGCTCACGGTCGGCTTGAAGATGCCTTGCCATGTTCAGACCCTCCTTGGTACCGCGTTGCACGGAACAGCCAGGAAATCGGACATAGCCTGCGGAAGACGGTTCCGTTCGGTCAGTCGGTTCGCGACGGCGCGTTCGCGATCGCGCGAAGCTAGAGGAAGTTTAGAACAGTCAGACGATTTGCGCGCACGCCCTTCTGCGGCAACGCGCACGAGCGCGGGCCGGCATCGCGCGCGGCCGGCGTCGATCGTCGCATGGCCGCCGCCACGTCGGTCGACCTGCGCGGCGGCCATGCGGCGAAGGCCACGCTCAGTCCATCGACAGCCGCAGTGCGAAACCGATCAACGCCGCGGAAAAGGTCCAGCGCTGCACCGTCTGCGCCAGCGGATGCGCGCGCATCCATGCCGCGATGCGCGACGCGCCGAACACGCATGCGAGGTCGAAGCACACGCCGGCCGCCACCAGCAACGCGCCGAGCTCGAACATCTGCCCGACGACCGGCCCGGTCTCGGGCCGCACGAACTGTGGCAGCAGCACCGAGCAGAACAGCAGCGCCTTCGGATTCAGCAGGTTGGTCAGCAGCCCCTTCACGAACGACTGCCGCAGTTCGCCCGCCGCCGCATCGCCGTCGCCGAGCGCGAACACCGGCGAGCGGAACACCTGGATCGCGACATACGCGAGATAGAGCGCGCCGCCGTAGCGGATCACCTCGTACAGCCACGGCGCGCTGCGGATCAGCGCCGCGACGCCGCACGCCGACAGCGTCACGTGCGCCGTGCGCGCGAGCGACAGGCCGGCCGCCGCCGCCATCCCCGGCCGCACGCCGCGGCCGATGCTGGTCTGCAGCACGAGCGCCATGTCGGGCCCCGGCACCGCATAAATGGCCGCCAGCGCGGCAAGATAAATCAACAGCAAATGCGTGGAAATCATGGTCTGCCCCGTCCTCCAATGACGATATGTTGCCGTTGAAGGACGAGGGATTACTGGCCATTTTTGGCGACGAAGTGGCGATCGGTAGGGGAATCCGCCACAATCCATGGATCGAAACAAGGATTCCGCCAATATGATCGACCTCGACAAAACCGACCGCGCGATCCTCGCTGCGGTGCAACGCGACGGCCGCCTGCCGATCGCGCGGCTCGCCGAATCCGTCGGGCTGTCCGAGACGCCTTGCGCTCGTCGCCTGAAACGCCTCGAAACCGACGGCTACATCGAACGCTACCGCGCGCAGCTATCGCGCCAGGCGCTCGGCTTCGGCGTGGTCGCGTTCGTGCTCGTGCGGTTCGCGACGCACGACCGCAAGGTCGCCGACCGGTTCGAACGGGAAGTGCTCGGCATCGAGCGGATCCTGGCCTGCCACAACGTCGCGGGCACGGCCGACTACCTGCTGCAGGTGGTCGCGCGCGACCTCGACGACTACGGCACGTTCCTGCGCGATTCGCTGCGGATGCTGCCGGGCGTGACGTCGATCGAGTCGGCGCTGTCGCTGCGCGAGGTGAAGCACGACGCGGGGTTGCCGGTGCCCTGACGCGCGCCGGAGCGGCGGCCTGCCCCGGTGTAACGCTCGTTCACACTGTTGGCGGCACCGCCGTCATGCGAAGTCGGATGACTGGTGCGCGCGCTCGAGATCCTCGAGAAACGCCTCCACGAGCGGATTCCCGCGGCCGTTGCGCGCGACGACCATGTGGAACGTCACGTCGTAGCGCAGTTGCTCCGGATTGAGCGGTGCGAGCAGCCCCTGCGCGACGTAAGGCGCCGCGAAATGCTGCGGCAGGTAACCCAGATGGTGGCCGGACAGGATCAGCAGCGCGACGGCCTCCATGTTGTCGGCGGTCGCGGTCACGCGATCGGGCGTCGTCGACAGTTGCGCCTCGGGCAGCGGATACGAGCGCCACGCCCATTCGAAGCCGGCGACGTCGGCCGGCGTCAGCGTGCCCGCGCCGTCGAACAGCGGATGGCCGCGGCCGCAATACGCGACCTGACGCTCGACGAACAGCGGCGTGTAATGAAGCGACGGCACGCGATGCCAGAAGTAGCCGACCGCGATCTGGATCTCGTCGCTCAGCAGCTTCTCCTCGAGATCGCCGGGCGCGCGCACCGAAATCGAAAAGCGCACGGCCTCGTCGCGGGTACGGAACGCGGCGATCGCCTCGGCGATCCGCGCATTCTGGCTCACCGGCGTATGGCCGATCAGGCCGATGTTCAGCGTGCCGACCAACTGGCGGTCCATATGCCGTGCGGCGATCCCGAATTCGTCGAGCGCCGCCAGCAGCTTGCGGCTCATCGCATGGAACCGCTCGCCCTTCGGCGTGAGCCGGAAGCCGCTGCGGCCGCGTTCGCAGAGCCGATAGCCGAGCCGCGTCTCCAGCGACGACAACTGCGCGCTGATCGTCGACTGGCCGACGTTCAGCACGGCCTGCGCGGCCGACACGCCGCCCGCGTCCGTGACCGCGAGAAACACGCGGATCAACCGCAGATCGAGGGTCGACAGATTCCCCAGCACGTTCATCCCCTTCCATACATCGACGACGATCGATGTTTACGTCGATATCTTCGCATTCTTCTTTCCCGACGGGGCGCGTAAAACTGTGCGCCAGACCGCGTCGCATGATACGGCAACCCCACCCCGAAAGAGACACCCCATGAACGACCACACCCATTTCCAGCCGCTCGGCGGCAATGAAATGCCGCGCTGCGGCGGCATCGCGACGATGATGCGCCTGCCGCACGTGGCGAGCGCCGAAGGCCTCGACGCGTGTTTCGTCGGCGTGCCGTTCGATCTCGGCACGTCCAACCGCACGGGCGCGCGCTTCGGCCCGCGCCAGATCCGCACCGAATCCGTGCTGCTGCGCCCGTACAACATGGCCACGCGCGCCGCCCCCTTCGATTCGCTGCAGATCGCCGACATCGGCGACGTCGCGATCAATCCGTACAACCTGCACGATTCGATCGCCCGCATCGAGGCCGCGTACGACGCGATTCTCGAGCACGACTGCAAGCCGATCACGCTCGGCGGCGACCATACGATCGCGCTGCCGATCCTGCGCGCGATCCACCGCAAGCACGGCAAGGTTGCATTGATCCACGTCGATGCACACGCCGACGTGAACGACACGATGATGGGCGAAAAGATCGCGCACGGCACGCCGTTCCGTCGCGCGGTCGAGGAAGGCCTGCTGCACGGCGACAAGGTCACGCAGATCGGCCTGCGCGGCACCGGCTACGCGGCCGAGGATTTCGACTGGTGCCGCGAGCAAGGCTTCCGCGTCGTCCAGGCCGAGGAATGCTGGAACAAGTCGCTCGCGCCGCTGATGGAGGAAGTGCGCGCGCGCATCGGCGATACGCCCGTCTACATCAGCTTCGACATCGACGGCATCGATCCGGCCTACGCGCCGGGCACCGGTACGCCGGAAATCGCGGGCCTCACGGTGCCGCAGGCGCTCGAGATCATCCGCGGCGCGAAGGGGCTGAACATCGTCGGGTGCGATCTCGTCGAAGTCGCGCCGCCGTACGACCCGTTCGGCACCACGGCCCTGCTCGGCGCGAATCTCGCGTACGAGTTGCTGTGCGTGCTGCCGGGCGTCGCGTACCGCGACTGATTCCCGCGCCGCCACCATTCCAAATCAGAAGATTCCAGAGGAGCACACATCGAGATGGGGACTTCCGTCAAGCAACCGAAGCGGGCGGCGCTCGCTTCGTTCGTCGGCACCACGATCGAGTGGTACGACTTCTATAGTTACGCGACCGCCGCCGCCATCGTGTTCGGGCCGCTGTTCTTTCCCGGCGAAAACCGCTTCATCAGCCTGCTCGCGTCGTTCGGCTCGTTCGCGGTCGGCTTCTTCGCGCGGCCACTTGGCGGCGTGATGTTCGGCTACCTCGGCGACCGCTTCGGCCGCAAGCGTTCGCTGCTCGCGACGCTGATGCTGATGGCCGTGTCGACGGTCGCGATCGGCCTGCTGCCGACCCATGCGCAAGCCGGCGTGATCGCCCCGATCCTGCTCGTGCTGATGCGCGTGCTGCAAGGCATCGCGGTCGGCGGCGAATGGGGCGGCGCGGTGCTGCTGGCCGGCGAGCATGCGCCCGAAGGCAAGCGCACGTTCTTCGCGTCGTTCGCGCAGCTCGGCAGCGCGAGCGGCCTGATCCTGTCGATGCTCGCGTTCGGCGCGATCAGCACGCTGTCGAAGGACGACATGATGAGCTGGGGCTGGCGCGTGCCGTTCCTCGCGAGCTCGGTGCTCCTGATCGTCGGCTTCGTGATCCGTGCGAGCGTGTCGGAGTCGCCCGAGTTCGAGGAAGTGAAGCAGAGCGGCAACATCGCGCAAAAACCGCTGCGCGAAGCGCTCAAGTACTGGCCGCTGCTGCTGCTCGCGATCGGCGCGAACGTGTACGGGATCGCCGGCGTGTATTTCAGCAACATCTTCATGATCAGCTATGCGACGCAGTTCCTGTCGCTCGACCGGTCGATGGTGCTGCATTGCATGACGATCGTCGCGGTGCTGCAGTTCGTCGTACAGCTTGCGGCCGCGTTCCTCGCGCAGCGCTTCGGCACCACGCGCGTGCTGCTGATCACCGGCGCCTGGGCGATGATCGTCCCGTTCGTGATGCTGCCGCTCGTGCACCTGGGCACGCCGGTGTCGATCACGGTCGGCGTCGGCCTCGCGACGCTCGCGGAATCGGGCTACTACTCGGTGGTGGCGGGCTTCGTCAGCGGCATCTTCGTCGCGCGGATCCGCTATACGGCGATCTCGATCGCCTATCAGGTGTGCGGCGCGCTCGCCGGCGGCCTCACGCCGCTCGTCGCGACGCTGATCGCGCAGAACGCGGCCCCGCAATGGTGGCCGCTCGCGATCCAGTACACGAGCGCCGCCGCACTGTCGTCGCTGTGCGTGTGGCTGATCGCACGCCGCGTCGGCATCGACGATGCGGGTGCGCCCGGCAAGACGAACGACGCGCTGCCGCGCGGCACGCGCGCCGCGTAGCGCGACGCAGTGCGCAACTGCATGCATGACGAAAATCGGCCCGCTTCTTCCGCGGGCCGATTTTTTGCCTTCCGACCGTCGATCGCGACGGCGCCGCCCAGCGCTCGCTGCGTGGTTAACGCATCTGGTTGCGCAGCGTCTTCGCGGCGGCGACCATGTTCGTCAGCGCCGGAATCACTTCCGACCATTGGCGCGTCTTCAGCCCGCAATCCGGGTTCACCCACAGGCGTTCCGCCGGAATCCGCTCGGCCGCCTTCCTCATCAGCCCGACGATGTGATCCTGCGTCGGGATGTTCGGCGAATGGATGTCGTACACGCCCGGCCCGATTTCGTTCGGATACTTGAAGTCGTCGAACGCATCGAGCAGCTCCATGTCCGAGCGCGACGTCTCGATCGTGATCACGTCCGCGTCCATGTCGGCGATCGACGCGATGATGTCGTTGAACTCCGAATAGCACATGTGCGTGTGGATCTGCGTATCGTCCTGCACGCCGTTCGCGGCGATGCGGAACGACTCGACCGCCCACTGCAGGTATTCGCTCCATTGCGCGCGGCGCAGCGGCAGCCCTTCGCGCAGCGCCGCTTCGTCGATCTGGATCACGCGCACGCCGGCCTTCTCGAGATCGAGCACTTCATCGCGGATCGCCAGCGCGAGCTGGTAGCACGATACCGAGCGCGGCTGGTCGTCGCGCACGAACGACCAGTTCAGGATCGTCACGGGGCCGGTGAGCATGCCCTTCATCGGCTTGTCCGTCAGCGACTGCGCATAGGCGATCCATTCGACCGTCATCGCCTTCGGGCGGCTGATGTCGCCGAACAGGATCGGCGGCTTCACGCAGCGCGAACCGTACGACTGCACCCAGCCGAACTGGCTGAACGCGTAGCCGTCGAGTTGTTCGCCGAAGTATTCGACCATGTCGTTGCGCTCGGCTTCGCCATGCACGAGCACGTCGAGTTCGAGCGATTCCTGTTCGCGGACACTGCGCTCGATCTCGGCCCGCATCGCCGCGCGATAGCCGGCTTCGTCCAGCGCGCCGGCCTTGAACCGGCTGCGCGCCTGGCGAATGTCGGCGGTCTGCGGAAACGAGCCGATCGTCGTCGTCGGGAACGCCGGCAGGTTCAGGCGCGCCGACTGCTTCGACGCACGCTGCGGATAGGGGCTCGCGCGGTTGCCGAGCTGCGCGTCGATGCGGGCGATCGCGGCCTTCACCGCCGGGTTGTTCACGCGCGGCGAGCGGCGGCGCGAATCGATCGCGGCGGCATTCGCGGCGAGCGCGGCGGCCACCTTGTCGCGACCTTCGTTCAGCGCGGTCGCGAGCACCTTCAGCTCGTCGAGCTTCTGCAGCGCGAACGCGAGCCACGAGCGGATTTCCGCGTCGAGCTTCTCCTCGCTCGCGAGATCGACCGGTACGTGCAGCAGCGAGCACGACGGCGCGAGCCACAGCCGGTCGCCCAGTTGCTTCGCGAGCGGCTCGAGCCAGTCGAGCGTCGCGTTCAGATCCGTCTTCCAGATGTTGCGGCCGTTGATCGCACCGACCGACAGCACGCGATCGGCCGGCAGTTCACGCACCAGCGCGTCGACTTCGTCGCGTGCGTTGATCGCGTCGATATGCAAGCCGTCGACCGGCAGCGACGCCGCGAGCGTCAGGTTGTCCTGAAGCTGCCCGAAGTACGTGGCGAGCAGCAGCTTGATGCGGCGAGTTTCCAGCGCCGCGTATGCGGTACGGAACGCGCGGCGCCATTCGGCATCGAGCTCGGTGACGAGAATCGGCTCGTCGATCTGCACCCATTCGACGCCCTGCGCGGTCAGCGTGTCGATCAGCGCACCGTACACCGGCAGCAGCTTCGGCAATAGCGCGAGACGATCGGAATCGTCCTTCGCCTTGCCGAGCCACAGGTACGTGACCGGGCCGAGAATCACCGGCTTCGCGTGCACGCCCTGCGCGTTCGCTTCGGCCAGTTGCTGCAGCAGACGCGACGGATCGAGCGAGAAGTTCGTGTCCGCATGGAACTCCGGCACGATGTAGTGGTAGTTCGTGTCGAACCACTTCGTCATTTCGCCGGCCGCGACACCGCCGCAGCACGCGGCGTGCTCCTGCGCCGACTGCGCCGAACGGCCGCGCGCGACGCGGAAATAGTTGTCGAGCGCATCGCCGTGGAAATCCTGCACGCGTTTCGGCAAGTTGCCGAGCGTGAAGCTCATGTCGAGCACGTGGTCGTAGAACGCGAAGTCGCCGATCGGCGCGAGGTCGAGATCGCGCTGGTCGTGCCAGTGACGCCGGCGCAGCCCGGCGCCGAGCGCCGTCAGTTCGTCGCGCGACGATTCGCCGTTCCAGTAGCGTTCGAGACCGAACTTGAGTTCGCGCTTCGCGCCGATGCGCGGAAAACCGAGGTTGTGTGTCGTGACCATGAAGCTGTCGTCCAGAGAAAAGGTGAAGATCCGGCAGCCATCATAGGGATTTCAAACCATGAAATAAAATGGCATTATTTCATTCATCCATTAATATTCTTCATGCATTTGCTGCATGAGCGCGATCCATGCTGGAACGATTCCATCTCGTCGTCATTCGTGAAGTCGAGCGCCAGGGCTCGCTGACCGCGGCGGCCAATGCGCTGCACCTCACGCAATCGGCGCTCAGCCATACGGTCAGGAAAATCGAGCAGCAGCTCGGCACGCCGATCTGGGACCGGGAAGGCCGCGGCCTGCGGCTCACGCAGGGCGGGCAGTATCTGCTGAAGCTGGCAAACCGGCTGCTGCCGCAGTTCGAGCTCGCCGAGGAACGGATGAAGCAGTACGCGAAAGGCGAGCGCGGCACGCTGCGCATCGGGATGGAGTGCCACCCGTGCTACCAGTGGCTGCTGAAGGTCGTCTCGCCGTACCTGTCGTGCTGGCCCGACGTCGACGTGGACGTGAAGCAGCGCTTCCAGTTCGGCGGCATCGGCGCGCTGTTCGGTTACGACATCGACGTGCTCGTGACGCCCGATCCGCTGAAGAAGCCGGGGCTGCGCTTCGATCCCGTGTTCGACTACGAACAGGTGCTGGTGGTCGCGGATTCGCACCGGTTCGCGCATGTCGACTACGTGAGCCCCGAGCAACTGACCGACGAGATCCTGATCACGTACCCGGTCGAAACCGACCGGCTCGACATCTACAACCAGTTTCTGACGCCGGCCGGCATCGTGCCGAGGCGACACAAGTCGATCGAGACCACCGACATCATGTTGCAGATGGTCGCGAGCGGGCGCGGCGTGGCCGCGCTGCCGCGATGGCTCGCCGACGAGTACGCGGACCGGATGCCGGTCGTGCCGGTCAAGCTCGGCAAGCAGGGCATCGCGAAGCAGATCTTCCTCGGCATCCGCGAAGCGGACGCATCGATCGACTATCTGGCCGCGTTCGTCGCGCTGGCGCGCGAATCGACATGGAGCGCGCCGCGCATGCTGCGCTAGGCGCGTCCGGTTGCCTCGCGCGTCAGGCGGCGCGCATGCCCGCGCGTTCGCCGCGCTCGACCCACGCGCCGAACAGCAGGCCGATCGTCGTCCACATGATCACCTGCATGCCGATGGCCGCCACGCGGAATTTCCACAGCAAGGCCGCCGGGAAATCGGCCGGCAGTTCGCTGACCGACGGCAGCCCGATCTGCACGGCCGCGATGATCGCGACGAACACGAGCCCCGCGACGATCGACGCGTTCCATTGGCCGAGCTTCGCCAGCAGATGGCGACGCACGCCGACCGAGAACACCATCGTCGCGACCGAGATCGCGATCATCAGGAAGAACAGGCCGGTGCGATAGCCGATCGTGTCGGGGTCGCCGACCGACGGCGGGTTGGCCGGGTACTTGAGGTTCGGCACGATCACGAGCGCGACGAACGCCGCCAGCGCGAGCCACGCGGCCAGCGGCCGTGCCGGCAGGCGACTGCCTCGTCCGTATGCATACGCGAAGACCAGCGAGAACAGCCCGCCGAATGCCGCGCCGTAGGTCACGACACCCGTCAGCAACCCGAGGCCGGCCTGCGTGTGGCGACTGACCAGCTCGGGTTCCGGCGCCTCGCCCTGGGCGGCGGCGGTTTTTTCCTCTAAGGAGATCGCCTGATCGACTTGCGGTTCGCCGACCATTTTCGCGAACCCGAACGTGAGAAGCCCCGCGGCGATGCCTGCGAGCATCCCGCGCATGAGCAGCTTTCCGACCATCTTGTTACTCCGCGTCAGTGGCAGGGAAAGCCGAGCAGATGGCGGCCGTCGTGGACGAATTCGTGGACGTACATGCCCGGCACGAGCGACGTCGCGCCCTGTTCCGCGCCGACGAAATAGAGTGCGAGCAGCAGGATCAGGCCGACGAACACGGCCCACGGCAACAGTTCACGGACGGGAATGGGCGCCGGCACGACCGCCGGCTTCAGCACTGCTTCGCTCATGGATGCACCTCAGGGGAATCGCGCCCCGACAAATGATGGATGGGTACGAAGGCAGGTCTGACTTCCGGGATCGTCGATTCCCCGGTTACAGTGGCGCGACCGCGCCGGAATTGCACCGGCTTCCGCGCTTCGTATCGGGCGAATTGTACGCGCGAACGTTCGCGTATTGAAGCGATGACACACGGCAAGTGCGCACCGCTCCCGATCGCCCGACAACCGACATGAACATGCATGCCTCGCTGCGCCTGATCGCACACGCATCGACCCGCGCAATGCGCACCGGCACGTTTCCCGACGACGATCCGCTCGACGCGCACGGGCTGGCCGAAGCCACTGCGCTGCGCGGCCGCTGGACGGTCGGTGCCGGCTCGCTCGTGCTGTGCAGCCCGGCGCGCTGCGCGAGGCAGACCGTTGATGCACTCGGACTGCACGCCGATATCGACGATGCGCTGCGCGACATCGATTACGGCAATTGGCGCGGCAAGCGGCTGCACGATCTCGCGCGCGACCTGCCCGACGAACTGGCGGCGTGGATCGGCACACCGTCCGCGTCGCCGCATCGCGGCGAATCGTTCGACGGTGCCGCGCGTCGGGTCGGCACATGGTTGAGCGCACTGCCGCCCGATCGCGACGTCGTCGCGATCACGCATGCGCCGATCGTCCGCGCGGCCATCGCGCATGTGCTGCGGATGGGTACCGGGGCAGCCACACGCCTCCACGTCGCGCCGCTGTCGTGCACGACGTTCGTCGCGTCGCCGGCCGGCTGGACCCTGGCCGCGACGGACGATGACTCGCGCGACACCGGCGCGTAAGCCGCTGTCGTGTTCACTATGTGAGCGGACGATGCGCCCCCGACGCTTCGCATGCCGCCGCTCGCCTTACATCCCGTAAGACACTCCGTTCGGCATCCCGACTGTCATCAAACTGACTGCTAGCCGCAGCTAGGATCGGACGAGGCTCCCTTACGAGATGTCGTCATGAATCAACCTGCTTCGTCCGCCCCGAACAATTCGGCCTCCGTCGCGCGCACCCGGCAGATCGGCTATACCGTCTTCCTGCTGGTGCTCGTGCTTGGCGCCGTCTATATCGCCACGCACCTGGTCGACGATCTGTCGCCGGTCCGCGAAGGGTCGATGTTCCCGTACCTGCTGCTCGGCGCAGCACTGCTGATCGCTCTCGGCTTCGAGTTCGTCAACGGCTTCCACGACACCGCGAATGCGGTCGCGACCGTGATCTATACGCACTCGCTCACGCCGAACGTCGCGGTGATCTGGTCGGGCATGTGGAACTTCCTCGGCGTGATGGTCTCGAGCGGAGCCGTCGCGTTCGGCATCCTGCAGTTGCTGCCGGTCGAGCTGATCCTGCAGGTCGGCAGCGGCTCGGGCTTCGCGATGGTGTTCGCGCTGCTGATCGCCGCGATCGTCTGGAACCTCGCGACCTGGTATTTCGGGTTGCCGTCGTCGAGCTCGCATACGCTGATCGGGTCGATCATCGGTGTCGGGCTGATGAACCAGTTGATGCACGGGCCGTCCGGCACGAGCGGCGTCGACTGGGGCCAGGCGCTCGGCGTCGGCAAGTCGCTGCTGCTCTCGCCCATCGTCGGTTTCCTGTGTGCGTCGCTGTTGCTGCTCGTGCTGAAGGCTGTCGTGCGGATTCCCGAGCTGTACAAGGAACCGCCGAAGGACCAGCCGCCGCCGTTCTGGATTCGCTGCCTGCTGATCCTCACCTGCACCGGCGTGTCGTTCGCACACGGGTCGAACGACGGACAGAAAGGGATGGGCCTCATCATGCTGATCCTGATCGGCACGGTGCCGACCGCGTATGCGCTGAACAAGGCCGTCACGCCCGCCGAATCGCAGACCTTCGTGGCGGTCGCGAACCAGGCGGCCGCGACGTTCGGAAAATACACGAACGGCGTCGCGCCTTCCTCGAATCCGCGCGCCGATGTCGAACACTACGTTCAGCATCGTGAACTGACGCCCGCCGTGCTGCCGGCCGTGGCGCAGTTGTCCACGTCGCTCGCGACCGCCGTCGGCGCGTCGGGCTCGATGGCGGCCGTGCCGCAGCGCGACGTCGACAACGTGCGCAACACGATGTATCTGGTATCCGAAGCCATTCGCCTGATCGAGAAGTCGGGCCAGCCTGCATTCGCCACCGACGACAAGCTCGCGATCGACAACTATCGCAAGCAGCTCGACCACGCGACCAAGTTCATTCCGACGTGGGTGAAGGTTGCCGTCGCGATCGCGCTGGGTCTCGGCACGATGGTCGGCTGGAAGCGGATCGTCGTGACCGTCGGCGAAAAAATCGGCAAGCAGCATTTGACGTACGGACAGGGTGCATCGGCCGAACTCGTCGCGATGCTGACGATCGGCGCCGCCGACATGTACGGGCTGCCCGTGTCGACGACACACGTGCTGTCGTCGGGCGTCGCGGGCACGATGGCGGCGAACGGCTCCGGGCTGCAATGGAGCACGGTGCGCAGCCTCGTCCTCGCGTGGGTGCTGACGCTGCCGGCGTCGATCGCGCTGGCGGCAGGGCTTTACTGGTTGTTCAGGTCGCTGGCTTGATCGGCGACACGGCGGGTGGCGGGCGATAGCCGGCCATCCGCCGCGGCAGGTGGGGTCTCTCCGTCTCTCCGCCTCTCCGCCTCTCCGCCTCTCCGCCTCTCCGCCTCTCCGCCTCTCCGCCTCTCCGCCTCTCCGCCTCTCCGCCTCTCCGCCTCTCCGCCTCTCTGAAGTGGTCAAGTAACTCTGGACATAGCTCCGGGTTAGGCTGCGAGCGCTTCGAAACGCGCTGGCGGCATTCCCTTCGCAGCCGAGTGAAGGCGACGATGGTTGTAGAAATCGACCAAATAGTCG
>NZ_LOYN01000016.1:0-141203 GCF_001526325.1 Burkholderia sp. MSMB1826
AGGCCGGCTTCGGCTTCCTTCAGAAAGCCGATGATTTGCTCTTCCGTAAAGCGCTTCTTCATGTTCGTCTTCTCCGAAAACGAACTTTACTAGGTTCCGGTTGGCCCTGTTTACTGGGGGCAGGTCAGCGCTGCGCGAGGGAAAGCTCCAGACCATATTTGAACGAGATGCGATCGGTCAGCTCGTCGCCAAGCAAGCCACTCGCGAACGCTGTGAATACCGTTACGACAAGGCGGGTCGGATCGCAGCGGGCGAACTGTACGCGCTCACGGGCCGCAATCCGTCGCTGAAGAATCGCGTTACCCTGAAATACAGCGCGCGCGGCGAGGTGCTCGAGGAGTACACGCCGACTGGATGGCTGGCGCACACCTACGACGAGCTCGGCAATCGCATCAGCACCACCGTCTCGGGCGAACAGACAATCGACTGGTTGCATTACGGCTCCGGGCACGTGCACCAGATCCGCGTCGGAGACGCCGCGATTGCCGACATCGAGCGCGACGATCTGCATCGCGAGGTGCTGCGCACGCAGGGCAAGCTGACCAGCCAGTTCGGCTACGACGCCGTTGGTCGCCGCGCGCGAGCGGCGGCGCAGCGCGGTGCATCGGCGGACGTACTGCTCGCCAAGCAGTGGCTGTATGACACGGCGGGCGACGTCGTCCAGAAGCGCGATCAGCGCTACGGTACGACGAGCTACAGTTACGACCCGACCGGCCGCATTGAGCAGTCGATGGGGCCAGGCCTACCGTCCGAGGTGTTTCGCTGGGATGCCGCCGCGAACCTGGTATCGAGTGACCACCCGGGCGGCTACGTCGAACACAACCGGCTCCGGATGTTCGAGGACAAACGCTTCGAGTATGACGCATACGGGCGGCTCGCGCGCAAGCTGAGCGGCCACGGCCCCGCCAGGGAGCAGACGTTCGAATACGACGACTGGAATCAGCTGAAGACCGTCGTGACGAAGGACCGGCTCGGCGTGTCGACCACGCACTTCGAATACGACGCGTTCGGCCGTCGTATCCGCAAGCTCAACGGCAGCTATACGAGCACGGATTTCCTGTGGGACGGCATGCGGCTCGTGCAGGAGACATATCACGACCGACGCGGCGAAGAGGCACTGACGTATCTGTACGAAGCGAATAGCTACGCGCCGCTCGCACGGATCGATCATACGGCGCCGGCGGCCAACGATGCGGAGGCTCGAGATGCGGTCTATTATTTCCATAACGATGTGTCGGGACTGCCGGAGGAACTGACCGACGCCGACGGCGAGCTGGTCTGGCAGGCCCGCTACAAGGTGTGGGGTAACGCAGTTCAGGAGGAGTGGATCGCGCATGCGCCGCAGCAACCTGCGGCTGCATGGGGCGAAATGCAAGCGGCGGCGACACCGGGCCATGTGCCGCGGCCGCAGAACCTGCGCTTCCAGGGCCAGTATCTAGACCGCGAGACCGGGCTGCACTACAACACGTTCCGCTTCTACGATCCGGATATCGGACGGTTCATCAACCCCGATCCGATCGGGCTGCTGGGCGGAATGAACCTCTATCGGTATGCCAGTAATCCGTTGGTATGGATCGATCCATGGGGATGGGCTTGTGGCGAACTGAGCGGCAAAGCCCAAGAGGTCCACAATTTGGCAGGTGGTGGAGACGCACGTTCTATCCGAAACTCCACCGTCTCTATTGTCGAAGCCAAGGTAAACGGTGAGACGCAACTATTCGCAGCGGGAAGCGGAGGCCGCCTAAGTCCGGCTCAGCGACAAGCGCTTGTAAGATTGGGAGTTCCAGAAGAAAACATCTTCCATGGTAAATCGGCCATTGATGGATTTGATAGATTGGAAAACCATGCGGAACGAATTATTTTGCGGAATCTGCCGGAAGGTGTCGAAGTGACTCGCTGGGGTGTTTCCTGGGGAGGGTTGCAACGGAATGCATCCTGCGCATCGTGTCAGCCTCATGTTGAGCAAGCTGGCGGAATTTTCGATTAGGAGTCGAAATGCTTGATATCGCTGCACATAAAGAATCACTCGAATCTCTTCTCACTGCGGGCAGGGTGGATCATCTTGCTCGGTTTGGCGTCTGGTGTTGCATTGGGCTTACACACGATGAATCGGTTTTCGAGTTCTTGGCAAGTAAGTCAGGCGGCACGAGTACACAAATTAGAGATCGTGTGCTCGATTATCTGGATGAGGTGTGGCAGGGGCACAAAAATACAATTCCCCTGAGTGATATCGAACAGGTTGATTGGGATCCGGATGAAATTGAAATGTCAGATGAAGCGGCAGCGCAAGGTGCTACTGACTTGTTAGCAGGATTGGCATTTTTAGGAAAATGGCGCACTGATCGCAAGGTCAAAGAACTAGCCTTGTGTGCTGAAGTCCTAATTAACCGGATCGACTACCTAGAGAGCTTCGGCTTGATCGATGGAAATGTAGCGAATCCAGTCGATCACGAGATCGAAATGCAAAGGATTTTTGCGAGTGACCTTGCTGCCGGAAACATTACTAATAACGACAAGAGAAAATATCATGAGTGGTTATTCGACAATGGCAACTCGTAAGAATAGCTGCGGTTGAGATTTTAGATGCGCGACATTGCCCGCCAAATAGTTGACTTGTTGATCTCCCATAGTCAGATCCTTATGCGGTCTCGACCGTATGACGAAGATTTGAGCCAATGGGGAACGGGAAACATTGATCAGGGCGCGGTCCTGCATGCCGACTACCTCATTTTCGACCCGCTCCCGGACGATGCCTTCGGTGCAAAGGTCTACTTGCAAGTTCTGGACAAGTTCGAGATGGACGAGCGGGCTGCACGGTGCATCGTTGCTCCCTTTCATATTACGGATCGTAACGCGCTCGAAGTCGCTTCCGCGACCGAAAAATTTAAAATTTCGCTGCAATTGCCGCTTAATTATTACGACGTGTATTACGAGGTTTACGAAGGCGACGAAGTTTTATACAAATTTACGCTTGTCTCAGAAGCCGAGCATCATCAAGCAAAATATTTGCGAGATGATCCGTGGGGCGGAAAGAAAGACATGCCTCTTGTTTCTGGCAAGTTCGATAGATAGTTCGCCTCATTGGTGCTTGCAATATGAGCAGAATCGAGCGTTCTGACGCTGCCAAATCGGACGCCAACCTCCGCTTTCGGTTGGCTGAGGCATTGAGTAAAAGTGCGCTCGCCGACGACGCGCGTTACGAGCGCTTGCCTGCTTTCGTCCGCTTCCGCGCGACAGGCGCGGCCAAAGCGTGGGAAGCATGGCGCCGGGGCGTCGAACAAGGGCCGAACAACGTATCGGAGATGCTGCGCACGCGCTCGATCGTCGCACTGGTCAACCAGTTTGACGAACTTGCAAAACGGCTGCTTCCATACGGCACCCCCGAAATGATGCCGGACGAGGCGGGAAAAGTCGCCGCGCATAGTGCACTCTGGCAGGCGTTCGAACTCCGGAACGGGATGATTTTCGAACCCACTCCGCCACTGCATCGGCTGCTTGACGACGCGTACATTTCCGACGATGTGCCGATCGGCGCCGTCGAGTTTCCCGCCGACACACTGTGCATCATTCCGGAGCCCTCGTCGTGGGGCAAAGGGGAGCGTAGTGACGCCACGATCTTTTTCAGGAACGGACAGACGCTGGCCTGTGCCACTTGGGTCATGCACCTGCACGATGGTCAGCGAAACGCGACAGTCGATGTGGTCGAACTTCCGCTGGACAATCCGGATCGGACCATCGGCGCGTTGCTTGACGAGGTCTGCGGATCGTCGGAAACCTTTCAAACGCTCCGTGCTTATCTGCGTGGATCGATCGACTACGCCGTCAAGATGCTCTTGTACCTCAAGGCCCGCGATGCGCACGTGGTTCAGGAGCGCGCTTACTCGGATGCGCCGCGATCGTTCCCTGGATTGGGTCAGCGGAAACGTAATGAACGAATGGCCGAAATCGAGATGCTCTATGATCGGCATCTTGTCGGGCCGGCAATTCTCGATGCCGAATCGGCAAACACCGTCCCAATGGTCGGCAATTGTCACGAGGTTCGCGGCCATTGGCGCCGACCTCATTTCCGGATGCAGCCTTACGGTCCGCAGGCGTCGCTACGCAAGCTAGTCTTTATCGGGCCGACGATCGTGCGACCAGACCGCCTCGATCTGTCATGATCGCGGATGAGCTTCAACCCCGAATGAACAAGATGGGAAGTGGGGTGCTTTCGATTCTCGTTTGATATGTTTAGTAAGATCGTGTGAATTCTGAGACGAGAGATGCTTATTCGAGAACAGGGGCGCCTCATCAAGGTGCTGCGCGTCGATCCATCGAAGCAGTCGTCCGCTAGGACGCGCCGACGCGAACAGGTAATCGGAACGTTTCGTGCCAATGAACCGGTTCCTTCCGCGATACTAGACGCGATGACCCGCGACGAGCGCAAAGCACTCTCACGCTGGCTCGCGGTCTATCGGGAAAGCCAGGCACGCACCCAGGCGCGTCCGGTACTTGCTTGCGCTGCGGGGCAGCTCGAGACGCTTGACGATCCGCTATCGCCCAGAAGATCTCTCGCGCATCTTCGTAAGCGCTGGCAGAGGCAGTTTCGTTGAAGTGCGATACGCGGACTTGCGTCGGCCTTCCATCTCGCTGTTCGAACAGCGGGCAGCTTTGCGAGCTATCCGGGCTAGGGGACAACGGGCAGTATCGGAGAGGGAGATATTCGAGACTGTTGAGCAGCAGCGACAACTGGTCGTCACTTCCCGGCGGGCTACTCGAGCGCGACGCCGCATGGCACGTCAAGCTGGCGGTTTGGTTCCGAAGAGCGGCATCGAAGATCTTTCACTCACTGAACAGCGGCAGGTCGAGCAGGTGAACTACGACGCACCAGTTACCGCGTATGACGTTGAACAGTGGTAGGGGGGCAGCATGAAGCAAGATGATTTCGCGCATCTGCTACCCGCAGCAAGAGACCAGGTCCTACTCGGAAAAGAGGATCGCATAAAGAGTCTGCTACGTGACCGGAGGATCGACTATCCCCGAGCGACTGAAGCCTTGCAGCTACTGCAACGGCTCTATGACACGCCCAGGCGTGAGCGCATGCCGTGTCTTCTGCTGCACGGCGACTCGAACATCGAGCCTATCCGAATCTTTGTGTGTGAGGCATAAACTGATGGCCAAGGGGCCACGATATGCCGCGTAAACGCAAGGAAGACGTGACGATTGAAGCGGGTAAGGGCTTGAACCTGGACCCGGAACTGATCAAGCATTTGGTACCCGGCACGCTGGCTCGGGCGACGATCAACGAGCAGCTCGCGGCGCTTATGCTGTCGGATGACCATGGCTGTTGCGCGTTCGCTACTCAAGACTCTCTGAATACATCAAAGCCACGTTCGATCGTTCGGCCAAACGATCTCAATACCTCTTCGCGAACAAATTGCGTGACGGTCCTGCAGACATCGAGAGCGATGCTGACGCGCTCGTGCCTCGGCATCGAACGCCAAAGTGCCGAAAATGGCAGGTCTCCTTTCGCTGCGGCAACGAAACGGAGCAAGTCGCGTGGCTCCGCCCGCAACGTGAATATCCGTTCGCAGATAACCGGGTCGACCTTGCGAAACAAGCCGATGAAACGATCGAGTTGTTCGGTGGTGCCGAAAGACAGGAATCGTGTGATGATCGAGTTCATCAGAAACTCCGCGCGCTTTACATGTCCCCTCGACAGCCGGCGAAGCGATTTGCGATCGAGACGGTCTTCGCGGATGAGCTTGCCGACTCGATCGGAATAGGGGACGAAGTTCTTGAGGATGAAGCTCGTGCCCCAGCCGCATGGTGTCGTCCACAAGCCTGCGTCGCCAATGAAATCCACTCGATCCTGTGCGAAGCTCCGATGCACGCGTCCCGATGGATAGTGTCCGAATTTGAATTCCTTGATTTCGGCGCGAGCGAAACCGCGTGTTGCCTCCTCTTGCTTCATGATGCGCAGGAACTCGGCCTTCGCATGTTCCATCGACATCTTGTGAGGCCGAAGATACAGAATCAACGGGAAGCTCGTGTTGCGATCGAGGATCTCGTATTCGAATATCGGGCGGCCGCGCCGCACAGGCGTCTGGGGGTCTGCATTCGTGCTTGCGAAGGTCTGCCACAGCATGTAGTCGCCGACGACGAGTGGATGTCCCGGCGTGGGATGATCGACGATGTCGCCGTCGGGATGCGAGCAGATCGCACCGAATACCGACCACCAGTAGACATCGGACTGGCCATCGGTATAGGTCTTGCGGATATCGGAATCGTGGCCGCTCGCATCCAGCAGTAGTTTCGCACGATAGACGGTCGGAGCCGACTCATCCAAATTGCTGGCAATGAAACGAACTTCGACGTGATCGGGCCGCACCACGTGATCCTGATACAACAACCCGCCCCGGATCGACGAGCTGCTTGAGTCGAAGATTGTCTGTTCCCAATGCGCGATAAGTTTGTATTCGTCGAGATACGGATAACGATCGATTGCCGGTGCTTGCGGAAACAGTTGACTTTCCCAGCACAGGTCGAATACGTCGGGATTGTGAGCTTGCGGCCCGCTGTAGGTTTTTGCCAGAAAGCGGGTCACACCATGCGATCTTCTGCAATGTAAAAGTTCGGGATTGTCGTACAGGCAGTCGTGCGGACAAAACCACGTTCGATGAATCCTTGCCGAGTCGATCGTGCCGATAGGGTCTGCCATTGCCTGCAAGCGAGCGTTGCCGCGCGCTGGCGGCGCTTTCGCGTCGATTACGATCACCCGATGGTCACGAGCCAGCCGCGACGCGACCGACAAGCCGGCTGGGCCGGCGCCAACCACAATTACGTCGCAGTCGAGCGCCGTGCTGTCGGACAATGCACTTACGGTTATGCGCGAAGTAGTTGACTGCGGTCGCGCATCAACGCTGTTCGGTTCTTCGCTGTGGGAAATTTGCGGCATTGTCGTATTCTCCATGGGGCCCTTTGCAAAAGGACCAACGGGATATGGAAGATGCCCGAACGGAGCGGCTAGCTACCTAACGTTCACGACGCAAGCTCTTTACCGGCTTATCTCTGGAGGAACAACCTTATATCATCGTCGATTGGCCGGTTGTCGCATCCGTGTGGCAAGGAATTGGGCCCTCCAGGAGATGCGCAATTTTTTGTTGCCGCGATAACCATACTATTGAATCTATTTCGGCTTGGCAATCACGCTACCTTCTCATTGCTCGCGCACTGCGTCCCGGGCGCCGACGCGCGGCCCCGCGCGGGACGCGCGCAATTTCATCGCGCCGGCGGATCCGGATAAAATTGCATCATCCAACGCCGGCATGTGGAGATGGTCGCTTCCCTTGCCAGCAGTCTGGGATGCGGATCGAAGCGACGGTTGGCCCAGATTTCATGATCCTGGGCGACGATGCCGGCGAATATGCGATGCAGGATGCTGATGGTCAGCTCGTTCATCAGCTTGCCCAGCCCCGCCGGCAGTATGTTGAACAGCGACACCTGCACGGCGTCGGTCCATCGCAGGATCCATTTCAGCGGCGCGGTCGGCGTGGCATAGGCCCGCTGGATCATCTTCACGCCGAGGCGCGGGATGTGGCATTCGCCGACGGAGAAGCCGAGTCCGTGCGAGACGAAGCGAATCCGGATCGGCGTCCCGAACCATTGGCCGGTGAGATGGGAGACGAGCAGATTATCCTCGATCGCATGGGTCATCTCCGCGTCGGAGAAGCCGTGCAGATAATCGAAATGGGCGAAATCCGATAGATTCTCCGCCACGTCATGGGCATATCCACCCAATTCGCTGCAATGCCGGCGCTGCTTGGAAAAGCCCGTCGCATCGATCTCGGGCACGTCCCGATCCGGCGTGCGTCCCAGATGATCGCGCCAGACGAAGATCGCGCCGTTGCGTTCCTGCACCCGCCATGTGTCCAGCGTGGCGCGCGGTGGCGTCGAGCCGAAGGGAGTGCGCACGCAGGCGCCGTCCGGCCCATAGGTAAGGCCGTGGAACGGGCAGACCATATCCTCGCCGTCAACCTTGCCGCCGTGGCCAAGATGGGCGCCGAGATGCGGACAATAAGGCGTGATTGCATGGGCGATGCCGGAAGCCGTCCGGTACAGCACCAGATCTCCGCCCATGAAAGGCGCGGTGCGCACGCTTCCCCGCTTGAGCTCATGGCTGTAGCACAGCGCGAACCAGCCGTTCGGATAGGGCAGCGGACGGGGCCCCTCGATGACGGGCGGCGGCGTCTCGCGCGGCGACGGCACTCGTTCCATTGGCCTATCCATGGGCGGCCACCTTTTCCCGGTGATATCCGGCGCGGCGCGCGGGATCGTATTCCCACCACCATTCGAAAGACGGGACGCCGATTGATTCAAAGCTTTCCGGCGGGCAGTCGAAGGTCAACTCGCCACCGCTGACCAGACCGGTCTGTTCGAGACCCTCCACCGAGTAATAGCGGTTATTGCCGCAGACCCAGGTGATGGAGCCGGCCCAATAGAGAATGATCGTCTCGATATAGGCGCGCAGGCCTGGCGAGGCGTCCTTCATCACATCGTCCCTCAGCCGGAGAAGCAGGCTGATGATGCGCCAACGGAAATCGTAGCAATGGCGTATCCCTTCCTCCAGCGAGCATTGATGGTCGCGGCACATGATCTGGATGAGATTGTGTTCCTTGTCGTTGACCGCCCGCGCGATCTCCTTCGGATAGGCGTAGAGTTCCGGGTCCAGCACCGTCAGCATCGCCGACATTTCGGAGATCGCGCGAACGCGGCGATCCTCGTATTCCTCCGGCGTGATGTCGATGTCGGCAACGACGTGGACCAAGATGGGAAAGGCCCAGCCGCCGCCGCTGTACAGGCGCTGAACCATAAAATCGCTGAGCGTCGGCTTGAGGTTGGTGATCTTCAGGATTTCGGCCGTGATGTACCAGCGGAACGCCTCCACGAAGCGTGCGACCTGAACGGGTTTCGCGTAGCGATCGAGGCGCTGGCGCATGTCCCGCGCCGCCATCGCGTATTTGTCTTCGTTGCAGGGCGGGTTTTCCGGGCTGTCGATCGCCCGCAGGATTTCGCCCGCCTTCTGGATGAAAAGCACCGGGTCGTTGCTGAGCGGCCCCTCGTCGCAATATTCGTCGTCGTACGCGAAGGCCCACAGCACGAAATCGGAGCCGATCTGCACCAGCTCGTCGGACCCGTGCGGATACATCCAGGCCGCGAGGCGGGAATTTTCCGTATTGCGCATGCGGGCCCGCTGCTCCTCG
This sequence comes from Burkholderia sp. MSMB1826, assembly GCF_001526325.1. NCBI lineage: Bacteria > Pseudomonadati > Pseudomonadota > Betaproteobacteria > Burkholderiales > Burkholderiaceae > Burkholderia > Burkholderia sp. MSMB1826. The sequence continues at coordinate 9,243 of NZ_LOYN01000016.1, forward strand.
CTGTGATAGAGCTTGAACCGGTCGGCATATTCCAGCGTGACGGCCTCGAAACGATCTTCCGCGGGACATTTCAGATTGAAATGGGGATGCACCTTGGGCTCGATAGGCAGCGGCAGCGGAGGAAGCCTGAAATTGCCGGTCATGATTGTCTCCGTTGGAGTGATGAGGGCCTGGCGGGGTTGAGGATCGGGCCGCCGTTTCGGGGCGCGGGCTGCTCCGGATAGAACTGCATCATCCAGCGCCGGAGCGCTGCGGTGGCGTCCTCTCCGGCGGCCAGCATCGGCCGGGCAAGGTAGCGGCGGTTGCTCCAGATCTGGAAATCGGCGCGCACGACACGGACGAACCAGTGATGCGCGATCCCCGCGAGCAGCGCGTAAAGCGGCTGGCGCAGAAACGGCGGCAGCGCATCGATCCGCGCGACACGCATCACGTCCGTCCACCGCAGTGTCCATTTCAGCGGCGCGGTGGGCGTGGCGTAGGATCGGGTGATCACCTTCGCCCCGAAGCGCGGCACGTCGGTTTCGCCATGCACATGGCCCAGGCCATGGCTGGTCATGCGCAGATGGACATCCACCCCCTTCCAACGGGCGGTGAGATCGATCGTCAGATGATGGCGACCGACCTCGTGACGCATCGCCACATCGGTGAAGCCGTGCAGATGAGGGAAATGCCGGATGTCCGAGCTGTTCTCGACCATGTCGTGCGCGTAGCCGCCCAGTTCGTAGCAACTGCCCCTTGCCGGCGAAAACCCGGTCGCATCGAAGTCCGGCATCTCCCAGTCCGGCGCCCGCCCCAGATGATCGCGCCAGACCAGGAGCACGCCGCCGCGCTCGCGCACCAGCCATGTGTCCAGCGCGGCGCGCGGCGGCGTCGGGCCGAAGGGGCTGCGCACGCAGGCGCCATCCGGCCCATAGGCGAGCCCGTGGAACGGACAGATCAGATCCTCGCCGTCGACCTTGCCGCCATGGCCGAGATGGGCGCCGAGATGCGGACAATAAGGCGTGACGGCATGGGCGATGCCGGCAACCGTCCGGTACAGCACCAGATCGCTGCCCATGAAAGGAACGGTGCGCACGCTTGCCCGCTTGAGCTCGTCGCTGAAACACAGTGCGAACCAGCCGTTCGGATAGGGCAGCGGACGGGGCCCCTCGATGACCGGCTCCGGCACGATCACCACTCTTTCGATCCCCGGTTCGCCGCTCTCATGCGCGGCGACCGGAAGCGGAGTGCGCGCGGTCATGACGGCGTACGACGCGCGACGAAGCTGAAGGACGAAGCCTTGTCCTTGCGCAGTGCGTCGCCGAAGCTGATCGAGATGTCGCGCAGCTCCTCGAAATTCGCCTTCCTGGGGGGCGGGCAGTGGGCTTCGATGTTTTCCCGGACCAGATCGTACCAACGGACGACTTCCGCGTTGCTTGGCAGGATGCGCTGGTCGATCACGGCGAAACCATGATCTTCCAGCGCCTTCTGCAAGCCGTCGGGCGTCTTCCGGTGGCCGGAGGCGGCGCGATCCACCTTGTCGGGGATGAACGACTGATAGGTCGCCAGATCGACCTTGTAGAGGCTTTCTGAAATGATCACCGTCGCATCGGGGCGCATCCGCGCGGCCAGCGCGGCCAGCGCCGTCTGCAGCACCTCCGGCGGGAAATGGATCAGGCTGCCGCGCAATATCGCCAGGTCATAAGGAATCTCCGGGTGCGGCAGCGCGGCGATGTCCTTGGCGTTGCACAGATAGAGGCGCACCCTGTCTGCCAGCCCCTCGCGCTCGACCATCTGGCGCGCGCATTCCATCTGCGATGGGCTGATGTTGATGCCGTCCACGTGGCAACCGGGATAGCGCGCGGCCAGGAAACGGAGCACTGGCCCCCAGCCGCAGCCGATGTCCAGCGCCCGCCGCACCGATGACGCGGACAGATCGGCGCCGGCCTGCTCGGCAAGTTCGAACTGCAGCTCCATATGCCGACGGCCCGACGCATCGAGCGGGTCGCTGTGCGGGTCGGTTTTTTCGTCGAATATGCCGTACTGGTACCAGAGCTCGCTGCCGATGATCTTGCGCCATTCCTCCGACGGGTCGGCATAAACCTTCTCGACCATGTCCTGATAAGGATCGACGCCGGTTCCCTGGACGATTTCGATTTCTGCTGCGCTCGCGTGCAAGGCGTTCATGACGGGCCTCCGATGCTGGGATGGAATCTGGAATCAGCGGACTCGCGCTCAGGCGGATTCCCGCCGCGCGATGACGCTGTAGGTCGAGAATTTGTCCTTGATCAGCGCGACCGAAAGGCTCACCGCCATGACGCGCAGCTCCTCCAGCGGCGGCGGGATATTGCCGGGCGTAAAGTGCCGTTCGATGTTCTTCTTGACGTCCATGAACCAGCGCACGACGTCGATATTGGCCGGCAGGACGCGGATGTCCTCCACCACGAAACCGCTGTCCTCGATCACACGCCGGAAATAGTCCGGACGCTTGCGGTGCTTGCAGGCGAGCCGGTCCACCTCGTCATGGATATCCGAGCGATAGTCGTCTAGCGGCACGTTGTAGAGGTTGTCGGAGATCACCAGCTTCGCGCCTTCGCGCACGCGGGGGGCGAGCTTGCGCATCGCGCGCTCGTACAAATCGTCCGGGAAGTGCGTGATGACGCCGCGGATGGTGACCAGGTCATAGAGCTCGTCGGCGTCCGGCAGCCGGTCGACGTCCTGCGCATCGCACAGATAGAGATGGACGCGATCGTCGAGCCGCTGCGCGGCGAGATATTTCGCGCAATATTCGAGCTGGGTGCGGCTGACATTGACGCCATCGAGCCGCGCGCATGCCGGAAAGCGCTCCGCCAAATATTTGAGACCGAAGCCCCAGCCACAACCGACATCGAGAATGCGCCGGATGATCGGGGCCGGCTCGGAACCGCCAAAGCCTGCGATCTCCATCTGTTGGTCGAAATAGCGCAGGCCCGATTCGTCGAGCGAAATCGGCGGCGTCGAACGCGGATCGTCATAGACGCCGAACTGGAACATGAGGTTGTCCCCGATCGCCTTGCGCCAGTCTTCGGGGTCGTCCTGATAGGTATATTCCACCTTGCCCAGATAAGGATTGGGCACGGCGCCGGGCACCACTTCAAACGGAGCGGCGACGGCGTGGCCGGTGGGCGCGAGGGTTGTGCTCATGAGAGTCTTCTCCGTGTGGCGTTCAAGGAAACGGGCTCAGGCGTGCGGATCGCCGCGACAGCCCGACTGGCAGAAAGGTTGGCGTCGAGGAACGCCTCGATCGACCGCGACAGGCCATCGGCATGCAGGCCGCAAGCTTCGAGCAGCCTGGTCGGATCGCCATGCTCGATAAACCGGTCGGGCAAGCCGATCTGGAGCACCGGAATCAGAATGCCCAGCGCCGCCAGCGCTTCCAGGCATGCGGAACCCGCGCCGCCCATCACGCACCCTTCTTCCACGGTCACGAGCGCATCGTGCGTCTGCGCCAATGCCCGCAGCAAGGTTTCGTCCAGCGGCTTGATGAAGCGCATGTTGGCGACGGTGGCGTCGAGCCGCTCGGCTGCGGCCAGTGCTGGTGCAAGCATCGCGCCGAACGCCAGGATCGCGACGCGCTTGCCCATCGGCTGCGACGATTCGAGTCGGACTTCACCCCGGCCGATCGGCAGCGCCTTCATTTCCGCGGCGATGGCGGCACCGGGCCCGGTGCCGCGCGGATAGCGCACCGCGCTGGGGCCGTCGTGCAGCAACGCGGTGTGCAGCATCTGCCGACACTCGTTCTCGTCCGACGGCGCCATCACCACGAGATTCGGAACGCAGCGCAGATAGGCCAGGTCGAATGCGCCCATGTGCGTGGCGCCGTCGGCGCCGACCACGCCGCCGCGGTCGATGGCGAACACCACGGGCAGGCGCTGGATCGCGACGTCATGGATGAGCTGATCGTAAGCGCGCTGCAGGAAGGTCGAATAGATCGCGACCACCGGCCGGAGGCCTTCGGTCGCCAGCCCGCCGCCGAAGGTGACGGCGTGCTGCTCGGCGATGCCGACATCGAAGTAGCGATCGGGGAAGCGCCGCTCGAATTCGACCAGTCCCGATCCCTCACGCATCGCCGGCGTGATCGCCACCACGCGGCTGTCGCGCTCCGCCTCGTCGCAGAGCCAGTCGCCGAAGATTTGCGCATAGGTGATTTTGCCTGTTGTGGCCGGCATGATCCCCACTGACGGATCGAACTTGCCTGGTCCGTGATACAGCACCGGATCGGCTTCGGCCGGCGCATATCCTTGTCCCTTACGCGTGACGACATGGAGCAACTGAGGTCCCTCGAGCGTGCGCAGCATCTCCAACGCAGGAACCAGCGCATCGAGATCGTGCCCGTCCAGCGGGCCGACATAATTGAAGCCGAGCGCCTCGAACAGCGTGGCCGGTAGGACGATGCCTTTCAGATGCGTCTCGAGCCGATGAGCGATGTCCCTTGCGGCCGCGGGCATCCCCTGCAACGCGGCTTTCGCGTTGACTTTCTGTTGGTTGAGAAAGCGGTTTGCGGTCAGTTTTGCGAGGCAGTTGCGCAGTCCGCCGACAGACGGCGAAATCGACATGTCGTTGTCGTTCAGAATGACAAGCAGGCGCATGTCCTCGTGCGCCGAGACGTTGTTCATCGCCTCGAATGCCATCCCCGCGCTGAGCGCACCGTCGCCGATCACGGCGACACAGTGTCTTGCTTCGCCCGCGATCCGTGCCGCATGGGCCATGCCGAGCACGGCCGAAATCGATGTGCTGGAATGCGCGGTGCCGAAAGCGTCGTAGGCAGACTCCTCGCGTCGTGGAAAACCGGAAATACCGCCCAGTTGCCGTAACGTTTTCATCGCATCGCGACGGCCGGTCAGAATCTTGTGGGGATACGACTGGTGCCCGACGTCCCAGACGATGCGATCGTACGGTGTGTCGAACACATAGTGCAGTGCGATGGCCAGTTCGACGGTACCCAGATTCGACGACAGATGGCCGCCCGTGGCCGAGACGGTTTGCAGCACGAAATCGCGTAATTCCGTTGCTACGTCCGCGAGTTGTCCGCGTGCGAGTTTCCGCAACGCGGCTGGTGTATCGATCGACTTCAGCAAGGCGTCCATGTTGTTGTCCCGAGCTGATCTCGAAGATCACGTCAGCGCGATGCTTCGCGCGATACCGGGACGCCCCCGGCGGGAAGGGATGCGCCGCTGCTCGAAATGGTTCGCCATTGCGCGAGGCCCTTCGTTCTCGCGCGGCCCAGGATTTCCCGGAACCAGACGGTAAAGTCGTGCGGCCGGCACTCGACCAGATCCACGACCCGATCGACTGGGATCCATTGCCAGTCTGCGACCTCGTCGGGATTCGCCGTCGGCTCGCCCTCCAGGGTGCCGGCGAAAACATGGTCGTACTCGTGCTCGATCAGCCCGCCTGGCAATTCCGCCCGGTACGTCAGCGACGACACTTTATTCATCCGGCAATCGACGCCCATCTCCTCGCGCAGACGTCGAGATACCGCAGCGTCCAGTTCCTCTCCGTACCGCGGGTGGCCGCAACAGCTGTTGCTCCACAGGCCTGCCGAGTGGTATTTCCGGAGGGCGCGCCGCTGAAGCAACAGACGGTCTCGGTGGTCGAAAATGAAGATTGAAAAAGCCCGATGCAATGCGCCATTTTGGTGAATTCGCGTCTTGGTGTCGAAACCTAAAGGCGTATCGTTTTGGTCTACCAGAATGAGAGTCTCATCCATTTTATTTTCATCCAGCTTGAATTTCTATGGAAAGTGAATTACACGCGCGACGACCATCGATCGGAAAATGTCTGACGAATGGATTTTGCAATCCGCGCAGAATTCTGATAATCGAGCGGGCGCGAATAATCATCCGGAAACTATTCCGGAATTTTAAATGCACGCATAATCGCTATGGTCTAGTGGAAAGGTAATAGTAGCGGTGCGGTGCGGGCCATACTTGTCTTTCCTTTCGTATGTTTAATGGCGGCAAGTCGCGGCCTGCATATCTCTGCAGACCGATTCAATGGGGATGCGGTAGAAATTATGTGAATCTGTATCGAAGCTGATTCTGGGTTGGTCCCGTCATCAAATTCCCAGAAAAGCGAAAGCGCGCACCATATAAGTTTTTATTGTTTCACTTGCTTTTCATGATGGACTTTCGTTCCTATGGGGAGGTTTTTTATCAATCTAGGATTTGAAAATAGTTAGGTCAAGCACGATTTGTGATCGTTCTATAAAATGATGAGTCGACGGATATTGTTTAAATTTCTGGAATGCTGGGGCAACTCGGGGCGCAGGAGAACCCTTGTCATGAAGAAGTCGCGGTTCTGCGAAGCGCAGATTATCGGGGTACTGAAGGAAGCCGACGCAGGCATGAAGGTCGCAGACCTATGCCGCAAACACGGCATTGCCCGAAGAAGCGCTGGCCGGCGCCGGTCAGTTGCAGTGGGCGCCTGGGCTTGAGCAGTGTGCAACCGAGACGCTTCTCGAGCTACTGAATGCGTTGGCTGACGATTGACTTGGCCGTGCTGAGGCGACGCGCGGCTTCGGAAAAGTTGCCCGACTCGACGACGGTCCACGAAAGCGCTTATATCGGAGAACTTGTTTATTGCATCGTTCGGAGTGGGATCACCAACCGTGCGAGTCCTGCCGCACACAAGCCCGTCGCCGGCCGGGCAGGGGATTACCGCGACGTCGTCCGTTCCGTGAGAAACCGGATGCCATCGTCCAGTGCAGCTTCGCCCCGCGAATGATTCGCGTTGTCTTTGAAGAACTGGATGAAGCCATGCGCCTGTCCTTCGTAGACGACGACGGGCGCTTCCACGCCTGCCACTTTCAGGCGGTTTGCGTAGGCGACGTTCTCGTCGCGCAACTGATCGAGCTGGCCGACCTGGATCAGCGCGGGCGGCAGGCCGGCATGCTCGCCGAGCATCGGGGAAAGCAGCGGCGCGTACGGGCTCGTTCCTGGTGGCACATAGCTTGCCAGCACGTTGCGCATCACTTCCCGCGTGGGAAAGTAGGCGTCGCCCAGCTCAGCCCACGAGGCCGTATTCAGCTTGTTGCTTACGGATGGATACATCAGCCATTGCGCCACCGGGCGAGGGCCGCCGCGATCGCGGGCGAGCATGGTGTAGCCGCCGAAAGTGTCGCGCCCGCGCTGTCGCCGCAGAGGACGATCCGCCTGGCGTCGCCGCCCAATTCGTCGGTGTGGTCAGCTGTCCACTGCAGCACGGCGTAGACGTCCTCGAGACCGGCTGGGAACGGAAATTCCGGCGCCAGCCGATAGTCGACGGCAATCACGAGTGCGGCCGGCGATCGCGCGCACGAGCACGTCGTGCGTATCCAGATCACCGATACGAAGCCGCCGCCGTGCGCGAACAGCAGGATCGGGAGCCACTCGTACGACAGTACATCGGCCGGGCGATAGCCGCGCACCGGAATGTTCCGGGAAGGTTGACCAGCAGGCACGTCGAGCGCGAGTACCTTGCCGACCGCGTCGGGTACGCCAGCAGACGGAATCATCGCGCGATACGACGTTCGCATGTTCTTGGCGAACGCGGATGTGCGGTCGGGGACCGGATACTTCGCGGCTGCGGCCGGTTTGACGATTCGATGCGGTGCCACAATGCCGAAAAGCGAATGGCTGAGGCGTTTCGACGGAAACATGCATGCACAGCCAATCTTGCTGTTTGAATACGTTCGTCGTCACCCGGAGCGCGCACGTCCCGTGCCGCCCCGGGTGGATTCTTCACGCGAAGCTCAGTACTTCGGTCACAGGCTTGCGCGGCTTTTGCGGCCAGTTGCCGGACGCCGGATAGCCGACCGCGACGAGCATGACGGGGACGTCCGTCGGTTCGAGCTTGAAGGCTTCGGCGACGCCATGCGGGTCGAAGCCGATCATCGGGCCGGAGACGAGGCCAAGATCCTGCGCGGCGAGCATCAGCGTCATCGCCGCCAGCGAACCCGAGCGAATCGCTTCGTCGCGCTGGAACGTCTGGTTGTTCTTGTACATGTTCTGCGCCGCGCCAACCCAGCCCTTGTAGACGGCCTCGTCGATGATGCCGGCGTCCAGCGTCGGCTTCAACGCGCTGGCGAGCGTCAGATGCGGATCGAGCGTGCCGCACACGATGAACGTGACGGCTGCGTCCGCGACCTTCTGCTGCCCGTAAGCGAGCGGCAGCAGGCGTGCCTTGGCCGCGTCGCTGCGAACGGCGACGAACTTCCAGTTCTGCAGATTGAACGCGGACGGCGCGCGGGTGGCGAGATCGATCAGATGACGGATCTGTTCTTCCGACACCGTGCGGCTGGTGTCGTAGCGATTCGCGGAAACACGCGACTTGATCACTTCGGCAATATTCGACACTTGAGAATTCCTCTCTTCATTGAGCGGGACAACGGGGTGAACGAGCGCGCGGCCGTCGCGGTGCGCATCGGGCGCATCGCGTTTCGCGTCCAGACTGAAACGGCCCGCGCCGACGCTTGCCAGAAGCAGGAAGCCCCCGGCCATGGCGACGTTCTTGAGGAACATGACCATCTGCGTCTGGTCCGCGAACTGGTTGTGGAACAACACGCCGGTCACGACGCAAAAGACGGCGAGCAGCCCGGCCACGACGCGCACGCGATATCCGAGAACGACCAGTAGACCGGTTCCGATCTCGAAGATCACGGTCGGAACGAACAGGAGGCCCGGCACATGGTTGGCCTCCATGTAGCCGCGGATCGCATCCGGGGCGGCGAGCTTCGACAGGCCGGACAGCAGGAAGATCAGCGCGAGAAAAATGCGTGCAATCAGCATCGCCGCCGGCTGATATCGGGCGATGCGTGTCGCGGGAAGCGAAATACCGGGTGAGGCGTTCGAATTCATGTTGGATTCCTATGGTTCTGATCGAATCGAATGGTCGATGCGAGGTGATGATCTGGATTCAGATTCAGCCGGCTTGGCCGGCCAGGTAGTGCTTCATCGCGGCGGGTGAGTCGTCAGACGGACACGACGATCTTGCCCAGCGCCCGATTGCTTTCCATCAGGCAGTGGGCGCGACGGAGTTCATCGAAGTCGAAGGTGTGCGTGCGCAGCGAGGGCATGCGGCCTTCGGCCGTCGCGCGCGCGATCTCGGGCAGCGGCACGGCCGACGCCGGCAGTGCTGCCGTGCCGAACATGCCGGACGAGAAAAAGCCGAGACGCGCGCCATCGGGCAGATCGCGCATCGGATGAAAATGCTCGAGCTGCGCGCTGCCGTGCATGCCGACGAGACTCGCCGTGCCGAACGGGCGCAACGTGCGAAGGGAATCTCTGAGCGTGCTGGCGCCCACGGCTTCCAGTACGGCGTCGACGCCGGACGGAACCGCTTTCCTGACGGTCGGCGCAATCTGCCCGTCGTCGACGAGCGCGAGATCGGCGCCAACGTCGCGCATTCGTTGCAAATGGGCTTCCGCACGGCTCGTGGCAACGACCGTGAGGCCGCGGTATTTCGCATAGGCGATGGCCGCGAGCCCGACCGACGACGTGCCGCCGCGCACCAGCAGCGTTTGGCCAGCGCGGGTCGCCAGCATCCTGTCGAGCGCGCCGACCGCGGTGACATAGGCTTCCGGCAACGCGGCCAGCTCTTCCCACGATAGCGCCGTGTCCGGCACGGCGACGACGTTGCCGCGCGGCACGATGACTTCCTCCGCGTAGCTGCCCGGCCGCGTGAACTGCAGGCCGCCCATCGCGGTCGCGACGGCCTGTCCGGTTCGGAACTGGCCGCTGGGATCGTGCAGCACTTCGCCGACGGCCTCGATGCCCGGCACACGCGGCTGGTCGCCCAGTGGCCCGAGGTTACCCGAGCGGAGGTAGGTTTCGGCGCGATTGAGTCCGAACGCGCGAACGCGAATCCGGACTTCGTCGTCGCCGGGATTCCGAATCGGGATGTCCCGCAACTGCAGGACGTCCGGGCCGCCGAAGCGTTCAATGACATAGGCCTTCACGAGTACTCCAATGCACGCAGGGACGCATGCGATGCGATCGCCGCCACGGGCGTCTGAGTCGTGACGCCGGACGGAATCCGCTTCCACATGCACTGCCTGAAGTGCGAAAAATTGCGTGATGACGGCTCATCTAACAGACGATGACCCGTCGAATGCCTGTCATTCTCGATAATTCAAATATGAAATGTAACTGGCTAAAATGGAAACATTGCTTTCATTTTTGGTAGGGTAAATTGGATCTCAACGATGTACGGATATTCGTGGGCGTCGTGCAGACGGGCAGTCTGTCCGGTGCGGCAGTGCGGTTGGAGATACCGTTGCCGACGGTCAGCCGGCGGATCCGCGCGCTCGAGAAGCAATTACGGGTGCAACTGCTGGAGCGCACCGCGCGCGGCACCAAGCTGACCGAAGCGGGAACGCGGCTCTACGAGCACGCGAGCCGCGGCGTCGAAATGCTCGCCGAGGGTGAACAGGCCGTGGTCAGCGATCAGGCTCGGCTGAAAGGGCGGTTGCGCTTGTCGTTACCGCCTGCATTCGAGGCGTGGTGGAATCTGTTGTCGGCGTTCCGGAAGCGGTATCCGGATATCGAGTTGCATGTGTATTCGACCGAACGTCGAGTCGATCTGATCGAAGACGGGATCGATGTCGCGCTGCGGATCGGCACGATCTCGCACGAAGCGATGGTGGCGCGCCGGTTACTGTCATACCGGCACGTGCTGGTCGCCAGTCCCGGCTTGCTCGACACATTGGGTACGCCGGCGGCGCCGGACGACCTGCACCGATTCCCGTGCGCGGTGTGGAGCACCGGTGCGAATTTCAATCGGGGGTGGCGTTTGGGCGAGCAGACATTCGAACCCGCGGCCGTCTTGTCCACCAATGACTATTCGCACTTGCGTAGCCGCGCGATGTCCGGAGAGGTGGTCACCGAGCTTCCGCCGTTTCTTGCTGCCGGGCCGATCCGGCAGGGGCGGTTGACGGCACTTCTTCCCGGCTACCCGCTGCCCGAGCAGCACGTCAACCTGTTGTATCCATCGCATCGGCATCCGTCTGCGCTGGTTCGAGCGTATCTCGAGTTTTGCCAATCGCAGGTTGCGTGGTTTGAACGCGCCTGTGCTGTTGATCAGCCAGGCCTTTGACGTGGCGAGCGGGCAAGCCCCACCCGTTGTCTGATTACTTGAATCGTCCGGCGGTTCGTGCGGACGATGCGCCATTTCACGATTACGTACTCGCATGTCGGTTCAGCCCTCGGCGCCATGACCTCCCCGTCCAACTTTACGGGGTCAATTCAGTAGTCGGCCCCTTTTATTGCCTAATTTGCCATTTTATCCAGTCATCGGGCACGCTTGCGGCATGAACGCCTAGACTCGCGCAACGTCAGACGGGGCCAATTGCCCCTGTCCGCGGTTCGCATGCATCCGGCGGGCGAGGCGGGGTAGGACCTGCGCGTCTGATCACATGTAGGCGTGCCGAGCGACTTTAACGGCGACGCGGGGGCCTGACGTGCATCGATTCAAGCTGCCATTGGCGAATCCGTCTCGTTAAGGTATCAAATGATCTATAATCGTGTATCAACTGATGCCTGATTGGGGCTGCCATGTCACTCGTTACCCCTGAAGCCGTGGCTGCGGTCATGGAACTGCGATCGGTCCCGCACACGCTGGCGGAATTAGAGGCGCTCGTGCGCGACGGCCTGCCGAAGTCTGCACTGCGCGCCGGCGTCGAACATGCGACGCGAGGTGCCGACGCCCGCCGCGCGCTGCTTGCCCGCATCATCCCCGAGGCGACTTACAAGCGGCGCCGTGATCGGCTGACGCAAGACGAATCCGAGAAAACCGAGCGCCTGGCCCGGATCGTTGCGACGACCACCTACGTCTGGAACGACGAAGAGGATGCGCGAGAGTTTCTGTCGACGCCCCATCCTGAACTTGAGGGGCGGGCACCGCTCGATGTCGCACTGACCGAACTCGGTGCGCGCCGGGTCGAAGAGTTGCTCTGGAAGCTGTTCTACGGGCTACCCGCATGAAGTTGTTCCGCATCGCTGACACGCGACACACGATTTGGAGCGGCACTGGCGCGATGTTGGTCGGTGGCCGCTTCAACAGTCCGGGGCGGCCCGTCATCTATGCAGCATCGACGTTCGCGGGTGCGATGCTCGAGGTGCTCGTGCATGCGCGCATCGGCAAGGTGCCGAAAACGCACGGATGGGTCGAAGCAAGCGTTCCCGATGACGTGAGCGTCGAACGCCATACGGCCGAAACATTGCCGAGCGGGTGGGACGCGGTGGCGCTGCAGGCAGCGCGTCAGTTCGGTGACACATGGATGACCGAATTGCGTACAGCGCTCCTGATAGTCCCGTCCGTTGTCGTCCGTGCAGAGTTCAACGTGCTGGTAAATCCCGCGCATCCGCACGCAATGCGAATCGTTGTGACAGATCCGCAACCTGTGGTGTGGGACGAACGCCTGTTTGTGATGCCACCGCCCGCGCAGTCATAGATTCGCGATGGTGGTCTGCTAGCCTTGCCTCGACACCTTTCTCCTGGAAACAGGAATGACTACGAGGTCACTTCTGGCTTCATTCGCACTGCCACCCCGTTTCCCTCCCGAGTGGGACCCTAAGCCGCTCGCGCAATTCGTGGCGGACTGCGTGCCGGGACTACAGGAGCGTTAGCTAATCGCCGTCGACTGTACCGTTGCCGATTTGATGCTAAAAGTGATGCAGTAAAGCATCAAAGGAGTCATCATGCGTACCACCGTCACCGTTGACGATACTCTCTATGCGCGCGCACTCGAGCTCGCCGAGCCGGGCATTTCGCCGGCTGACCTGTTCCGAGCCGCACTGGAGACGTTCGTACGTGTCCAGGCCGGCCAACGCCTTGCCGCACTTGGCGGTCGCGCGCCCGACATGCCTGATGTGCCGCGCCGCAACCCGACTGCTGCTGGTCGATGAGCGTTCTGGTTGATACGTCGGTCTGGGTCGAGCATTTCCGGCGGCTGCTATCGGTACTTGTCCAGCTGCTGCAGGCCGATGCCGTCTTGGTACATCCACTCGTGATCCTCGAACTGACGTGCGGAACGCCGCCCGAACCCCGAGCCCGAACGCTAGGAGATCTCGCGCTGTTGCGCCAAACGCGCCTCGCCACGCTTAGGAAAAAGTAGTGGACTGGATCGAGCGGGAACGGCTGTACAGGCGCGCATGCGGTGCGGTGATTGCACGCTGCTGGCGTCAGTGCTATTGACCCCGCGCACTTGGCTCTGGACGCGCGATCGGCGGCTCGCGCAACTGGCGGAGCAATTCGGGGTTCACTACGTACCGCCCGACCTGCATTGAGCGAAGCCATCGCCGGCCTCTGCATACGGTTTGTCGCCCTGTTGGAGACCGAGGAAGCCGACACGGGCCACGGGTTTAGTTCGCCGAGGACAACCTGCGATCAATTCAATAGTTACGCGCACGATGTCGGCGAGAATAATGTGGAAGTCGTGCATTTCGCACATTTACACGGGTTCACCGATACGGCGACGACCCATGAAATCGGGCGCGCGTCGATCACGTCCGACATGATCGGGCGATTCCGCGGTGTGCTAATCAACATGTACTTCGTCAACTACGGCGTGGGATGCGTAATCGGAACAGGCACCGCGCCTAGGCTCGGAGCGACCGTCGTCACCAAAGTGTTCACCACGCCGACCGCACCATTGAAGTGGGCGCTCCGGGTATCGATTGCCGTTCATGTCGCGCAGGTCGCCGCGCTGCCGGGTGGTTGGGCATTCCGATCAATACGATGTTCGTCGCGCTCGCGCCGAACCCACTCCCCTATAGGAACACGCGCCGCGAGGAGTGTCAGACAACCCGCGATTTGACAGTACAAGCCGTGGCTATGCCCTGGGCCGACAGCACGCGGCGCTGAGTTGCGGAATCTGGAATGGCGGCTTCTCTGTCTCGCATAGCTGACCATAAAGTGCCGTACCACCGGTTGATCTCTTGCGATGGCGATAATGCGTACGAGTCGAGCCGCCACGTGGAAGACTACTTTCTTGTTGGCTTGCGACCACGCATGCCGCATTCGGCAGTCGCTGCCCATGAAAAGATGGTTCGGGTACATAGCGGGAAAGCCGGCCAGTCTCTACTACTCTCGGCATTGAGCACAACGTCTCGATTCGACGGGAGAAGCCGTCGACAAGACGGATTTGGGCTCTTGCCACCCACTGCATAAATTCCCTCCTGTTCCCACCACGGTTCGCCTACGACTCAGGACAGAGGCGGCGTGCGACTCATAACGCGAACGAGTTGCTGGCTATGTGCCGCCGCGACCGCGGCAGCTTCAGTGGCTGTGGTGAAACCGTTTTCGGTGACATGTCGAAACAGTTGAGAGATTTCGGCCGAACAATAGAGAGCGATCGATGATGGCACACGACCTTATGGCACTGGCTCAGCAATGTGCACCTGCCGTCGCACCACCGACGCTAGCCGCTATTGTGCGCGTCGAATCTGGATTCAATCCGTACGCGATTGGCGTTGTCCATGGCCGTCTGGCGAGACAACCGCGGCGCCAGGATGAAGCAATTGCCACGCTCAACGCGCTTGAGGCAACCGGATGGAACTATAGTGCGGGCCTCACGCAAATCAATCGAGCGAACTGGTCTCGCTATGGGCTGACGGCATCAAACGTGTTCGATGTCTGCCAAAACTTGGCCGCTGGCGCGACGATTCTAAGCAAGTGCTTCGCACGTGCACGTGTTGTCTACGCGGACCCTCAGCAGGCACTGCGCGCAGCGTTGTCATGCTATGAAAGCGGTGACTTTATCACCGGCTTCCGAACGGGATACGTCCAACGTGTGGTGACAACTGCGAACGCTATCCAAGCCATCGTGCCCGCCCCGACTTCAGAGGCAAAGCCGATTCCGGTGATCCCCGTGCGCCCCGTAGCTTCACAAAGGGAAATTAGACCGCGGTTTTCGCCAGCATCTTCTGCGCTCCAGAACCCGCAAGACAGGACGGTACGCGGTCAGCGAGATGGCGAGTCCGAAACCGATGCTGTGATCTTCTGAACGGAAAAGGTGATAGAAGATGAGACAGGGTAATGTTAAAAACATAGTACTACTGCTAAATAATTGTCTATTAAAGATCGCCGATATATTCTGCAAAACAATTTATCTTGCTCCTCTTCGAATTGTAGTGGCCAGTGCGCTTGTCGTGACGACTGTGCCAGCAAGCGCTCAGCTCACTCAGGTTAGCACCTTGCTGATTACGATCCAGAATACATTGCTCGGCGTCGGTGGAGTGGTGTGTTCGATTTCGATCATCTGGGCAGGTTTCAAGATGATGTTTCAACATGCCCGGTTTGGTGATATTGCACACGTCTTTATCGGCGGTCTATTCGTCGGCTGTGCGACGGTGATCGCCGGCATGCTGATTCCGACAAGCTGATGTGTGCATGGAGTGATTAATGGACGCACTCACGGACCCCGTCTTCAAAGGTTGCACCCGGCCTGCAATGCTATGGGGGGTACCACTCGTGCCGCTTTTGATCGTCCTCGGCGGCGTGCTGATTCCTGCTGTGTGGGTATTGATCGCCAGTCCACCCGCGGGCGTTGGGCTCGTGCTGCTGATCATTCCAGTATTCGCGACGATGCGAATGGTCGCGCGCGAGGACGATCAGCGGCTCGCCCAGCGTCTGTTGCGTTTCAGGATGAAGCTGCGTCAGCGCAATTGTCCGTTCTGGGACGCTCACGCCTATGGGCCTATCCGTTTCAAGCGCAGAGGTTGATATGAATATGCGATCAACGCTGGCTGCAGTCGCGCAACGCGAAGTGGTGCTTGCCGACTTTATTCCGTTTTCCTCGCACGTCACAGACCGGGTTATTCGTACGTGCGAGGGCGACTACGTGCAAATCTGGAAAATCCCCGGCATCGCGTTCGAAGCGGTCGATCCGACAGAGATCCTTACACGCCACATTGGATTCAATCAGCTCGTACGTAACCTCCCTGGCGGCCACATTGCGCTTTGGACACATCGGCTACGGCGGCGCACCGCAGATCGCTTCGAGACATCGTACTCCAACCGGTTTTGTCAGGAGTTGGCTGAGCGGTACTACGCGAGCTTTTCCGGATACCGAATGATGGTCAACGAGCTGTATCTGAGCGTGGTGTATCGACCACATCGCACGACACTGGGGCGGGCATTTAGCCGTGCGGCCCGTCGTACGCTCGACGATATTCGTCGCGACCAGCAGGACGCGTTGCGAGCCATGGAAGATATCGCCTCGCAGATGGAGTCGGGTTTAAAACCCTGGGCGCCTATTGCATTGGGTGTGGTTGAGCGTCCCGATCCATTGACGGGGCAGTCGCGCTGTTATTCGACCGCGCTCGAGGTGCTGGGCTATCTCGTTAATGCAACGTGGGAAGTGGTGCCGGTGCCGGCCGGTCCAATCTACGAAGCGCTGCCGACCTCTCGGCTGCTGTTTCAGCGGGAGAAACTCGAAATCCGTATGCCTGCGCAAACCCGATACGCGGCCATGCTCGATCTGAAGGATTATCCGGAGCAAACCGAACCAGGAATGCTCAACGGATTGCTGTATGGAGAATTCGAGTATATCGAAACGCAAAGCTTCACCATTCTCGATCGTCCAAGTGCCAAGGAGACGCTCGAGCGTCAGCGCAATCAACTTGTCGCTGGCGATGATGTGGCCGTCTCCCAAATTGAAGCGATGGATCGTGCATTAAACGATCTTGTGAACGGTGACTTTGTGCTAGGCGAGTATCACTACACGTTGGCTGTAATGGGCGACTCGTTAAACGACGTGGTCCGCCATGTCGCGCAAGCACGGACGTGCCTGGCCGACGCCGGTTTCCAAAGCGCACTCATCGACCTGGTGGCCGACGCCGCATGGTTTGCGCAGTGGCCGGGCAATTGGCAATATCGGCCGCGGGATGCGAAGCTCACTTCGCGCAATTTCTGTGCAATGGCCAGTCTGCATAATTTCGCAACCGGAAAGCGCAATGGCAATCCGTGGGGCGAGGCCATCACAATCGTGAAGACGCCCAGTGGCCAACCGCTCTATCTGAACTTTCACGCGACGCCTGAGAAGACCGACGCCATCGACGAGAAGGCTTTGGCCAATACGCAGTTCATCGGTCGTGCGGGCGCAGGTAAAACGGTGCTCGAACTGTTCTTGCTCGCTATGGCGACGAAGTATGGCGTGACCGCCGTGCTCTACGACAAGGATCGCGGTGCCGAGATCGGCATTCGTGCAATGGGCGGTAAATATACGGTCTTTCGTCGGGGAGAGCCGACCGGTGTGAATCCGTTCCAGCTTGAACCGGACGAGGCCACGCGCGATTTTTGGGAGCGTCTCGTATGCAAGCTCGTCGATAACGGCTCTGCGCTGTCGGCCAAGGAGGAGCTCGACATTTCTCGCGCCGTCCAGCAGGTCGCACGCATGGAGCACTCGTTGCGACGATTGTCGATGGTCCGACAACTTTTACCGAACGTTGGCGAAAACAGTCTGCATGCGCGGCTTGCTAAATGGTGTGCCGGTGGACGTCTCGGTTGGTTGCTCGACAATCCGGTGGACCGGATTGATTTTCACAGCCATAGGCTCCTCGGGTTTGACGATACGGAGCTTCTTGACGATCCGGAAGCGTCCACACCCCTTACGATGGTGTTGCTCCATCTGACCGAGCGCTTGATGGACGGCCGGCGCTTCATCTACGTGATGACGGAGTTCTGGAAGCGGCTACGCGATCCGGTTTTCAGAGAATTTGCAAACGACAAGCAAAAGACGATTCGCAAACTAAATGGTCTGGGTATATTCGACACGCAGTCGCCCGCGGATGTACTCAATAGTCCTATTGCCCGCGCACTTGTCGAGCAAACAGCCACATTCTTCTTTCTACCGAACCCTACAGCTGACTACGACGACTACGTGCATGGTTTTAAGCTTTCCGAAGCCGAATTCAACATCGTGCGGCGCATGGGCGAACACAGCCGGCTATTTCTGGTTAAGCAAGGCCATCGTTCGGCGGTCGGTCGGCTGGATTTAACCGGTTTGGGTGACGTGCTCGACGTACTGTCTGGTACGACGGATAACGTTGCATTGCTTGATGCGATTCGAGCCGATGTGGGTGAGTTACCGGAAGCATGGCTGCCGCACTTCCATGATGCAGTGGCCGCGCGCCGAGCGCGATCAAGTTCGCGTGGAACAGATCATGTGAACACCGTCGTAAGCCCTGAGCGAGGTGCGCGATGAACGGGCTTTTCAGTGCGGTGGGCGGCACGCTCGAAAACGGTATGCAAACGTATGTGACAGACGCATCGTCGGCGCTGTCCTCCGCGCTTGTACCAGTGGCGACAACGGGGGTGACGATCTGGATTCTCGCGTTTGGCATGGCCGTGGTTCGCGGCGAGGCCCATGAACCGGTCCCTGCCTTCGCCTGGCGAGGCACGAAAGTCGCAATCACACTCGCATTTGCACTGGGTACAGGTCTTTATCAGTCGCATGTTGTCACCGCCGTGAGCGGGGCCACTACCGGCGTTGCTCAGGCAATTCAAACCGCGGCAGTCAACGCTGGTGCCGGCAACGCGGGGTGCGCGGCTCTCGTGCAAGCAAGCGCATCAGACACAAGTGCTGCCGGCATCTACCGCACGCTTGATTGCTATGACCGGCAGCTTAACCTCGTGGTTGACGCGTATTTCGATAAGGCAACCCACGAGGGGTTGAGTATGAGTGGCATTGTCGCAGGCATCGGTGACCTGGCCTGCGGTCTGGTAGCTGCGTTCGGCGGGGCGATTTTCCTGATGGTGCTGGCCGTCGAAGTTCTCATGGCGCGCATGCTGCTTGATCTCGTGCTTGCACTCGGACCCGCATTTATCGCGTGTGCTGCATTTAGCCCGACCGCGCGCTTTTTTGAGGCTTGGACGGCCAAGGTGGTGAACTACGCGCTGCTTCAGATATTGGTCGCAGCGTTCCTGGGGCTCGCGCTTGCCGCATTCTCCGCCAATCTCGCGCCATTTCATGTGACGACGGCACCGCCCGAGACTTCTGCTGATGCGCTTGCGGCGGCCGCGCGCGAGACGCTGGAGGCGAGCGCGCCATGGGCGGGGGCATTTGGCATGTTCGTGACGTCCGTACTACTGGCCATGATCGGCTGGCAGCTGCCGGCCGTCGCCTCCGGGCTTGCAGGAGGCGCGACCCTTTCCGGTTTTGGCGCCTTCGTCGCGGGATACGCGTCCCGGCAGATGAGCGGCGCACTCGTGTCCGGACTGCGTGCCTTGCCCCGAAGTGCATCGTCGGGTGCCCGGACAAGCGAGACCGGCGCGCTTGCTAGCACAACCGGGGCCGTGCGAGCTCCAGCGTATCAGCGCGCCGCACGTGCTCATCTCGATCAAACCGAGGATTGAGGAGGGGTTCAAACCATGAAGCGTCACTATTTAACGGCCCACATCCTGATTGCTGCGACTGCGTTCGCCGGTGCGATTGCCATGCCCGCAAGCGCGGAGATTTATTCCGTCTATGACGAACGGAACGTGGCTCAGGCCATTGCGATGGTCGGACAGTTAAAGCAGCAAGTGCAGCAGGAAATCGCGCTGTATCGCTCGATGAGCGGTGCGCGCGGGTTCGGCGCGTTGCTTGACCGACCGGGACTAGCCAATGCGCTGCCTGCTGATTGGCAAGACATTTATGCAGCGATTCGACAGGGTGGGTATGCGGGCCTCACCGGTCCTGCAAAAGCGTTACGTGCGCAAAACAAGCTCTATGACTGCGAGGACCAGCGCGGCATCGATCAACAGATTTGCCAACGCGCGCTGAACAAGCCATTTCAGGACAAGGCACTCGGTCTGCAAGCGTACCAGACCGAGCTGGCGGAGCTTGACCGGATCGAGCGCTTGATGCGGCAGATCGATGCCACCCAGGATGCGAAAGGCATCGCAGAGCTACAGGCGCGCATTCAATCTGAGAGCACCGCAGTCGGCAACGAAATGACGAAGCTGCAGCTTTTCAAGGCGCTGTCGGATACCGAGGACCGCCTAATCGCGCAGCAGCAGTCCGAACTGATTCTCAAGCGAGCGGGCAACACTCGCCGCCTTCAGGACGAGATGGTACCGGCGACATTCGGACGGTAAGGAGGACGATCGTGAAGCCGATTTGGTCGTCGATGACGTTGAGCATGCTGATCATAGTGCTGTCAGGGTGTGGCAGTGTGCCGCCCAAACCGGAGCTGCCCGATGGTTCTCATCGGGTGCCGGTCAATCAGCAGTCTCCTATTCCGCTCGGCAAAGTTGCGCCATCAGTTGGGGACTGCCCATGAAAGGCGCAGACGACTACCGACGCGCGCTCGACTTTGAGACGTCGCTCACGCATCTGCAGGCGCGCTCCGAACGCCGAGCATGGCAGGTGGCGGGCGCAGCCGTTGCCGTTGCAATGGGCTCCGTGGCCGCGCTTGCCGTGATGACGCCGTTTTACCGTGTGGTGCCGTTACCGATTGAGGTGGACAAGCTCACTGGTGAAGCGCAACTCATCGATGTGCTTGACGCAAAGCACATTCCACTGCGCGAGATACAAGACAGGCATTGGGTCGCGGTCTATGTCCGCTCGCGAGAGCGCTATGACTGGGGATTGCTGCAGATGGACTACGACCGTGTCCTCGAAATGAGCGACGAGTCGGTCGCACGCGCATATCGCCAAATCTACAGCGGACCTGACGCTTTAGATCAACGCCTAGGCGCATCGGTACAGTACCGTGTTCGAGTTGTGTCCACCACTCTGGTGCCTGACGAGCCCGGCCGTGCAGTCGTGCATATCGAACGCACGACTCTCAAGAATGGTATCGACAGTGGCGAGCCCGCACAACGTTTCGTGATTACGCTGGCTTTTACGTATCGTCCAGCTACGCTGATGCGCGAGCGTACGGCAATCGAAAACCCCTTTGGTTTCAAGGTCACTGCGTACAGTCGGGATGCCGAAGACATATCACCTGCTCAGGCGGCGGTTGCAGGGGGGACGCGATGAACGTGCTCGTATCCGCGACAGTTTTGCTAGCAAGCGTCGCGGCGCAATCCGTCGATGCTCATATCGTGCCGGAATGGACTCGTGATGCGCGGGTGCGCCAAGTACGCTTCGTGCCAGATGACGTGGTGCGCGTTGTCGCACAGCGCGGCTTTGCCACGCATATCGCGCTGGATCCGGGCGAACATATTCTTGTGGTCGCGCCAGGTGATCGTGACGGATGGCACGTCGTCGCCAACCGGGGCGATCACGACGTTTATCTGAAACCCAAGCTTGCGGCGCACGACACGAATCTCGTGGTTCGGACCGATCGACGCAGTTACAGTTTCGATCTTGTCGTGCTGCCGCTGCAAGCCCGCTCCGGTAATACGCGCGAAATGTACCGGGTAAGTTTTGTGTATCCCGACGCCAACGCAGCGAACGCTCGTATTGCGGCGCGCATGACGTGTCTGCAACAACGCCTTTCCCAACCTTCAATCGTGCGCAATACCGCTTATTCGATGCAGGTCATGCCACGTGCCGAAGACATTGCACCGTCTGCAGCGTGGGATGACGGTCGCTTCACATATATCCGAATTCCGAACAATCGCCGAATACCCGCTGTCTTTCGCGTTGAAGACGACGATAGTGAGCGCGTTGTGGACAAGCATATGGACCACGATGTGATCGTCGTTCATGAGCTGGCTCGGCGTCTCGTGTTGCGTCTAGGCGAGGAGACGGTCGGACTGTGGAACGACGCATTTGACGTTGACGGCGTAGCGCCTCGGCACGGTGTAACGGTCGATGGTGTGCGCCGTACTTTGCGGAGCAGCGAGGATGATTGATGAGACTTCGCGAAACGGTAGATCCCCTCACGACAATCTCGAGCCGCACCAAATCGACTTGTCAGGATCCAATTCGTTTACCGTCCTGGATCGCGGCTTACCCAGTCTAGATGGGCAGAACCGTCGCTCGATAGCCGGTTGGCTTATCCCACTCATGATTGTCATGCTCGCGCTAGCTGGCGCCGTGTGGACGGTTCATGGCGTGCTCAGCCGCCATGATGCTGCCGAGCGCGCTCGGCGCAACGCGGTTCGTGCTCAGGATACGCACGACAAGGTATTCGAGATCGATCCGGCGCTTACGGAAATTGCGGGGGCTGCAAGTGCGGGGCCTGCGCCATCGGTGGCTGTGTCAGCGCCACGCGCGGCCGTAGCCGTTGATCGCATCGGACCGGCACACAGCTATTACGATGCACCGTTGCTCGTCGTTGCCGCCCGTGAGAGTGAGCCTGGCAACATGAAGGAAGCAGCCTCCGGTGGGTCGGGAACGGTTCTGGCGCATGTGAGCGAGCAGACTGGTGGCGCCGATCAAGGAACGTTCTCGAGCCTGGCGCAGGCGCTGGTTCCGACGCGCACGCCGAAGGTGAAAGCCGCGTTTATCGGCAACCGCAGCTTGCTGCTCAGTCAGGGCACCCAGATCGACTGTGCGGGCGACACCGCGTTCGATTCGACACAGGCCGGCATTTCGACCTGCACGGTCACTCGCAATATTTATTCTGACGACGGGCGCGTTGTGCTCATCGAGCGCGGATCGCAAATCAATTGCGAATATCGTGCCAATCTCGCGCCCGGGCAAAAGCGCGTATTCGTTCTGTCGGCCAGAATCGTCACACCGCATGGCGTGATCGTACAAATCGACTCACCCGTGGCCGATGCGCTAGGTCGTATGGGCGTGGCCGGTGCACTCGACAATCACTGGGGCGAGCGTGTGGGCGCGGCGATGCTGCTCGGACTGAGCCAGGATGCAATCGGCTATCTGGCCACGCGCGGGGGCAACGCCAACGGCACGATCGTTTATCAGAGTACGCAGGCACAAGGCAACGACATGGCTACGCGCGTGCTCGATCAGACCATCAATATTGCGCCCACGCTCAAACAGAATCAGGGCGCGGAATTCACGATTGTTCTCGCGCGTGATCTTGATTTCAGTTCCGTCTACACCCTTGAACCGGAGGGCGTGCGATGAACGCTTATGCGCATATGCGATCGGTGGCGCCCGCTCCTCTAGCCGATGCACTATCCGTGTTGCCCGACGACGCGTCGGTGAGGGAGTTGATGCGTCCGTTTGCGCCGTTGCTTGAAGATGCAGAAGTCACCGAGCTCGTAATCAATCGCCCACAGCGCGTACTAACTGAAACTCGTCTAGGCTGGCAAGTGCACGAGCGCTTGGAGCTCGACTTCGAGCGGCTCATGGCGTTTTCCGTCGCGATTGCGACCCTGACGAATCAGGGCATTTCAGCCGAACGTCCATTGCTCTCAGCACTGCTGCCGGGCAACGCGCGCATTCAGATTGCTGTACCGCCGGCGGTTCCTCCAGGCTCGGTTTCGGTAACGATTAGGCGACCGTCTGCCGAGGGGAAGACGCTCGAGTGCTATCGCGACGAGGGGCTTTTTGAGACGACGCAGTGGCATCGCCCGAGCGACCTCGATACGGTGAAATCGGCCTTGCATGCAGCAGACCAGTTGCTCATCGAACGGCTTGATGCACGCGAGTTTGCGACTTTCTTTGAGCGCGCCGTGCAGGCGCGCAAGAACATCGTCGTTGTCGGTGACACTGGATCTGGCAAAACGAGCTTTATGCGCAGTTTGTGTCGATATTTGCCCTCGAACGAACGTATCGTGACGATCGAAGACGTGCGCGAACTATTCATCCAGCATCTGGAGAACTGCGTGCATCTTTTGTACAGCAAGGGCGAGCAGGGCCGTGCCCGCGTCACACCCGCCGACTTGATTGCCAGCGCCATGCGCATGCGACCCGATCGGGTATTGCTTGCCGAGTTGCGCGGCTCGGAAGCGTACGATTTTTTGAAGCTGCTGACGACTGGACACGCGGGGTCGATGACGAGCTTTCATGCCTCCAGTGCGCGCGTTGCCATCGAACGCTTCGCGTTAATGGCTAAAGAGCACCCGGAAGCCGCGGCGTGGGAAGTCGCATCGCTTAAGCGCTTGCTGTTTCTCACGATCGACGTGGTTGCGCACATGCAGGCGCAGGCGGTGCTCGACTCGCACGGCGCTCAGATCGGCAAACGCTGGGCGATGACTGAAGTGTGGTTCGATCCGCTGCGCAGCATCGGGCAGGTGGATAATCAGAGTGGAGGGAATCGTGATGCGACAGACACGTCCGATTTCTGACTGGCATTCGTTCTCGTGGCGCGCGACGATTGTCACGCTCTGCGTGGTCATCGGGATGTTGATGGGGCTTTGCGTTGCCGTGTGGTTAGCTACCTGCACGCTATACGTGAGCTTGCATCTCAATCCGTTTCGCGCGCATTGGTCGGCATGGGTCGATGCACTTCTGGCGTGGTCAGACGGCGGCCTGCCGAATATGGGTAGGCGTTTGGCCGGTGCGGGTTTCATCGGATTGGCCATTGCTTTTGGCAGTCCTGTGCTTGCCATCTACGTATGGCTTGAGCGGGCAGCGCGCCGGGCGCTTTACGGCGACGCGCGTTTTGCCACCGATGCGGATATTCGCAAGGCGGGATTGTGATGAGGCAGGGCTTGCTCACGCCACCAAACCCAGCGCTTGTCGTAGGCCGCTGGCGTAGTCGCTATCTGCGCTTTACGGGGCAGCAGTTCGTGTTGCTTGCGGCACCCGCGCGTTCGGGAAAGGGTGTTAGCGTCGTCGTGCCGAACCTGCTGAGCTATCCCGATTCTGTCGTGGTGCTCGACATTAAACAGGAGAATTTTCAGCTAACTGCCGGTTTTCGGCACGCACACGGGCACGCGGTATATCTCTTTAACCCCTTTGCGGAGGATGGCCGAACGCATCGGTATAACCCGCTATCCGTTATCGGCGACGGGGTGTTTCGTGTGGGCGACATCCTGGCCATTAGCCATGTGTTGTACCCGGCGGGTGGACACGACGAATTCTGGAAAGACCAGGCCCGCAATCTGTTCCTCGCGCTCGTACTGTTGCTGTGCGAATGGCGTGATGCTCGCCACGCGGAGGTGGCCGATGCGCCGGACTATCCGGTGACAATGGGTGAGGTACTACGCCAGTCCTCGGGAAACGGGATGCCGCTTAAGGTCTATTTGCAACGGGTGTTGGCGCGAGATCGACAGTGTTTGAGCCGAGCCTGTGTTGACGCGTTGAATCGCTTTCTCTCCAACGACGACAAGGTGCTGGCCAGCATCCTGGCGACATTTAATGCGCCCCTCACGATCTGGGCCAATCCGATCGTCGATGCGGCAACGAGTGCAAACGACTTCGATTTGAGAGACGTGAGAAAGCGCCGAATGTCCGTGTATCTCGGTGTAACGCCAGACCATCTGAGTGAAGCAGCACTGCTGATGAATCTGGTCTTCTCTCAGTTCGTGAATCTGAATACCAAGGAACTGCCGCAGAACAATCCCGATCTGAAATATCAGTGTCTCCTGTTGCTGGATGAGATGACATCAATCGGCAAAATTCAGATCCTCGCGCGAGCAGTGGCCTACATGGCCGGCTACGATCTGCGCTTGCTCTCGATTGTGCAATCTGTTTCCCAACTCGAATCGGTCTACGGCCGTGCCGACGCGAGAAGCATCGTGACGAATCATGCGATGCAGATCCTGTTTGCACCTCGCGAGCAGGTAGATGCCAACGCGTACTCGGAGATGCTGGGCACGCGTACGGCACATTCGCGCACAACGAGCCGCTCAGGGGGCATCTTCGCGGGCCGAGGTGGCACAAGTGAGAGCTTGTCCGAACAGCGCCGGCCGTTGATGTTGCCGCAGGAACTCAAAGAGCTCGGTCGTGACAAGGAGATCATCCTTCTTGAAAATACCCGACCGATTCTGGCCGATCGGATTTGCTACTGGCGTGATCCGGTCTTCACATCACGTCTGATGGACGCGCCCACGTTGC
Source organism: Burkholderia sp. MSMB1826 (assembly GCF_001526325.1). NCBI lineage: Bacteria > Pseudomonadati > Pseudomonadota > Betaproteobacteria > Burkholderiales > Burkholderiaceae > Burkholderia > Burkholderia sp. MSMB1826. Next base: position 35,089 of record NZ_LOYN01000016.1, read on the forward strand.
CGGCACTAGATATCGCCGGATTTACCGCCCAAATCGAGCACCGGGTAATGGACTTAGCAGACGACGAAGTCAATGCCCATACCTCGAGTCTTGCACACGTTTTACCTGATTATCTGGAAAGTGCTCAGGCATGGGGTCCGCCGGACTTGTCGCAACCGCTGGACGATATCAGTTGCGAGGACGTTGATGCATACGTGGGACAGCAATTTGCGTTGTTTAGCGCACCAACCGATGACACAGCGCGCGCTCGAGACCATTTGTCGGGTAACAAAGCCGGTACGGCCGGGGCTGCACCGACCAAAGGGCACTCGTGTCAAAGTGCACGCCGTACCCGGACATCTGCCCGTACCAGCGAGGTGTCTTCGGGTGGAGCAAACCCATGAACAGTCCCTTCGTGAGCGAGACAGAGCGGGTGCGTGCCGCTTTGTCCACGATCCCGGCCGACGACTATACGACCTGGGTCGACATGGCGTTTGCGGTGAAGCAAGGGTTTGGCGACGCGGGCTTCGATCTATGGGATGCATGGAGCCAAACGGCATCCAATTACGATGCGCGAGCCGCCCGCGTGACGTGGCGTTCGGCGAGCCAAAATGGGGGGAAGACGCTCGCGTCGCTGTTTTGGCTAGCCAATCGGCATGGGTTCGACCTTGCTGACTCACGTGTGTTTGGCAATCGTACGAGTTCCACCGCGACGCGTTCCGCCCCCATGGTCGACGGTGGGGCCGAACGCACGCGAAAAAGCCAGGCAAGACGAGCTGCCGTCGCGCGTGAGGCGCGAGCGATCTGGCGATGGGCGCGCCCACTCGCGCCCGACCACCCCTATCTGACGCGCAAGCGGATCCAGTCGGTGCCCGGGCTACGTGAGCTCGAAGCGGAGGAGTTGCACGTGTTGCTCGGCTACGTGCCGAAATGCACCGACGAGCCACTTTGTGGTCGCGTGTTGATCGTGCCGGTCCGTATTGGGGATCGAATCTCGACGCTCGAGCTGATTGATCGTGATGGACGTAAATCCGCACTGGCGGGTGGCGCAAAAGCTGGTGGCTGCTGGGAAGCCGTACCAAAGCAAAGTCTTGGCGAGGTACGCGTGCCGATCATGATCGCCGAAGGCGTGGCAACGGCTGTGTCGGCATGGCAAGCAACCGGATGGTACTCGCTTGCCGCCTTATCGAGCGGCAATTTGCTCAAGGTGGCACTTGCCTGGCGCGCGCGGTATCCGCAAGCCGACCTCGTTATTCTGGCTGACCTCGGTGCGGGCTACGCGCATGCCGTGCATGCGGCGCGCGATGCCCAAGCGAGATTGGTGGCTCCCCAGTTCAGGCAAGGCTCGCGTATCGGCAACCAGGTACCGACAGACTTCAACGATATGGCGGTGCTCAGCGGAATCGGCGCTCTTGGTGAGTTTTTACGAAGCGCTGTTCGTGGCAGCCCCATACCTGCACTGTTTGATGCAGGTATGGGCAATATGGTGGCAAACAGCATGTCATTTTACCTAGCGGGAGGTCAGGATATGGCGCGCGCGAGGGCAGATAAGGGTGCCGGTGCGACCGAGGCGGGACAACACACCACGCCGAACGGTTCAAGTGACGGGGAAACAGCGGTGCGAACGCCAGACAATGGGCACACGGCAAGACCTTCTGATGCGGGGATCGGCCTGCAGGGTGAGTCTGTGTCGAGCGAGAGCGCGGTCGAGTCATCGCGTCGGCCGCCCGGGGCGTTGCTTTATGGGCTCGACGTGGTGCCGGCGGAAGTCAAGGCGTTGGCCCAGCATCGGTTTGGTGTCGCGTTAAGGATGGCGACACCACGAGAACACGGCGGACCCTATCGAGGAGAAGTGTTCAATACCGAACATTATCTCGTTCAAGAGGTCGCGCCGCGAAGCGTGGTATTTCACGCCAAGACACAGATGACGTTTGTCTCGGACCGGCTGCGATGGATGAACGAAAATCATCGCTTAAACGGCGCGGATGTACAAATTGGCTACGACGGCGAACGAGCGAAAGTCTATCCGTGGGACCGCGCGCGCGATCAGCTCGAGCGTGCGGTGGCCTCGCTGAAAAAATCGGCGCGGGAAATGGGACTGGGCGAAGACATGGACGCGAAGCTCGACGCATTGCAGAGTGCATCATGGGAGCGTGTAAAAGCAGCGCGTGCGACTGCGCTCGCACAAGCGAAGACGCGCACGCAAGGTCGGGCCGACACCGATGACCCGCCACGGTAGTCGACGGCATGATGCTGCCTGCGATACCTGAAAGGTAGACGAACATGGGATCGAGAACTCGAACACGCGTTGCTGTTGAACTGGGTGCGCTCAAACCCATCTGGGCGGCCTGGTGTGCGCAGCGTGGCGTGCTACCGGGCGAAGGGTTGCGCCGACTCGTGGCCGAGACGGTAGGAATTACTGTCGAGCCGCCGGACATGGCGCGGTTGCTCGAACCGCTGAGCGAGCGCGAAGTACGAATCGGAGTGGGGCTCGCGCGTGCCGAACTGGAATGTGTCAAAGGACAGGCCTATCTGCACGGCTTTACGCCGAATCGATGGATTGCCGCATTGGTTCGGGCACACCTGACAAATCAACCACAGTTCGGAAACCGCGAACTAATGCTGCTCGCCGAGTCGAATCGACAACTCGCTGCAATTCGTACGCGACTGAACGAACTGGCGAGGCACACGGATGCTATCGAGCGCATGGTGGGATTCGATTGGGAGCAGCTTCGCGGCAAGATCGACGCGCACTTGCGCACAGTGGTGAAACATCTACAAAGTAATCTAGACCGATGGAGCCGCTGATATGCCGTTTCCTAAAGCCTATGTCGACTCGCTACTGGTCAATTGGGGAGATCGATTGTTCCCCGAGCCGCTGAGGCACTCACGCGCCCTCTATTTGTCGCACGGGTCGCTACCATGCGACGCACGGCGCGTACGTGAGCGGCTGGCTTTGACGCTTCGGCGCGCCCCCGAAGTTATGGTACGGATTACAAATCGCGCTTCGGGCGCCCAGGGCATGGGGGCGGTACGGCGCCACTTGCAATATATTTCGCGCCACGGCCGTGTCGAACTAGAGGATCAGGACGCACGTGTGATCGCCGGGGACGCCGCATTGCAAGATCTGTGCGAGGAATGGAAATGGGGCGGCTTGGGACTATCGGAACAGAGCCGACATCGTGAAACGTTCAATGTGATGCTGTCGATGCCGCCCGGTACGAGCGGCGAGGCGGTGCGCAATGCGGCCCGAGCGTTTGCGCGGGAGATTTTTGGAGATGGACGACCGTATGTGTTTGCCCAGCATGATGACGAAGCACATCCTCATGTGCATCTGTGCGTTCAGGTGCGCGGTCCTGACGGGCGGCGTCTGAATCCGCGCAGGCCGGATCTGCGGCACTGGCGAGACGAGTTTGCTCGACAGTTGCGCGAACAGGGCGTCGAGGCCAATGCGACACCGAGACTGGTACGCGGCCAGACGCAGCGCTTGCCGAAACAGGCCGTTGTTCGGATGGCCTCTCGCGGCGTTGCTCCGCGGTTTTACCAACCTATGATTAGCGAGAGGGCGCAACGCTCACTGTGGCGCGCGCATATCGAGTCATTGAGCGTCTGGCGCGAGCTTGCGCACGCATTGGCCAACTCTGTCGAGCCTGAAGACCGTGCCATGGCGATGCGCGTTGTGGAGTTCGTGCGGCGCATGCCGGTGCGGCGATTGGATCCCGAAGCGCTGCTGCGGGATAGCGCTGTCGCGCAATCGCGGCGCGCCCAATTGTCCGAACGGCAGCGCAGTCCGTATGCCCCGGAACGACAGCGGAGTAGGGGCGGTGAGCACCACGAGATCGATCCGCCATTGGAGAGGGATTGAGTCTCATCGCGATTTTGTCGATCGGCATCGTGCGAGCCACCGCCACCTCGTTCCCGATGCTACTGCTGATGCGTCGCGGAAGCACGCGCACGAGGGGCATGCACGAGTTCGCGCCGGTCCGCAGCCAGTTGCTTGATGGATATCCATCGTAGCGCCGGCATCGTGCCGAAGGCGATCGTACCTCCGTTGATTGTGCGCGGGCCAGATATACTCGACGGGCAATGAATTCACTCAATGAGGGTATCGTTCAACCGGCCTGCGACAAGGTTGAAAGCGCTCTGTTCCGGCGCGCGGCTTTGCCCGCAGTCTGGTACAGTCAATCGCCCCGCAGGCAAGCTAACCCGGGCCAACCCAACCATGAGGAGCGCGTCATGAGAAGGCACGATTCCCTGAGAGGCGATATCACGGAGTAGGCTCAGGGGGCTGATCGCCACAATCTAGCGAGGCCGGCCGCGAACGCGCACTGTGGGCGCACAGCCTGACGACGCAGCGTGTTGCAGACTTGTTTTGCTCGATGCTCGGGTTGCTTGGGCACTCGAGGCAGTTGCAAAACGAGGTCAGCGCGGGTCACCGCTACTTCTATGGCGTGCAGAACGGCAGCGCGAGGACCGAAGCAGGGAAGGCGCCAAGCCGCAGCATCGCGGTCGTTAGCGCCGCCGGGAAAGCCGCGTTCGACTTCCCCGCTGCAGCACTTGCTGCCTTACCGCTGACATGGGTCGGCTCAAGCTACAGCGCGTGTCGGGGCGCATGATGGTGTTCCTGCGTCGCTGAGCCGTTCGCCTCGCATCACCTGTAATCCCCCATAAACCGGCTACGCCAGAAACAGCTTGATGACGATCGCGTTCGTGATGTCGATGAAGAGCGCGCTGACTATCGGCACGATCAGGAACGCCATGTGCGAGCGGTCGACGCGCACGGTCACGGCCTGCGTGTTCGCGATCGCCGTGGGTGTCGCACGGAGTCGAAAGCGGCAATGCCCGGCGGCGAGCATCGCCGCGTCGTAGTTGCGGCCCCATCAAGCGGTACGTGACGAACACCGCGTAGGCGACCATCAGCACGGTCCGGGACGCGAGTAGCGCGAGAATCGGCAGTGCGAGACGCGAGTTACCACGGCGGCAGCGTCATCAGCAGTGCGAGGCTCACGTTGCCGAGCAACGACACCGCATGCTCAGACGACCGCCAGCCGAACAGCGACAACCCGTTGCTGAACACCACGCCGACAAACAGCAAGTATACGAGCGTCGGAAGCTTGAACGTCGTGCCGCGGATCAGCGTTCGATCGCCGTGCCACCCGATAGCGCGATGGCGAACAGCGCGATTGTGTTGATGAATGCGGAGGGCGTCATCGCCGCTGTTCCCTCGGGTGTTCGAGGCCGCCGGTGTCGCCGGAGGCCGTCCTGCGGCACATGTGGTTCGGCAAGCCCGGCGCGCGTGACACGAGCACCTGACCGAGAAAGAGGACGAGCGACGCTGCGACGAGCGTGCCGAAGGTGTCGACTTGCGCGATGGGTTCCGATCACGCGATTGACGGAGATTATCCAACAACGTTTCTCCAATGGGCAGGTTCGATCACCGGTCGTGATCGGGTCCCGGCGAAATCAGCCCAGTCCGATTTACTTGCCCGCGTACCGAACGCGATACTGGAATCGGTGAATTTCCATTCAAACGAGCGCGGTGCGGTTTGCCGAGGACGTACTCCTATGGACATCATGGGCTATCGACACATCATCGGGCGGTTGGCGACACGGGTCGCGCATCCGTTCGCAGGCGTGCGGCTCCAGTGCGGGCCGTGTGCCCGGCGCCCTGCCGTCGTGGTGGCGATGGCGGGATCGATGTTCGGGTCGATGTGCGTTGCGGCGCCTCACGCGCACGAGCTGCGGCGGCCGGCCGCGATCGGGATGCACGACGGCGCGAATACCCCGCACCCCGGTTTCATCGCGCGTCCGGCCGCCGCACCCGGCGGTGCGGCACCGGGCGGCTCCGACGAAGCGAGCCGAAAAGCACGCGAGTCCGCCACGCTGGCGGCGGCTCACGCCAAGGCGCGCTATCCGCGCAAGCCCGACGCGTCGTCCGACACGGCCAAGGCGCTCGGCATGACCGATGCCGAGTTGGCGTCGTGGCTCACCGATATCCGCCGGCAGGCATCGGCCCCGATCCTGCGACCGCAGCGACGCGGCGAGGCCGAGCTTCACCCGATGTATCCGGCACGCCCGACCGACTCCTGACGCCGTCGCGTATCCCACTTCCGACGATCGGCTGACCTGCCGGTCGTATTCCTCGCCTGTCCCCCGCGCACGCCGCGTCGTGCGGCGGCGACGGCACATCTAACCATAAACGGAGACCCGCATGCAGTTCTACGATGAAATGCATCTCGAAGGCGGCACTGTCCGGCGCCACTACGAAGCGTTCGATCGCTGGTTGAGCCAGCAGACCGACGACACGATGCGCCGCAAGCGCGCGGAAGCGGATCTGATGTTCCGGCGGGTTGGCATCACGTTCGCCGTCAACGACGACGAATCAGGCGGCGAGCGGCTAATCCCGTTCGACCAGATTCCGCGCATCGTGCCGATCGACGCGTGGCGCACGCTCGAAGCCGGCCTGCGGCAGCGTGTGCAGGCGTTGAACCGGTTCCTGCACGACGTCTACCACCGCGGCGACATCGTGCGCGCGGGGATCGTGCCGGCCGAGCAGATTTATGCGAACGCGCAGTACCGGCCGGAAATGCAGAACGTCGACGTGCCGCGTGACATTCGCGCGCACATTGCAGGCGTCGACCTCGTGCGAGCCGGCGACGACGGTGCGTTCTACGTACTCGAGGACAACCTGCGTGTGCCGTCGGGCGTGTCGTACATGCTGGAGAACCGCAAGATGATGATGCGGCTCTTTCCCGATCTGTTCGTGCGCAACCGCATCGCGCCCGTCGCGCATTATCCGGACCTGCTGCTCGACACGCTGCGCGCGAGCGCGCCGGACGGCGTCGACGACCCGGTGGTCGTCGTGATGACGCCGGGCATGTACAACGCCGCGTATTTCGAGCACACGTTCCTCGCGCAGCAGATGGGCGTCGAGCTCGTCGAGGGCAAGGACCTGTTCGTCGACGGCGGGCACGTGTACATGCGGACGACTCACGGGCCGAAGCGCGTCGACGTGATCTATCGCCGGCTCGACGATGATTTTCTCGATCCGCTCGCGTTCCGCAGCGATTCGGCGCTGGGCGTGCCGGGACTGCTCGGCGCGTATCGCGCGGGACGCGTGACGATCGCGAACGCGATCGGCACCGGCATCGCCGACGACAAGTCGATCTACCCGTTCGTGCCCGACATGATCGCGTTCTATCTCGGCGAGCAGCCGATCCTGAACAACGTGCCGACCTACCAGTGCCGCAAGCCCGACGATCTCGCGTACACGCTCGCGCATCTGCCTGAGCTCGTCGTCAAGGAAGTGCACGGCGCGGGCGGCTACGGGATGCTCGTCGGCCCGGCCGCGACCCGGGCCGAGATCGACGCGTTCCGCGCGCGGCTCGTCGCGCAGCCGGACAACTACATCGCGCAGCCGACGCTTGCGCTGTCCACCTGCCCGACCTTCGTCGAAGCCGGCATCGCGCCGCGCCACATCGACCTGCGTCCGTTCGTGCTGTCGGGCCGCACCGTGAAGATGGTCGCGGGCGGTCTCACGCGCGTCGCGCTGAAGGAGGGTTCGCTGGTGGTGAATTCGTCGCAGGGCGGCGGCACGAAGGACACGTGGGTCGCGGGCTGAACGCGACGCGCAGGCCCGCTCGACGGGGCGACGGCCGGAATCACAACACACAGGAGGCAGCATGCTGAGCCGCACCGCGGATCATATCTACTGGATGGCCCGCTATCTGGAGCGGGCGGAGAACACCGCGCGCATCGTCGACATCAACCTCAAGTCGCTGCTGCTGCCGCAGGGCGCCGAACGGCAGCGCCGCACGCTGCGCGCGCTGCTGCGCTCGGTCGAGCTCGAACCCGCGTTCGCGGCGAAACATGGCGAGCCCGCGCCGGAAACCGTCATCGCGTTTCTGGTCGCCGATCGCGACAACCCGTCGAGCATTTACGCGTGCCTGCGCAGCGCGCGGGAGAACGCGCGCGCGGTGCGCGGCCTGCTGACGACGGAGTGGTGGGAGACGATCAACCACACGTGGATCGAATGCGTCGAGCAGCTCGGATCGGATGCGCTCGCGTCGGATCCGCATGGGTTCCTCGAATGGGTGAAGGCGCGTGTGCACCTCGCGCGCGGCGTGTCGATCGGCACCGCGATGCGCGACGACGCCTACTACTTCTCGCGGCTCGGCACATTTCTCGAGCGTGCGGACAACGTCGCGCGGATGCTCGACGTGCGCTTTCTCGACATCGAACAGGCGACGGCCGACACCCCCGACGAGATCGACGAGTTCTATTACTGGACGTCGATTCTCACGTCGGTGTCGGGCATGGAGATCTATCACAAGGTCTATCGCGACGTCGTGACGCCGGAGCGCGTGGCCGAACTGCTGTTGCTGAACCCGGCGATGCCGCGCTCGCTGCGCGCGGCGATCGACGACTTCTGCATGACGCTCGACAAGCTGAAGAACGCCGCGTCGGCGGAGTGCGAACGCGAGGCCGGCCGGCTGCGGGCGGAGCTGCACTACGCGGATATCCGCAAGATCCGCGCGCAGGGGCTGCACGCGTTCCTGAACGAATTGCTCGAGCGTGTCTACGCGCTCGGCAACATGGTCTCGCGCGCCTTCATGATGTCCGCGAGCTGAATCGAGGTTTCCATGTATTTGACCATCCGACACGACACGATCTATCGCTATTCGGCGCCGCTCACCTATTCGATCCAGCAGATCCGGATGACGCCGCCCACGCTGCCGTCGCAGTACGTCGCGGGCTGGCGGATCGCCGCGCCCGGCGCGCTCGACGCGTCGAGCGATGCGTACGGCAACGCGCTGCATTCGCTGGTCGTCACGCGGGCGCTGACCGAGATCGCGCTGCACGCGCACGGCGCGATCGACACGCAACCGCTCGACGACGGCCGGCTCGGACTCGATCCGGGGCCGGTGCCGGTCGAGCACTACACATGCCCGACGCGGCTCACCGAGGCCGACGACGCGATCCGCGAACTCGCCGCGCCGCTCGGCGCGAGCGACGGGCCCGATGCGTTCGTCGCGCTGGCCGAGCGGATCGCGGGCACGGTTGCGTACCGGCAGGGCATCACGGCCGCGACGAGCACGGCGGCCGATGCGCTGGCGCTGCGCCACGGCGTATGCCAGGACCACGCGCATCTGATGCTCGCATGCTGTCGCGCCAGCGGCGTGCCCGCGCGTTACGTGAGCGGCTATTTCGATGCGGGCGACGTCGAGCATGCGGCGAGCCATGCATGGGTCGACGTATGGGTGCGCGAGATCGGCTGGGTGTCGATCGACGTCACGCATGCGCGCTTCGCGGGCGAGGCGTATTGCCGGGTCGCGACGGGACGCGACTACGAAGCAGCGGCGCCCGTGCGCGGCATGCGCATCGGCGGCGGCGAAGAGTCGCTCGACGTGAAGGTGGACGTGCAGGCAGGAGGCGCGCAATGACGTACTGTGTCGCGATGCGCGTGGACGAAGGGCTCGTGTTCCTGTCCGATTCGCGCACCAACGCGGGCATCGATCACGTGAGCACGTTCCGCAAGATGGTGCTGTTCGAGGTACCGGACGAGCAGGTCGTCGTGCTGCTGTCGTCCGGCAATCTCGCGATCACGCAGGCCGTGACGCAGCATCTGGCGTCGCAGCCGGAGACCGATCCGCAGTCGATCTGGCGCGTGCGCTCGATGCACGATGCGGCGCGGCTCGTCGGCGACGCGGTGCGGGCCGTCCACGCGCGCGACGCGCAATCGCTGCGCGAATTCGGCGTCGATTTCAACTGCAGCTTCATCGTCGGCGGGCAGGTGCGCGGGGAGGCGCCGCGACTGTTCCAGATCTATGCGGCCGGCAACTTCATCGAGGCGTCGACGCTGAGCCCGTATGTGCAGATCGGCGAAGCGAAGTACGGCAAGCCGATCATCGAGCGGATGCTGTGCGAGGCGATGTCGCTCGCGGACGCGACGAAGTGCGCGCTGATCTCGATGAACTCGACGATCCGCTCGAACGTGTCGGTCGGCTTGCCGGTCGATCTGCTGGTGTACGAGCGCGATACGCTGAGCGCGACCAAGTTCGCGACCTTCGACGAACACGATCCCTATTACGGGATGCTGAATACGACGTGGGCGCAGCGGCAGCGGGCGATGTTCGACGAGATTCCGAATTTGCCGTGGGCGGAGGTGGGCACGGTGGCGCCGCCGAAAGTGGCGCCGGGGCGGTCGGCGCTGCGGGACGGCGCGGAGGGCGACACGAGCACGATGTGCGCGCGAGGGGGCGAGTAGGCGGGCCGCTTTCCCGCGCGGTGCGGTGCCGTTCCATCCAGCGCGGCGATTCGCGGTTGGCATCCCGGCACCGCAAAATCAGACTCGACTGATTCCGATTCCCCTTTGTCTTCACGACAATTTCAGTTCCACGAGGCGCCGGGCATGGCCCCTGCCGCTTCGCGGAAACAATCTGCGATTGCGGCCGCTCCTGTCGAGCGGCCGTTTTTTTGCGTCATGTCACGCTACGTCAACGGAGAACCATGGTGACGATGTCGGTTGAACGACTGATTCCAGAAATCCTGTTCGGCTTCACGGGCCTGGTCGGCATCATCAATCCGATCGGCATGGCTTTCGTGTTTCTCGAGCGCACGCAGTCGCTGACGGAAGCCGAGCGCGCGCAACTGACGAAGAAGCTGGCGATCAACGTGTTCGGCACGCTGCTCGTGATCTTTTTCGTCGGCGCGCCGGTGCTGAACTTCTTCGGTATCTCGATGGAGGCGCTGCGGATCGGCGGCGGGTTCGCGGTGGCGGTCGCCGGCTGGTCGATGCTGAATGCGCCCGACGTGCCGGGCGGCTCCACGCCGGCGCAGGGCGGCGATCTGCAAAGCCTGATGTCGCGCGCGTTCTTTCCGCTGACGGTGCCGCTCACGATCGGACCCGGTTCAATCGCGGCCGGTATCGCGCTGCATGCGAACCGCTCGCGCGGCGTGGCCGACTATCTGATGTCGGGTGTGATTTCGGTGGCGGTCGCCGCGCTGGTCGCGCTCGCGATCTGGCAGATCTACAGCCGCGCGACGACGCTCGCCCGATATCTCGGCGCCGACGGGACGAAGGTTGCGATGCGCGTGTCCGCGTTCCTGCTGCTGTGCGTGGGCGTGCAGATCATGCTGACGGGCGTGTCGGAGTTCGTCCGTACGGTGGGAACGCAGGCGGGGTGAGCGTGCTGCAACCGTCATTCGCCGATATGGGTCGCACGGCAGCCGACGCCCGCCCTGGCGGCGTCGAACGTCCCGGTCGAACACAAGGCGATTCACGGCACCGATCGCCGCCGGACGGCTCCGATCGACACGGCCCGATAGGGAGCGCGGAGCCCGGCATGCGGGCGCGGGGCGATCAACCGCAACCCGGTGAAGATTAGGACTGGTCCGATTTAGTCGCGGCGAAGGAATGCCTAAAGTGGCGTTGGCCATGGAGTGGCGATCGCACGCGGGGCGAACGGCGACATCGTCACCGCACGGTATGCCGGACACATGGCCCGACGCACCGTTGCGGGCAGTCATGCAGCCGAACGCGGCGCGTCGCCGATGGCCGTCGATCGCGGACTGGATTGGTGCCGAACGACATGATCGCCAATCTCCGCGTTTTGGGCTGCATTCGTTCATCACAGCCGGGCCCACAGCGATTCACCGCTTACCTGCCGGGCGATACGGGAGTCTCGCCGTGTACTACAACATTTGCATCGTCCGGCCCGACGGCTACGCGCATTCGGGTGCATTCACGGAGCTCGCCGAAGTCATCGCTTACGGGCTGGAAGATCTTGGTCATGGCGTCAGCTTCAGCGAGAACGATATGATGGCGGGCGCGCGTAACATCCTGATCGGTTGCCATCTTGCCGATCCCGGGGCGACCGAGCACGTCCCGAACGACACGATCGTCGTCAATACCGAGCAACTCCATATCGACGAACAACCGTGGAACCAGAACATCTACCGCTGGACCGCTCGTTACGAGACGTGGGACTACAGCAAGCGGAACATCGCGAAGCTGCGCCATCTGGGCATCGGGAACGCACGCTACTTGAAACTTGGTTTCCATCCGAAGCTGCGTCGTATTGCACATGACGTAGAACAGGACATCGACGTGCTGTTCTACGGCACGATCGGGCCGCGGCGAGCGGCGATACTCGACGCGTTGCGGGCGCGCGGTCTGACAGTGGGTGTCGTGAGCGGCGTCTACGGCCATGCGCGCGATGCGTACATCGCGCGTGCCAAAGTCGTGCTGAACCTGCATCACTACGCGTCCCACATCTTCGAGATCGTGCGCGTGTTCTATCTGATGACGAACGGCAAGGCCGTAGTCGGCGAGGTGTCGCCGACCACGGCGGTCGACGACGACTATGCGGGCGGATTCCATGCGGCGTCATACGACGGGCTGGTCGACGCATGCGCCGAGCTGGTCCGGAATACTTCACGGCGTCGGCTGCTGGAGGCGGAGGCGCTCGGGACGATACGCCAGCATTCGCAGGCACGCGCGCTTGCGCCGCTGTTGAGACCGGAGTCTATGGCTGCGTAGCAGCGCGGACCCGGCGCACCCACCCGTATCCGGTACGGGTCCGTTCGGGTCGACGCGCTACGCCGGGTCGATCGTGAAATTCGCGAACGCGTAGTGCGCACGGCACGTCCACAGCGTGTCGCCGCCGTGATGGAACACCGCGACGCCGTCGCGCACGGTCATCCGCGCGCGCGGATACACGGCGCCGTGGCCGTTGACGGCCGCGGCGAGATCGTTGCGTTCCTTGCAGGCGGCCCAGTATTCGCCGTCTTGCAATGTCGTCTGTCGTGGGTTCATGTCGACTCCGAGCGAGATCGGTAAGGCGGTGGGGCGTACGCGCGCGACAGGCTCCGATGCGGACGCTCGACGCTCGCATATGGCAGCGTTATCGAGTTGCAGCAAGATCAGCGCCCTTCAAAGCGTGGCCGCGCCCACCGACCACCATCGAGCGCCCGCATCGAAGCCGTCGCAGGCGGACGGTGCGCGAGATCCGGAGTCGCGTGAGCGTTGCCCGATGAGGCGCGCTCAGCGCCGTCGATCCGGTACCGCGCAAAACAAGCTTATCGTCGAAGGCGCCGTCGGCCTATCGGACTGGGATGATTCGGCAGGTGGGCAATCGACGCTCAAAGCCCCCACGCAAGGTAGTGCGACACGCCGATCGTCAGCGCGGCTCCGATCAACGCCGCATACGGCATCGCATTCAGCCACCACGCGCGCTTCGGCACGTCGAGCGCCATGTCGCGCTGCATCTGCGCGGGGAAGCGGCCGCGGTCCTGCCAGTAGTGGCGATACAGGAACACCGGCACGATCAGCAGCATCGCGATCAACCCGTTGCGCAGCGTGCCTTCGCCTTGCAGGTTCGCGCCCGCGCCGACGTAGACGAGGTTCGCGTAGCCGCAGATCGCGCCCGCCGCCAGCAGCCACGTCGGGCAGCGGAACGGCCGATCCCAGCTGCCGCGATCCATCCGGTGAATCCAGCCCGATTGAAGGTTCAGGAATACGAACAGCATGTAGCAGACGTTCGAGATCGACAGCACCGTCATGTAGTCCGACATCATCAGCAGCACGAGGTTGAAGCCGAGGTCGGTCCACATCGCGCGGGTGGGCGAGCCGTGCTCGTTCACGTGCGACAGATACTTCGGCAGCCAGCCGTCGACCGACGCCTGGTACAGCGTGCGCGACGAGCCCATCATCGACGTCATCACGATCAGCAGGATCGACAGCATCAGCATCACGACGACCGCATTCGCGACCCATGCGCCGCCGCCGACGATCTTCGCCATCGCGGCCGCGACGCCGGTACCGTCGCCGATCGACGGATCGAGCATCGCCTGCGTGCCGAGCGCACCCTGGAACGCCATCGGCACGAGCGTCATCACGACCAGGCACAACGCACCCGACCAGAAGATCGCCTTCGCGGTATCGCGTCGCGGATCGCGGAATTCGCGCGTATAGCAGACGGCCGTCTCGAAACCGTACGACGCCCAGCCGGCCATGAACATCGCGCCGAGCGCCATCGTCACGCCCTGCCCGTTCCACGAGCCGAACGTCGCGGCCGTGAGGTTGCCCTGCGCGTCGTGACCGAGCGGCAGCAGCGGCAGCAGGTTCGACATCGGCACGTCGCCGGTGACGAACGGTACGATGCCGACGATCAAAAGCGGCGTGAGCGATGCAATGCCGAGAATGCGCTGCGTGCGTGCAGCCTTCGACGCGCCGCTGTGCTGAAGCTTGAACGTGATGAGGAGCAGAATCGTCGCGATGATGAACGTCGCGTTGATCCGCAATGACAGACCGGGCTTGATGAAACCGAGATCCGCAATCTTGAGCTGCCAGTGCAGCACCGCCGCATCGGCGGGAAAGAGACTCGTGAGCGCATAGCTCGCCGCGAGGCCGCAGCCGAGCGCGAGCATCGGCGACCACGCGAGCCAGTTGCACCACACGGACACCGGGGCAATCAGTTTGCTGTAGCGAACCCAGCCGATCGCGCCGTACACGGACGCGCCGCCCGATTTATGAGGAAATAGCCCCGAGATTTCCGCATAAGTCGCGCTTTGAATCAGCCCCATCGTGATCGCGGCGATCCAGATCGCCCACGCGGGATGACCGATCGTCGCGGACACGCCGCCGATCGTGAACAGCACGCCTGCCGGCACGCCGCTCGTGACCCAGAAACCGTCTTTCCAGGTCAGGCTGCGCTGCAGTGTCCGGCTTTCGGCGGCGGACGACGCCGGCAGACCGGCGGCGTCGGCGCTACGGGGAGGCAATCCTGTATCGCTCATCGAGAATGTCCTTGTTGATTCGGTCCGTCGGCGGGAGCGGGGCGACAGCACGAGCGCATGGCTGGATGAAGTCGGGCCTGGCCGGCGTAGCGCGCCGGTTCCGCCGCAAGGCGATGCCGGTGCCGACGGGTGAAATGCGTCGCGGACCGATTGGTGGCAGTGTTGCGGTCGACGCGTCGTACAGACGCGGCGGCAGCGGAAAGTGCGCGATGCGCGCTGCTTGCGCCGTGCGTCGGCGTGCGTGCACGGCGCGTGCCGCCACGGGTACTCGAACGTATTCCCGCGCCGAACGGCCATGGTCCCAACAATCGTCGGGCGCGACAATCGGACTGGTCGGATTCTGGCAGAGGCATCGGACGTCGCACGATGGCGTCGATCGGACCGGTCCGATTGCCGGCGTGCGTCGGATAGGCGATGCTGTCCGGCTTTCCGGGATTCGATGCATGGGTCTACTGATCATTTCCATATTCGTGGCTATCGCCATATTTTTTGTGCTGTGAGCGGTCCGATGCGGCACGATGTCGAGGCGGTACGGCACGCGATACGCCGTCGGCCGCGCCTTGCGGCGGTCGATCGGTACGCGGAATTTCAACCGAGGAAGAGGGAGCGTGTGCTCGATGTCGAACTGGATTCGCAAGCTGTCGGTTTTGGCCGCCGGTTGCGCGTTGACCGTCGCGGCTTGCGCGGCCGACCGCCATCGTTGGCCGGATGCGGCGAGCGGTAGGCCGCTCGTTGGCGTGCAGGTCAAGATCCAGTCGTTCACGCGCGACGACGCACGCATGATTCGCGACACCGGCTTCGCGTTCGTCAGGCTGGGTGCGTGGACCGATCGCCTCGACCAGGCCGCTTACCGCGCGCAGCTCGACGGCGCAATCGCTGCTGCTCGCTCCGCCGGCCTGCCGGTGCTGCTGACCGTTCGTACGCTTGGCCGCCTCGCGGAAGCTGACGGCGCGGATGCAAAAACAACGGCGGCCCCGCTCGCGGACGCTGGCGACCGGATGGCCGATGCAATCACGGCATTGGCCGCGCGACATGCGCGCGACCTGATCGCCATCGAACCCTGGAACGAACCGGACCTCGGTCGCTACTGGCCGACGGGCGACGTCGCGCGAACGTTTCCGCCGTTCGCGGTCGCACTGTGCCGCCGGCTGGCCGAGCGCCCCCCGGCGGTGCCGATCGTCGGCTTCGGGTTCGCACACCCGCCGCTGCCCGGCAATGTCTCGGGCGATCTGCTCGCGCGCGTGCACGCGGCTGCACCGCATTGTCTCGATGCCGTGTCGTATCACGCGTACGGGATGACGCCCACGCAAATCCGTACGGCGGCGGACGCCATCGACGCGCGCTACGGCTTGCCGGCGCTCGTCACCGAAGACGGTGCGGCGTCGGTAGGCGCCGACGGCGAGCGCCGTCAGGCGCAGCGCCTGCGCGCGCTGCTCGACGCGCGCGGCGACCTCCGGACGCCGCTGATCTCGGTCTATGAGTGGGCGGATACCGCGAATGCCGGCGATACCGCGCAGCGGAGCTATGGACTCGTGCACGCGGACCGCTCGCGGAAGCCCGCGCTCGACGCGGCCCGTGCGTCGCTGCGTGCGACACCGGCGGCGCGATGATCAGGCGCGCGCCTGTCGCGTGCGAATCGACCAGAGCGCAACCGCGAACGGCGCGACGCTCGACAGATGCCGCAGATAGCTGCCGAGATCGGGTTCGAACAGCATCGACACGGCCACGTGGCCGAGGATCAGACAGGCGAGCAGCTCGCCGTTTCGAACCGGCACGGCACCGTCGTCGTGCACGGGCCGCTTCGGCATGCGGCGCCATGCGGCGCCGAGAAACAGCGCGATCAACGCCTGCATCGCGAACCCCTTCGGATCGAGCGAAAACAGCACCGGCAGATTGAGCCGGACGAGCGAATACGCGTAGTTGCCCACGAAATGCGCGAACGAATCGGGCGTGAAGGGGTTGTAGAAGCTCGTCCGGGCGCCGAATGGCGACGAATAGACGAGATAGTCCACAGCGAGGTCGCGCGGTTGCTGAAGCAGCATGTAGGCCGCGTCGGGCAGCGCGACCAGCGCCGCGACGGCCAGCAACGCACCGGCCAGCCTCGGCAGCGTCGATGCGCGCCGAAAGGCCCACGCGGCGAACGCGATCGCGAGGATCAGCGCGAAATAGCTGCGAATCGTCGCCGCGTAGCCGAGATACAGCGCGGCGGCGATCATCATCGGCCACACGATGCCGCGCCGGCGCGCGGCGGCGAGTACGACGATCGACATCGCGACGACGATCGTGTCCTTGCTGGCGACGAACAGGTTGAAGAACAGGCACGGCGCGATCAGCGCGAGATAGGCGACGAGCGCACCGAGCCGCCGCGCTTGCCGAACGGCAATCCAGATCGTGGCGACGCCGAGCGCGATGACGAACAGCGCGGTTCCGGCGTCGCCGAGCATCTGGTACAGCCTGCCGACCGCGTCGAACGACGAGCCGTCGTAGGTCGACCCGCCGCCGATCTGGGTCTGGATCTTGTCCGCGTCGCGGAAGATGAATTCCGGCAGCAGCGCGCGCGCGTTCGCGTAGACGCCGACGTACAGCAGCGCGGCGAGCGCCGCGATGGCGTCGCGCAGGCCGCGGCTCAACAGCGGCCCGGTTCCGATGACGTTACGCAACATCGCCGGCTCCGATGCGAGCGCCGCGCGCGGCGGGCAGGCGCGACATCACGAGCCACGTCATCCACGCGGTCACGGCAATGCTGGCGACGAGATGCGCGCCGGCCGCGCCGAGCGCACGCTGGTCGTGAACGAGCGCGATCGACATCGGCAGGCAGACGACCGTCAGCGCGGCGATCACGCACGCGACCGTGCGTCCCGCCCGCAAGGCGACCGCCGCCGCCCACAGAACGTCGGTCGCCGCACGCAGGACGAACGACAGGAGCAGCACCACGAGCATCGCGATCGACGGGACGTCGTTGGTGGCGTGTGCGAGCCGGAAGATCCATGGGTGCGCCAGCATGATCGCGAGTGCGGCAGCGCCGGTCAGCAGGAGCGACGCGCGCAGCGCCCGGACGAGCTCGCGGCGGAACGCCGGTGCGGCGGCGCGTGTGCTGTCGAGTGCGCTCACGAGGCGCGGTGCGGCTACCGCGACGACGGTGGCCGATGCGATCGTCTGGATCGCGTTGGCGATCGACCAGACGAATACGTAGCGCCCCAGCTCGTTCGCATCGAGCTGCGCGGACGCGACGAAGCGTTCGAGATACTGCAGCACCGACAGCAGCAGCAACGCGACAAAGAAAGGCGCGCCGTCGCGCCAGACCGTCGCGAGCCGCACGCGCGTGGCCGACAGGGCCGGCATCGCCGGCAACCGGTGCGCGGCGGCGGCGATCAACCCCCAGCCGACCACCACCACGACCATATCGCCGGCGATCCAGATCGCGAACAACCCGTCGATCGATCCGATCGTGCCCGTCGTCAGCGCCACGATCGCGACCGCGGCCCATGCACCCGTCCGGACGAACAGCAGCCACGACGCGGCGCGCGCGCGATGGAGCGAGAAGAGCCAGGTGTTGACTTCGAGCGCGGCATGCTCGGCACAGGCGACGAGCGCGACGAGCGCGAGCGACATGTCGGGCAGCGCGCCGAGGTGCAGCGGCCCGAACGCATGGCCCGGCAGCACGGCGAGGCCGCACAGCAGCGCGTAGACACCGGCATACAGCACGGACAGGCGTACGCAGGTTCGGACCGCGTCATGCGGATTGGGGCCGGCCAGCCGGCGATTGATCTCGGTGCTGAAGCCGAGGCCGAGCACTTTCGACGCGACGACCGACACGGCGAGCGCGAAACCGTAGACGGCCACCGCGTCGAACCCGAGCGCGCGCGCGACGACGATCGCCAGCATGAACTTCAGGCCGAGTGCGCCGACGCGCAACACCAGGCGGAACCACGCGGCGCTCATCGTGCCGCTCCATGGTCGAGCGCGTCGCGCAGCGCGGCGACGATCTGCTCGCGTTCATGCCCGAGCCGCTCGAGCCCGACTTCCGCCTGGAGCCAGAACCGGCTCAGCGCGTCGGGCGCGAACAGCGTGTCGCAGACCGCACCCGCATCGAAGTCGGCCGCATTCGCGACCCAGCGGCCGACGCCGAGATCGGCATAGGCGCCGAATCCCTTGCGCTCGTAACTGAGGTGATACGCAGGCACGCCGTGCAGGATCGCTTCGAGCGCGCCGTGCAAGCGCACGGACACGACCGCGTCGGGCGTGTCGCCGGCGAGCACGTCCTTCAGCATGCGAGCGGCGTCGAAGCCGCGTTCGCGGTAGTACGTGGCGTCGTCGTTGCCGCGCCCGGTGCTCTGGACGGCGAACGTGACGCGGCAGGACGTGCGCAGCCGCTCGATCAGCGCGTCGGTCGATGCGTGGTAACGCGCGCATTGTGCGTCGCTCCAAGCCGGCGGGCGGCGCAGCACGAGCGCGACGTGCGCGGGCGTCGCCGCGGCCGAGCGGGCCAGGTCGCGCACGCCGGACGCCCGATGGGCGAACTCGAGCACCGCGAGATCCGGCGCGCGCCGGGTGTTGGCATGCTCGGCGAGCAACGCGGCCGAGCGGTCGTCGCGCACGAACACGGTATCGAATCCGCCGAGCAGCGACCGCAGGTGTTCGGTGAGCAACGGGTTTTCCGCGGCGGGCCCGATGCTTTGCGGAAGATAGACGGTCGGCTTGCGCGCCGCGCGCGCTGCGCGCATCTGCACGAGATGCCCGGCTTCGAGCTTGAGCGCCTCGACGCGATTGCGCGCGCGCAGGTAGCCGCCGCCGACGCCGACGATCAGGTCGGCGTGCCGCAGCAGCGCGCGCAGGCCGGCGAGCGCGGGATTGATGCCGACCGGCAGCGCCGCCATCGCGGCGCCGACGAGGCGCCGCACGCCGCTCGCGGCGAGCACCGGCGCCGGCTGTACGTCGGCATGGCCGGGAAACGACGCGGGATCGGCCGCGACGACCGACACGTGCGTGTCGGGGCCGAACGCGTCGCGCAGCAGCGCGACCGACAGGTCGACGAGCAGACCGTCGCCGGAGTTGCGCGCGCTGTACGCATGCAGCAGCGCGACGTGAACGGGGCGATTCATCATGCTTGCTCCTGGAGAAGATCGCGGTAGACGGCGAGCGTGCGATCGACCATCGCGTCGGCCGAGAAATGCGGGTACGCGCGCGCGCATTGGCCGCGCATCAGTCGAAAGGCGGCCGGATGGTCGGTAAGCCGGCAAACCGCTGCCGCAAAGGCTGCCGGATCGTCGTCGTTCGGTACGGTCAGGCCGACCTGATGCGCCGCGATCAGTTCGGCTGCGCCCGCGACCTGCGTCGCGACCATCGGCACGTGCGCGGCGACGGCTTCGAGGCACACGTAAGGAAAACCTTCGTAGCGGCTCGGCAGCGCCAGCAGGTCGAATGCCGAGAAATAGCGGCGCGCGTCGTCGACGCGGCCCGCGACGTGCAGGTTCGTCGGCAGATCGCGCGCTTCGTCGCCGGCCGCGCGATCGAAATCGCCGGACCCGATCGCGACGACCCGCAGGCGCTGCTCGTGGCGCCGCTCCAGCAGGCGTGCAATGCGCACGAGGCGATCGACGCCCTTCTGGTGATCGAAGCGCCCGACGAAGCCGACGACGAACGCGTCGTCGGGCAGACCGAGCGCGGCGCGTGCCGCGTGGCGCTCGAGCAGCTGCGGTGGCGACACGCCGTTCTCGACGACGCGAATCCGGTGGCGCGCGATACCGAGGTCGTGCAGATGATCGGCTTCGTCCTGCGATACCGCGATCACCGCATCCGAGCAGGTATTGCCGAGCACGCGCTCGATGCCGCCGTAGAACGCGCGCCTGGCGGGCGACAGCGTCGGGTTGAGCGTGTAGACCGCGTGCGGCGTGTACGCCTGCTTCCACGGCCCGCGGCACAGCCGCGCGAGCGCGCCGGCCTTCGAGCTGTGACTGTGCACGATGTCCGGCCGGAGCCGGCGCAGCAGGCGGTGCAGCGCCAGCACACCGCGCAGGTCGTGCAGCCCGACCGCGCGCCGTAGCGGCAGCCGATGGAACGAATCGCATTGGGCGGCCGCGCCGTGCAGCATCGCATCGTCGAAGCGCTCGCCGAGCGGCGCGATCAGATGGATTTCCGCATTGGACCGCGCGCGCAGCCCGGCGATCAGATCGGTCAGATGCACGGCGACGCCGCCGCCGGCGGCTTCGACGACGAGCGCGATGCGCATCGGCCGCGCGCGGGAGGCCGGCGGCGCATGCCGGCCGGTGTGACCGACGTTCGCCGCGCGATCGTCCAGCTTCGGGGCGAGAACGGTGTCGCTCATGCGGACCTCCGCAGCAGACGTTGCAGGGCCGTGCGCAGGCGCGCGAGGTGCGTGCAGCGCGTGTCGCAGGTGTAGCGATACGCTTCGTAGCGATAGCCGCCGTATTTCGAGCCGAACGCGGAGGCGCCCGAACGCGGATCGAGACCGTTCAGCACCACGTTCGGCGTGCGGCCGCGACGTTGCGGCAGCCGCTTCGCGGATTCGGTCAGCTCGCCGGCACGCGTCGAGCCGGCGCGGGCGACGAGCAGCGTCGCGTCCGCATGCGTATCGAGCCAGATCGCGTCGGTGGCCGCGAGCAGCGGCGCGGAATCGACGATCACGAGGTCGTAGCGCGCGCGCAGCGACGCGAGCAGCGCGCCCGTGCGCGCGTGCTGCAGCAGGGCGGTCGGAGCGGATGGCAGCTCGCCAGTCGGCAGGAAATCGAGGTTCGGCGCGACGCCGCGCCGCACGACGTCGTCGGCGTTGGCGTTGCCGCCGAGCAGTTCGGCGAAGCCGGGGCCGCGCTCGAGGCCGAAGTACTGGTGCAGATAGCCCTTGCGCAGGTCGCCGTCGATCAGCAGCACGCGCCGGCCGCTCGATGCCTGCACCGCGGCGAAGTTGACCGACACGAACGATTTGCCGGTGCCGGGCGTCGGGCCCGTGATCAGCACGAGCGGGTGCGCAACATCTGCGAGCGAGAAATGGAGCGCCGTCTGCAGGCTGCGCAGACCTTCGATCGCGGGCTCGTACGGATCGTCGTAGGCGAGCACGTGCAGGCCCGCGTCGCGTCGCTCGACCGCGCGCATCAACCTGCGCTGGTGCGTGGCGGCCGGCAGCACCGCGCGCACCGGCAGCGACGTGTGGCGCTCGATCTCGTCGACGGCCGTGAGGCCGCCGTACAGGAACTCGCGTGCGAACGCGGCGATCACGCCGAGTGCGAGACCGACCAGCGCGGCGGCCGCGATCACGACCGGCCGGTTCGGCCGGATCGGATCGGCAGGTGCGACGGCCGAATCGACCACGCGCACGCTGGCCGTCCTGCCGGCCTGCACGAGTTCGAGCTGCTGGATGTTGTTCAGCAGCGCGGTATACAGATCGGTGTTGACCTTCACGTCGAGTTGCGCGCGCACCTCCTCGCCCTGTTGCGCGGGCAGCCGCGCGATGCGCGTGTCGAGCGCGCCCTGCTGGCGCTTCAGCGTCGCGAGCTGCGCGTCGAGCGCCGCCATGTCGGGGTGGGTCGGCAGGAAGCGCTTCGACAGCTCGTCGCGCTTTTGCTGCAGTTCGAGCATGCGCGTCTGCAGATCGGCGCCTTGCTGGAGAACGAGCTTGCCTTCCTCGGCCAGATCGACCGAGCCGGTGCGGCTGCGCAGCGACGCATATCGCGTTTCGGCGCGTTCGAGTTGCTGTTTGACGAGCGGCAGTTGCGTGTTCAGGAACGTCAGCGACTGGGCCGCTTCGGCGGAACGGCGGGCGATGTTCTGCTCGACGTAGCGGTTCGCGACGGCGTTCAGCGTCGCGCCGATCTCGGCCGGATCGTCGCCGCGCAGCGACGCGACGAGCACGCCCGATTGCTTGACCTTCTCCTGCACGTCGAGCGCCCTGCGCAACGTGTCGATCGTCTCGGCGCGCGATTGACGGATCAGCTTGAAGCGCGTGCCGGGCAAGGCGTCGAAGCCCGTGATTTCGATGTGCAGCGGGCCGTAGCGCGTCGCGAAGGATTCCGCGGCGCCCACGGTGCCGACGGCGTCCGCCGTCATGTCGGGGCCGGTCAGCCGGTAGCGCGTGGCATCGAGCCGCACGACGTGGAACGTGTCGCCCTCGGCGCGCGTGGGCACGTCGAACCGCGCGACGTCGACGCGTTCCTGCCCCCACGCGTAGCCGCCGAAGCCCAGCAGGCCGGGCGATACCGCGCCGTCGTTGAATCGTGCGACGAACGCGCCGATCACGGGCACCCGCGACGGCTTCGCGACGATGTAGCTGCGCAGGTCTTCGACGGCGCGCGTGACGACGAGCCGCGACGACAGGATCTGCGCTTCGGCCGACGCGGGCGAACCGACGTTGAAGAACGATGCGGCGTCGCCCAGCAGGTTCTTCGATGCGGTGTCGGTCGAATCGTCAGTCTGAATCATCAGGTCGGCCTGGTAGGTCGGCGGCGCGACGAATGCGTAGAGCGCGCCGGCGGCGATGCAGGCCGTCGCGATCGCAGCGATCGTGCCCCGCGCGCTGCGCAGGGTGTCGAGCACGCGGATCAAGTCGATCTCGCGTTCGGGGATAGCGGGCGTGTTCATGACTGGAATGTGGAAACGGGTGGGGCCGGCCAGCGCGCGGCGACGCGCGGCAGCCAGCTGGCGACGGCGAGATCGATCAGCGCCGCGCAGCGGATGAAATCCGCGCGCGTGCCGCGATAAGGGTCGGGAATGTCGAGGCCGGGGCGCGCGTCGTCCGATGCGCGCGCGTATTCGCCGAGCCGGAACACGCGGCCGCGCAGGAACGGGTGGCGTGCTTCGAGCACGCGACGCTGGCCGTCGTCCATCACGAGGATCAGGTCGGCGTGCGTGCACAGGTCGGTCGTCACCGCGCGGGCGGTGTGGCCGGCGAGCGTCACGCCGCGCGCATGCGCCATGTCGCAGGCGAGCGGGTCGGCCGGGCGGCCCGGCGGCGGCGCGAGGCCGGCCGAGCGCACGTCGGCCTGCGGCAGGCGCGCGGCGAGCAGCGCGGCCGCGAGCGGGCTGCGGCAGATGTTGCCTTCGCACACGACGAGCAGGAACGGGCGCGCGCTCATTTCGTTGCAATCCCGGCGGCGACGCCCGTGTTGACGCTCGGCAGCAGCAGGCTCAGCACGCGGCTGAAGCGGACGAGCCCGTTGCCGTCGACATAGACGACGTCCTTCGGCTCCAGCTCGAACTGGTTCGCGAGCACCATCGCGACCGGCGAGCGCGCGTCGAGATGGAATACCGTCGGCGCGCCGCTGTGCGTGCCGCGGATCACGAACATCTGCGCCGCGTCCGCCGTGTTCGAATTGATGCTGCCGGCCTGCAGCAGCGCGTCGCTGAGCGTGAGGCGGCCGTTGCGCTTCGGCAGTGCGAGCATCGGACGGTTCACTTCGCCCATCACGTACACGCCGTTGTCGTCGCGCGCGCCGATGCGCAGCAGGTCGCCTCCGCGCAGCGCAATGGCGGACGGATCGCGATGCCGCTCGATCAGGCGCGCCAGATCGATGCGCACGGGCACGCCGTTGCGCACGACGGTCACGTCGCTCTGATCGGCGGCGGCCGTGAAGCCGCCTGCACGCGCGATCGCGTCGGCCAGCGTCATCGGCACGTCGTTCACGGGCAGCGCACCCGGCGTGTGGACCTCACCGTCGACGTAGACCTGCTGCGAGCGGAACGACGCGACGCGCAGCGTGACCTGCGGATCGCGGTAGATCCGGCCAAGCGCCTGCTTCACGCGTGCTTGTGCATCGGCCGCGGTCAGCCCCGCGACTTTCAGCCTGCCCGCATAGGGAAACGTGAGGTTGCCGTCGTCGTCGACGACGAAGCCCGCGATCGGGTCCGCCGCGCGCGGCGGCGTCTGCTGCGCGCCGGCTTGCGCGGCAGCAAGCTCGGGGTGATCCCAGACGGTGATCTGCAGCACGTCGCCGGGGCCGATCCGGTAGGCCGGCGCACGCGCCGGGGCCGGTGCGTCGAACGACGCCATCGTCGCGTCGCGCGCTGCGCGCTGACGCGCGATCAGCGCCGGATCGATCGCGACGATCTCGACGGCCGTGCGGGCCGAGGGCGTCGCGGCATCGGGCGTCGCGGCCGCGCGCGCGTCGCCGGCCGGCGACGCGACGGGGTTCGGATTGCCCGCCGGCGTGCCGGGCTGGGTCGTGCTCATCTTCATGCCGGGCGCCAGCACGCATCCGGACAGCGCTATGCAGGCCGTCAGAACGAGCGCGAGCGCGCGACGGCGGCTCTTGGCCGTCGATGCGATCGAGGTGTTCATGGATTCCTTCCTGTTGCGCGGTGCGTGTCGACGTATCGCCGACGCGGCAGCGCGCGCGGGCCCGCTTGCGCGGACCCGCATGGGGTCAATCGACAATGCGTCGGCCGCGTCGCCAGGCAGGCGAACGGCCGCGCCACTCAGTACGCGTTCGGGTGCACGATCCCTTTCAGCACGGTTGCGCCGATGATTCGCAGATCGAGCGCGAACGACCAGTTGCGCAGGTAATACAGGTCATACTCCACGCGCGACTGCATGCTTTCGAGTTGCTCGGTCGCGCCGCGCAGCCCGTTGACCTGCGCCCAGCCGGTGATGCCCGGCTTGATCCGGTAGCGATGGATATAGCCGTCGACGAGCGTGCGGTACTGCGCGTCGTGTTCCACTGCATGCGGGCGCGGGCCGACCACCGACATGTCGCCGAGCAGCACGTTGATGAACTGCGGCAGCTCGTCGAGGCTCGTGCGGCGCAGCAGCGCGCCGATCCGCGTGACGCGCGGGTCGCCGCGCGTCGCCTGCACGACCGTGCCCGCCTGTTCGACGTGCACGCGCATCGTGCGGAACTTGTAGATGTCGAACGTGCGGCCGTCGGCGCCGCGGCGCTTTTGCGTAAACAGCACCGGCCCCGGCGACGACAGCTTGACCGCGACGGCGATCGCGAGCAGCACCGGCATCAGCAGGATCAGCGCGACGGCGGCGAACACGCGGTCGAACACGGCCTTCAGCGCCAGCGCGCCGCGCGACAGCGGCGGCGCGGCCAGCGAGATCGCCGGCTCGCCGAGAATCTCGCCGGCGCGGCTGCCGAACAGCGCATGCTTGCTGACGTCGGGCATCAGGCGCAGCTCGACGAAGTCGCTGCGGAACGCGTCGACCGTGCGGGCCGTCTCGTCGTCGTCGAGCGGCAGCGCGATCCACACTTCGTCTGCATGCTCGCGGCGTACGCCGGCTGCAAACGACGCAAGATCGGTCATTACCGGTACGTCGTCGTCGAGCGTGGCGGCCTCGCCGGTCGTGCGATACACGCAGACGACCCGGTAGCGGGCTGCCGCGCTCGCACGGAGCTCGGTGCGGATCTGCGCGATGCGCTCGCCGCTGCCAACGATGGCGACCGTGGCGGGCGTAACCGGCGCGCGAAGGCTGCGGCGTCGAACGATGCAGAGCACGATCCGGAATACGACGAGCGCGATCGCGACGCCGATCGTCCAGTCGAGGAACCACTTCGTCAGCACCAGCGTAACGGTTGTCAGCGCAACCATCTTGACGAAGACGAAGCCTTGCACGACGAGCCACAGCGCCACCGTGCGCATTGCATGGCGCGTGGCGGGCAGCTTGCGACCGTCAAGGCCGATGCCGGCCAGCCGCAGCAGGAAGGCGGCCAACAGCGCACTGACGCCGGTCAGGATCGCTTCGATCCTGAGCGTGGCGAAATCGCCGATCGATCCCTGGTGGGCCAGCGCCGCGACCGCGACGATCACGACGACGTCGATCGCACATACGACGATCTCGTTGCCCGGAGCTTGCTTCTTCTTCATTTCATCTACCCATCCAAGCCTGTCACGTACATGCTCGTGTCACGGGTTGCACGCCTCGGTTCCCGCGACCGCATGCGCGGCGTATCACCCGGACAATCGCTGCGTGCATCCGGGTATGAAACGAGTCTATGAGCGATGTCGTTTCCAGACCATCGGACAGCGAGCAGTCAAGACCGTGTTCGGATCGGACTGGGCCTATTGGCCGTGCGGGTTGACCAAATCTGACTTTTTCGATCGAACGGCGTGCGCGGAAAACGGTAGTTCGCGGTGTCGGCGCGCGCATAAAAAAAACGCCGCCCGGAGGGGGCGGCGCAGAACGGAGGCATCGCGGATAGAACGCGATAGCTGGGGTGACGGGGTTCAGCCATCCAGCGACGTCATTCTGTCGGGCATGGACCGCCGGTGGAATCAGCCTGGTCCGATTTTCTGCGTCGAAGCAAGACGTGCCCGCTCGGCGGTCGAGCACCGCAGCTACCGAGTCGACATTCTCCTTTCCCTCCTCGCCTCCCGGTTGCCTGCCGTCCCTGTCTTACAGCCGTACGTTGCGACTCAGAAATCGGACCAGTCCGATAGAGACTGGCGTCGAGTCCGTCTTTAATACGAAGCATCCCGGCCGACATCGATCGGCGCGAATCTGACAACGTGGAGTACTGGCGATGAGTCAAGCGGATTTTCTGGTGAAAGGTGCGATAACCGGCATGATTGCGAGTTCGGCGACCGTCGCGCTCGTTCATTTCGTGATCGACGTCGGCACGCGATGGTCCGCCGACGGTCCCGTCGTGACGATCGTGGCGGTCCTGCTGATGGCCGCTGCACTGCTCGTGCCGCCGGTCGTCAGCGCATGGCGCAATCGCGAGTCGGCGATCGATCCGTTCTTCGAGCCCGATGCACTGAAGCCGATGCTGCAGGGCCGCTCGATCGGCATCGTGCTCGGCATCGTGTTCGGCATTTCCGTCGTGGCGGGCTGGTGATGAATCCCGCTCAGATGCCCGCCCGAAACCCGAGCCGACCCATCGTCGCGACTCATGGCACGTGCGCGCCGATGCTGCGGCGCGCGGTAAGCGTCATTTCGCTGACCGACGGCCGCTCGCGCCGCGTTTCATTCCGAGCCGGCAACCCCGAACTCGATGTCGAGTTCGTCGATGCGGTCGACGGCGCTGCGCTGTCGGACGACGACATCGCGAACAGCGGCCTGTTTGCGCCCGGGCTTCCGTATTCCCGCGGCGCATACGGCATTGCGATGACGACGCATCGTCTGTGGACCGAGATCGCGGCAGGCGACGAGCTGGTGACGATCGCCGAGGACGACGCGATTTTCAGGCCGGATTTTCACGAGGTCACCGAGCAGTTCCTGCAGGCGAACGCCGGGTGCTACGACTTCATCGCGTGGGGCTACAACTTCGATTCGATCCTGCGCGGCTCGATCTTCAACTCGCGGACGCCCGTGACGATGCGTTTCGACGAAACCGCGCTGGCGCGCTCCGTCGACGCGTTTCGAAGCGACCGAAGTGCGGTGCTCGTGATGAACCTGCTGGAGTTCTACGGGATTTGCGCCTATACCGTCTCGCCGGCGGGAGCACGTTTTCTGCTCGATCGCTGTTTTCCGCTGAAGCCGGAGGTCCTGTTTTCGTACGGGCTCGACCGCCCCATATCGAACTTCGGCATCGACGTCGCGATGAACAAGTGCTATGGCGACATGCGGAGCGTGGCGTCGTTTCCGCCGCTCGCGATCACGATGAACGACCGTCGCACGTCGACGATTCAGACGTGATGCGATGCCGCGCGACCCAAGGGCCGGATGACCGCACTGTCCGGCGCGGCGGGACATCGAGCGAAATCGGACCAGGCCGATTGTGCGAGCGATGCGGCCATCGGAGAATGTCCGGGTCGAGCGGCTGCATGGTTTACCGCTCGATACCTCGTATCCGAAGCTTTGTCTTCGTTCCATACGCCGCTCCGTGCGAGCGGCGTCTTTTTTCCGGACACACGTCGCGCGTCGGCGCGCAACGAGCCGGAACCGGGTTCAGATTCGACACGAACGAATGCCCTGCGGCGGCCGGTGGGCTCGGCCGCTTATCGACTGACCTATTCCAGTTGATTGACGGAACCACGCTGCCATATGCGAGCGTAGGGCATTCCTTCCTGTCTGCGGACGCATCGTGCCGTTTTCGTTCGGTGCTCCGGATTTCTCATCATCAAGGAGTTCATCATGAAAACCCGACTTCGCGCCATGAGCGCCCTGATCGTGCTGGCCTGCGCGGCCGGCGCAACCCATGCCATCGCTGCCGAAACGCCGCTGCCGGCCGGCGTCGTGGCGGTCGTCAACGGCGTGCCGATTCCGCAAAGCCAGTTCGATGCCGTGCTCAAGGCGACCGGCCAGCCGGACACGCCGGCGCTGCGCGCGCAGGTGAAGCGCGACCTGATCGTCAAGCAACTGCTTGCTCAGGCCGCCGACAAGGCGAACTACGGCAGCCGCCCCGAGGTGCTCGGCGCCGTCAAGCGCGTGCGCGATGACGCCGCAACCGATCTCTTTGTGCGCGATGCGCTGCGCCCGCAGCCGGTGACCGACGCGCAGGTGAAGGCGCGCTACGACGCGATCGTCGCGAGCGCGGGGCAGTTCGAATATCGCGCGGAAGTCATCGCCGTCGGCGACGCGGCGACGGCGAACGCCGCGCAGGCGCAACTCAAGCAGGGCACGGCATTCGCCGACGTCGCGAAGGCGTTCAATACGACGCCCAACGGCGGCGTGGCGCAATGGGTGTCGCTGAAGACGCCGCTCGCGCAGGGCAACACCGGCGGCTTGCCGCTGTCGCTCGCGCAGACGATCGCGTCGATGCAGGCCGGCGCGACGACCGGCCCGATCCAGGTCGGCAACGCGTACGTGATCGTGAAGCTCGACGAGAAGCGCAAGACGGTCGTACCGACCTTCGAGCAGGCGAAGGGCGTATTGCGTCAGCAGCTCGACGCACAGGCGACCGAGCGCGCGCTCGGCACGCTGGTCGACAAACTGGCTTCGCAAGCGAAGATCGAGCAGTAACGCGGCAAGGGCGCGCGGCGGCGAACGCCGCTGCGCGCGAACGCGTGCGCGGCGCGCGGGCGGCTTCCGCGCGCGGCGGCACCTGCCGAATCAGTCCAGTCCGATTGGTTCGGGGCGCGATCGCCGCTATGCTGGTCATGCGTGGCATCGAAGCCACATCGACGGCGGCCGGTGGGCGCGGCCGCATCCATCGCTACTTCCCCGTAGCACTACTCCTCACGCTGCCTCATGCGAGCGTCGATGGCCGGTACTTCGCGTGCCACGCACCTTTCCTTTCGCGGTTTCCGCGATTTTTCCGCGATCCTCACGAACGATTGCAGTCGGATCGGCACGGCCAGCCGTTGCCGATGCACGAGCGTCATGGTCTTGGCCATCGCTGCACGAGCCGAACAGGGGAGCGTTGCATCTGTGCGCCGAGTGCACAGGAGTTGTCGTCCTGATGTGGTCGTGATGCGGCGAGAACGAAGTTAAATTCGTCGCACCCTTTGTTCACATTCGGAGAAACGTCTCATGTTTGCATTCTCGCTTCGCACGCTCACACGCTTCGTCGTCCTCGCTTCCGCCGCCACCATCGTGCCGGTGAGCGAAGCCGCGCCGGCGTTTCCGGCCACGCCGACGATTCGCGCCATGGCCGGCGCGCAACCGATCGACCGCATCGATCCGAAGTCGACCGCGCTCGTCGTCATCGATTTCCAGAACGAATATCTGAACGGCAAGATGCCGATTCCCGACGTGCAGCGCGCGATGGTCAATACGCGCCGCCTGATCGAATTCGCGGACAAGAATGGCATCCGCGTGTTCCAGGTCCAGCACGTCACGCCGGCCGGCTCGGCGGTGTTCGCGCGCGACGGCGAGACGGTGAAGTTCATTCCGGAGATGGCGCCGCGCGCCACCGACACCGTGTTGCAGAAGGATACGGTCAGCGTGTTCGCCAGTACGGATCTCGACCGCCGCCTGAAGGACGACGGCATCAAGACGATCGTGATCGCCGGCCTGATGACGCATGCATGCGTCGCCGGCGCCGCGCGCGACGCGGTGCCGCTCGGCTACCAGGTCGTGGTAGCATCGGACGCCTCCGCCACCCGGAGCATCGCCCGGGCAAACGGCGAGACGGTCGACAAGGACACGCTGCATCGCGCGGCGCTCGCGGAGATCGAAGATACCTTCGGCGACGTGAAGTCCACGTCGGAGATCGTCGCGCTGCCGGTTCGCTAAGCGTACGCGGTCGTGCCCGCATGAAGGCACGGCCGGACCTGCGCCGGTTCCGCCATCACGCTGCGCTCCACCATGGATCAATTGTTCGCAATGCGCGTTTATCGGTGTCTCGTGGAAGCCGGCGGCTTTTCCGCGGCGGCCGCGCGCCTCGATACCACCCATTCGACCGTATCGCGTCAGCTGAAGCTGCTCGAAGCGTCGCTCGGCGTGCAACTGGTCAATCGCAACACGCGGAACGTCGCATTGACGGCGGCCGGCGAACGTTATTACGCGTCGTGCGTCGAGATTCTCGATCGGGTCGAAGCGGCGGCGGAAGCCGTCGCCGACAGCCCGCGCAAGCCGTCCGGCACGTTGCGCGTCAGCATGCCGCTGTCGATCGGCACGCTGGAGATGCCGGATTGGCTGCCCGCTTTCCATCGCCGTTTTCCTGATATTCGTCTGGACGTATCGTGCAGCGACCGGTTCTCGAATCTGGTCGGCGAAGGCTTCGACGTCGCGCTGCGCATCAGCAGCGATCTTCCCGATTCCGACCTGGTGGCGAGAACGCTCGCCGTCTCCGACGAGATTCTCGTCGCCTCTCCTGCCTACATTGCGCGCCGTGGTTTGCCGAGAACGCCCGCGCAACTCGACGCCCATGAACTGTTGCCCTACAGCGGGCGCGAGGACGGCGGCGCATGGCAGCTCACGTCGTCACGCGGCGCGGCCGTGTCCGTCAAGCTCGACGGTTATCTGAGGCTCGATGCGATCACCGCGATTCACGCCTCGGCCGTCGCCGGCCTCGGGATCGGCGCGTTCACGCATCTCACCGTGCGCGGCGACCTCGAGCGCGGCCGTCTCGTGCACGTGCTGCCCGATTACACGCTGGCGAAGCGCAAGTACTACGCGCTCTATCCGAAAGCACGCCATGTCGCGCCGAAGCTGCGCGCGTTCGTCGACTTCGTGGCCGGCCTTTATGGCAAAACCGAGACGTAGTAGCAAGTCGTCGTAGCGTCCGACCGGCGTGACCGCCGGCGGTATTCCTGAGCTTCGAAGGGCAATGCTCTCTGCACGCGTAACAGCCAGATTGCGCAAGTCCCAAAATGGGACTATACTTACTCAAATGCGAATCGTTGCCAAAAGGACCCTGCTGAACTTCATCGCGCGCCATGCGGTGGCCGAACAGCCACTGCTGGCGTGGTACGCGGAAGCGTTGAAGGCGAACTGGAAGACGCCTCAGCACATAAAGGACCAGTACGCGAGTGCGAGCTTTGTCGGAAGGAACAGAGTAGTTTTTAATATCAAAGGCAACGCATTTCGGTTGATCGTCGCGGTGGCCTATCAGATCGGCGTGGTGTACGTGAAGTTTGTCGGCACGCATGCCGAATACGACAAGGTCGATGCGGCAACCGTGGAAATGGAGTAACGAAATGGACATTCACCCGATTCGAACCGAGGCCGACTACGATGCCGCGCTGAAGGCAGTGTCCGCACTCGTTGACGCGGATCCGGCACCTGGCACGCCGGAAGGTGACGAGCTGGAGATTCTGGCAATCCTGATTGAGCGCTACGAAGACGAGCACTTTCCCATAAAGGCGCCGAGCGCAATCGATGCGATCAAGTTCCGGATGGATCAGGCTGGCTTGTCGGTTCCCGACATGCAGCCATACATCGGAAATAGCAATCGCGTGTACGAGGTGCTGGCTGGCCGGCGCGCGCTGAGTCTCGCGATGATCCGCAAGTTGCATGCGGGACTGCACATTCCTGCAGACATACTGATCGGAAGCGCGTAACAAACAACGGCGCCACTCGGCGCCGTTGTTCATTTCCTGTCGTCGGTTTGAAAATCGAGCCGTGCCGAATCAGGCCCGCATCGATGCTCCTGGGTGCGGCGATCGCATTTCGCCATCTTTGCTTCCCGAGGCCCGCCGCGCCAGCGCATCCCCGGCTTCCCGTCGATAACGCTCGAACTCCCGGGCAAACGCCGCGGCGTCGCCGGCGATCGCGAACCGCTCCAGCGTCGCGCAACTGTCCGCGATATCGCGTTCGCCGATCATCGCGAACGCGCCGCGCATGCTGTGAATCTCGGTGCGGGCGAGCTTCAGGTCGCGGTGTTCGAGTGCACGCACGATCGCGGCATTCGCGCGCAGCATCGCGTCGGACAGCACCGCGTGCAGTTCGCCCGGCAGCGGCCCGTCCGCCGACGACAGCGCGTTCGCCGCCGGTCGTGTGTCGCGCCGCACACCCGTGTATCGGGCAATAGCCTGTTCGAGCGATTTCAGCGAGGTCGGCTTCGTGACGATCTCGTCGATGCCGGCGTCCAGCGCCAGGTGTTGCTCGTCCGGCTCGACGTGGGCCGTCACCGCGAGAATCGGCGCGCGGTGGCCGCGCTCGCGCAGCACCCGTGCGAACGTATAGCCGTCGAGGCCCGGCATGTTCAGGTCCGTCATCACGACCGCGTAGTCGTTGCGCCCGATCAGTTCCAGCGCATCCGCGACGTTCGCGGCGAGATCCGCGCGGTAGCCGAGCACGTCGAGCTGATCGTGCACCAGTGCACGATTCACCGGGTTGTCGTCCACGAACAGCACGCGCAGGTTCGGCGCGTCGGCTTCCGCGCCCGTGTGCGGGGTGCCCGGCGCGTCGTCGCACGGCAGCGGCAGCTTCACGACGAACGTCGAACCGATGTTCGGCACGCTGTCGGCCGCGATGCTGCCGCCCATCGACTCGGCGAGCTTGCAGCTCAGCGCGAGGCCGATGCCGGTGCCGCCGAAGCGGCGCGCGGTCGACGCGTCGGCCTGCGCGAACGGCTCGAAGATGTGTTCGAGTTGCGCGGCCGTCATGCCGATTCCGGAATCGCTGACGCGGATCGTCACGGGCGTCGCGTCGGCGCCAGACGCGGAAACGGACAACGCAATCGAGCCACGATCGGTGAATTTGATCGCATTGCTGACGAGATTGACGACGATCTGCCGCACCCGCATCGGGTCGCCCATGTACGGGCGAGCGATGCGCGGGTCGATTTCCGTGCACAGCACGACGCCCTTTGCGGCGGCGATCGGCTCGAACAGGTCGACGATGTCGCGCATCAGCTCGTCGATGCGGAAGCTCGTCGCTTCGAGCGTCATCCGGTTCGCCTCGATCTTGGTCATGTCGAGCACATTGTTCAGCATGTCGAGCAGCATCCGCGCGGCCGACGTGACCGCGTGCAGCCGCAGCTTCTGCCGGCTCGGATCGGGTGCCTTGTCGAGCAGCTCGAGATTGCCGAGCATCGCGTTGAGCGGCGTGCGGATCTCGTGGCTGATCGTCGCGAGGAAGGTCGATTTCGCGCGGTTCGCGCTGTCGAGTGCGCGCTCGGCGTCGGCGCGCGTCGTGATGTCGGAGAAGCTGCACAGCAGCGTGTCCTTGCCCCGGTAGCGCCCGCGCACGAAGTTGACGACGAGATCGCGCGTGCGGCCGTCGCCGAGCGTCAACGGCAGCTCGACGTCGAGGAGCACCGGCGCGCCGCCGGCGCGCGCCTGGTAGCACGCGAGCAGGCGCTCGTGCAGCGGCGGCGTGCCGGCCTCGCGCTCGTACAGTTCCAGCATGCGGTTGCGCAGCAGCACGTCGCGCGTGCCGAGCGACACGAGCGCGATGCCGAAAGGCGAAGTCGCGATGATCGCGCGGCTCATCTGCTCGCTGTCGAACACGCGTCGCGAGCGGCGGAACAGCGGCGCGAGCACCTTCAGGTCGAACATGATCACGAGCGTCCACAACACGGCGAGGATCAGTGCGGCCACGCCGAACTCGCGCACGATCGTCGGCCAGATCGCGATCGCGATCGTGCGCCACGAATACGCGTAGACGATCGCGAGGCCGGAATTCGAAAGCCGGTCGCTGATCGTGAAGATGCCATGCAGGTAGCTCTCGTCGAAGCGGTCGAAGCCGCGCCGCCACGCGTTTTCGGCGAGCGCGTGACGCATCAGCGCGCCGCCGTCGATCGATTCGCGCGTGCGGTCCTCGTTCAACAGCATGTTGCCCGCATGATCGACCAGCATCACGACGGCGTCCTCGGGCGCCTGCTTCAGCCGGTCGTCGATCACGTCGACGTCGAGGTCGCTGACGAAGGTCATGAAATGCCGCTGGCCTTCGAAGGCCGGTTCGACGAGGCGGAACACGTTCTTGCCCGTGAGCGGATCGATCGATGGCGCCTGCCATGCGATGCGGCGCGTGTCGCGCCAGTAGCGGGCGATGGACGGATTCGACCAGTCGGCGGCGTCGAGGGCCAGGCGATCGATCAGCGCGCCCGTATCGGGCACGCCGATGCGCGCCAGCACGTCGCGATAGGGCACGGACGGCGGTGGCGTGATCGCGATCACGCCGCGATCGGGGCTGTACGCATAACCGGACATCGGCATGCCGGATTGCCGCTCGGCGGCGGCCACCGAAATCGTCAGACGCTCCATCAACTGCACGTACGCGTCGATTTCGCCGCTGGCCGCGGCGGCGGGCGTCGCGGCCGCGAAGATCTCGCTGACGTTGCTCAGCGGCGCCAGCACGACGTGCCCGTCGCGCACGATCGCGTCCACCGCACTGCGCGCGTGGCGCGGGTGGCTGTTCCACAGCAGTTCCGCATTGATCACCGCACGCCGCATCGACGCCTGCTTCGCGTCGATCTCGAGCTGCACGAGCGCCTTGTGTGTCTCGAACAGCTCGCGGCGCTTCGAGATGTAGTCGCGCACCGATCCGGCGACGAGGATGCTCGTCGCGAACAGGATCACGAGCGACAGCACCGCGGCCCCGCCGTACAGCGTGAAGCGCTGGTAGCGGTTCAGCAGGCTCAGGTCGCGCGCTTCGCCGTCGATCGTCGCGAACGGCGCGCCGGCATCGGTGGTGGACGCAAAGAGTTTTCGGATGGGCATGGGACGAATACCGTGAAATCAATGCACAGATCGGGTGGCGCGTGCGGGTCGTCCGGCGAAGACCGGGTGCGATCCGCGATGCGCAGCGATATCCGTAAGCCGTGTGGGATGGCAGGCGATTGCGCTGCCGGCTCGGGGAACGAGCCAATTATCGAGATGGCGGGGCCATCGGTATGTAGGGCAGTCCGAAACAATTGACGCAGATGGCTAGGACTAGTCCTATTTTTTGAAAGTCGCCGAGAGCTGCGTTTATACGGCCCGAGGCGGGCGCGTGTCAAACGAAACGACGATGCGGCGAAGCGTGCATGTCGCGTTTTCCTCGCAGAATTGTCAGGCATCGTCATATTCAGACGGGTCCTATAAAAATACTTGGGGTGTATCCAGACGTCTGATTATCGAAATTGCCCGCGAAAAATATATTGCCTCGTGTAACACGGGCTTCGTCTCACTCTCTTTTGCACATGAGGCAATCAACATGAACAAGACTTACCGGACCGTCTGGAATGCCACGACGGGTACTTGGGCAGCGGCCGAAGAAACGGCGCGCTCGAAATCGAAGGGATCGTCGCGCGTGGCGCGCAAGGCGTTCGCCGCCGTCGCACTGGGCGGGATGGCGATCGGTGGCGCGTCGGCGGCGGATGTCGTTGGTGTGTCCGACGGCGCGGAAGGCAAGGCCGACGACGACAGCGTGATCCAGACGCCGATCACCGGCACGAAATCGCTGATGCCGATGGGCACGATGAGCACGGATTCGATCGGGACGATGGCGGCGCTCGACGATACGTATATCAAGGTTCGAACCGGGGTGTATGCACCCGCCACCGCTGCTGTGGCGGGAAGTAGCGCAACCGCGATCGGTGCGGGCGCCAACGCCAACGCCACGTCTGCGGTGGCGCTCGGCGGTAGTGCGTCGGCAACCGCGGACAACGCGGTAGCGCTCGGCACGCTCGCTAGGGCATCCGCTATGGAGTCAGTCGCGGTGGGCGTGGGCGCCAATGCGTCGAACAGCTATACGACCGCGCTGGGTCGCGCTGCAAGTGCGTCGGCGACAGGTGCGACCGCGCTGGGACAAGGCGCGGTTGCTTCGGCCAATGGTTCGACTGCGGTGGGTAGTGGTGCCCGTGCCGATCGAGCCAATACGGTATCGGTAGGCACGACGACTGCACAGAGACAGATCGTCAACGTAGCCGCCGGTACGCAGGCGAACGACGCCGTTAACCTGGCGCAGATGAATGCCGCTATCGCGGCGGCGGACAATCCTTATATCGATGTCAACAGCGGCAGTTATGCCGCGGCCAGAACGTCGGCCGCGGGAAATGGCGCGACGGCGATCGGTGCCGGGGCCACGGCCAGTGGCCTGTCCAACGTCGCACTCGGCGGCGGTGCACTGGCGAGTGCGTCGCAGAACGCGGTGGCGATCGGTACGATTTCGAGGGCAACGGGCACCGAGACGGTGGCTGTCGGTGTGGGCGCCAGCGCGACGGCTCAAAATGCGACTGCACTGGGTCGCTCCGCGGGCGCGACTGGGCAAAATGCGACCGCGCTCGGAAACAGTTCGAATGCTTCGGCAAACGGCGCGGTTGCGCTGGGCTATAACGCTGTTGCTGACCGCGCCAATACCGTTTCGGTCGGCAGATCGAATGCACAGAGGCAGATCGTCAACGTGGCGGCCGGCACGCAAGCGAACGACGCCGTTGTCGTGTCGCAGCTCACGCCGGTCGTGACCGCCCTCGGCGGCGGTGCGTCGATCAACCCGACGACCGGCGCCGTCACGGGCCCGACGTACACCCTCGCGAACGGCGGCCGTCAGACGACCGTCGGCGGTGCGCTGACGGCGCTCGACGGCAACATCACGACGATCAACAACAGGCTCTCGGCAGCCGTCGATAACAGGCTCGTCAAGGTCAATGGGGCGGATGACGCATCGGCGAACACGATCAATTCGATTGCTATCGGGAGCGGTGCCGTCGCTGGAGTCAGTGGAGATAGCACTTACACACATCAGGTCGCCATTGGCTCAAACGCTAGCGCGCAAGGATTGTCGTCGGTATCACTCGGTAATAGCGCCAACTCAAACGGAACCGGCGCCGTGAGTGTTGGCCGTGGCAGTGCTGCGACCAATAATGCCGCGACGGCGATGGGCAATATGGCTTCCGCACAAGCTCAAAGCTCCATTGCATTGGGCGATCGCGCCAACGTGGAGACTGGGGCAACCAACTCCGTCGCGATTGGCTCGCAGGCCGGAATCGATGAGAACGTGACCAATTCCGTCGCTTTGGGCTCGGGCGCTACCGCGAATCGCAACAATACGGTTTCGGTTGGCTCGGCCACGCAGCAGCGCCAGATCACGAACGTGGCCGCCGGCACGGAAGATACGGATGCTGTGAACGTCGGCCAGTTGAAGAGCTCGGGTCTCGTTGGCAACGACGGTCAGGGCAACCTGACGTCGCTGGCTGTGACGTACGACGACGCAACGAAGGCAGGCATCACGCTGGGCAATGCCGGCACGCCGGTGCGCGTGTCGAACGTGGCCGACGGCGCAGCGCGGACGGACGCGGCGAACGTCGGTCAGGTGACCGACGCCGTCGACAGCATCCGCAACGATCTGGCCGACGGCACCCTCAACATGCGCTACATCAAGGTCAATGCGACGGGCGCGCAGGCGAACGCAATCGGCACGAACGCTGTCGCGATCGGCTCGAACGCGAACGCGACCAGCAATGGCTCGCTTGCGATCGGCACGGGCGCGCGTTCGTCCGGCCTCAACTCCATTGCAATCGGCCTCAACTCGGTCGCGACGCAGGCGAACACCGTGTCGGTCGGCAGCATCGGCAACGAACGCAAGATCGTCAACGTCGCGGAAGGCGACGTCGATGCGAACAGCACGGACGCGGTCAACGGTTCGCAGCTTTATGCCGCGATGAACTCGCTGTCGTCGACGTTCGACGCGAAGACGAAGGCGCTCGAGAGCAACACGGCGGGCCTGTTCGGCATCAATAGCATGTCGGCCGGGATCAACGACGTCACGGCGCCGCTCGTCGCGATCGAAGGCCAGAACGGCGACAACATCGCATCGCTGAACGGCGGCGATCCGGCGACGTCGACGGCTGCCGCGATCGGCGTGCTATCGGCGGCGAGCGGCTCGAACGCGATCGCGGTCGGTCTGCAGACGGTCGCGGGCTCGGACAACTCGGTCGCGATCGGTAGCCTCGCGCAAACGGGCGCGGGTCAGGACTATTCGGTCGCGATGGGTTCGGATGCGCAGACGAACGGCACGCAGGCCGTGGCGATCGGCGCGCACGTGCAGGCCAACGCGGACAACGCGCTGGCGGTCGGTAACAACAACACGCTTGCGCTCGGCCAGAGCTCGATCGCAATGGGTGACGGCGCGCGCGTGAACGCGGGCGGGACGAGCAGTATCGCGATGGGCAAGAGCGCGAACGTCGCCCGCAACGTGACGAATGCACTCGCGCTCGGCGCGGACACCAGCGTGACCGCGAACGGCGGCATCGCGCTCGGCCAGGGTTCGGTCGCGAACCGCGGCAATGCGCTGTCGGTCGGCGGCGGCACCGTGGGGCAGCGTCAGATCATCAACGTGGCGGCCGGTACGCAAGGAACCGACGCGGTGAACGTGAACCAGCTCCGTGGCGTGACGAACGCGCTCGGCGGCGGCGCGACCGTGGGCGCGGACGGCAGCATCGTTGCGCCGGTTTATACGATCGGTACCGAAACGTTCGACAACGTCGAGGACGCGCTGAAGGCGGCGGCCTCGCAAGGCGGCTCGTCTGCGGATGCAGTGAGCTACGACGATGCGGGTCACACGAGCGTGACGCTGGGCAACGCCGGTACGCCGGTGTCGATCCACAACGTGGCGGCAGGCGCGCTGTCGGCGACGAGCACGGACGCGGTGAACGGCTCGCAGCTGTTCGCGACGAACCAGTCGATCGGCGATCTGAAGGATTCCCTGTCGCAAGGCGGCGTGATCGATCCGACGACGGGCGAATCGCTGGCAGTGACGTATACGGACGCGGACAAGAAGGCGGTTCAGCTGGGTAACGCTGGCACGCCGGTGTCGATCCGCAACGTAGCGGCAGGTGCCGCTTCGGCGACGAGCGCGGACGCGATCAACGGTTCGCAACTGTTCGGCACGGCACAGAGCGTGGCGGGTGCGTTGGGCGGCGGTTCGGCGGTGAACCCGGACGGCACGATCGCGCCCCCGACCTACACGATCGGCGGCACGGACCTGCACAACGTGGGCGATGCGCTGACGAACCTGGACGGCCGTACGCAAGCGAACTCGGATGGTCTGTCGGACCTGCGCGACAAGCTGTCGGACGGCGGTGTGATCGACCCGACGACGGGCGAATCGCTGGCGGTGACGTACACGGACGCGGACAAGAAGGCGGTGCAGCTGGGCAATGCCGGCACGCCGGTGACGGTCCAGAACGTGGCGGCAGGCGCGCTGTCGGCGACGAGCACGGACGCGGTGAACGGCTCGCAGCTGTTCGCGACGAACACGCGCGTCGGTTCGCTGGAAGACACGCTGACCAAGAGCGGCCTGATCGACCCGACGACGGGTGAATCGCTGGCGGTGACGTACGACGACGATACGAAGTCGGGCGTGACGCTGGGCAAGACCGGCACGCCGGTGTCGATCCACAACGTGGCGGCAGGCGCAGTGTCGGCGACGAGCGCGGATGCGATCAACGGTTCGCAGCTGTACGGCACGGCACTGAGCGTGGCCGATGCGCTGGGTGGCGGCTCGACCGTCGGCGCGAACGGCAACGTGACGAACCCGACGTACTCGCTGACCGATCCGACGAATGCATCGCAGAAGCAGGACTACCACAACGTGGGCGATGCGCTGACGAACCTGGACGGCCGTACGGCGCAGAACAAGAGCGATATCGTCGACTTGCAGGACAAGCTGGCGGATACCGGTCTGGTCGACGGCAACGGCGATACACGCGCAACGGTGACGTACGACAAGAACGCTGACGGCACGCCGAACTACGGCTCGGTGACGCTGGGCAACGGCAATGGTCCGGTGAAGGTGACGAACGTGGCTGACGCAACGGGTGACAGCGACGCGGTGAACCTTGGTCAGCTGAAGGGCTCGGGTCTCGTTGGCGACGATGGTCAGGGCAACCTGACGTCGCTGGCGGTGACGTACGACGACGCGACGAAGGCAGGCATCACGCTGGGCAACACGGGCACGCCGGTGGCGATCCACAACGTGGCAGCAGGTGCGCTGTCGGCGACGAGCACGGATGCGGTGAATGGTTCGCAGCTGTTCGCGACGAACCAAGACATCGGCGATCTGCGCGATTCGCTGAAGAATGGCGGCGCAATCGATCCGACGACGGGCCAATCGCTGGCGGTGGTGTACGACAGCGCGGCGAAGAACCAGGTCACGCTGGGTGGCGCGGGTGCGACGGCTCCGGTTCAACTGAAGAACGTTGCGTCCGGTGTGGACGACACCGATGCGGTGAACGTGGCGCAGCTGAAGGACGCGGGCCTGATCGCACCGATCGATCCGACGAACCCGGGTTCCGGCCTGGCTTCGCTGGCGGTGACTTACGACAAGAACGCGGACGACTCGGCGAACTTCGACCGGATCGCGCTGAAGGGTGGCGCGAACGGGACGACGCTGACGAACGTGGCGGCGGGCGCCGTAAACGCGACGAGCAAGGACGCGATCAACGGTTCTCAACTGTTCGGCACGGCACAGAGCGTGGCGGGCGCGTTGGGCGGCGGTTCGGCGGTGAACCCGGACGGCACGATCGCGCCCCCGACCTACACGATCGGCGGCACGGACCTGCACAACGTGGGCGATGCGCTGACGAACCTGGACGGCCGTACGCAAGCGAACTCGGATGGTCTGTCGGACCTGCGCGACAAGCTGTCGGACGGCGGTGTGATCGACCCGACGACGGGCGAATCGCTGGCGGTGACGTACACGGACGCGGACAAGAAGGCGGTTCAGCTGGGTAACGCCGGCACGCCGGTGACGGTCCAGAACGTGGCGGCAGGCGCGCTGTCGGCGACGAGCACGGACGCGGTGAACGGTTCGCAGCTGTTCGCGACGAACCAGTCGATCGGCGATCTGAAGGACTCGCTGTCGCAAGGTGGCGTGATCGATCCGACGACGGGCGAATCGCTGGCGGTGACGTACACGAACGCAGGCAAGACGGCGGTGCAGCTGGGTAACGCTGGTACGCCGGTCCGTGTATCCAACGTGGCTGCAGGCACGGCGGATACCGACGCGGTCAACGTGAGCCAGCTCACGAGCGGCTTGTCCGATCTCCGCGAGGACCTGACCAACGGCGGGATCGACCTGCGCTACATCAAGGTCAACGCAACGGGTACCGCTGCGCTGGCAACCGGTGCACAGGGTGTTGCAATCGGCTCGGGCGCATCGTCGTCGGGTCCGAACTCGCTGGCGCTCGGCTCCGGTGCGCGCTCCAGCGCGAACGGCGCGGTGGCGATCGGCTTCAACTCGGTCGCGAATCAGGCGAACACCGTGTCGGTCGGCAGCATCGGCAACGAGCGCAAGATCGTCAACGTCGCGGCGGGCGACCTGAGCGCGGGCAGCACTGACGCGATCAACGGTTCGCAGCTCTACTCGGCGTTGAACGGCTTGACGACCACGCTGAAGTCGGAAACCGACCAGAAGATCGCCGAGCTGAGCGCGAAGTCCATCGGTGTCAACGATGCGACCGATCCGCTCGTCGCGATCGACGGCCAGCGTGTCGACAACTACGCGTCGCTCAACGGCGGCGATCCGGCGAGCGCATCGGCGATCGCCGTCGGCGTGGCGTCCGTCGCGAGCGGCAGCAATGCGACCGCGATCGGCCTGCAAGCGCTCGCGGGTTCCGACAACTCGGTTGCGATCGGCAGCTTCGCGCAGACCGGCAACGGTCAGCCGTATGCGGTAGCGATGGGCTCCGACGCGCAGACGAACGGCAAGGAAGCCGTGGCGCTCGGCGCGCACGTCCAGGCGAACGCGGACAACGCGCTCGCGGTCGGCAGCAACTCGAAAGCGATCGGCCAGAGCTCGATCGCGCTCGGCAACGGCGCGCAGGCGCTCGCCGGAACGACGAACGCGATTGCCGCGGGTACGGGTGCGACCGTTGCGCTCAACGTCGCCGACGCGATTGCGCTTGGCACGAACGCATCGGTTGCGGCCGGCGCGAACGGCGGCATCGCACTCGGTGCGGGCTCGACCGCGAACCGCGGCAACGCGCTGTCGATCGGCAGCGCTGGCGCGGAGCGTCAGATCATCAACGTCGCGGCCGGTACGCAGAAGACCGATGCCGTCAACGTCGGCCAGCTCGCCGGTGTGACGGGCGCGCTCGGCGGCGGTGCTGCGGTTGGCGCGGACGGCAGCATCGTCCAGCCGACGTACACCGTCAACGGCAAGGACTACACGAACGTGGCCGACGCGATCGACGCGGCAGCGGCGAGCGGCGGCGCACCGGTGGACGGTGTGGTGACCTACGACGACGCGACGAAGTCGAGTCTCACGCTGGCCGGTGTGGACGGCACGAC
The DNA here is from genome assembly GCF_001526325.1 of Burkholderia sp. MSMB1826. Classification (NCBI taxonomy): domain Bacteria; kingdom Pseudomonadati; phylum Pseudomonadota; class Betaproteobacteria; order Burkholderiales; family Burkholderiaceae; genus Burkholderia; species Burkholderia sp. MSMB1826. The sequence continues at coordinate 78,358 of NZ_LOYN01000016.1, forward strand.
GATCGCGAACGTGAAGGCAGGCGCCGTGAGCGCAACCAGTATGGACGCGATCAACGGTTCGCAACTGTTCGGCACCGCGCAGAGCGTGGCCGGTGCGCTGGGTGGCGGCTCGACGGTGAACCCGGACGGCACGGTCACGGCGCCGACCTACACGGTCGGCGGCACGAACGTGCATAACGTCGGCGATGCGCTGACGAACCTGGATGGCCGCACGCAGGCCAACGCGGACGGCATTTCGAATCTGCGCGACCAACTGTCGAACAGCGGCGTGATCGACCCGACGACGGGCGAATCGCTGGCGCTGACGTACACGGACGGCACCAAGACGGCGGTGAAGCTGGGTAACGACGGTACGCCGGTACGTGTGTCGAACGTGGCCGACGGTGTAGATGACCACGATGCGGTGAACGTGGCGCAGCTGAAGTCGACCGGCCTCGTCGGCGAAGACGCCAACGGCAACCTGACGTCGCTGGCGGTCGGCTACGACGATGCGCAGAAGGGCTCGATCACGCTGGGCGGTGCGAATGGCACGAAGATCACGAACGTGGCTGCAGGCGCGGTGAGCGCGGCGAGCACGGACGCGATCAACGGCTCGCAGTTGTACGGCTCGGCGCAGAGCGTGGCGGATGCGATCGGCGGCGGCACGACGGTCGACGCGGACGGCAAGCTGGCGGGCACGGCGATCGAGGTGAACGGTTACAAGTACAAGACCGTTTCCGAGGCTGTCCAGGCCGCGGCTGCGTACGGCGCGACCGATCCGCAAGCGGTGCGTTACGACCTGAACGGCGACGGTACGGTGAACTATGGCTCCGTGACCCTCGGCGGTTCGGCGGCGGCGCCGGTGGTGCTGACGAACGTCGCGAACGGCACGAGCACGTACGACGCCGTGAACTACGGGCAGTTGTCCGACCTGCGCACCGAACTGAGCGATCGTATCGGCAGCATGGACGATCGCGTGGTTCAGCTCGAACAGGGCGGCGGTTCCGGTGGCGGCTCGGGCGGCGGCTCGGGTGGCGGCGACCTCGTCGGCGGCACGGCCGGCGATGGCGGCAAGATCGTGCCGGCAGACCCGGGCAACGGCAACGGCAACGTGGCCATCGGTTCGGGTTCGTCGATCAGCGACGGTGTGAACAACGGCACGGCGATCGGCTCCAGCTCGAACGTCGGCGGATCGAACGGCACCGCGATCGGCTCCGGTTCGAGCGCGCGCGGCGAAGGCAGCACGGCGATCGGCCAGGGTTCGAGCGTCGCGGCAGGCGCGGGCAACTCGGTCGCGATCGGCCAGGGCTCGGTGGCCACGGAAGCCAACACGGTCTCGTTCGGCAACGGCACCGACGACGGCAACCGTCGAATCGTCAACATCGCGGACGGTATCAATGCGAGCGATGCGGCGACGAAGGGTCAGCTCGACCGCGCGGTCGGCGGTCTGCAAGGGCAGATCAACGACGTGTCGAAGAACGCGTACTCGGGTATCGCGGCAGCCACCGCGCTGACGATGATTCCGGGCGTCGATCCGGGCAAGACGTTGTCGTTCGGTGTCGGCGGCGCGACCTACAAGGGCTATCAGGCAGTGGCGTTCGGCGGCGAAGCCCGCATCACGCAGAACCTGAAGATGAAGGCCGGCGTGGGTCTGTCGAGCGGCGGCAATACCGTCGGCGTGGGTGCGTCGTACCAGTGGTAATCGCATAGGGCGGGGCGGCTCGCGCCGCTTCGCCCGTGCGCTACCGCGTCACGCATTCCGTTCATTCCAATTCAAATCGGGCGTCCGCCTTCGGGCGGACGTTTCATCATGACCATGAAAACTCTGTTGTTGCGCGCCGCGTCGGTCGGCGCGATCGCGATGGCGCTCGGCGCCTGTACGACCCAATCGGGACTGACCTACGACATTCGCGCCGTATCGGTGCCGGGCCAGCCGGACCGCGCGTTCCGCGTGAGCTGCGACGGGCTGCTCGGCAGCGCCAATTCGTGCGCCCGCGCAGCGGAAGAATTCTGCCAGGGCAAGGGCTTCACGCCGCTGGAGATGATCGACCGCGTGTACAGCCGCGCGCCGATGAAGGATCCGCGCGAGATCACGTTCATGTGCGGCAAGCCGCAGCCGGTCGCGCAACCCGCGCCGCAGGCCCAGCCGCAACCGCAACCCGCGCCGCAGCCGGTGCAGCAACGCCAGGTGCTGCTGCAGGGCGACGCGAACTTCGCGACCGACAGCGCGGTGCTGACGTCGCGGGCCCGCAACGATCTCGACCGCTTCCTCGCGGTCAATCGCGGCGTGCCGTTCGCGCGCGTCGCCGTGACCGGCTTCACCGATTCGACCGGTAGCGCGGCGCACAACCGCACGCTGTCGGAAGCGCGTGCGCGCACCGTGGTGAACTACCTGCGCGCGAACGGGCTGCAGGCACGCTCGTTCGTGGCCGAAGGTCTCGGCGCGTCGGACCCGGTCGCGTCGAACGCGACCGAAGAAGGCCGCGCGCAGAACCGCCGCGTCGAGATTCGCCTCGACGTGCAGTAACGCATCGCGGGGTGCCGGATAGCCGGCGCCTCTCATGCCGGCGCCGGCCATGAACCGGTGCACGGGCTGCACGCGACCGAATCGTCGCGTGCAGGCTTTCTCCGGCAGGCTTCAGGCCGCCCGCTCCACGAGAGCCGGCGGCCTGTTTCTTTTGGGGGACATGGCGGGCGGCGGTGGCCCGCTCCCGATTCGTGGATCACGCCCCGGTTTCGTGCGAAGATAGCGCCGAATCCAGATCCGGCCACGCGCAGCCGCGCCGGCGCCGGCAACCGGGCGGCCGTTCGCCGCCTCGACAGCGGTGAACCCCGGACGACTATGGGAAGCTATCAGATACGCGTGGTACTGGCCGACGACCACCCGGCAATGCTCGTCGGCGTCGAGCACGGCCTGTCGTCGGTGCCGACGATCCATCTCGCGGGCAAGGCCGGCAATTCGACCGAGCTGATTCGCCTGCTCGACGACGGCGTGTGCGACGTGCTCGTGTCCGATTACGCGATGCCCGCGAACGAGCATGGCGACGGCACGGCGCTCTTTTCCTACCTTCAGCGCCGCTATCCGGACGTCAAGCTGGTCGTGCTGACCATGCTCGACAACGCGGCCGTCGTCGGCGCGCTGGTGCGGCTCGGCATCGGCTGCATCGTCAGCAAATCCGATACGGTCGATCACCTGATTCCGGCGATTCACGCAGCCGCGACGGGCGGCACCTACTATTCGCCGTCGGTCGAAAAGGTCGTGCGCACGCTGTCCGCACATTCGAGCGCGCGTTTCGTCGATCAGGCGCCCGCGCTGAGCACGCGCGAGATCGAGGTCGTGCGGCTGTATGCGTCGGGGATGACGATCAACGAGATTGCGGACAAGCTGAGCCGCAGCAAGAAGACGATCAGCACGCAGAAGTCGCGCGCGATGCAGAAGCTCGGGATCGACAAGGACATGGACCTGCTGCGCTACGCGATCGAGAACGGCATCGTGGCCGCGTCGGGTAGCGAGGGGAAAGGCGGGGAAGGCGGGGAAGAGGCGGGCGGGGAAGCCGCCGGTGGGAATCCGGGCGTCGACGCGTGAGCGCCGCCGGCGTCGGCGCCGGCACGCCGGCGCGCGACCTGCTGCGGCCGCCGCTGGCAGTCGGCGCAGCGGCCGGTGAGCGGCAGCAGTCGGCCGGCGAACGATGCCGTGCCGTCAGGACGTCGAGTCGGCCGGCAGCGCTGCGCTGCCGGGGTCGGCGACCAGGCCGCAGGCGATCGCATAGCGGACCACGTCGACGTCGCGCTCGAGGCCGAGCTTCTGCATCGCCGAGCTTTTCTGCGTGCTGATGGTTTTCTTGCTGCGGTTCAGCTTGTCCGCGATCTCGTTGACCGACAGCCCCGATGCGAACAGCCGCACGACTTCCGCCTCGCGCACCGACAGCGTGGGCGTCTTGCCGCCGCCTGCGCCGAGCTGGCGCAGCGCGCGATCCATCGACGGCGACAGATACCGGCCGTTCGTATAGGCGGCGTGAATCGCCATCGTCAGATGGTTGGTCATGTCCGACTTGCTGACGAGGCAATGGATCCCGAGATCGATGAGCGCGCGCAGCGCGACCGCGTTCTCCAGCATCGTCATCACGACGATCTTCAGGTTCGGGTGGCGCTTCAGGATCGCGCTGAACAGTGTGATCCCGTCGCCGTATTCGTTGCCGGGCATCGCGTAGTCCGATACGAGCACGTCGCACGGATGCGCGGCGAGCGCCTCCATCAGCGCCGTCGAATCGTGCGCGGTCGTGACGACCGACACGGTGCTCGACGCCGACAGTTCGTACTGGGAGCCGATGACGACGGCCGGATGGTCGTCGGCAATGATCACGCGTATGGGGAAGCTCTTCATCATATTGGTCTCGATGGTCGCGCCGCACCATGCGGGGCGCGTTTCGTCGTTCTGCATAAACGCCTGCTGAGCGCCGGCGTGAGGGCGTACTCGCGGCCGGCCTCGCGGCCCCGCGATGACGCCCTCGCGCCGACGGCCGATGGCGGCTCGCAAGGAACCGCCATCGGCCGTCGGGCGAAAAGGCGGAGGGATCGCGCCCTCCGCTCTCGCTCCGTGGCTCCGAGAATCGAATCGAGTCGATTCGCGGAGCCGGTCGATCAGAACTCGTAGCCGATCTGGGCGCGCACGCCCGCATCGCCCGTCGACGTGACGGACAGCGCGCCGTTCATCAGCCACTTGCCGTCGCGCGTCCGGTAGGTCGCGCCGGCCGCCACCGCCGAGCCGCTCTTGTAGTTCGCGGCGCCGACCGCGACGACGGTCTTGCCCGGCTGCGACGGCGTCAGGTTCGGCATCGCCATCGCCGCGGCCACACCGGCGTACGCGTTCTTCGCGACGTCGTTGATCATGCGGTTGGTTTCGCCGAAGCGCTGGTCCACCGATTCCATCGCGCGGTCGAGCTGGCCCTTCGTTGCCGCGTCCGTCTGATTGACGCCGTCCGCGATGTTGACGAGCCGGCGGTTGCCTTCGTCGGTGCCGTCGCCGAACGAAACGGTCATCGCTTCGTCCGCTTTCGAGCCCGCGCCGATCGCGACCGAACCGTTGCCGTTTGCGCTCGAACCCTGGCCGATGGCCGTGCCGTTGTCGCCCGACGCAACCGAGCCCTGGCCGACGGCCGTACCGTTGTCGCCCGTGGCGACCGAGCCCTGGCCGATGGCCGAACTGTTCTCGCCGGACGCGTTCGAGCCTTCGCCGACCACGAGCGAGCCGTCGCCGCCCGTGCCCGTGCCGGGGCCCATGCCGCCACCCGAGCCACCGCCCGAGCCGCTACCCGTCTCGAGGTCGCCGACGCGATTCGAGAGGTCGCCGATCTGGCCGCTCAGTTGGCCGTACTGCAGCGCGAAGTCCTGCTGCATCGCGTACAGCTGGCCGCCGTTCACCGCGTCCATGCTGCCCGACGCGATCAGGCCAGGCGCCACGTTGTGCAGCGCCGTGCCGCCCACGCCGCCGAACGTCACGCTGTCGAGATCGATGCCGTCGTACACCACGGCGCCGAGTTCCTTGCCCGTGTAGTCGATCAGGCCGGTCGCTTTCAGCTGCGCGATCGTCACCGCATCGTCGTCGTTCACGCCGTTGCCGACGCCGCTCAGCGTGCGCGGGCCATCCGTGCCGGCGAAGTTCACCGACGTGCCGCCCGTGCTCGCGGCGACCGTGATCGCGCCCGTCGTCGGGTCCTGCCGGACGAGGCCGATTTCGCCTGCCGCGAGCTGGTTGTTGATCGTCGTGATCGCGCCTTCGTTGTTCGTCACGCGGCCGTCGAGGTTCGTCACGACGTCGCCGACGTTGTGGACGACGGTCGTGCCGCCGTTGCCGTCGCCGACCGTGAAGCTCGGCGCGGTGATCGAGCCGTCCGGGTTGACCGTCGAGCCGCCGCCGATCGCCGACGCGACGCTGTCTGCCACGCCGTGCAGCTGGGAGCCGTTGACGGCGTCGTTGCTCGTCGCCGTCACGTCGCCCGCCTCGATGCCGGTCAGCTTGCGATCGCCCGCGGTGCCGGTGAAGTCCACGATCTTGCCGTCGGTGTCCTTCGCGACCGTGATAGTGCGCGTCGTCGCATCCTGCTGGACGAGGCCGACGGTGCCGTTGCCGATCTGGTCGGCGAGCTTCGCGATGTCGCCTTCGTTGGTCGTCACGCGGCCGTCGAGGTTGGTCACGACGTCGCCGACGTTGTGAACGACGGTCGTGCCGCCGTTGCCGTCGCCGACGGTGAAGCTCGGTGCGGTGATCGAGCCGTCGGGGTTGACCGTCGAGCCGCCGCCGATCGCCGACGCGACGCTATCCGCCACGCCGTGCAGCTGCGAGCCATTGACGGCTTCTTTGCTTGTGATCGACACTTCGCCATCCCGGACGCCCGTCAGCTTGCGCTCGCCCGCGGTGCCCGTGAAGTTCACGGCCTCGCCGTCGTTGCTTGCACCGACCGTGATATCCGCGCCTGCGCTCGCCTGCTGCACGATGCCGATCGTACCGCTCGTCAGATCGCCGAGCTGGTTGTTGATGTTCGTGATGTCGGTCGCGTTCTTCGTGATGTCGCCCTTGGCCGTCGTCAGTTCGCCGTCGAGCGCGCCGAGCGCGCCGCCGACGGTGGTCTGCGTACCGCCGTTCACGAGCGTGTACGTCGGGCCCGTCACGGCGCCCGTGGTCGGATCGATCGACGCGCCGCCGCCGAGCGCGGTCACGACGGGTTCGAGCTGCGACACGTTCACGGCGTCGGTGGCTTGCGTGCCGGCGGCCATGTTGATGACCTGACGCTGTTGCGTGGCGTTACCGACTGCAACGCTGTAGTCGCGGTCGGCACGCGAGTTGACGCCGAGCGCGACCGACTCCGAACCCGACGCGACCGCACCTACGCCGAGCGCGGACGAGTGAAACCCGGAGGCCGATGCGTACGCGCCGACTGCGGTGGCTGCGCCCGTGGTGGTGCCGGTCCCGCCGATCGCCTCCGCGCCGAAACCGAACGCGGAGCTGTTCCGGCTGTTCGCGACGGTGTTGTTGCCGACGACCGTCGCGGCCACGCCGGTGCCTTGCGCATTCGCGCCGACGGCCATCGCGCTGCCGGCTGCCTGTGCGGCGGTGGCGCCCGACGAAGTGTCGACCTTGAAGTAATCGTCGGTCACGGCCGCGGCGAGCTTGTTGTTGATGGTCGTGATGTTGCCGTCGAGCGCGCCGAGTGCGCCACCGATGGTGGTCTGCGTGCCGCCGTTCGCGAGGGTGTACGTCGGGCCGGTTACCGCACCGGTGGTCGGGTCGATCGACGCGTTACCGCCGAGTGCGGTGACGACAGGGGAGAGCTGCGACACGTTCACGGCGTCGGTGGCTTGTGTGCCGGCGGCCATGTTCACCAGTTGGCGCTGCAACGTACTAGAGCCAATCGATACGGAATTCGCGCGGTCGGCCACAGTCAACTGACCCAGCGCCACACTATTGGCTGCCGTAGCGCTTGCACGTCGCCCAATAGCTACTCCGCTATCTCCAGTCGTGGTAACTACTGCTCCCGAGCCAATCGCAATAGAGCGATCCGCCGTCGAGTTTGCCCCATATCCCATTGCAACGGAGTTCGCTCCAGCTGAGTTAGCCGCTCCGCCTATCGCCATCGATGCGCCTCCACCGGCCGTTGCAGCGCCTGCCCCTCCACTGGTAACCTTGATGTACGCATCGTCGAGCGCAGCCGTGGTACCGATCGAGCGAGTGCTCATCGGGCTGCTCACTTTGCATACACCAGCCGCGTCGAGCGCACCATTCTCGCCTTCCGCTGTCGTGCAAGCATCGGCCGCGAACGCGCCGCCGACACCCGCGCCGCCCAGCGCGAGCGCAACCACCGCCTTGCGCGCCACGCGCGCCGAGCCCTTCGAATGCGATTTCGCCGTTTCGGCGACAGCCGTCCACGTGCCCGTCGCGGCGTTCCAGATATTGCGGTACGTCTTGTTCATGTCCCTACTCCTTTCAGTGTGTTGGGTAACTGAAAGCATGGTAGGGATCGGGCGCGTCCGAATCTGTCGTCCGGGGCTGAATCGCTGCGTGATCGTCGTGGGGCCAGTCCTACACGCGGGTGGGCGCTTTACGGCGCATGCGTCTGACCGGTGTGCGTGGGGCGGGCGTGAGCCGGTGCAGGCACTTGAAACGAGCCGGTACGCGGGCTTGCCGCAAACCGTAGCGCCTGCCGGCCCGCCACGCCGCGTCGAAGCGCACGCATCGCGGGTGTGTTGGAAGAAAGAAAAACGAACGCCGCTCGCATGCGGCGATACCGGAGACCATCGTGGGAAGGGAGAACGCAAGGCTGCGATCCGATGGAAGGCCGCGCCGCTGCGGCTCGAGGATGCACTGCATGCGCATTCGCGCGACGCGATCGCGACGCCGTGCATGCCGCCTTCCCGGCAACGGGAACGACGGACTGAGGGGCGAGCGTTCAGTGTTCGCATCTGGCAGCGTGTACGTTTCAACACCATCACCCATCTCTGTCGTGGCCGCGCCCACCGGCCACCACCAAACGCCCGCGCCTCAGCCGGCTCCCGGCCGGAACGCAACGACCATCACCGGCACTATGTCAGGACAGCTTACCTTCACCGTCCGTGTCGTCCAATCGGACCAGGCTGAAAGTGACCGGAATCCATGCGGGGCGGATGAGGCAAGGCGCTAGCGCGCGAATGGTCGCTGCCTTCCCGGCCATGTGTACCGTGAGTCATGGAAACCGTGCGCGGTCGATGCCATACCGACGACGCATCGCCATCCTAGCGGCAGAAAACGCGTGTGACGATCAGCCCAGTCCGATTTCGGCCGCAAGAGTGTGCGACGGAGAGCGTGAAAGACGCGCGTCGCTCAAGCCGTCGGCGCCGGCGCGGCACGCCGTCGCAGCGCTTCGCGCGCAAGGCGCTCGGTGTCGGCGAACAACGCGGCGAGCGACGCGGTATTGCCGGCGCGCACGGCATCCTGCATGTCGCGCACGGCGTCCGCCACCGCATGTTCGTGAATCGTCGCGAATGCGCCGCGCAGCGCATGCAGCTCGTCGCGCAACGCACGCTGGTCGTCGTGCGCGAGCGCCGTGCGGATCGCCGCGAGCGAGCGCTCGACGCTGTCGGTCAGCAGCACCTGCACGTCCGGCGGCAACGGGCCTTCCGCGAGTTCGACGAGCGCCGACGCACGCGGGCCCGTGATGGCGACGTTCGCGAAACGCCGCACCGTACGGTCGATCGTATCCAGCAGCACGGGCTTCACGAGCACAGCGACGATGCCGGCTTCCGCACAGCGCGCACGCTCGTCGGCGCTCGCATGCGCGGTGCTCGCGACCACGGGCAGGTCGGGATACTGCGCGCGCAGCACGCGCGCGAGCGTATAGCCGTCCATGCCCGGCATGTTGAGATCGGTCAGTACGAGGTCGTAGCGCGTGTCCGCGCAGCGGCGCAGCGCGGCCGCGCCGCCGCCGGCCGCGTCGGCCGCATAGCCGAGCGCGACGAGCTGGCTCTGCTGCAGCGTGCGGTTCACCGGATGATCGTCGACCACGAGCACGCGCGCGGCGAGCGCGGGCAGCGCCGCCGCATCGTCGGCCTCGTCTTTGGGCGCGGCATCTGCTTGGGTCGACGCGCGCAGCGGCAACGTGACGACGAAGGTGCTGCCGAGGCCGGCTTCGCTCTTGACGTCGATCGTGCCGTTCATCAGCGTCGCGAGCCGCTTCGTCAGCGCAAGCCCGAGCCCCGTGCCGCCGAAGCGGCGCGAGATCGACGTATCGGCCTGCGTGAACGGCTTGAACAGCGACGCACGCTGCGCATCGGTCATCCCGATGCCCGTGTCGCTGACGCCGATCGCGACGGGCGACGCGGGATCGGTGTCGTCGCGCAGATAGACTTCGAGCGTGACCTCGCCGCGGCTCGTGAACTTGATCGCATTGCCCACGAGGTTCGCGGCGATCTGCCGGATGCGGGTCGGGTCGCCGACGTAGCGCGGCGCGAGCGCATCGTCGACGACGATGTCGAACTGCAGGCCCTTGGCCGCCGCGAGCGGCTCGAACATCGCGCCGGTCTGGCGGATCGTCTCCGCGAGATCGAACGGAATCGCCTCGATCGTCATCTGGCCGGCCTCGATCTTCGACAGATCGAGGATGTCGTTGATCAGGTCGAGCAGCGTCGACGATGCGCCTTCGACCGTATGCAGGCGCTCGCTCTGCGTGTCGCTCAGCGGCTCGCGGCCGATCAGCTCGAGGTTGCCGAGGATGGCGTTCAGCGGTGTGCGGATCTCGTGGCTCATCGTCGCGAGGAACGCGGATTTCGCATCGTTCGCCGCGTCGGCCGCGCGCCGCGCGTCGTCGAGGTGGCGCTCGATGGCCTTCTGCGACGTGATGTCGGACACGTTGCAGAGCAGCACGTCCGCGTCGCGAAAGCGCGTGCGCACGAGCGTCGCGAGCAGGTCGACCGTGTCGCCCTGCGTGGTCGGCAGCGGCACGTGCAGATCGGGCTGCCACGCGTTCGCGCCGGGCGACCGATCGAAGCGCGCGAACAGGCGCGCGGCGAGCGACGTGTCGCCCGCCGCGCGTGCGTCGTACGCGCGCATCGTGTCGTTCTGCATCAGCACGGTGCCGTCGTCGAGCGACAGCAGCGCGATGCCCGAAGGCGCGGCTTCGACGATGGTGCGGTTCAGGTTCTCGCTTTCGACGATGCGCCGCGTGCGCGCGTCGTCGGGCTTCAGAACCTTGCGGTCGAACAGCACGAGCATCGCCCACGCGAAGCCGAGCGCGATCGTCATCAGCACCGCATACCAGCCGATGCGCCGCGCAAGCGCGCTCAGTACCGAGCGCATCGAGAACGACTGGACGAGCGTCCAGTCGGTGCCGCCGATACGCTGGCTCAACGTGAAGTCGCCCGCCCGATGTGCGGGCTGCGGGCCGTCGGCGCGCACTGCGCGCGCGGCGGCGATCAGCCGCTCGACGACAGCCTCGGCCGCATCGCCGTGTTCCGCGGCGCCGACGCGCAGCACGGGGCGGCCGGCCGAGTCGACGATGATCGCGGCATCGCCGTCGTCCCGCCCTGCGAGCCGTTCGCGCAGCAGGCCGGTCGGGAGTGTCGACACGAACACCATGCGCGGCTGGCCGGCCTCGTACGCGGTGCCGACGAGCCGGAACACGTCGCGCCGCTGGATCGGATCGTAGGCGGGCGCATGCCAGACGTAGCGGCCGGCCGGCGCGAGTTCGAGATCGGGCGCGAGCTTGTCGAGCAAGGCGGCGACGTCGGCGGCGCCGGTCGTGGCCAGCGGGTCGGCAGGCTCGGGCTGCGGGATGACGAGCGCGAAATGGCGATTCGGGGCGTACGCGTAGCCGGCGATCGCACGGTCGGCCTCCTGCGTCGCGACGTACGCGCCGACCCGATAACTCATGTCGCTGGCCATCTCGAGATCGGGGCCGTACGACGCGGCGGGCTGCCCGGGAGACAGGTCGGCGAGGGCGAGCACGGGCGGAAACCGCGGGCTGCCCTGCAGCACGAGGCGGCCATGTCCGTCGGCGAGCTGCGCGGTCAGCACCGGATCCGTCGCGCGCGTGCTCCAGACCGCTTCTTCGTGCGTGACCAGCGTGTCCATGCCGGTCGTGCGCAGGTTGAACTCGAACCGGACGAAGAACTGGCGCGCCGCGAACTGCGTATAGCGCTCCTGCACGTAGTCGCGGCCCATCGCATACAGCAGCGATCCGCTCGCGACGAGCGCCGCGAGCGTCACGCCGATGCCGCCCGTATACAGCAGCATGCGCTGGCGGCGTCCGACGGGCGTGCGGGAAGCGGGACGGCGGCGGTCTGCGGCGGCGCGAGGATCCATCGTGGCACGGGGCGGGCGGATGAGGTTTCGCCATGATAAGCGAGACCGATCGCGGTGCGGGCGTGCCGCGCGGGGGCGCGCCGGTTGCCGATCGCGCGACGAAGGCGTGAAAAAGGGGGCGCGGGGCCGCTAACGCCGTTCGGCGCGATCCTCTTCGGGCCCGGATTCGACGAGTCGATAGCCGAATCCGTAGACGGTGAGCAGCCGCAGGCCGTGCCGTCCGTCCAGTTTGAGGCGGTCGCGCAGGTTCACGATGTGCGTGTCCAGGCGGCGGCTGGTCACCGCGACGAGCGACCCCCAGACGAGTTGGCTCAGGTGGGCGCGCGACAGCGGCCGGCCCAGGTTCATGAACAGCGCCGTCGCGATCTGGAAGTGTTTCTCGGTCAGCACGTGCTCGCGGCCGGCGACGCGGATCGTGCGACTGCCGGTGTCGAACTCGAAGTCGCCCATGCGCCAGCGCCGGTGGCTGGTCGTCCGGTAGTGGGCCCAGCGCAGCCACATCGCGACGCTCGACACGAGCGTTTCGGCGGGAGACGTGTACGGCAGGTACTCGTTCGCACCGGCTTCGAACGCGAGCACTTGCGCCGTTGCGCCGTCAGTCTGGCTGGTCGCGAGGATCGGCATCGAATCCGAGAAGCGCGCACGCAGCGTGCGGATCGCGTCGCTGGCCCGGTAGCACGGCGCTTCGCATTGCACGACGAGCAGGTCGAACGGCCGCAGGTCGCAGGCCGCCAGCAGGTCGGGCAGGTATTCGAAGCGAACGGGACGATAGCCGGCCCGCCGGAGGATGTCGTCGATCCGCAGGCGGTCGTAGCCGTGGCCGGCCCGTCGCAGCCGATCGTCGAATGCATGCCGGGATGGATGGTCGATCGTCAGGATGCCGATCAAGAGCGTCGAGTCGGCGGTCATGTCCGGCGCGTACAGGAAGCCGGCCTGCTGCGCACGCGCGAGTCGGGCGCGGCGGGCCGGCGGGCCTGCATGCGTCGCCGGCTCGCGGCGGCTCGTCCGAAAACGGGGGCGGCGCTGTCGCGGCGCTCGTCCGGCGAGAGGGATGCGGCTTCGATGCGCCCGCGCCGCGCGAAGGGAAGAGTGCTCATGGACGGACTCGATGCGCGCGTGAAAGGCGAATCTCGCGCGAAAAAGATCCCGCCGCGAGGGCGGGATGAATATCGACTATCTATCTCTGGAATGCACGGCATGCCCGGATTCGGGGGAACGGGCATGCCGGCGGAATGATTGTGATGGCGTTGGCGCGTGGCGTGAATCGGCCCGGTCCGAAAATGGCGGGCAGGATGCGTGCGAAGTGCGCATCGAATGCGGCGTACCGGCTTTTCCCGGAGGTATGCGTTCGGCCCCCTCGTCGTCGCCTGTGCGAACGCCGTTGTACGCCGCGTTCGCGACCGCATGTATCGGACTGGGCTGACCGATACCGCGCTCAGTATCGGACCACCGGAAGCGGCATCGTGCGGACAATGCGTGCTGCGCCGCATCGGAACGGTGCGCAACGGAACCGCGAGCAGGCATTCGGCCGCATCGCGTGCTTTTGATCGAAGAACACCCGGTACTCGACATGAACGTGACACGAACCGCGATTACCCGGCTCGTCACCGCGACGCTATGTGCGGTGACGGCGCCGATGCTGCCCGCCCATGCGGCCGATGCCTCTGCGCCGGCGAGCGCTGCGCCGACCGATCATGCATTCGATTACGACCACCAGCGCGACTGGCATCTGGAATCCGGCGACGCGCAGTCGCCGGTGGCGATCGACGCGAGCACGGCCAGACAGGCGACCCGCTATGCCGACGAGAACAACGCGATCGGCATGCATATCGCCGACACGCGCGCGAAGGTGATCGACAACGGCCATACGATCCAGATCGTGCCGGCCGTCGGCAGCGCCACGATCCGCGGGCGCCATTTCACGCTTCAGCAGATTCACTTCCATTCGCCGTCGGAGCACACGATCGACGGTCGCAACTATCCGATCGAGGGACATTTCGTGTTTCGCGCGCAGGACGGGCGTCTGGCGGTCGTTGCCGTGCTTTATCGCACCGGCGCGGAGAATGCGCAGTTCGCGGCCGCGATGGACGCGCTCAAGGCAGGCGATACGGCGAGCCTCTCGTCGTTCCGCGCGGCCGCGCTGATGCCGGGCAACATGAATATCTACTATCACTACCTCGGGTCGCTGACGACGCCGCCGTTGACCGAAAACGTCGAATGGTACGTGCTGGACGAGCCGGTCGAGCTGTCCGCGGAAGACATCACCGCGTTCCGGATGCGTTATTCGCACAACGCGCGGGTGGTGCAACCGCTGAACGGGCGGCCGTTGCTGCGTTACGACGCGAGATAGGCGGTCCGCGTGCCGCAGCCGCTCGAATAGGCCCAGTCCGATTTACTCGGACCGTGTGCGCGGCGATACTCGGGACCATTCATTGACATTACGGGAGAGCGGATCGGCGCGGCACACGCGGGACGATTCGTCGTCGACATCATGAGCATGCAGGACATCACCGGACATTTCGCGTTACCGCTCGCGCGTCCTTACACGGACGTGCCGCCGCCGTATGGACGGCGTCGCAGGCCGTTCGTGAAGAGCAAGCGGCCGACGCCGGGCGTGTTCGATCTGCGTGCGGTGCGCGAGGCGCCCGAGGCGGTGCGCGTCGCATCGGTTCGCGCGACGGATTTCGGTTCGGACAACCGACCGTGGGTGAAGCCGAAGGCGCCGCGCCGTTGGCGGCCGACGCTGCTGGCGCTGATCGCCGGCCTCGCGTTCGGTTCCGTGGGTTTTGCGGCCACGCGGCTGTTCGACACCGGCAAGCCAGCGCCGTCGCCGCATACCGTCTACGAGGCGGCGATTGCCGTTCAGCCGGCGGAGGCGCTCGTCACGACTCCCGCGGCGGCGATCGTGGCGCCGGATGTTCCGCCGCCCGCCGCGGACGATGCCGAGGCAGTCGCAGCACAATCCATGAGCGCAGCGCAGCGCGACGGTCGTGTGGTGGATGCATTACCGACGTCGGCGCCCGCGTCGAAGCCGGCCGTTGCGCGACGCAAGAAGGCAACGGTCGCGGTGCCCGATCGCGCGGCTGCGTTCGGCGGCATCCCGGCGCGCGCGACGGCAACGAAGCCCGCCGCGCCGCGTCAGCAACAGGCGTCGGTCGAGCCGGTACCGAGCGCGGCCGAAGCGGTCGGCATGACGGCTGCAGAGTTTTCGCGCTGGCTCGATGCGACGCGCGAGTCGTCGCGCGCGGCGGCTGCGCCCGCGCCGTCGAATCCCGACGCGTTGCGCGTCGGCCTGACGAATCAGACTCGCTTGACGGATCGCTGAGGGGCGCATCGCGCGGCGTCGCGATCGGAGGCCCCGCACCGAGCCGCGCGTCGCGACAATCACGGAGCGATATGACCGGCACTTGCACACACGATGCATGGCGGTGAGGAAGCGTGCGAATAAAAAATTCGCATCACAGACGAATTGAAGGTCGTCGCGGATTCGGACCAAACCGATTCTCAGCTGATGAACCGTCGTCGACAATGGGCATGCCGGTGGGCGTGGTGGCCCGCCGGTGTCTCCTCGACGCGGAGACCTCTCCTTGACGGCCGCTCTTCCCGGAGCGGCCTTTTTTGTCCGTATCGGCGGACGACGGCGAATGTCCTGCGGCGACGCGGCGAGCGTATCGCATGCACATCGTCATAAAACTTCGAATATTCAAATGGAGGAGCACATGTCGGATCAACACGCGGCATCGAACGTCGCGATACCTCGCGAACCGGCTGCCCCGGCTGCGGCCAGCCGCTATTTCCAGCTCGCGCTTCTCGTGTGTGCGGCGGGCGCGATCTATCCGATGCTGTATCTGCGCCAGTTCTACCAGGACACGATGCTGGATCTGTTCCAGATCTCGCGCGCGCAGCTCGGGTATCTGTATTCGGCACTCGGCACGACGTTCCTCATCTGTTATCTGCCGAGCGGCTGGCTCGCCGATCGCCTGCCGCCGCGCTATCTGATCAGTTTCTCGCTCGTGGCAACCGGTGCACTCGGCGTCGCTTACGCGAGCGCACCGTCGTATCCGGTGCTGATGGTCATCTTCTGCGGCTGGGGCGTGACGACCGGGTTGACGTTCTGGGCCTCGGTGATCAAGCGCGTGAACACGATCGCATTGCCTCGAGAGCAGGGCCGCTTCTTCGGCTTCCTCGACGGCGGGCGCGGGTTGATCGAGGCGTTGCTCGCCACCGCGTCGCTCGCGCTGTTCGCCTGGCTCGTCGATGCACGCGGCACGTCGCATGACGGCGCATTCCAGCAGGTCGTGTTCTGCTACGCGATCGTCTGCGTCGCGCTCGGTATCGTGCTGCTGACCGTCAAGGACGCGAGCGCGGGTACCTCGTCCGCCGCGCCGGCGGACCGGCGTGCGCGGGGCAACCTGCTGCGGGATCTGGCAACGCTCGCGCGCAATCGCTTGCTGTGGGTGTTCGCCGTCATCGTGTTCTGCGGCTATCACCTGTCGTGGGCCACGTACAGCATTTCGCCGTACCTGCAGCAGAAGGGCGTCGGCATGTCGATCGTCGCGGCCGGCTTCATCGCGTCGCTGAAGCTGTGGATGCGCCCGATCGGCGGCATCGGCGGCGGTTTCGTCGGCGATCGCGTCGGCACGCTGAACGTGCTGTGCGCCGCGCTGTTGCTTGCCGCGCTCGCGTTCGTCGCGCTGATCGTGTTTCCGTCGTTCAACCAGGTCGTGCTGCTCGCCGGCGTCGTGATCTTGATCGGTTTGCTGACTTATGCGGTGCGCGGCCTGTACTGGAGCGTACTCGAGCGCTGCGACGTGCCGGCGTCGATCAAGGGGCTCGCGATCGGCGTGATCTCGCTGCTCGGCTATTCGCCGGACGTATTCCTGCCGCTGCTGAACGGCTGGCTGACCACCGAGTATCCGGGCATGCACGGTTACCAGCTGTATTTCGGCTACGTCGCGTGCATGAGCGCGATCGGCGGCGGCGCGTGCCTGCTGCTCAAGCACATGCTCGGAAAGCGCGCCGCGCAGTAGTGGGCACCGCACGCGCGTCGTGCCGATGCACGATGCACGTGCGGATATCGATCATGAAGGGGGAGGAGACGGCTTGGATGCGGGCGCTCGATGCTCGCATGAGGCAGCGTTTCTCTAGAGGTACGGAACATAGCGTCGGACTACATGTGGCCGCGCCCACCGGCCACCATCGAGCACCCGCGTTCAAGCCGTCGCCGGCAGGCGGGGCGCGGCAGACGGAGCGGTTCGCTCCTCCCGACATGCAGCGTCCAGACTGCCATCGACCAACCGTTCCGGTACCGCGCATCGAAAGCATACAAGCCGGCAGGCCGCCGGCCAATCGGACTGGGCTGAAACGATGCGGAAGCGGCTGGCTGCCGCCATTCGATTCGGAATCCCGAGCGACAGGATCGCGCGGTGCTCGCGGGCCGGTCAGAAGCGACCGCGCAGGCCGATGAACACTTCGTTGGAACGCAGCGACGCCTTCAGTTGCTCGTCGCGCGCCGACACGCGGTTCACGAACGTGTTGTAGCCGGATTCGACGTTGCCCATGTCGACGAAGCGATAGCCGACGTCGAGCGTGAAGCGCTTGTTGATCGCATAGCTGATACCCGCGCCGGCCGAATAAGCGAAATTGGTTTGCGTGCGCGACGCGAACTGGCGCGTATCGTTGGTTTGCCAGCCGTCCGCCGACACGATCGCCACGCCGACGCCGGCCGTGCCGTAGACCGAGAAGCCGCGGCCCAGGTCGAAATCGCGATAGCCGTTCAGCATCAGCCGCTGCGACGATACCTGGAACTGGTTCGCGTTGGCGCCGAACGGCGCCCAGTAGCTGACGAAGTTGCCGCTGCGCTTGAACGTGTATTCGCCTTCCGCGCGCCAGCCGTTGCCGAACTGATAGCCGAGGCCGACCGCGCCGGTCACGCGCGACTGGCCGTCCGGGCCGCCGATGCGGCTCGTCACGCGCGGGCTGGTGAGTTCCATGTTGGCGGCGTTGTCGAATGCGCCGACGACGCGGGCCGTCGCGTAGTAGCCGGCGTCGCCGTTGGTCGACGTGCGGGGCGTCGGCTCCGCGGCGTCGGCCAGGGCGGCACCGGAGAACAGCATTGCGAGCGACGACGGAATGACGAAGAGTCGGGACATGAAAGCGTTTCCTTGTAGACGATCGATGAAAACCGTCATCGTAGGAATTGCGCCGGCCGCGCTGTACCCGCTCGCGTACGGATGGCGCCTCCGTAGCGTTACGGAGGCGCCGCGCCGAGCAGCGCCGCGTAGTCGCGCACCAGCTCGACGAGCGAGGCCGCGCCCAGCTTGTCGAGCGCGATCGCGCGATAGGTTTCGACGGTGCGCGGCGACAGCGCGAGCTCGCGCGCGATCTCCTTGTTGCTCAGCCCGCGCACGATGCCTTCGAGCACCTGACGTTCGCGTCCGCTCAATGCGGCGATGCGCTGTGCGCGATGCCGTTCGGCGTCGGCGCGCGCGCGGCGCTCCGCATGACGGCGGAGCGTCTGTTGCACGACGTCGATCAGTTCGTCGTCGTCGGTCGGCTTGCGCAGGAAGTCGACGGCGCCGCGCTTGAACGCGCGGCGGCATGCGTCGACGTTGCCATGCCCGGTAAGGACGATGACCGGCAAGTCGCGCTGCTCGCGCAGACGGTCGAGCGCGTCGAGCCCGCTCATGCCCGGCATGCGGATGTCGAGCAGCACGCAGCCGAGCGCAGCGTCGAGCGCGTCGTCGAGGAACGTGTGTGCGTCCGCGTAGCAGCGGCTCGATAGGCCGACGGTGCGCAGCAGCAGCGCGAGGCCGTCGCGCACGGCTTCGTCGTCGTCGACGATCGCGACGACGGTCGGGTCGGGCGTCGTCATGGCCGGACCTCCGCGAGCGGCAGCGACAAGGTGGCCTCGACGCCGCCCGACGGCCGGTTGTGAACTTCCAGCGCGCCGTTCTGGCGCTGCGCGAGCGTGTCGCAGAGCGGCAGCCCGAGGCCGAGCCCGTGGCCGCGTGTGGTGAAGAACGGCTCGAAGAGGCGCGGCAGCGTATCGGGCGGTATGCCGGGGCCGTTGTCGATCACGCTGAAGCGGTAGTGCCGTCCGGTTCGCTCGCCGCTCACGCGGATCGTGCCGTGCGGCGCACCCGACAGCGCGTCGCGCGCGTTCTGGATCAGGTTGTGCAGGATCTGTTCGACGGCGACGGGATCGGCAAGCGGCTGCGCGCCGGGTGTCGCGTTGTGCCAGCCGAGCGATATCTGCGCACGCGCCAGTTCGTCGCGGTACAGAAGCTGCAGCGCGGACACGATCGCGTCCGGATCGAGCGCGCGGCGCTCGCCGCCGTGCGCCGACGTCGCGGCGACGCGCAGCCGGTCGAGAATCGACGCAGCGCGCTTGGCTTGCGCGACGCTCGTCTGCAGCGCACGCCGGACGTTGTCGCGTTCGGTCGGGAGATCGAGCAACCGCTCGGCGGCGCGCGTGTGCGTGACGATGGCCATCAGCGGCTGGTTCAGTTCGTGCGCGATGCCGGCCGCCATTTCGCCGAGCGTATCGAGGCGGCCGAAGCGGTCGAGCCGCGCGCGCGCATGTTCGCGGCGCTGCGCATCGCGCAGCCGCCACGCGCCGAGTACGCCGGCAACGAGCAGGATCGCGACGGTGTTCCACAGCGCGATCGGCAGCCACGGCAGATCGTCGACGGTCAGTGTGCGCGTCGCGTGCAGTGTCAGCGCCTGGGGCTGGGTCGGCAGGCGCTTGTCGAGCGTCATCGGCCAGCCGAGCGGCGCGGCGGCCGCCGGCCGGTTCAGCACCTCGAACCGGCGCCCCTGCAAGTGCAGCGTGACGGACGTCAGCGACGCGGGCCAGTCGCCGGGCTGGAGCATCGTGCGCGGGTCGATGCGCACGGCCCACCCTGGCGCGGCGACGAGCCAGTAGCGACCGTCGGCCTCGAATTCGAGCGCATAGGGCTTAGCCGTCGTGTTCAGCGGCGGCGGCACACCGGGCGCCGCGCCGTTGGCCGAGTGCCAGCCGCTGCCGGGCCGCCAGCGCGCGAGCCCGGTGAGTTGCGGCATGCGTTCGCGCAGGTCATCGAGCATGTGCGGCGGCACGGTGCGCAACGGCGTGGCGCCGAGCGTGGCGAGCGTCGCTTCCTGCTGGGCCGCTTTCTGGCCGAGCACGCGGATCGCGATGCTGGTGTCCTGGAAAAAGCGGTCGTGCGCGTCGGACACCGAACGCGACAGCACGAGCGCGGTACCGGAGAGGCTCAACGCAAGCCAGCCCGACAGCGCCACGACGCGAGTGGAAATTCTCATGATGCGGCGCGATTACCGGTTCGACGTGCGATGCGTCGCCGGGGCAATCGTATCGCCGGGTGTCGACACGCATGTGCCGCAGTGCGGGCAGGTCGCCGTGTCGGTGCCGCCGGACGCGGCCCGTTGGGCACGACCGCGCTCGAGTGCCGTCGCCACGAGTTCGGCGCCCATGATGCCGGTCGGGAACGCGATGATGCCGTAACCGAGCAGGATCGCGCACGACGTGATCAGCCGGCCGAGCGGCGTGTGCGGCGTCAGGTCGCCGTAGCCCGTGGTGCTCATCGTCACGGCGGCCCAGTACACGCCGACGGGAATGCTCGTGATGCCGTTCTCGGGACCTTCGACGAGGAAGATCACCGTGCCGAGGATCACGACGATCACGAACATGCCGCCGATGAACACGAAGATCTTGCGCCGCGCACGCGCGAGCGCGCGGATCAGCATCTGGCCTTCTTCCAGGTAGATGGACAACCCGAGAATGCGGAACACGCGCAGGAGCCTGAGCAGGCGCACGTCGATCAGCGCATGCAGGCCCGGAAAGAAGAAGGCGAGATAGGTCGGCAGGATCGACACGAGATCGACGATGCCGAAGAAGCTGCGCGCGTAGGCGGCAGGCTTCGGCGCGGTGAGGAGCCGCACCGCGTATTCGACGGTGAACAGCAGCGTGAACGCCCACTCGGCCGCGTACAGCGCCTTTCCGTAAGGCGCATGCAGTTCCTGGACGCTGTCGGCCATCACGACGAACACGCTCGCGACGATCAGCGCGAGCACGGCGATGTCGAGTCCGCGGACGAAGCGGGGATGACGGGCGGCGTCGCGGATCGCGGCGCGCACCGTCCGGCGAAGGGGGGCGGTCGATAGGTTCACGCGTCGGAGTCTACGAGCCGTATGACGTCAATCCAATCGGACCAGTCTGATTCGATTCGACCGGCGCTGCGCAGGCGCCGAGCCGGTATCCGACCATGGGGCCATATTGCTTTAGGACTGGTCTGATCGAACCGAAAGCACCGAAAAAATACAGTGATTTCCAACGGATCAAACCATCTTTGGAGTCACCATGAACAAAGCACATCGCACTCTCTTCAATACGGCCACGGGCACTTACGTCGCCGTCTCCGAGCTTGCAACGGGCCGGAAGAAATCCGGTGGCCAGCGCGCGCTGGTGCGCAGCGCGATCGCCTTGGCAGTGGTCGCACTGAGTCTGGGCGCGTCGCACGTCTTTGCCGCTACGACGGGGGCAGACGCCTGTACGACGGCTGACGGCCAGCATGGCGTGCTCGGCGAAGCGGGTGTGTGTGCGGTGCCGAATACCGGGTCGATCGGATCGGTCGGCACCATGGGTTCCATCGGCACCACGGCCGCACTGGACGACGCGTATATCAAGGTATTGCCGGCGACGACGGGCGGAACGGCTGCCACCGCATCGGGTACGGCCGCCGTCGCGATCGGGAATGCAGCGGTCGCGAACGGCACGTCGGTGCTGGCGTTCGGATCTGCCGCGACCGCAACCGGCACCGGTTCGATGGCATTCGGCCGTTTGGCAAGAGCGACCGGCGGCACTTCCGCGACCGCCATCGGTAACGATTCGACCGCGAGCGGCACGTCGGTGCTGGCGATCGGCTCCTCCGCGACCGCGACGGGCACCGGTGTCGTGGCACTCGGCCGACTTGCCACCGCAACCAGCGACAACAGCACCGCGTTAGGCAACCAGACGTCGGTACTGGCCACGGGCGGCGTTGCGCTGGGCACGCAAGCCGGCGTCTCGGCGGGCGCCACCAATTCCGTTGCGATCGGCAATCATGCGACCGTCGACGCGAACGTCACGAACGCAATGGCGCTCGGTACGAATTCGAACGCGACGCGCAACGACACCATTTCGGTCGGATCCTCGACGAAGCAGCGACAGATCACCAACATGGCCGCCGGCACGCAGGACACCGACGCCGTGAACGTGTCTCAGCTTGCGCCCGTCGTGACCGCACTCGGCGGCGGCGCGGCGATCGATCCGACGACGGGCGCCGTGACCGGCCCGACGTACGATCTCGCGAACGGCGGCACGCAGTACACCGTCGGCGATGCGCTCGGTGCACTCGACGGCGAGCTGACGAGCGCAAAGCGCGATATCGCGACGCACGCGGCCGACATCACGAACATCAACAGCAAGCTGAACGCAGCCGTGACCGACGACTACGTGAAGATCAACACGGTGGCGGCGCCCGCGCAGGCCGTGGCGGACTCCATTGCGATCGGTGGTGCCGCGACGGCAATCGGTACGTACTCGGTCGTGGTCGGCCATCGTGCGGCGGCGACCGGCAATAACGCCACCGCGCTGGGCGTGGACGCGGAAGCATCCGGCGAATCCAGCCTGGCACTGGGCAAGGGCGCAACGGCAGCGGCGCATTTCTCGTCGGCCATTGGAGTCGGTGCGACCGCGTCGGGCGACCAGTCGGTCGCGCTCGGCATCCGCTCGGTCGCGGATCGCGACGCTACGGTGTCCGTCGGTTCCGCGACGCTACAGCGCCAGATCACCAACATGGCCGCGGGCACGGAAGATACCGATGCCGTCAACGTCGGCCAGCTGAAGGGCGTCGCCGATGCGATCGGCGCGGGCGCGGGCGTCAACGCAGACGGCTCGATTTCGGCGCCGAGCTTCACGGTAGGCGACGGCAATGGCGGCAAGCAGACGTTCGACAACGTCGGCGACGTGGTGACGAATCTCGACGGCCGCGTGACGACCAACGAAAGCGATATCGCGAAGCTCGCGGACCAGATCGGCAGCGGGACGACGGGGCTCGTCCAGCAGGCCGCAGCCGGTGCGGATATCACGGTCGGCGCGAACACGGACGGCGCAGCGGTGAACTTCGCCGGCACGACGGGCGAGCGCAAGCTGACGGGCCTCGCGAACGGCGATATCGCGGCAGGAAGCACCGACGCCGTTACGGGCGGCCAGTTGTTCGCCACGAATCGCGACGTCGCGAAGAACGCGTCCGATATCGCCGATCTGGGCAGCGACGTGTCGAATCTCGGTACGCAAATGACGAGCATCGACGGTCGCGTGACGCAGAACGAAACGCATATCTCGAAGAACACGGCCGACATCGCCGATCTGGGCAGCGACGTGTCGAATCTCGGCACGCAGGTGACGAACATCGACGGTCGTGTCACGCAGAACGAGGCGCATATCTCGAAGAACACGACCGACATCGCCGACCTGGGCAGCGACGTGTCGAATCTCGGCACGCAGGTGACGAACATCGATGGTCGTGTCACGCAGAACGAAACGCACATCTCGAAGAACACATCCGACATCGCCGATCTGGGCAGCGACGTGTCGAATCTCGGCACGCAGGTGACGAACATCGACGGTCGCGTGACACAGAACGAAACGCATATCGCGAAGAACACGTCGGACATCACGTTGATCAACGATCAACTGGCCGAGCTGTCGGGCGGCACGATCGGCCTGGTGCAGCAAGCGGCGGCAGGCGCGGATCTGACGGTCGGCGCGAACACGGATGGCGCGGCGGTGAACTTCGCGGGCACGGCCGGCGAGCGCAAGCTGACGGGGCTCGCGAACGGCGACGTCGCGGCAGGCAGCACCGATGCCATCACGGGCGATCAACTGCATGCGGTCGCCGTCGACGTGACGCATCTCGATCAGCGCGTGACGAACAACGAAACGTCGATCACGCAGATCCGCAGCGAGATGAACAACGGTTCGATCGGTCTGGTCAAGCAGGCGGCGGCGGGCGCGGACCTGACGGTCGGCGAGGGCACGGACGGCGCGGCGGTGAACTTCGCGGGCACGGCCGGCGAGCGTAAGCTGACGGGCCTCGCGAACGGCGACGTCGCGGCAGGCAGTACCGATGCCGTCACCGGCGATCAACTGCATGTGGTTGCCGTCGACGTGACCCATCTCGATCAGCGCGTGACGAACAACGAAACGTCGATCACGCAGATCCGCAGCGAGATGAACAGCGGTTCGATCGGTCTGGTCAAGCAAGCGGCGGCAGGCGCGGATCTGACGGTCGGCGCGAACACGGATGGCGCGGCGGTGAACTTCGCGGGCACGGCCGGCGAGCGCAAGCTGACGGGTCTCGCGAATGGCGACGTCGCGGCAGGCAGCCACGACGCCGTTACGGGCGATCAGCTCCACGCGACCAACGAGGCCATCGCGCAGAACGCGTCGGACATCGCGGACAACCGCACGAAGATCACGAACATCAACAACCAGCTCGCGACGGGCCAGCTCGGCCTCGTTCGTCAGGACCAGACGACGGGCGCGATTACGGTTGCCGCGAACTCGGGCGGCGCATCGGTGAACTTCGCCGGCACGAACGGTGCGCGCACGCTGTCGGGCGTCGCGAACGGCGTGAACGACGACGAAGCCGTGACGCTCGCCCAGTTGAAGGCATCCGGGCTGGTCGACAAGGACGGCAAGGAGCTCGGCGCGGTGGTGTACGACGATCTGTCGCTTGCCAGCGCGACGCTCGGCGGCACGAACGGCACGGTCCTGCGCAACGTCGCGCCCGGGCTGATCGCGTCGGGCAGTATGGACGCGGTGAACGGCGGCCAGTTGTACGACATGCGGCAGGATTTCGAGAACCGGTTCGCGGGTCTCGGCGACCGCGTGTCCGACCTGGAAGCCGGTGGGGGGCCCGGCGGCCCGGGCAACGGTTCGGGCGATTTCGATCCGTCCGGCAGCGGTGCGGGCAGCGTTCAGCTCGGCGCGGGCGCCGACGCGGCGGGCAGCAACAGCACGGCGATCGGCAACAGCGCGAGCGCAACGGCTGGTGGCAGCACGGCGATCGGGCAAGGCTCGATGGCATCCGGCGAGAACAGCACGTCGCTGGGGCACGGCTCGAACGCATCGGGCAGCGGCAGCACGGCCGTCGGCCAGAACGCGAACGCGACGGGGAACAATTCGGTCGCACTCGGCGCGGGCTCGACCGCGGATCGCGACAACGCGGTATCGGTCGGCAGCGCGGGGGCGGAGCGGCAGATCACGAACGTCGCGGCGGGTACCGCGCCGACCGATGCGGTGAACGTGCAGCAGATGAACAACGCCGCGCACAGCGCGCGTCAGGATGCGATGGGCGGCGTAGCGGCGGCGATGGCAGTCGCCGGCCTGCCGCAGTCGACGCAGCCCGGCCGCACGTTCGTGGCGATGGCCGGCAGCACGTACGGCGGCGAATACGGCTCGGCGCTCGGTGTGTCGTACATGACGCGCGACGGCAAGTGGACGATCAAGGCCTCGGCGAACACGAGTAGCCGCGGTACGGTAGGCGCGGTCGTGGGTGGCGGGTTCTACTGGTAAGCGACACGCATCTGACGGGCGGCGGCGCCGTGCCGCTGTCCGTGAGCCGACTCGCGCCACGGGCGATGGGCTGTGCGACTGCTTTTCAGCCGCGAGGCGACCGGCTTGGGCCATGTGCGATTCGACGAATTCGCGATTTCGACTCGCAGGTTCAAATCGCTTCGCTTGGCGACGCACGTATGTGACGAGTGCCATCAACGGCTGATTCAGGGCGTGTGCGATGCTGGCCGCCGGGACTCCGAGCATGTCAAGCCGGCCAAGGCTGCCGCAGGCTCGCGGCGATCGGCGTCGTGGCAGCGCAGTTGAAGGTCCGAATGGCGTACTCGGCGAAACGAACGTATGCGCGGTGCCGGACTGCGGCTCGACAGGGCGCGATGGCTCGATCGACACGAGCGACACGACCGACACATGTGTCGAGGTACGGCCGGCAGCGGTGAACGGAGTGGCTGCTACCGCATCCGGGAAGCGGCGGTCGTGATCGAGAATGCGGCGGCAAACAGAGGTGTCGCGCCTGGAATCGGATCAGGCCTACATCCGTTGCGCATTGTCGTCACGCAGTCCGATGTCCGCGCGAGTCCCCAATCTTCAATATTTATGTTTCGCGACCGGCACGAGACGAGCTCGCTCCGCAGGCGACGGTCGTCCGGTACGTATCCCGCCATTGTTTTGTGCGTTGTCCGCAGGATGCCGGAAGGAACGCCTTCACCACGACAGAACGAGAACCGACATGACTCTTGAAAAAATTCGGCCCGCAGCACTGGCCTCCCTGCTGGTCCCGTTGATTGCCGCTATTCCTCTTTCGGCGCACGGCCACGTCAAGTGGTTCAGCGAATACGACGTAAAAGCCTCGCCGCTCGCTTTGAGCGAGCTTGCAACTTCCACGTTGTTCTTGACGTTGTTTGCGGCAAGCTTGGTCGCCGTGCTGATCGTAATCGCAATCGATCGCAGGCTCTCAATGCCGTCGAGCATCGCGCGGCTCGAGCATGCCGGCGAACGCTACGCGAGCGGTTTCATGCGCGCCGCGGCGGCGGTGTTCTTCGTCTCGTTGCAACTGGCGGGTGTCGATGTGCTCCTGACGCCTGAGCTCGCATCCGCTTCCCCGTTCGTTTCCGTATTGCACTACGCCATCGCCGCGTTGGTGCTGTTCGAAGCGTCGGCCTGGCTCGGGGGCGTGGGAATCATCGTGCTGTATGCAATGGGCGTGAGTCAGTACGGCATATTCCATATGCTCGACTACGTGATCTTCATCGGAATCGCCGCTTTCCTGATTCTTGTGTCGTTGTTTCGCGGTGAGCGCATCAATCGGGCGTTGGCGGTACTGCGACTCGCGACGGCATTTTCGCTGCTCTGGGGCGCCATCGAGAAATTCGCGTATCCGAGCGGTTTTCACCAACTGTTCGACGAATACCCGTATTTGAGCTTCGGGCTCGATCAGACCTTCTTCCTTTGGAGCGCTGGCTTTGTCGAGTTCGTCTGTGCCTATCTGCTCATCGCGGGGCGTCTGTCGGCAAAAGGCAGTTGCGCGGTGCTGCTGTTCTTTTTCGGGATTGCCGTCATTCCGTTCGGCATGGTCGATGCAATTGGCCATTGCATGTTCGCGGCCTCGCTGATCGTATTGCTGTCTAGCCGTAACGAAACCGGCGCTGCCTTCCGCCGATTCGGAAACATCGGTCGTTTTGTGGGCAGTATGGCACTCATGTTCGGGACGTATTACACATTGCAGACTGCGTTGGCATAAGTCGGCGCGAGCATGTGGCTCGCATACCGGAACAGCATGCCAGTGAGATGCGTGGCTGGGGGATCCGTTCGCGGTTCATCGCGCATTCCGACACGCAATAGGCGTACGTCGAGCACTTGACGAGGGCGTCGTAGCTGGCATTCAGCGGCTGTTCAGGCGTGCATTGCTCGCGGTTTCGGTGTGAGAAGGCCGCCAGATATTGTCCGTGATCGCATGCGGGACAGCCCTGTCCGCACGGTGCAGTTCGCTCGTCTGCGGGCGCTCGTCAAGGGCCGAAACGTTGCGCGACGACGTCCTTCAGCCGCGCAGCGGTCAGCTCGCCCATGTGCGATTCGACGAGTTCGCCTTTCGCGTCGAAGAACAACGTGGTCGGCAATCCGCGCGAGCCATACGCGTGCATCGCGTGCAGCGAGGGATCGAGCAGCACGTGATCGAAGTGCAGGCCCTGCTGCTCGAGGAACGCGCGCACGGCTTGCGCGTTTTCCCCCTGGTTGAGCATCAGCACCGTGATGCCCTGGTGGTCGCGCTGCGCCTGTTCGAGGATCGGCATCTCGCGGCGGCACGGCGCGCACCACGTCGCCCACAGGTTCACGACGACCGGCTTGCCGACGAAGCCCGCCGGCAACACGGGCGTCGAATCGAGTGCCTGGAGCGGCATCAAGGCAAGCGGCGGCGCGCTGCGCTGCAATGTCGCCAGCGTGCCTTGCGCGATGCCCCACGCCCCGAGGCCCGCGACGATGCCGGCCAGCACGGGCCGACGCAGCGCGGGCAGGCGGTGCAGGCGCCAGCCCGCGAACGCCAACGCGGCTGCGATACCGATGCGCGCGTCGAAGCCGCCATCGCCGAGCGCGACGATCGCACGTGGCGACGTCGCATAGTCCGGCCACCATTGCGCGACATAACCGACGCGCGCGGCAAGCAACCCGAACAGCAACACATCGAGGATCAGACTCGATGCGCTCTTGTGATGCCCGTCGGGAGGACGGCGCTGGATGAAGCGCGCGACGAGCCACGCCAGCAGCGCGGCGACGGCTACCGCGACGACGCGGATCGAGAACGGACCGATGCTCAGCATGAGAGAGGAAAAATGGACGTGATCGAGCGGGGCAGGAGACGGGATCGTCCGCCGCGGCGACGAAGCCGTCGACGGTCGTGCGGCGTTTCGACCGGTTGCCGGGTCCAGGGGTTCCCTTCGAGAACGTAACGGCGTGTTGCCGCTCGTGATACGCGCGCGGGTCGCTCGGGGCTGCGTGACGTTCGCGCCACCATGCAGCGAATCGGACCGGTCCGATGGTCAGCGGCATGTTGTTCATCAACAATACGCAGGCCGGTCTGGTGTGGTGTCCGCCGGTATCCCGTTTAGGGATCTCTCCTTGACGGCCGCTCCGCTCGCGAGCGGCCGCTTTTTCATCGTCATGCGCGCGCGCGTGAATGCCTTGTGGCGGTCGGTGGGCGCGGCCGCGCTCCGGTGCATATCGGTTGATTCAACGGAATAGGAACGCTGCCAGATGCGAGCACAGGGCATTCACTCGCGCGTGACGCGAACGATGCGGAAGATGGCCGCTGCGCGCCATGCGTTCGCCGTTCGCCGCTCGTTTCGTTCGCGCGAGAGGTCCGTCGTTACCGGACGTTGCTCGATCGCGCTCCACCAAGCCGATACGCGGTAAAGAATTCGTACCACGGCGTTCCCAGCGCGACCGGCACGCCGAGTGCCGCCGTTCGCTGTTTCAGCGCACCGAATACGTCGTCGATGAGCATATCGAGCGTCCTGTCGCCAAATGGAACCGGTTGCGTTCGCCCCGCAGCGAACGCGCCATATGCGATTGCTAGCAGGCGTGCGCGGTCGTCGATTGTCGCGATCGTCGCGTTGATCGTTTCGACGAAGCGCGGCCGGTCTTCATCGCGCGCCGCGGACAGGCACAGGAACACGAGCGCCGAGAGTTCATGGCGGTCCTGCACCCGCAGCAGCGCAGGCAGCCGTGCGACGATGCGTTCGACCGGCTCCTCGCGCAGCGCGTCGCCGAAATCGAGCACGGCGGTCATCGGGTTCGTTTCCGCTTTCACGCGATCGAGCGCCGGTGGCGGGGTCGGCGACGCACCGTCCTGCACCGCAGCAGGCGCGGACCGCAACGCGTCGGCCACCTGCTGCGTCCACTCGGGAAAGATCATCCGCACGTTGCCGAACTGCTCGCCGCCTTCCGCAGCCGGGTTCCACCGATAGACGATCGTGCCGCCGCGAATGAACGGCGAATACAAATGCTCGGGCGTTTGCGGCGGCGGCCGCCGGTTGATCGGCAACCACGCGAGCGTGAGCCAGTCGTAGCGGCCAGTGGCGGGCACCGATGGGCTCGAACTCGCGACGACCTGCCACGTGCCGCGATTCGCATAGCGGCGGCGCGCGTCGGGTACCGCGACGGTCCGGCCTTTCGCGGTGTCGAAATACGTCGTGCCCGTGACGCTCGCGCCGCTGTCCGCGGCCGGCGTGATGGTCGAGATGACCCACGACGCGCCGTCCGCCGAGCGGTAATCGGACCGCTTCAGCGTCGCGACGTCGTGCACCATGCGCGTTTCCGCCGCAACGGGGCTTGGCGGGGCATCGGCAGGCGCGGCGAAGATACTCGGCATGGGTTTTCCTCGGAATCGGGTGCGCATCGTCGAGCGTGGGCGGCGGCGCGGGTGGTGTTCTCGCCACTGTAGAACGTCGCGACCGGAAACGGAAACTGGCCAAACGGGGTAATCGGTGCACGTTGTGCGCCGCTTCGGCTTACCATGCGCATCCTGAGCCAACGACGCATACCGGGTGGGAGCACGCATGACCGACACGAAACCCATCACCGCGCACTGGACGCACGTCGCCGCCCAATGGATCGACTGGGCCGGCAAGCCGGGCCACGATGCGTTCTGGAAGTACCGCGAGGGACTGGCCGCGTACATCGGCCGCGGCACCGGCGCCGCGCTGGAGATCGGCTGCGGCGAAGGCCGCGTGAGCCGCGAACTGAAGGCGCTCGGCTACGACGTGACCGCGAGCGACGCGGTGCCCGCGATGCTCGACGCCGCGCGTCGCGCGGATTCCGCACATCGCTATCGGCTGGCCGACGCGGCCGCGCTGCCGTTCGACGCGGCCGGCTTCGATCTCGTGATGGCGTACAACGTGCTGATGGATCTCGACGACATGCAGGGCGCGTTGAACGAGGCGCGCCGCGTGCTGAAGCCCGGCGGCACGCTGTTCATCTCGCTCGTGCATCCATTCCGCGATCGCGGCGGCTTCGCCGGGCCGCAGCCCGATGCGCCGTTCGTGCTAACGGGCAGCTATTTCGGGCGCGAGCATTTCGACGGCGTGGAAACGCGCGACGGGCTGTCGATGCACTTCGCGGGCTGGTCGCTGCCGCTGCAGGCGTATATGGAGGCGCTGGAAGCGGCCGGGTTCGCGATCGTGTCGCTGCGCGAGCCGCCGCCCGATCGCGTTGATACGGATCAACTGAAGCAGTGGGCGCGCGTGCCGCTGTTTCTGTGGATCAAGGCGCGGCCGGTGGGGTGAGAGAAGGCCGGACTTGTTCCCGTAGGCTGTCCCTGGACGGGTGTCAGTTTCCCTTGCCGTGATTTGCGAGCAATTCCGAGCGGCCAATGACCTCTCTCGCGCTTTCGGCCCGATCTGCGTCCGGGAAACCGGCGGCCTCGATGATCGGCGTGAGCGCTTTGAGCGCCACCTGGGGTTTGGCGCTACGGAGCGATCCCATCCCTTCGTTCCATGCGTGCAGCATCTGCTTGGCTATCCAATGCCACCGCGTCTCGTTTTTTGCCGCTTCGACGATATCCTTCCCTGTCGATACGGCCGAGTCGCACAGCGCCTCGACCATTTCGCGATATCGCTTCGGCGGGATGCCGAGGCGAGTGTTGAAGAAACGTTCCAGCGTCTTCCCGGGCACCCACGTTTTGCGACCCTCAACGCTCAGTCCGGGAGGATTGTTCGCGAAGCGCGGGTAGGCCGCGGTGGTGACGATGTCGTAGGCGGGCGTGTAGACGACGTCGTCGATGTTCGAGTAGAGAAGCGCGATGTTCTTGGCGTGGCAGTCCGCGTTGCGCACGACGTAGTTGGCGATGAGCTGCCAGCCGAGCTGCTCGGCCTCTCGTCGCCAGTTGGCGGCGCCGATGTAGGGCTTTGTCGCGTTGAGAACCTGTTCGGTTGACGGGCGGTACTTTTCATGCGGAGGCAGGCCAAGCAGGCTGCAAGCGTCCTCCAGGCCGAACGCCGGTTTGCCTTGTTCGTCGATGTCGAACCGGTCGACGACGAGTACGCGGCCGTCGTCCGACATCGTGGTCTTCGCGACTCGAGCGACGTCGAGTCTTGCCAGCACCTGCATCGAGTAATGCTCGTTGAAACCAAGATAAGGCGTTTGTTCGTCGGATCCCTTGATGATGTGTCGGCTCGTGCGTAGCGTTTGCTTGCCTATCGGTGCCCGAGCCGACGGGAGTTCGGGGGCAAGGAATTTGGGTACGGCGCCTGAAATTGCCGCGCGCGCGTAGTACCGTACAAGTTCCGCAAAGCGCGCGGTGGTGATGTCCTCGTGCAGCAGGCTTTTCAGGTCGAGCGGGTCTAGTTCGCCGCCGGGTTCGCCGTCTTCGGGCGCGACGGTTACCCGGCCGATGCCGGCGCCGCCGATGATGGCCAGAAGTGAAAGGTCCGTTCCGTCGAGATAGGGGCCGAACTCTTCGCGAATCACTTGAAAGAGGAACCCTTCCGGCAGGTTCTGCCGGAAGAAAGGATGCAGATCGCGAGGCCAGACCCAGGCATCGTTGCGAACGGGCATGGTCAGACTGGCGAAATCGGAGGCACTCGCATCCGCCATGTAACGCAATGCATAGTCGTCCGCCTGGCGGTAGAGGTGGGCAACGAGTTTGCCTTTGACGTATATGTGAAGGCGCATGTCACGCGTCTCCCATCGCGCGCTGTTCGGCCAGCACGTCGTCCAGCGTGCGCCCGTGTCCGCGCTTGACCGCGCGCAGATCGTATCCTGCAGCCTCGAGGAGGCGAACGAGCGCAGAGACGCTCATGTCGCCTCGGGCAAGCGTTTCCATGCGTGCAAGCGTCGTGCGTGCGACACCGGCATGCTCGGCCAGTTCTTTCTGTGAAAGACCTGCTGCGTGGCGAGCGTCTTTCAGCATCGCTCCGACATCGGCAAGTGTAGTCATTTGTAGCCCCTGGGCATCAGGAATTGCCAAGCTGGTTCTTATTGTAGCCCCTATGCTACAAATTGACACGTTGAAATTGTAGCCCCAGAGACACATAAATTCGCCAAAACGAAAAATGTGTATCTCTGGGGCTACTGCGGAGGCCAGCGCGATTCTGTTAGACTTTTTGCCCGCCTGTCGCCATCCGGGCCGCACCGCGCCCGGTCCTTCGCGCCATGAACGCACACCATGCACCGAATCCGATCACCGAGGTCCTGCAGGCCTACTGGAAAGCCGACCGCTGGATGTTGCTGGCGGTGGCGGTGGTCGTCGTGCTGTCGAGTACGAGCGCCGTTGCCGTGCCCTATCTGTTCTCGCGCCTGATCGATGCGCTGTCGCATCGCGGCGCGCTCGGCGTGCTGCTCCCCGGCTTCCTGCTCTATGCCGTCCTGCTGGGCGTCTCGAGCGCGTTGCAACGCGTGGTGCAGTACCTGGCGTTCATGAGCGCGGAAAATCTGGGATTCGTCCTGAGCACGCGCTTCTTCGCGCGCATCCTGAAGAAGACCACGGCCTTCTTCGTCGAACACAATCCGGCGGAAATACAGAACGCGAACGCGCGCGGGCGTTCGTCGCTGGCGGTGCTCGTGCAGCTCGGACTCATGGGCCTGATTCCCGGCGTGCTGCAGATCGTGCTGACGCTCGTGACGCTCGGCGCGCTGATCGATCTCGACGTGGTGGCGATCGCCGCCGCGTACGGCGTGGTCGCGGTGGCGATCGCAATCGTGTCCGCGCGCCGCTCGCGTGCGTTCCTCGATCGTGCGGTCGAGGCCGGACAGGAGAATGCACGGTTCGTCGGCGGCGCGATCAACGCGATGGAAACGCTCCGGCATTTTGGCAGCCACCGCTGGATGAACGCGCGTTTCGCGGACAAGGCGCGGATCGTGCGGGACAACTGGCGTGCTTATGTGGCGCGGCACGTCGGCTATCTCGCGCTGCTGGGCCTCGGCCTCGCCATCCAGTTCGCCGTGACGTTCTGGCTGCTTCTGCCGCGTCACGCGGCCGGCATGCTGTCGATCGGCGACATCGTGCTGTTCAACACGCTGCTGCTGCAGCTCAATCAGCCGTTCGACATGGTCGCGCGGGCCATCGACGAAATCGCGCGCGCCCGGGCGACGCTCGTGCCGTTCGCGGCGATGTGGGCGGCACCCGAAGAGCGGCAAGTGTCGCATGCGTCGACGTTCGTGCCGCGCGAGGGGCGCGTGGTGTTCGATCACGTCGGGTATGCGTACGGCAACGGCCGCGGCGTGACCGACGTCGACTTCATTGCCGAGCGCGGCGCGATCACGTTCGTCGTGGGCGAAACGGGGTCGGGAAAATCCACGGTGTTCAAGCTGGCGCTGAAGTCGATCGAGCCGACCGCCGGGCGCATTCTGGTCGACGGCGTCGATCTCGCGGCGATCGACCGCGCCGACTGGTACGGCGCGGTCGCCGTCGTGCCGCAGGATGTCGTGCTGCTGAACGAAAGCCTGGAGGACAACATCCTGCTCGGCCGGCCGCGCGACGAGCGGCGCTTGCGCGAGGCGGCCGCGAAAGCGACGATCCTGCCGTTCATCGAAGGGTTGCCGGACGGTTTTCGGACCACCGTGGGCGAACGCGGGCTGAAGTTGTCGGGCGGCGAGCGCCAGCGCATCGCGATCGCGCGTGCGCTGTACGGCGAGCCGACCGTGCTGTTTCTCGACGAGGCGAGTTCCGCGCTCGACGAAGCGACGGAGCGCGACATCATGGAGCACGTGCGGCTGCTGGCTCGTGACGTGACCGTGATCGCGATCACGCACCGGCACTCGGTCATCGGCGCGGCCGACACGGTCGTGCGGCTCGGCGGGGCGGAGGTGCCGGCGTCGCGCGACACGGCTATCTCGAGCGCGCCGTCGCCGCTTACCCCCGCATCGGCGGATTGAGCCGCGCGAACGCTGCCTGCCGGCGATACGGAAAGTACGGATAAGGCGCTTCCACCGCGCTCGCCGCGTCGAGCGTCGCGACCTGCGCATCGGTCAGCGCCCAGCCGACCGCGCCGAGATTCTGGCGCAACTGTTCCTCGTTGCGCGCACCGACGATCACCGACGACACGGTCGGGCGCTGCAGCAGCCAGTTCAGCGCGATCTGCGGCACCGTCTTGCCGGTTTCCTCCGCGATCGCGTCGAGCGCATCGACCACGTCGTACAGTCGTTCGTCGTCGACCGGCGGCCCGTAGCCGGCCGTTTCATGCAGGCGGCTGCCTTCGGGCAGCGGCGCATTGCGCCGAATCTTGCCGGTGAGCCGGCCCCAGCCGAGCGGGCTCCACACGAGTGCCCCGAGGCCCTGGTCGGCGCCGAGCGGCATCAGGTCCCACTCGTAGTGGCGGCCGACGAGCGAGTAGTAGATCTGGTTCGCCACGTAGCGCGACCAGCCGTGCCGGTCGGCCACCGCGAGCGACTTCATGATCTGCCAGCCGGCGAAGTTCGACGCGCCGATATAGCGGAGCTTGCCTGCGCGCACCAGATCGTCGAGCGTCGCCATCACTTCCTCGACCGGCGTGCGGGCGTCGAACGCGTGCAGTTGCAGCAGGTCGATGTAGTCGGTGTCGAGACGGCGCAGCGCGTCGTCGACGGCGCGCACCAGCCGCGCGCGCGACGTGCCCGCGTCGTTCGGGCCGTCGCCGGTCGGCAGGCCGGTCTTGGTCGAGATCAGCACCTGGTCGCGGCGTCCCTTGAGCGCAGCGCCGAGCACGCGCTCGGACGCGCCGTCGGAGTACACGTCCGCCGTGTCGAACAGGTTGACGCCGGCGTCGAGGCAGATGTCGATCAGGCGGCGCGCTTCGTCGACGCCGGTATTGCCCCATGCACTGAACAGCGGGCCGGCGCCGCCGAACGTGCCGGCGCCGAAGCTCAGGACGGGAACCTCGAGGCCGGAGCGGCCGAGCGTGCGATATTCCATGGGCGTTTTCTCTCGTCGTGTGAGCGCGGCACGGCCGCGCGTCGATCGTCAGGCCACCAATGTATCGTTTGCGCCTTTTCCAGATAATCCCGAAGATGTCGAAAATATCCTTCGGAGGGAGCGAACAATGCTGCTCGACAACCTCGCGCTGTTCCTGCGCATCGTGGAAAAGGGCGGGCTGGCCGCGGCCGGCCGCGAGGTCGGCCTGTCGCCGGCCACGGTGTCCGAGCGGCTGACGGCGCTCGAGCGCCACTACGGCGCGGCACTGCTCACGCGCACGACGCGCGCGATCAGTCTGACCGACGAGGGGCGCACGCTGGTGGACGGCGCGCGACGCCTGCTGGCCGAGGCCGACGAGCTCGAAAACCGCGTGCGGCTGGGCGTGCGGACGCTGTCGGGGCCGGTACGGTTGAGCGCGCCGGCCGATCTCGGGCGCGAGCGCGTCGTGCCCGTCGTCGATGCATTCCTGGCCGACCATCCGGGCGTGACGGTCGACCTGCATCTCGGCGACGGGTATGTCGACCTCGTCGGGCAGGGGCTCGATTTCGCGATCCGCCGCGGCACGCTGGCCGACAGTTCGTTGCGCAGCCGTTCGCTCGGCCGTGCGCGGCGCGTGGTGTGCGCGTCGCCCGCGTATCTCGCCGCACATGGCACGCCAATGCACCCGGACGAACTCGCCGCGCACGACTGCATCGTGATGCGCTTCGGCCAGGAGCTGTATGCCGAATGGCCGTTCAGCATTGACGGCGTATTGAAGCGCGTGGTGGTGCGCGGCCGGCGCGTCGCCAACGACGGGGCGCTCGTGCGCGCGTGGTGCATCGCGGGGCACGGCATCGCGCTGAAGTCGCTGGTCGACGTCGAGCGCGATCTGGCGTCGTGCGCGCTCGTCGAGATCCTTCGAGACTTCTCGCCGGGCGAAGTCGATCTGCAGATCGTCTATCCGGGGAGTGCGGCGCAGCCGCGGCGTGTGCGGGCGTTGATCGACAGGCTGGCACAGGCGCTGGCCTGAAGCACGTTGCCTGCGCGCGCTTCGAGCGGTTGAAGCGGCGATCTCGCTGCGATCACATCGAATGTGCGACGGTGCATGCCGGCGAACGTCATTATGCGTCGAAATCCCCCTTCGACTGCATTGCCCACATTTTGTCATTTAGCTAATATTCAAAACGTTAAACGAATCCGCACCCCCATGGACGACGTCACCCGCATCAGCGCCTTGGCCAACGAAAGCCGTCTCGCCGTGCTGCGCTGGCTCAAGCAGCCGCGCAAGCATTTCCCGCCGCAACCGCATGGCGACGTCGACGAACTCGGCGTGTGCTGCACGTACATCACCGAGAAGCTCGGCATCGCGCCGGCCACGACCACGCGCCACATGCGCATCCTCGCGGATGCCGGGCTCGTGCAGGCGACCCGCGTCGGCAAGTTCACGTACTACAAGCGGATCGACGGCGCGCTGCAGCAGCTCGGCCGCGATCTCTCGAAACTCTGACCCTGACCGAGGCAACCGACATGGACGAACTTGCATTGCTGGCCGACGCCGATCGGCGCGCACACGCGTATCTGGCCGCAACGAACGAGCGGCGCGCGTTTCCCGACGCGGCTGCGCTGGCCGGTCTCGCCGCGTTCGACGAACCGCTGCCCGACGCGGGCCGCCCGGCCGACGACGTGCTGCGCCTGCTGGACGAGCGCGGCACGCCCGCGACGGTCGCATCGAACGGCCCGAACTACTTCGGCTTCGTGATCGGCGCGACGCTGCCGGCCGCGGCGGCGGCCGAGCGGCTGATGCTCGCGTGGGACCAATGCGCGTCGTCGTATGCGAATTCGCCGGTGGCGGCGACGCTCGAGCGCCAGGCCGCGCGTTGGGTCGTCGATGCACTCGGGTTGCCAGAGGGCAGCGCGGTCGGCTTCGGCACGAGCGCGACGGCCTGTACGCTCGTCGCGCTGGTGGCCGCGCGGCGTGCGCTGCTCGCGCGCAAGGGCTGGGATATCGACGAGGACGGGCTGATCGGCGCGCCGGAAGTGAAAGTCGTGATCTCCGCGCTCGCGCACATCACGGTGAAGAAGGCGCTGCGCGTACTCGGCTTCGGGATGAAGCGCATCGTCGTCGCGCCGGTCGATACGCATGGCCGGATCGACCCGGCGCAGTTGCCGCCGCTCGACGACATGACCATTTTCTGCGTGCAGGCGGGCGAAGTGAACACCGGCGAATTCGATCCGTTCGCGGCGTTGATTCCGCCCGCGAAGACGGCCGGCGCGTGGGTGCACGTCGACGGCGCGTTCGGCCTGTGGGCGCGCGCGTCGTCGAAGCGCGCGCTGACGGACGGCATCGACGGCGCGGACAGCTGGACGACCGACGGTCACAAATGGCTCAACACGCCGTACGACGGCGCGATGGTGATCTGTCGCGACGCGGCCGCGCTCGCCACCGCGATGAACAGCGACGCCGTCTATCTGAGCGGCGCGCACGATGCGCAGAAGAACCTGAACCTGGAGTTCTCACGCCGTGCGCGCGGCATTCCCGTGTGGGCCGCACTGCGCTCGCTCGGCCGCGCCGGCGTCGCGACGATGGTCGAGCGGCATTGCGCGCAGGCGGCGCGGGTCGCCGACGGCCTGCGGGCGGCCGGCTACGACGTGCTGAACCGCGTCGTGCTGAACCAGGTGCTCGTGCGCGCCGGCACCGACGAGGAAACGGCGGCGATCCTCGAAGCCGCGCAGGCGTCGGGCGACGTGTGGTTCGGCGCGACCGTGTGGCAGGGGCGGCCGGCGTTCCGGATCAGCGTGTCGTCTTGGCGCACCGAGGACGCGCACATCGATCGTCTCGTCGCGTTGCTAACGAAGCTGCGCGGCGTGCACGTGGGTTGAGCGTCACGCGTCGTCCGCGGCCGACACGGTTGCAGACGCACCCTTCAGGCACTCGATGAAGTGCAGCGCGGCCGGCGTCAGCAACGCATGCCGCCGCATCACGATCGCGACCGTCAGCGCCGGCATCGGCTCGGCGAGATTCAACGCGACGATCCCGCGCGACTGGCGTTCGACCTCGGCGAGCGGCCGCGCGAACACGCCGAGCGCATCCGTCTGCGACACGAGCCCGAGCGTCGCGGCAAACGACGGGTAGTGCACCACGCGTTTCGGCGCGTCGAGGCCGAACGGCATGAAGATCGAGCGGATCAGGTCGTCGCCGCCTTCGCCGTAGCGCGGCACGCACCAGTGCGCATCGACGAGCTCGCGCAACGAGCGGGCCCGCGCGAGCCGATGCCGGCTTCGCGCGACGACCGCGAACGCCGTGCGGAACAATGGAATGCTCGCGAATTCGTCCGGGTCCGGCAGCGCGTTCGACAGTTGGTGCGTGACGATGAAGTCGAGCGAGCCGTCGCGCAGCCGCGCGAGGTCCGTCGCGGTCAGTGCATCGTCGACGTTCAGCGTCGCGCCGGGCAGGTCGTGCGTGAAGGCCGCGAACGCGGGCGGCAGGATCGTCAACGCGACGGTCGGGCTGACCGCGATCGATACCGAGCCGGTCGTGCCCAGCCGCAACTGCTCGATCTCGTCGCGCGTGCGCTGGATCTCCTCGACGATCAGCCGCGCGCGAATCGCGAATGCGCTGCCGTAATCGGTCAGCGCGATCCCCTTGACGCTGCGCACGACGAGCGGCACGCCCAGCTCGTGTTCGAGCTCGCGCACGATGCCGCTGACGGCCGGCTGCGTGACGCCGAGCGCACGCGCCGCACCGCGAATGGTGCGATGCTCGGCGACCGCGAGAAACGCATCGAGTTGCTTGAGCTTCATGGGCGATCGATCCAGTGAGAAAGAAGGCACGGGATTCCGGGCGGAACGCCGGGTGACAAGTAAAAATTATCGTCCACAACGAAATCTTGGATTTTTCTTATTGGATCGAGTGTATATGCTCAGTGCTTTTCAGGAGCGGCGACGATGATGCGCGTGAACCAGCAGAGACTGTGGGATTCGCTGATGGAGATGGCGACGATCGGCGCGACCGCGCACGGCGGCAGTTGCCGGCTCGCGCTGAGTGACGACGATGCGCAGGGCCGGCGCCGCTTCATCGCATGGTGCGAGGCCGCAGGCTGCGAGATCCGCATCGATCCGATCGGCAACGTGTTCGCGCGCCGGCCCGGCACGCAGCCCGGCTTGCCGGCCGTGATGTGCGGCAGCCATCTCGACACCCAGCCGCTCGGCGGCCGCTTCGACGGCGTCTATGGCGTGCTCGCGGGCCTCGAGGCGATCCGCACGCTGAACGAGCACGGCATCGCGACGCGGCACCCGATCGACGTCGTCGCGTGGACCAATGAGGAGGGCTCGCGCTTCACGCCGGGCATGATGGGCTCGGCCGTCTATGCGGGCGCGCTCGATCTCGACTACGCACTGGCGCGCCCGTGCATGCAGACGGGGGTGCTGCTGCGCGACGAACTCGAACGCACCGGTTTCGCCGGCCCCGCGCGCGAGCGACAGATGCCGAAAGCGTATTTCGAAGCGCATATCGAGCAGGGGCCGGTGCTGGAGCAGGCCGGCTTGCCGATCGGCGTCGTGACGGGGGTGCAGGGCATCTACGAGCTTGACGTCACGGTGACCGGCTTCGAGTCGCATGCGGGCACGACGCCGATGAGCGTGCGCCGCGACGCGATGGGCGTGGCGGCCGCGATGATCGCCGCGATCGTCGAGCACGGTCATGCGTTCGATGCCGATGCGCGCGTGACCGTCGGCCATGTCGCGTGCCAGCCGAATTCACCGAGCACGATACCGGGCAAGGTGCGCTTCAGCGTCGACGTGCGCCACCCGTCGCGGCCGGCGTTGCAGCAACTCGTCGCCGATATCGAGGCAATCTGCATGGCGCGCACCGCGCTGCGTGGCACGAGCGTGCAGGCGCAGACGATCTCCGAATATGCGCCGGTGGTGTTCGATGTGGACTGCGTCGCGCGCGTGCGGCAGGCGACGGCCGCCGCCGGCTATCCATACCTGGAGATGTGCAGCGGCGCGGGGCACGACGCGGTGAACCTGTCATACGTCGCGCCGTCCGCGATGGTGTTCGTGCCGTGCAAGGCCGGGCTCAGCCACAACGAAGCGGAAGATGCCGATCCGGTGCACCTCGCGCAAGGCGCGTCGGTGCTGGCGAACCTGCTGGCCGATTGCGCACGTTAACTGCGTCGCCGGGTGCGGTTCGGCGCACCCTTGCCAGCGTGAAAATGTCGGACAATAGCCGCTGCGCGCGCCGCGCCGGCGTCGCGCGTTCAACCGAAGCATTCACGCTTGCGAGATCCCCATGTCGACTCCCTTTCCCCGGGAACTGCTGAAGGCCGCCGATATCGCGAAGATGGAACCGACGCGCGCGGTGCATTCGCTCAATCCCAATGCCGTGCGTCTGAAGCGACCGCTCAGCGACCTGACCGGGCTGACGCAATTCGGCGTGCACCTGCTCACGCTGATGCCCGGCCACGAATCGGCCGAATATCACCGCCACCTGTACGAAGAGGAATTCGTGTACGTGCTGTCCGGCACCGGCGCGGTGACGATCGGCGAGCACGCCAGTGAAATCGGCCCCGGCGATTTCATCGGCTTTCCGCGCGGCGGCGACGCGCATACGGTGCAGAACACTGGCGATGCGCCGCTGGAACTGCTCGTCGGCGGCCAGCGGCTCGAGCACGACGTGTGCGAATACCCGCGCATCGGCAAGCGGCTTTATATCGCGGGCGAGCTCGAGGAGTATGTCGAGCTGCCGAAACAGCCGTGACGGCCGGTTGCACGTCATTTTCCGAGCAAGCTGTTCGTACAAAGTGCGCGCCGGAACTACCGCGGACAGATAGTGCGTGCACATCGAATACTCGGTGAATGTCCCGATCTCGGACGAGTGAGATGATACCCGTCGCCGGCGCATGCATCGCGAAGCCACGAAGGTCGTAAACGTGGCCGCGCGAGATGCGCGATTCGTGCGCACAATGCTCTTGATTCCAATGGAATGGTTGTCGTCGGCTGCTGCCTATATCGATGCGTCAGATACCTTTTCTTGCTTTTGCACTTTCGGCCCTTGTGCCCGGTCTGGTGTGGTCGTATTGGGCCGACGATCCCGGATCACTCAAATACTCCATCCCAATCGCCTACCTGGGCACGGCAGCGTTTGCCATTCCACAATATCTGCTGGTCACGAAATACTGGCGCGTTTCGATGATTTCATTGTGCCTGTGTGGCAGCATCACGGGGGTGTTGACTTGGATTGCCACTTATTTGATTTACACCGCGATCTGGGATGACGATGTTTTCAAGGACGGTTTGGCGGTCGTTCTCGGGTTCATGGCGTTCGTGGGCCTCGGGGCACTGGCGGGCTTCGTGTTCTGGCTCATGCATCGTTGGCAGCGATCCGAACGATGAATTTGCTCCTCGCGGGTGGGGGCGACGACGGATTCCATATAAAAATCGAATCAATCGCTTTTGTTTAGATAAACAAAATAAAAGTTCGTAAAAACACGGGGTAGAGAAAACGCGTTTATTTGGGCACGCTGGTGCCCATTGTCCGTTTCTGGGTGCCGGTATTTCGATAGGTCGGTGCATCTTTTTCGGATACCAGAATGCGGAAATAAATACGCGCCCGGCATTTTCGACCGATTGCGCGGGTGCGCGACAAGTCACGAAAAGATTCCTGATCGAAAGCTCAGTAGTTCGAACAAACTGCTTGATTCAAGAACGAAACGGAGACAGGCGATGTCGAGGAACTGGGGGGTGGGAACGGCGCTGCTAGCGCTGTGTGTGGCCGTAGCTTCCTGCGGCGGCGATGGCGATTCGCCGTCGGCCGTGGCGGCGAACATGTCGACGTCCGCGCAGTCGCAGGGCAATGAGAACGGCAACGGCGGCAACGACAACAGCAACGACAATGAAAGCGGCAACGGCAACGAAGCGGCAAGGAAAAACGCCGACATCCGCGTCGTCCAGTACGTCAACCCGCTGATCGGCACCGACTACGCGACCGACCAGCCGGCCGACCCGGTCGGCTCGGGCCTCGGCGGCGGCACGTTCCCCGGGCCGACGGTGCCGTTCGGGATGATGCAGTGGAGCCCGATGACGCCCACCGCGCAATACGACGGGCGCAAGGGCGACGGCTCCGGTTTCTCCGGCGGTTACTGGTACGGCGACACGTCGATCAACGCGTTCAGCATCCTGCATCTGAGCGGCACCGGCTGCTGGGCGAACGGCGGCTACCTGAACGTGATGCCGCAGCTCGCGCCCGGCGACGCCGGCACGCCGGCCACATTCGATCACGCGAACGAAACCGCGCAGGCCGGCTATTACGGCGTCACGCTCGGCAACGGCATCAAGGCCGAGCTGACGACGACGTTGCGTACCGGCTTCGCGCGCTTC
Organism: Burkholderia sp. MSMB1826; assembly: GCF_001526325.1. Classification (NCBI taxonomy): domain Bacteria; kingdom Pseudomonadati; phylum Pseudomonadota; class Betaproteobacteria; order Burkholderiales; family Burkholderiaceae; genus Burkholderia; species Burkholderia sp. MSMB1826. The sequence goes on from NZ_LOYN01000016.1 coordinate 121,024, forward strand.
ACGTACCCGGCGCTCGCGCAGGGCCAGCAGGCGACGATCGCGATCGATCCGACCGTGCTGAACAACCGCGCGCAAGGCACGACGAGCGACACGGTCAGCCAGGTCGGCGGCCGCGCGCTGTCGGGCACGATCGCGGGCGGCGGATTCTGCTGGGCCGGGCATGCGGTGCCCGTCTACTACTACGCGGAATTTAGCCGGCCGTTCGCGCGAAGCCGGCGCTGTCGAACAACCGCCCCGTCACGTTGACGTTCGACGTCGACAGCAAGCATCCGGACGTGATGATGAAGCTCGGCATCTCGTTCGTCAGCGAAGCGAACGCGAAGGCGAACCTGCGTGCGGAGAATCCGGAAACGGATGTGCGAGGCGAACGGAACTGGCGTTTCGACAAGGTGCGCCGCGCGGCGAGCGCCGCATGGAACGCCCGCCTGAACGCGATCCAGGTCGCGGGCGGAAGCGATGCCGACAAGACCAAGTTCTATACCGCGTTGTATCACGCGTCGCTGCATCCGAACGTGTTCAACGACGTGAACGGCCAGTATCCGGATTTCTACGCGTCGAACGGCGCATCGACCGCTCCGACGCGTCAGGTCGAAAACGGCCGCACGATGTACGCGAATTTCTCCGGCTGGGACATCGACCGTTCGTTCATCCAGTTGCAGGCGTTACTCGATCCGGTGCGCACCAGCGACATCGTGCAGTCGCTCGTGCTCGATGCGAAGGCCTGCGGCGCGTTCCCGCGCTGGGCGTACTTCAATACGGAGACGGCCGTGATGCCCGGCGATGCGGGCTCGATCATCGCGGCGAACGCGTATGCGTTCGGCGCGACGCACTTCGATACGCAGGCCGCGCTGTCGATCATGAAGGCCAGCACCGCGCCGGGCGCCGCGTGCGCCGGCACGCCGGTGATGGGCAGCCGTGCGGACTACGACCGGCTCGGCTACGTGCCCGCATCGGGCAGCGGCGACAACCAGACCGCGTCGAACACGCTCGAATACGCACTGCGCGATTTCGCGGTGTCGCGCTTCGCGACGGCGCTTGGCGACACGGCGACGGCCGGCGCGCTGCTGAAGTCGAGCGGCAACTGGCAACACCTGTTCGATCGCGGCGCGATCCAGCCGAAGACGTCGGCCGGCGCGTGGGTCACCGACGGGTCGGGCTTCATGGAAGGCAATTCCGAGCAATACACGTGGTACGTGCCGCACGATCTCGCCGGCGTGATCGCGCAGGCGGGCGGCGCCGCGCCGGTCGTCAAGCGGCTCGACACGTTCTTCACGCATCTGAACATCGGCACCGAGCAGCCGTATTTCTACGTCAGCAACGAAGTGACGATGGCCGTGCCGTGGGTCTACGCGTGGGCCGGCGCGCCGTCGCATACACAGCGCGTGCTGCACGCGTCGCTCGCCAACGCGTTTGGCCCCGGCGCGGCGGGGCTGCCCGGCAACGACGATCTCGGCGCACTGTCCGGCTGGTACGTGTGGGCCGCGCTCGGTCTCTACCCGGTCGTGCCGGGCGTGAGCGGCGTCGCGCTGTCGAGCCCGCAGTTCGAGACGATCACGGTGCGCGTCGGGCAGCAGGACGGCAGCTACCGCCTGCTGCACATCGTCGCGCCGGGCGCGGGTTCCGGCGACCGCGCGTCGTTCTACGTGAAGTCGCTGAAGCTGAACGGCACGTCGTGGCCCGCCGCGTGGCTACCGCTCGAGCACATCGCGAAGGGCGGGAAGCTGACGTATGCGATGACGGCGGATGCGAGCGCCGCGACGTGGGGCGCCGATGCATCCGCGATGCCGTCATTCCCGCGGCCGGCGGGCGCGCAGTAGGGCGGGAGGATCGAAGAGCGGTTCTTGCCGACAGGATCGACGCAAGAGATGGAGGGACGAACGGATGAAGCTACGTCACGTGGTGGGTATCGGATGCCTTGCCGTGTTGTCGGGGTGCGGCGGCGATCAGGGGGCAACGGATGCGAGCGTGCTCGCGCAGATGTCGAACGCACCGGGCAACCAGAACGACCAGGGCGATCAGAACGATCAGGGGGAAAACGGCGGTGCGCACAAGCGATCGGTGCTGCGCAGCGTCGATCCGATGATCGGCACGGCCAACCTCGACATCAACGCGGACTGGAGCAGCGGCGTGCGCGGCCATGGCCACGTGTATCCGGGCGCGACCGTGCCGTTCGGCATGGTGCAGCTCGGGCCGGACACGACCGGCGGCGCGCATACGCTGCCGTGGAACTGGGATCGCACGTCGGGCTATCAGTACGACGATTCGCTCATTACCGGCTTCACGCATACGCACCTGTCGGGGACCGGCATCGGCTCGGGCGGCGAAGTGCGGTTCCTGCCGACGCTCGCGCCGGTTGATACCGCGACGCTGGCCAAGGTCGCCGCCGATGCATCGATCACCTACGACGCGTCGTTCAGCCACGACGACGAAACCGCGAGCCCCGGCTACTACCGCGTGAAGCTGGCGTCGGTCGGTAGCGGCAACACGCCGTGGAACGTGCAGGGCGCGAAGATTCTCGCGGAAATGACGGCGACCACGCACGCGGGCGTGCATCGCTACACGTACTTCCCGAGCGCGGCGACGCAGAAACGCAGCATGATCGTGAGCATCGACAACCCGATCGGCGGCTCGACCGCGAGCGGCAAGATCCAGGTCGTCGACGCGCGGACGATCGCCGGCTGGCAGTTCACCAACAACTGGGCGAACAACAAGTCGACGTATTTCGTCGCGCGGTTCTCGAAGCCGTTCGATGCGCAGCACGTCGCGTTCAGCGGGGACGGCTTCAAGGCATACCTGACGTTCGCCGACGGCAGCGACGGCGGCGCGGTCACGGTGAAGGTCGGCATCTCGCCGTCGAGCATCGCGGATGCGCAGGCCAATCTCGAGTCGGAAGTTGGCGCGAAGTCGTTCGACCAGGTGCGCGGTGCGGCGGAGCGCATGTGGAGCGCCGCGCTCGACCGGGTCCGGATCAAGGGCGGCAGCGCCGACCAGCGGACGATGTTCTACACGTCGTTGTACCGCACGATGCTCGCGCCGACGGTCTACAACAACGCGGACGGCAGTTACGTCGGCATGGATTCGTCGAACGATGGCACGACGTCGCCGCCGACCACCAGCAAGCATGCGGACCCGGGCTTCGACTATTCGTCGACGTTCTCGCTGTGGGACACGTTCCGCGCCGAGGCGCCGCTGATGACGCTGGTGCAGCCCGAGCGCGTCGACGGCTGGGTAAAGTCGCTGCTGACGCAGTTCGCGCAGAACGGCAAGGGCGAGCTGCCGGTGTGGCCGCTCGCGCAAACGGAAACCTTCACGATGGCCGGCCACCCGTCGATTCCGATGATCGCCGACGCGTACCTGAAGCGCCTGACGAGCGCGAGCATCGACGACATCTGGACCGCGTTGACGACCACGCAGCGCGCGAGCGCGCACGGCTTCGACCAGTATCGTCAGCGCGGCTACGTCTATGCGGGCGACAACGCATCGGTGTCGACCACGCAGGACTATGCGTTCGACGACTGGGCGACGGCCGCGGTCGGCAAGGCGGCCGGCAAAGGCGCGGCCGACTACCAGCCTTATCTGACGCGCAGTCAGAACTACCGGAACGTGTTCAACCCGGCGCCGAACAACGGCTGGAAGTTCTCGCAGCCGAAGGATGCGCAGGGCAACTGGGTCGCGGGCTTCGATCCGACGGCCGCCGAGAAGACCGACTTCTCCGAATCGAATTCGTGGGTCGACACGTGGAACATCTTCCACGACTTCCCGGGGTTGATCACGCTGCTCGGCGGCAAAAGCCAGTTCATCGCGCAGCTCGACCGCACGTTCGATCCGGCCAATCCGCTGACCTTCCAGTACAACCAGGGCTTCCCGGACCTGACCGGCCGCAGCGGCCAGTTCTTCGCGGGCAACGAACCGGCGAACCACCTGCCGTACCTGTACGACGTCGCCGGCATGCCGTCGAAGACGCAGGACCGCGTGCGCACGGTGATGGACGACATGTACTCGCTGACGCTCACGGCCGGCGATCGTGCGTTGCTGAGCGGCGACAGCCTGAAGGCCGCGCTGAACGATCCGCAGCGCGTGCGCGATGCGGCGATTCCTGGCAACGACGACTGCGGCCAGTTGTCCGCATGGTACGTGCTGTCCGCGCTCGGCATCTATTCGCTGAATCCGGTGGGCGGCGTGTTCTATTTCGGCACGCCGCTGTTCGAGGAGGCATCGATCGACATCCCGGTGGCCTTACGCAACGGCGCTGGCGGCGCGTTGAAGTTCGGCGGTGCGCGACGCTTCACGATCACCGCGCATACGGCGTCCGGCGCCGCACCGTCGTCGGTCAATCGCTACGTGCAGTCGGTCAGCCTGAACGGCACGCCGCTGCATCGGCCATACATCACCTATGACGAGATGAAGGCGGGCGGCAGGCTCGATTTCGTGATGGGCTCGACGCCGAACGATGCGTGGGTCGGCCAGTGGAACAGCCAGGATCCGAACAGTGCGCTCGCGCCGGCGCTGGCGTTGATCAACTAGTTGGCAGGGACGCCGTAACAAGGTCGCCTTGATTTCGGCGCACATTTGCCGGATTCCGGCAGTACGCCGAGCCCGGCGAGAAGACGGGCCGCAGAACAACGCGGCCGCTACCTGTACGGGGAACGGTGACGGCAACTGGCCGCAGGCCAAGTGTCGACACCGTCGCGCCGCCCGCGCTCAACTAATGCGGCTTTGCTATTTGGGGGCGTATCAGGTTGACTGACTCGCCGTCACTCGGGTTCCGAGTGGGGCGGTCAGTAGCGGCTTCACGCTTTGACCGGTTTGCCTGTCGCTCGCCACTACCGCGTATTGCGAAGAGGGGTAAGATGCCTTACAATTAATTGAAAAGTAAGGAGATATGATGTTCGAAGCCACACTTACCAGCAAGGGGCAACTTACATTGCCGGCCGGCATCCGGCATGCGCTTGGCCTCGCCGCAGGCGTGCGGATTGTCTTCACACCACTGGATGACGGTACGGTCATTTTGCGCGCCAAAACCCGCAGCCTGCTTGATTTGCAGGGTGCCCTACCGTCGATCACAAGTGTGCCAATCGATGCCATGAGGATAGGCGACGCTTGATGCCCAGTCTTGATACAAACATTCTGGTGCGTTGGTTGACCAATGACGACGTTGACCAAGTCGCGCATGTCCGTGAGCTGTTTGCCGCTTCGGCTGGACAAGCGGACGCATTCTACATACCGGTAACCGTGATGCTCGAACTCGAATGGGTTCTGCGATCGCGCTATAAATTCGACCGCCAGCAGATCCTGACTGCGCTCACGGCCCTGCTCGAGACGCGGGAACTGAGTTTTGAAGCGGAGGGGGCGCTTGAACGTGCGCTGCACATGTATCGCGAGCACGGCGGGGACTTCGCAGACTGCCTGCACGTCGGCCAGGCTAGTGCAGCTAGTCGGGCACCTCTACTCACATTCGACGAGCGTGCTGCACGGTTGCCTGGCGCCGAAATTCTTGGTGCGGGGCGAGCGCAGTTGCTATGAGTCCTGCAGGATTGCGGTGATGTCGGCCGTACGTCGCTTAAGAGTCGCAATAGGCGGAACGGGTTCTACTAGAACGCCCTTCTAGGTCCTTCGTGGATGTGATCTTGTTGTTGTCGCCATCACGTTCGTGTCCAGTTGCGTCGTCGCCTATGATGCGGGAACGCCACTAACTGGGTTCCACGCCATGGACGCGCCGCTGCCGCCGATGTCTGCCCCGATTGCCGAAACGACACCTGAGACCGAAGCCGCCGGCGAGCCGCGCGCGGCGCGCGTGCACCGGCCGGTCGCGCTTGTCACTGGCTCGACGTCGGGGATTGGCGCGGCCGTCGCGCGTCGCCTGGCAGCCGACGGCTACGCGGTGATCCTGCATTCGCGCTGCTCGGTCGATACCGGGCGTGCAATGGCACGCGAACTCGGTAGCGCTTATGTGCAGGCCGATCTCGCCGACGATGGCGAGCGCGCGCGGTTGATTCGCGATGCGCTCGCGGTGTACGGGCGCCTCGACGTGCTCGTCAACAACGCGGGCGTCAGCCGCGTGATTCCGCATGACGACCTCGCGGCGGCCACCCCCGACGTGTGGCGCGAGATGCACGAAATCAACGTGATCGCGCCGTTCCGGCTGGTGGCCGAAGCGGAGGCCGCGCTGCGCGAGTCGGCGTCGCACGGGCGGGCCGGGTGTGTCGTGAACGTCAGCTCGCATGCGGGCGTGCGCCCGAAGGGCGCGTCGATTCCGTATGCGGCCGCGAAGGCCGCGCTCAATCACACGACACGGCTGCTCGCCCGCACGCTCGCGCCGGCGATTCGCGTCAACGCGGTCGCGCCGGGGCTCGTCGATACGCCGCTGACCGCCGACTGGACGGACGCGCAGCAGCTCTGGCGCGAGCGCGCGCCGATGCGGCGCGCGGCGACGCCGGACGATATCGCGCAGACGGTCGCGATGCTCGTCGCCTCCGATTACGTGACGGGCGAGATCGTGATGCTCGACGGCGGGCTGAACCTGACTTGACGGGATGACGCGGTGAACCGGCGGCGGCGCGCGCATCGTATGCGCAACCGCCGGGTTCGTTCGAACGCGCGATCGATCAGCCGAGGTTCGACCGCAGCCGCGCGAGCGCCTGATCGTGCGTGCGCTCGAACTTCAGCGGCGTGACCGCGATATACCCTTCGCCCAGCGCGACCGTTTCCGAATCTGCATCGTCGTCGCGCGGTGCGCGCGCGAGCTTCAGCCAGTGATAGTCGATCTCGCGCGGGTCGCGTCCCGACACGATCTCGACGCCCTGCAGCGTGCCGGCGCCCTGGTTCGTCACCTTCATGCCGCGTACGTCGTCGGCCGGCCGCGGCGGGAAATTCACGTTGAGGCACGCGTCGCTGTCCCAGCCGGCGGCGACGAGCCGGCGGATGACGTCCGGCGCATGCGCGCGTGCGGTGTCCCACGGCACCGCATTGCGATCGGTGAAGGCTTGGCTCAGCGCGATGGCCGGCACGCCGACCAGCATGCTCGTCATCGCCGCGCCGACCGTGCCGGAAAACACCGTTTCGGTGCCGAGGTTCGCGCCGCGATTCACGCCGGACAGCACGACGTCGGGCCGCGCGCCCTTCATCAGGTGGCTGACTGCGATCGCGACGCAATCGCCGGGCGTGCCGCGCACCGCGAAGCGGCGCTCGCCCTTGCGATGCACGCGCAGCGGTTCGTGCAGGCTCAGCGAATGCGACGTGCCGCTCTGGTCTTCGGCTGGCGCTACGATCCACACTTCGCGCGCGAGTTGCGTGGCGACCTGTTCGAGTATTTCAAGGCCGGGAGCGTCGAATCCGTCGTCGTTGGTGAGCAGGACACGGTCGAACAGCGGGCGGGTTTCTGGCATCGGGACGATCCTCGCGAAGGGCAATGAGACGGGAAGTGCGGCGTGGCGCAAGCCACAAGGCTAGCACTCCGGCCCGAGAATCGTCGGGTCGCGCCCGAGGCGCCGGTCGGCTTGGACGTGAAACGGGCGCATCGCGCGCCCGTTCGTCGTGTCGTGGAATGCGGTGCCGGGGTGGCCGGCGACACCGCTCAGCCGAGCAGGTAGCGCAGCAGGCCGGCCGACACGACGCCGACGATGACGGTCGGCAGGATCGACAGGCGCGTCGCCGCAAGCAGCGTGAGTGCAAGCGCGAGCAGGTCGGCCGGGCGCGTCGACACGAAGGCCGGCGCGATCACCGAGATCAGCACGCAGCCCGGTACGTTCTCCATCACCGACGCCATCCGCGGGCTCAGCGTGCGGTTGCGCAGCAGCACGTAGCCGAGAATGCGCGACAGGTAGGTGGTCGACGCCATCAGCACGATCGTCGCGACCGTGCCGAAATCCGGAAGCTCAGGCATTGCGCGGCTCCCACAGCAGCGCGGCGATCAGCCCTGCGCACGCGCCGGCCGCGACATACCACGCACCGGGCAGCGCGAGATGGGTGGCCGCCGCGACGACGAGGCTCACGAACCACGGACGGCTCGCGCGCACCCCTTTCCACATCCCGCGCAGCAGCACCAGAAACACGGCCGTGAACGCCATGTCGAAGCCGTACTGTTCGACGTTGCCGATCGTCGGGCCGACCGCCGCGCCGAGCGTCGTCATCGAGATCCACGTCAGGTAGAGCCCGATGCAGATGCCCGCGTAATAGGGCACGCTGATGTGCGTGGCCGAGTGCTCGCGCGCGTCGGCGAGCGACATCGCCCAGCTCTCGTCGCACATGAAGAACAGCGCGAGGAAGGCGCGGCGGCGCGGCAGGCGCCGGATATACGGCGCGAACGCGGCGCCCATCAGGATGTGGCGCGAATTCACGAGGAACGACATCGCGACGATCAGCGCGATGTGCGGCGGCGACGTCCACAGATGGATCGCCGCGAACTCGGAGCCGCCGCCGAAGTTCAGGCCCGTCATCATCGGCACCTCGAACAGGCTCAGCCCTTTTTGCGCCGCCTGTGCGCCCAGCACGAGCGCGAACGGTACGAAACCCAGCATGACGGGCAGCGCCGTGCGCAATCCGCGACCCATCTCGGCAAGATACGCGGGCTTGTCGCGAAGCCCGGACGACGTTGAAACGCTACTGCTCATCACTCCTCCTTCGGGGGAGGGATTGTCTGCTTTTTTGACTCGAATCGGGTTGCGTTGTCGCCAGATTTTTCTCAAAATTTGGCATTGGGCGAGTGATATGTGAATTTTTTGGAATCGGATGCCAAATGAAACTTGACGCTATCGACCGCCGGATCCTGAGCGCGCTGCAGCGCGACGGCCGCATGCAGAACGTGGAGCTCGCGCACGAGGTGGGGCTGTCGCCGTCGCCGTGCCTGCGGCGCGTGCGGCTGCTCGAGGAAGCCGGCGTGATCGAGAAGTACGTGGCCGTGCTGAATCCGGCGAAGGTCGGCAAGGGGCTGACGATTTTCACGCGCGTGTGGCTAAAGGGGCAGGACGCGGAATCGGTGAACCGTTTTGCCGAGGCCGTCCAGCAGATGCCGGAAGTCGTCGAATGCCACCTGATGGCCGGCGACTGCGATTTCCTGCTGCGCGTCGTCGCGGCCGACATCGACGATTACCGGCGTTTCCAGATGGAATACCTGACGCGTATCCCCGGCGTGCTCAGCGTGAAGACCGACATTCCGATGCAGAAGGTCAAGCTCACGTCGGCGCTACCGACCTAGCGCGAAGCGGGCGCGCGGTGGCGCGTCGACGCGCGGTCATCGCGCGGTGACAATCGCCCGATACACTGACGGGGTGAGTCGCGTCGCACGGCGTGCCGGTGCGGTCGCGTACTGTTCGATGTGCAAGCAACTAACGGTCAATGCCGACGCGATCGGCCCAGCGGCGCTGCGTTGCGCGCCGGGCCGCGCGTCGCAGAGGATGCGTTTCTTCCTGTCGAGCCCTACATGCAGCCATTCAATACGCCGTGGAATTCGCTGGAAATCGTCAAGCTCGCGCTCGGCGTGCTGACGCCGTTGTCGGTCGCCTGTCTCGGCTGGCTCGTCGCGCGCCGACTGAAGCGGCTCGAGCTCGTGCAGTGGACCAACCAGCGGCTGATCGAGAAGCGGCTCGCGCTGTACGACACGGTCGCGCCGCAGCTCAATGCGCTGCTGTGCTTCTACACGTGGATCGGTTACTGGAAGGACATCTCGCCGGACGACGTGATCCGCGCGAAGCGTGACCTCGACCGCACGTTCCACATCTACCGCTACCTGTTCGACGACGACGTGTACGACGCGTATCACACGTTCATCCACGCGCTGTTCGAGATGCATACGGGGCCGGGCCGTGACGCGCGGATCCGCTCGCTGATCCAGGCGCCCGACGGCGACCGCAGTGTGCACGGTTCGTATCAATGGAAGCCGGCGTGGTCCGAGCGTTTCTCGACCGCGAATGTCGTGTCGAAAGACGACGTGCTGCGGCATTACACGCGGTTGATGGAGCGGCTGCGCGTGGCGCTGGGTGCGACGCGCTGAAGGGTGCCGCGTTCGGGCGCTTCGCGTGTCACGCCAGTATCGAAATCCGCCACCCGGCGGCGCGGATTCCCGCCCTTGCAGATGAAGCGGATGCGGCGTGCGGCTGCGCCTGCCATGCTCGCACCATGTCCACTCGCGCGAGGTTTGTATGGTCGTCGACACCGGCCGCCAGCCGCTTCCGGTCCGTTCGCCCGGCGCACGCCGGCGGCGGCTCCTTTCCACCGGCGCTCCCGACCCGCTTGCCGAGCCGTTGCCGGCCGAACCGGAAATCGGCGACATCGTCTTCATCCGCGTCACCGTGCGGCCGTTTCTCGAAGTGGCGAGCGCGACGCGTTCATGGACGAATCACGTCGGCATCGCCGTCGGCGAGCGCGGCGGCGAGACGCTGATCGCCGAAAGCACGTTTCCGCTGTCGCGCGTCACGACGATGTCGCGGTTTCTCGCACGCTCCGAGCGCGGCGCATGCGTGATCGCGCGGCTCAGGCAGCCGCTCGACGCCGCGCAGCGTCGCGAACTCGTCGCCGCGGCGATGCGCCGGATCGGTGTGATCTACGACACGGGTTTCAATCTCGCGTCGCGCCGGCAGTTCTGCTCACGTTTCGTGCGCGAGGTCGTGTGCGAGGCGACGCGGATCGTGCTCGGCGACGTCGAGACCTTCGACACGCTGCTGCACCGGAATCCCGATCATCCGCTCGGTTTCTGGAGGATCTGGTATTTCGGCCGGATTCCGTGGAACCGCCGCACGGTGACGCCGGCAAGCTTGCTCGACAGCGGTGCGTTGCGCGTGGTGATGGACACGCGTGATTCGGGCACCGGTCGCGACGACTGACGACCTCGTGTGTCGTCGGGGCTCGCACGGTTCCGTTCGCGCTGCTGGCTGCCCTCAGTGCCGTCCCGCCATCGCGAGCCGCGCCGCCAGCCCCACGAACACCGACCCCAGCAGATACTGCGGTACTTTCGACGGCCGGCGGCGCGCGCCGATCCGCTGGCTCAGCCGGCTCGCGGACAGAATCACCGCGCCGTTCACGACGATCCCGATCAGGTTGAGCACCGTCGCGAGCACGAGAATCTGCACGGCGATCGAGCCGTGCTCTGGCCGCACGAACTGCGGGAACAGCGCGAGCACGAACAGCGCCATCTTCGGGTTCAGCAGGTTCGTCGTCAGCCCTTGGCGAAAGATCGTCGCGGTCGAATGGCGACGTGGCGACGCGACGGGCGACAGCGCGGTCGCATCCGAACGGAAGGTTTTCCACGCGAGATACAGCAGATACGCGGCGCCGGCGAAGCGCACCGCGTCATAGGCGAGCGGCACCGCGACGAACAGCTGCGACAGACCGAACGCGGCCGCGAGCGCGTGGCAGTAGGTGCCGGCCTGGATGCCCGCGAGCGTCGCGAAGCCGACGCGTCGCCCCTGGCTCACACTGCGGGACGCGATCAGCAACATGTCGGGGCCCGGCGTAATGGTCAGCGCGAGACACGCGCCGGAGAACAGCGCGAACGTGGAGAAGTCGATCATGGCAGTCCCTTTTGCGGGTGCGGCGTAAAAGGGAAGCCAGTTTAGGAGGGCGGGCGACGCCGGTCAATCGAGCGAACGGAAGATCGCCTGGCGGCACGGATCGCATGACGCATGCATCGTGCATGCGCCGCCTGCACGCCGTTCACTGCTTGCGACAGGCAACCTGATAGTCGATCACGGTGTTCTCGGAAGGCCGGTCCGGCTCGCCGCCCACCGTCGTCACGCCGAGCACGCCGGCCGCATTCCGGTAGCGCAGCGCGCAATACCCGACGCCGGTGCCCGAGCACGCTTCGGCTTCGATAATGCCGTGCTTCGCGAGCGTTGCAGCCCCGTCCGTCGCGTCCGGCTTCTCGCGCGGCCGCAGCGGTTGCCAGCCATGCGCGATCAGTATCTTGCGGGCCGCGTCGAGCGGCTTGCCGTATACGTTCGGCACGACCGCGCGGCCGCTGCAGTGCGTGCTTTCGGCGGCGACGCGGGTCAGCCGCAGGCCGCCGTTTTCCTCGTGCAGCTCGCCGACGGGCGCTCCGGGGCCGTCGCCGCCCCAGACGAGCAGTGCACCGTTTTCCAGACGATCGACCGAGCCGAGCTGCCAGCCCGCCTTGCGCGCCGTGTAGCCGAGCGCGACGAGCGTCGTGCCGTCGAATACGCCGAGGTTGCCGTTGCGCGCGAAACAGATCGCGCTCGTGCCGGCGTTGAATCCGCTCGCGAAGCTCACGACCGTGTAGCGCCCGAGCGGTGCCTCGGATGTCACGATCCAGTCGCGCTTCGCGACTTCGCGGCCGGCCGCCGTGGTCGGCTTCGCGCGATATTGCGTGCAGAACGGATCGAGCGAACCGCTTTCAGGCGAGTGCGGCAGCGTGCCGAGCGGCACGAGCGACGCTCCGGCGATATCGGAGGCCGTGCGCAGCGGCTCTGCCGATGCCGTGCCGCCGAACGTGGCGCCGGCAAATACCGCGATCGAAACGATCGACGCCAGATGCCGGGTGAGCGGTGAGGCAACGGAAGGAAGCACGCTGGTTGTCTCCGGGGAAAGTGGGACGGGTGCGGCAAGCGCTTTTTCGCCGGTCCGTCACGGTCGCGCGCGCCGCCTGGCGGCACGCGTGCGTGTCGCCGCCGACTCAGTCCTTCGCGACGACGTCGATGCGCAGTGCGTCGCCGCCGGCCACGATCGCCAGCAGACGATCGACGTTCGGGTGTGCGCCCGGACGATTGCGTGCGTCGGCCGTATGCTCGGCGAACACCGCGAGGCCGTGCTCGGCCGCTTTCGCGTCGAGCGTGCCGAACGCCTGCTTCAGATAGTGGTACACCGCGAGCGAGCCCTGCTTGCCCGGCTGGTTCTCGATGGTCGCGACCACGTCGCCGTTCGCGCCGACGAGATCGATGCGCGCGATGCCGTCGATGGCCGGCAGTTGCGCGAGGTTGTTCTTGAATACTGGGGTCGGTTGAATCACTGAAAACACTCCGTCGGTTCGGTCATGGGCCAAGGTGCGTGGCCGGCCGTATCTTATCCGATCGGCCTCGGTGCGCCGGCCCGCGTGCCGGTGCCGGCCGTGCGCCACGCGAGCGCCGCGCCCGCGAGCTGCAGCGCGCTGCCCGTCAGCATCGCGACCCGCAGCCCCGACGCGCCGCCGCCGCACGCGTCGTACAGCGCGCCCAGCAGCGCGACGCCGAAGACCGCGCCGATCATCCGCGTCACGTTCATCAGCGATGCCGCCGTGCCGGCGCGCGCGGCGTCGACCGCGCCGACGGCCGTCGCGGCCAGCGAGCCGACCGCGAGGCCGAGGCCCGTGCCGGTCAGCGCGAGCCCCGCCTCGGCCCACGCGAGCATCGGCGCGTGCGGATTCGTCGACCCGGCCGCGCCGATGCCGATCGCGGCGAGCCCGAGCCCCATCAGCGCGACGCCGCCAGCGCCGGCAGTGCGTGCGCCGACGCGGGCCGCAACGGCACCGGAGCCGAACGACACGAGCGCGAACGGCACCGACATCGGCAGCAGCGCGAGGCCGGCGCCGCTGGCGTCGAGCACGTGGTGGCTTTGCCATGCGAGCGGCAGCACGAACAGCATTCCGTAGCCGCCGAACGTCATCGCGCCGTTGCCGACCAGCATCCCGCGGAACGTGCGATTCGCGAACAGGTCGAGCGGCACGAGCGCGGCCGTGCCGAGCCGCCGTTCGATCCGCACGAACAGCGTGATCGCGGCCACGCCGGTCCCGATCAGCAGCGCCGCGCGCAGGAGGGCGTGGCGCGCGTCGATCGTCGCGAATACGACGCAGCCGATCGCGATCGCACCGAGCACCTGCGCGGCTGGATCGAAGCGCCGGCCCTGCGGATCGGCCGATTCCGGCACGACGGCGCTAGCGAGTGCGATCGCGGCGATGCCGAACGGAATCACGACGCCGAAGATGCTGCGCCAGCCGAACGCGTGGATCAGCACGCCGCCGAGCGTCGGGCCGACGATCATCGCGATGCCGCCGCACGCGGCCCAGATGCCGAGCACGCGTGCGCGTTCGGCCGGATCGCGCCAGAGCACGCGGACGATCGCGAGCGACGCGGGGATCGGCAGCGCGGCGCCCGCGCCGGCGAGCGCGCGGCCCGCGATCAGCACGTCCAGCGTCGGCGCGAGTGCGCACACGACCGACGCGCCGCTCAACACAGTCGCGCCGAGCACGAATGCACGCCGCCGACCGTACAGGTCGCCGATCAGGCCGCCCGTAAGCAGCAGCACCGCATACGCGAGGTTGTACGCGTCGATCACCCATTGCAGCGCGCCGACGCGGGCGCCGAACGCGGCGCCGATCGGTTCGGTCGCGAGATTGACGATCGCCGTGTCGATCTGCGCGATCAGCACGGCGATGCACAGCGCCGGCAGCACGAGGCGGTGCCGGGCCGGCGCGGCGACATCGACCGCACGGGTGGCAGCAGGACGGCGTATCGGATTCACAGGCGTTCTCCCGCGCGCGTCATTACCGGTGCGCTACCGGCCAGCGTGCCAGCGTCGCGCGAACGCTCGATGTCGGGGCTGCGATACGCGCGTTCGGGAATCTCGGCGAGCCGCGACGGATGCACCTGCCGCGGCGCCAGCCCGTAGAACTTCTGGAAGCTCATGATCAGCGGCGACCACTTGTCCGGATCGATGCGGTCCGGATGACCGTCCATCAGCAGGTCGGGATGCACGTGCACGCGCTGGATGCGCAGCTCGAACACGCGGATGCGGCCGCGCAGGTCGGGCGTGTCGTCGCCGATTCCGTAGGTGGCCGCGACGACCGCCTCCATGTGCACCGGGCATTCGAGCGCGCGCGGCGGCGTGACGGTTTGCGATGCCGCTTCGGTCAGCCCGGCCGTGCCGAACTTGTCCGGTTCGAATACGTAGCCCTTCGCGCGTTTGCCGTCGGGTACCGGGTACGTGCCCGTCGTGCGCGCGATCCGGTCGACCGCGTCCGCCTGCGCCGACGACGGCAGGTTCAGCACGCATTCGCCGGTGCGCAGCAGGTTGCGGGTGGTCTGCGAACTGGCGGCGATGCCGATCACGCCGCGCCAGCCGAGCCAGAACGCGGACGAGATCGGCGCGAGATTGGCCGTGCCGTTTTCGTTCAGCGTGCTGACCAGCACGACGGGCGTGCCGAAGTAGAGGATGTTCGGTTCGGTGACGCAATGCGGCGCATTCATGGTCGAAGCCTCGTTGACGGGATCCGTTCCCATGCTGATCCCGTCGCGGCGATGCGGCGCTCCGATTCTTGTCGTGTCATTCCGGACGATGCGCGCGGACCGCGCCGGCAGCGCGCGGGCTTTTCCGCTACAGTAAGAAATCGAAGGCCGCACCCGCCCGCATCGCGCCGGCGCGCGCAGTCACGTTCCGCCAACGTACACGAGGGCCTGATGGACACCGAGCAACGCTATACCGCCAACGCGCCGACCCGCGCGGAAGTCGACGCATTGAGCGGCGCAACCGTCATCGAATTCGGCGCGAACTGGTGCGGGATCTGCGCAGGCGCGCAGCCCGCGATCGCGGCGTCGTTCTCCGAGCATCCTGCCGTGCGGCACCTGAAGATCGAGGACGGCCCCGGCCGTCCGCTCGGTCGCTCGTTCGGCGTGAAGCTGTGGCCGACGCTGGTATTCCTGCGCGATGGGGTCGAAGTCGCGCGGGTCGTGCGCCCCGCCGACGCGAAGCAGATCGAAGCCGAAGGCTTCGCCGCGCTGGGCTGAGGTCATGGCAATGCAACAGGCCATCACGCACGTCGGCGTCGATACGCGCGGCAGCGGCCTCGTCGAAATCACGCCGCAGGTACGGGCGTTCGTCGACCAGCAGGCGATCCGCACCGGCTTGCTTACCGTGTTCTGCCGCCACACGTCGGCGTCCCTGCTGATCCAGGAGAACGCGGATCCGTCGGTGCAGCGCGATATCGAACGCTATTTCGCGACGCTCGCGCCCGAGGACGACACGCGCTACGAGCACGACACCGAAGGCGCTGATGACATGCCCGCGCATCTGCGCACGGCGCTCACGCAGGTGCAGCTGTCGATTCCGGTCGAGCACGGGCGCATGGTGCTCGGCACGTGGCAGGGGATCTATCTGTTCGAGCATCGGCGCGCGGCGCACCGGCGCGACGTCGTGCTGCATCTGATCGGCGAGTAGACGAGCAGGCGAGTAGCAGGACGAGCGGGAACGCGTGATGCCGCGTGGGCGCGGCTCAGGCGAGCAGCGTCTCGACGAGCGCGCCGAGTTCGCGCAGGTGAACCGGCTTCGGCAGGAATGCGTCGAATACCCGCTGGTCCTCGCGCAGCGCTGCCGATTCATACGCGCTGACGCCGAGGATCGCAGGATGCCGGTCGTCGTCGTCGGGTTGCGCCACCGCGCGAATGCGCCGCGCCACGTCGAATCCGCTCAGGTCCGGCAGTTCGAGATCGAGCACGACGAGGTCGTAGCGGCCCGTACCGAAGCGCGCGACGCCTTCCTGCCCGGTGCCGCACAGATCGGCCTCGATGCCGAGCGCCGACAGCATCGCGCCGAGCGTTTCGCGCGCGTTGTCGTTGTCGTCGACCACCAGCGCGCGTCGCCCGAGGTGCGCCAGCACGGGCGGCAGCGCGGGCATGTCGGCCGCGCTGCCGCCCGTGCCCGTATCGATGTCGGGTACTTCGACGGGCAGCGTCACGACGAACTCGCTGCCTTCGCCGACCACGCTGCGCACGTCCACATGACCGCGCAGCGTCGTCACGATTTCGCGCACGACCGCGAGCCCCATGCCGATCCCGTCGACGTGCAGTCCGACCGCGTCGTTCGCGCGATAGAACGGCTCGAAGATTTTCGGCAAATGCTGCTTCGCGATGCCGGCGCCGGTGTCGCGCACGGCGATCCTCACCCGCCGGCCGGCCGCCGCGTCGGCGAGCGTGATCGCCACCGTGATCGAGCCGCCGGCCGTGTACTTGACCGAGTTCTCGATCAGGTTCGACAGCACCTGCCGCAGCAGCTTGCGATCGGAGCGGATCGCGAGGCCGGGCGGCTCGACGAGCTGAGTGACCGCGATCCGTTTCGCCGCGATCTTCTCGCGCAGCGGTTCGAGCACTTCGGCCAGCAGCGGCGCGATGCCGACGGTATCCAGTTCGGCGGCGCGCTTCGTCGAGCGCAGCTTGATGTAATCGGTGAGGTCCTTGACGAGCGCTTCGAGCGACAGCGCCGAATTCTGCAGCCGCCGGATCGTCTTCAGGTTCGCGTCGGACTGCGCTCGCGCGAGCAGGATCTCGATCGATCCGCAGATCGCCTGCAGCGGCGTGCGCAGTTCGTGGCTGACCATCCCGAGGAACGCGTTCTTCGCCTCGATCATCTCGAACGCGCGGTCGGACGCCTTGCGTTCCGCATCGAGCGCCGCGTGTTGCCGTTCGAGCAGGTCGTCGCGCGTGCGCATCGTATAGAGCAGCAGCAGGAACAATGCGCACAGGATCACGCCGAGCACGATGCCGAGGATCAGGATCGCGCGCTGCTTGTCCTTCAATTGATGGAACGTGAAATCGCGCTGCGACATTTCGATCGCGCGGAAGTAGTTCGCGAGGCCGTTGACCTTCGGCCAGTACGCGGTGACTTCGTCGATCACCTGCCGCGCCTGCTGCGGCGAATCGCGCAGCAGCGGCACCTCGCGCGTCAGGCGCGTCATGAATTCGCCGAGCGCGTCGATCTCGTTGCGCGCGCGCGGGATGCGCAACCAGTATTCGGACACTTCGGACGGCCGCTGCAGGAAGCCGAACGACACCGACAGGCTGTCGAGCTGCATCTGGACGTGATCGAAGTCTTCGTCCTCGTGCGTCGCGTACAGAATCAATTGCCGGTCGAAGCGCGTGTAGACGTTGCGGTACTGCGCGGCGGTCCAGAACACGCCTTCGCGCGGCCCCTCGAGCACGCCCTCGTTGACCGAGGTGGCGAGGAGATCCCACAGCAGGAACGCCCACGCGGCGAACCCCATGATCCACAGCGAGCCGAGGACCAGGATGACTTTTCTATTTTTCCATTGCCGCCGCGTCATTTCACTTCACGGTCAGACCGATGATCTGCCATGCGAACTTGGCTTCGCCGAGCGGCGTTTTCAGCTCGTCGGGATACTGGTCGCGCGGATACATGATCCACAGCGGGCCGTAGTTGTCGTTGCCGAGCACCTTGCCGTTCATCGTCCGCGCGAGGATCACGCCGTACTTGTCGGCGTCGGAGACGGGAATCGTGAACGTGTATTCGTCGATGCAGCGGAATTCGATCTGCGTGCCGTGCGCGCCGACCGTCTTCAGCACGTCGGACAGGCGCGGGCCGGTGAAGGTCGCCTTCGGCGTCCAGCTCGTCGACGTGACGATCGTATGCTGCGGCAGCGCCATCAGCGCCTGCTCGGAAAAGACGTAGGCCGTTTTCCCCTGCTGGTTGCTCTTGCCGATCTTGCCGTCGACGGTGAACGTGAACGACGAAGCGGCCCATGCCGCGGCGGCCATCCCGAGCAGGCAGGCCGTCAGCAGGCTTTTGGTCCAGATGGTCGAAATACGCATGTCTTTTCCCTCGGTCTGGTGGTGGGTGTAGCCGGTTGTCGTCCCGGCGTCGGTTTTCGGTTCTCAGTTCGTGGCCGCCGCGGCCGGCAGCGTGAGTTTCAATTCGCGGGCGACTTCCGCGAACAGGATCGGCAGGCGCACCGGCTTTTCTTCGCAGCGCGCGTTGTAGTGCGACACGATGTGCGCGATCTCGTCCTCGCTCGCTTCGCCGGTCGAGATCTTGCCGGTCAGCAGGAAGATCGGCGCGCCGCTGTTCTCGCTCGAGCGGATGCCGCGCACGAGTTCGGCGGCCGTCTGGTCGCCGAGCATCCAGTCGAGGATGTAGCCGTCGAAATCCTCGACTTCCAGCGCCTTGCGGAAGCTCGCGCCGTCGAAGTACGGAATCGCGTTCACGCCTTTCTCGATGAAATATTCGCAGACCGTTTCGGCGACGTCGTGCGAATCGTCGACCACGGCGATCCGCGCCGCGTACACGTTCGGCTGCGCCGAGCGCAGCTCGATCACGTCGACCGGATACGTGCGGCCCTCGCGTGCGTGCTGGCGTTCGGTGACGATCCATTCGCCCTGCCATTGCAGCGCGACGAAGTCCGTTTCGATCTGGCTGGTGGCCTTCGTCGAGATCGCGGCGCGGCAGCGCAGGCGCTTCGACTCGATCACGAACGTCGCGTCGATCATCTCCGCCGCGGCCGGCTGCGTGCCCTTGTCGTCGAGCAGGATCGCGGGCGGCACGCCGAAGTGCGTCGCGATGTCCTGCAACTGCGACAGGTTCCACGGGATCAGGCCTTTCATCTTGCGCGTGACGACCGAGAAGCTCAGGCCGAGCACGTTCGCGATCGTCGTGTTGTGACTTCGCGGCGGAATGCCGTTCCGGTTCAGGAGATCGCGCACCTTGTTGGCGGTGATGAGATCGACGTTGGCCTGCTCGGTGGTGGACATCTCGATGGGGTCTCCAAGGGTTTTGGCGAGGAAGAGCATATCAAAGCTGACGCACTACGCAAACTTTAAACACGCGAATGGTCTTGACATGCCATTTTTCTCCATTATTATTGCTCACCACGTCACTATTGTTTGCTGCGTCAGGTTTGGGATCGATACCGGCACAGTCGGATCAGCGCGAAGCGGCAGCAATGAAGCAGTGACGGAACGATTCGAAGAGAGAACCTGAGAGAGCCTTGGCAGCGTGTCGGCGTGCGCGGATTGTATCCGCTGCGCCGCGCGCGACCGGGTAAACGCTCGCGGGGATGGGATAGCTCGAAGAATTGCGGCGCCAATAAAACTTGAGGAAAGTACCCATGTATCGCCGTCTACTCGCACCGGGGCTGCTGTTGCTGTTGGCCGCGTGCGCGCAGGATCCGTCGGTTACCGCCGGCACGGTACGGATCTGCGACGACACAGGTTGTTCCGATCGCCCTAAAGATCAGGTCTCCTATCAAAAAAAGGACGATGCGGAAGACCGCGAGGACCCGCGCATCGCCGCGCTCAAGCAAACCGCGAAAACCCAGCCGAAGGCCGCCTACGATCTCGGCCTGCGCTACTTCCGCGGCGACGGCGTGCGCCAGGACAGCTACCAGGCGCTCAAGTGGATGCGCGAGGCCGCCGAACGCGGCGACCTGAACGCGCAGAAGGCGCTCGGCAGTTTCTACCTGTTCGGCCTCGAGGAAA
>NZ_LOYN01000017.1:0-726 GCF_001526325.1 Burkholderia sp. MSMB1826
CGGTTCAGCTCCTGCGCGGTCGCGAACGTGCGCTCGAACAGGATCGACAGGTTGTGCAGGATCCGCTCGACGACCTTCTTCTCCCACTCGCCGTCGAAACGGATCTGCTCGTCGAGCCAGCGCTCGAGCCATTCCGGATCCGGCAAGCGCGACTGCACCGTGTCGCGCGGGAACAGCGCCTGGTTCACGTGCAGGTTGGTCGGGTGCAGCGGCTTCTCGGTGCGGCGCGCCGACGCCATCAGCACGCCGATCTTCGCGAATGCGGCACGCGCGACGTCGCCGCAGTTGTTCAGCGCCTTCTTCATGTAGCGCAGGTACGCGCCGCCATGACGCGCTTCGTCGCGCGAAATCGTTTCGTAGATCTGCTTGATGACGGGCTCGGTGTGCCAGTCGGCCGCGCACCGATACCAGTGGTTCAGGCGGATCTCGCCGCAGAAGTGCAGCATCAGCGTCTCGAGCGGCGGCGCCGGATCGAACTGGAAGCGCACCGCGTGCAGTTCCTCTTCGGTCGGCACCATCTCCGGCTTGAAGCGGCGCAGGTATTCCATCAGCACGAGCGAATGCTTCTGCTCCTCGAAGAACCACACGCTCATGAACGCGGAAAAGTCGCTGTCGTGCTGGTTGTCGCGCAGGAACATTTCCGTCGCGGGCAGCGCCGACCATTCGGTGATCGCGTTCATCTTGATCGTCTTCGCCTGCTCGTCGGTGAGCAGCGAAGCGTCGAAC